>NZ_JAIGNI010000155.1 GCF_026130175.1 Lyngbya sp. CCAP 1446/10 | reverse complement strand
ACTTTCTGGGTCTGCTAACAATTTAAGATCATTCAATAAGTTGGGTAATTGTGTTTCAACCCGTTTACGCCCACTACGATGGAAACCATCAATAATTGGCTGACCACTTTTCAACTCTTGCATTCCTTTACGGATGGTGCGCCTATTCCATCCCAATTCCCGTTCTGCCAAGGTCTGTCCACCTATTCCCAAACCTTTGACTACGAATGCCATGAATTGTCGTCTGTCTGTCCCCTTGAGTTTTTTCGCTGTTGTGATGTAAAGAGATTTTAGGTACTCAGTCAGTTTCATGATAGATTTTAGAGAAATTAAGATAGGCTACACACTGAAATTATCTTTCGGTTATTATAGGATCATTTATTCTGTGGGACTCTCTAACAAGGGCTTCATACCCTCAGCAGCAAGTCTGTAGCGCTCACACTTACAGCCAGACTTAAAGATTTTATGATAATCTTCCACCCGCCAACGATAAGTATACCAACGCAGAATCTTGAGGGCAGTTTCGATATCTTCTACGACTTCGGTAGTTAGAAGCATCCATTCTAAAGGTGTTTCGCCTTCTGGGCAATTAATTTCAGTTGCATAAACAGCATAAACTTGTAATGAATCACGATTATCAAAGCGATAGGGAACTCGTAGCTGAACTTGAGAGAAGCGCACTGCCAATGAAGCTATCCTTCCCTGACGTTTACCAGTTTCTGGTACTTTGATTTCCTGCTCAAATCTGCTCGGTTGCGATTCCAATTTTTTCCACAGACGTTCGCTATTCTGGTCTAGACTACGGTCATGAGCTGCACGTACTAATACTCCTGTATGTTTCAGTTGACGTGAAGAGTCGAACACTTCAGTAATATCTCCTTCTCGGTCGAAAACATGAATTACTCGGGTGCTATTACTGACTTCATGCTCGACTTCGGTCATCGCTTCTACCCATCGATAAGACTCTTTTTCTTCAAATGGGCGTTGACGAGCAGCTTTTCGCGCTAAAAGCTGTCGTTGTTTTTTGGCTGCTGCGGTTTCATCCTTCGGTGGCTTTTCTTTGTGCTCAAGGGTTCCATAGCTTTTGCCATAACAGTCCCATTACTTGTCCTTGTTCGGGAGTGAGCGCCAAGGCACTATGTAAAATTAATCCGTTGCCACCGTTGCCTGTGGGCCCATATCCTTCCCTTTTGGCTTTGATGCTGCCATAATCGAGAAAGGTGGTATCTCCTACGGATAATACGACTTCATATTCTTCCACGGCTTCACAGGTCATTTGACAGTGAGGTTTAATTATTCTGTCAAATTTTGTTTTGCTGTTGGCAAAAACTCATAAGCTCTTTTTAGCTCGTTTGCATTTGAGAATATTTCTGACAATCCTTTCCCAAACCCTTGGCTTAGGGCTTGGCCGATTGCATAGGCTCTATTGTTTAATCTCTCATCTCCTAATTCACAAGTTGCAAAATTTTTCTCCCACCAGTTCAACATTTTTGCCTGCCTTTACTTGATTTTAACCAGATTATATCACCATCTACCCCTTTTGCCTAGAATGACCTCCTACTCTACCTTTCAGAGATGCCGTGAAAAGTAAGATTGCATGAGGGGTTTTTTATTTGTACCGATCTGAAGTGGGCGCTCGACGTAACCTCGCTGTTTCAGCTCTTTGTGTAAAATTAATAGTCTAAATATTTAGACTATTAAGTGTAATTCTCTTTCCCTTTCCCACATACTAATAACTGGACAGAGGTTGCTAGATAAAAAAACCTCTATGGGGGTTATGTCTACTGCAAAGTATACAAATACCTACTTGAACGGATTTTGGACGTTAAACAACTGTGTAGTCACAAGGAAAGCTAATGAACAGTTATACATTTTCAGATGAATCTGTCCGAGACTTGAATGAGATTTGCGATTATATTAGTCGAAATAATCCTAGGACAGCCAGCAAGCTTTTTGATGTAATTCGTCAAAAATGTAAACTTGTCGCCGAATTTCCCAATATGGGCAAACCCTATGAGAGGTTAGCCTCGAACTTACGCGGATTTAGGGTTAGGGATTATTTAATTTTTTACTACCCCAGAGTGGACGGGATTGATATTGCTCACGTGCTGCGGGGCGATCGAGACTTGGAATTATTGTTTTCAGAGTTAGGGGAAGATTAATTAAGGTTGGATCGATGTGAAAGTGCGATCGCACTTGGGAAAGATAAGTGCGATCGCCCTTAATCATTCTCAAATTTTTACGCAATTATCGATCGAATAGAACCGTCAGGGGCATAAACAGTTACACATTTTTAGAAGAAATCTATATAATCAAGTTAACCGACTTAAAAAAATGTATGACAACAACAACTGTAGTAGACATTGGGACTTTAATTATCCGCGATCGCAACCTTCGAGGCGGGCGTCCCATTATTGCTGAAACTGGTACTTCTGTCCACCGCATCGCCGTTTTGTACAAGCAGGGTAATAGTGCGGAAGAAATTGCTAGACTGACGACTCACTTATCGATCGCACAAGTTTATGCAGCTTTAACGTATTATCATGCTAATCGAGAAGAGATTGATACAGATTTAGCTGAGGAACAAGCAGCTTACGAACAGTTAGCAGAGTTACACTACCAAAACCTCAAGATTAATCCATGAGCATTATTCTACTACTGCTAGACGAAGATGCGATGAATTCCGCTCTGATTGATGCTCTACGCCTGCCGGGTGTTGATGTTATTTCTGTTGCATAAATAGGAATGCTATCTCGCAGCGATGAAGAAATTTTGCATTGGGCCAATGAAAATCATCGAGCAACCTACTAGCTTTAATACTAGGAATTTTTATCGATTGCATACTGCTTTTACAACACAAGCCGAAGAACATATGGGCATAATCTTGGGACAGCAGAATTATTCAGTTGGTGAACAATTGCGTCGCTTGCTAAAAATTATAGCTACTAAATCCGCAGAGGAAATGTACAATCAAGTCGAATTTTTAAGTGCTTGGGGTTAAGGATCAGCGATCAGAATCTCATCCTAAAACTGGCTCCCTAATGTATCTGCATCATCTACCTCCATCTATGGTTAAAAAAATATTAATTTTGCCACAATAGCTATCAACTATATCACACTTAAAATCCCTAAATAAAAATGCTCCGACTATCCCAAACCCAACTCAAAATCCTCGAAGAATGCCCCCGCAAATTCCAGCATAGCTACCTAGAACTACTGGCCACCACCGCCTCCCCAGAGCACAAAGAAAAACTCACATGGGGCAGCCACTTTCACCTATTGATGCAGCAGCGAGAACTCGGACTCCCCATTGAATATATCACCCAACAAGACCCAGAATTAGGACGTTGTGTAGCAGCCTTGATCAACACCGCCCCCGAACTTTTCGCGAATTCCGAAAATAGCGATCGCATTTTCCGCCAAGCCGAACACCCGCGCATCCTAATTTTTCAAGACTACCTATTCACCGTGATCTATGACTTGCTAATAGCAGAACCAAACACAGCCCAAATTATAGACTGGAAAACCTATCCGCGCCCTCAAAAATCAAAATGGATCGCCGAAAGTTGGCAAACCCGCCTCTATTTATATGTTCTAGTAGAAACCAGCGACTATTCCCCCGAACAAGTTTCTATGACATACTGGTTCGTACAATTACAAGGAGAAGAACCGCCGCAAAAACTTACATTTTCTTACAACCAAACAGAACACGATCGCACAAAACAAGATTTAAGCCAAATATTGCAGCATCTAACCGACTGGCGACAGCCTTATTCCGAAGGCGGCGAATTCTTCCCCCAAGTACAAATTAGTTCCAATCTCTGCGATTCCTGTCAATTCGCCACTCGCTGTAACCGCACCCAAGACAGCAAAGCTTCCTCATCAAATCTTCCTGCAGAAACTCCCGTAAATTGGCTGCCAAATCTTGCTATAATCGAGGAAATATCTATTTAACTAAAAATTTTACTATCCAAACTCTTTGGATCGTCGCTGGGTGGGGGCGGGTTTATAGATATTGTCGATTTGAATTAAAGATTGTTGGTGAACCCGCCCCTACAGGAATTTATGAAATAACCTATGACAGAATTACTTCAAAACTGGCAAAATCAACCCTTACCCCAACCCCCAGATTGGCTAATCCAAGCTGTCAGAAATCACGTGCCAGAACTTCCGGGAAACTATGCGGCTGCACTTCTCTGGTATAGAGGAATTCAAAACCCCGAAGAAATACCAGGTTTCTTAAATCCCAAACTTTACCAGCCAGCAAGTCCCTTTGAATTTGGACTAGAAATAAATTTGGCGATGGAACGAATTCAGCAAGCAATAAACAATGCCGAAAAAATCGCTATTTGGGGAGACTTTGATGCTGATGGCATTACCTCAACCTCTGTTTTGTGGGATGGATTGGGAGAGTTTTTTGTTCAAAATGAGCAATTAATTTATTACATTCCTAACCGATTAACTGAATCTCACGGACTTAATATCTCAGGAATAGATGCGTTAGCAAAATCTGGAATTAGCTTAATTATTACTTGTGATACAGGCAGTACAAACATCGCCGAAATCGAATATGCCACTAGCTTAAACATCGATACAATTATCACTGACCACCATACATTACCAGACGATCGCCCGCCAGCGACAGCAATCATCAATCCCCGCTACTTTGATCCCAACCACCAACTGTTTAACTTGTCGGGCGTTGCGGTAGCTTACAAATTAATCGAAGCACTATATCACACATTGCCGGATATTCCGCAGCGCCCGCTTACGGATTTATTGGAGTTAGTGGCGATCGGCTTAATTGCCGATTTAGTCCAACTTACAGGAGACTGTCGCTACTTAGCACAACTCGGCATCGAACAACTGCAAAAACAAATTGCAAATCCCACTCGTCCGGGAGTTGCTAAATTACTCGAACTATGCAAACGAGCGGGCGATCGCCCAACCGACATTTCCTTCGGCCTCGGCCCCCGAATCAACGCCGTCAGCCGCATCCAAGGCGACGCCAGCTTCTGCGTAGAACTCCTCACCAGCCGCGACAAAAAACGCTGCGAAGAACTAGCAAATTTAACCGAAATTGCCAACACCAGACGCAAATCTTTGCAAAAAGATGTGGCTAAAGATGCAGCCCAAAAATTAGCTAAACTCGACATCTCAACCACCAGCGTGATTGTCCTCAGTGACCCACAATGGCCCGTAGGAGTATTAGGATTAGTTGCGGGACAAATCGCCCAAGAATACGGCCGCCCGGTAATTTTATTCTGCACAGAAGGTAGCGAAGAAATCAAAGAAATTCTTCCTGACACTCAGCTTATCGATTCTTTCAACCCCGATTCGCAAAAACTTTCCCAATCTAAAATTCCAAATCCCAAATCTAAAATCGCCCGCGGTTCTGCCCGTTCAGCAAATCAAATCGACCTTTATAAATTAGTCAAAGATCAAGCACATTTATTGGATAGATTCGGCGGTCATCCCTTCGCCGCCGGATTGAGTCTCCCTGTTGAAAATATTCCTTTATTTACCGATGCTGTAAATCAGCAACTGCGACAACAATACAGCATAGATAGTTTAACAGCCGCCCCTGTTCAAGCCGACTTAAAAATTACTGTCGCCGAATTAGGCAAACAGTTATTTCAAGAGTTAAAATTGCTCGAACCCTGTGGAATGGGCAACCCCGCACCTAAATTGCTGATTGAAAACTGCTGGTTTAAGAATATCTACAATAGGAATATTAAAGATTCACAAGGAAAAGAAGTAAAGTATATCAAAACTTCTTTTGAAATTTGGGATGAATCTAGCGATCAAGGATTTTCAGGCATTTGGTGGGGACACTATCGAGACGAAGTTCCCGAAGGGCGGTGCGATGCCACTGTTGAACTCGATTTTAATACTTATACATCGGACTATGAAGTGCGGTTGATATCAGTGCATTCCCGCACGGAAGAGGGCAAAATTAATTCCCCAACTAAAATAGATTGGATCTTAGACTGGCGTAATAGAAATAATGATCAAGAGTTGTTAGCGGTTAGCACAAACTTGGAATCTCAAATTTCAGCGGACAATCTAGCTGACAATTCAGGAATGCTCGATCGCGAAAACTCAATTATCCTTAAAGAATGCCCCGCAAGCTGGGACGAATTGCGCGTCTGGTTTCGGCAAGCACAGCAGAAGCAACAAAAACTGGCGATCGCCTATACATTACCGCCATTCGTAGCCCCGCAGCAAATCTGCCAACAGCTAATCGGCATCGCCAAATACCTCAGCCGCACCAACAAACCCGTCACCAGACAGCAACTCCGCCAAAAACTCGCCATCAGCGACACTTCCCTGCAACTAGGGTTTACCACATTAAAACATCTCGGTTTCAAAGTCAATTATCGCGATCGAGCTTTCCACATCACCAGACAACCCGAAACCAGAGAAATCGGAGATCACATCTCCAAAACCTTATTTTCTAGCCCCTCAACCCAATTCTCAGAGCAAAATTCCCCCATCGCCGCCCGTTATGCAGCGCAATTCCTAGCAGCAGTCTCTGAAGAACAATTCCGCAGGAAATATTTTTGTGAAGTACCCATTTCTACCATTGTGTCGATCGCGCGAGAGACCATTTTTCAAGAAGATTATACAGAAAATCCCTTTTAATTGATATCTGCCACAATGATGAAAAACAGGCAAGATGCCTGTTCCACTCATCAAATAACTTTTTTGTCAGGCGAACACGCGAAATCTTAGATGGAGAAGGCTTTCAAACTTTACTGGATTTAAATTGTATATTTCAATCCTCTATTCTCATTCTCCCATTCTCCATTCTCCCCCTCTCCCTCTCTCCCTCGCAGGGCTAATTCCTGACAGGGACGCAACATCTCAGTTGTAAGAAATATCTTAGTTCTCAATTCATCGATAAAATAAGGTATATGGCAATGGGAGTTATCCGTTGCGAGTCACGCCCAAAACTCATAACCTATAACTCACAGCCCAAAACCCAAAACTGCCGAACCCTCAAACTCGATCGCACATCTCCAATATAAAACCCCTATGCTCCTCTGTCCCCGCTGCCAATTTGAAAATCCCGACCCAAACAAGTTTTGTCAACAATGCGGAAATTCCCTAATTTACAAACCTTGCCACGAATGCGGTACCGAAGTCGCTGTTAGCGCCGCATTATGTCAGAATTGTGGCGTCGCAACAGGTCAAGTGTGGCGGGCAGTAATCTACGGTCGATCGAACTTTCCAGTAGTCCAGCTAGACCAGTCAACCATACCATCAGCCGAGATTACACAAAAAACCGACAATTTTTCAGCAACCGCATCGGCCCAAAACCCTCCCAAACCAATCAAAGACGCCATTAAAACAGAAATCACCGCCGATTCTCAACAGGCCGATGCCGCCGAATGCAGCAGCCCAGAAATTGACATTGTGGTTGGCGTAGGGGCGATCGCACCAGAATCATTTCAAACAGACCAAAAAATCTCTACTACAGCGCCAGAGCGCGAAATAACCCCATCTGACAACAATTTCACAACCGCACCACAGCCTGAAGCAAGGCAGGAACCAACAGACAGCCCCGACGACGCATCTCCCCAATCCCCAGAAATCCCCGTCTCCAATGCCGAATATTTAATTTCTTCCCAGCCAGCAGGAGCTTATTTAGACAGCCAGCAGCGCTACCAACTCCTAGAAACCCTGCCCGCAAGAAAACCCTCAGACACAGTAGCAGTAACAGTATTGGACTGTCAGCCGCTGCAAATGTCACCCCTCAAAGCAATGCTAGCAGCCAAAGGAGCCAGCGTCGCCCAACGAACTTCTCCCTACAGAGCAATCACAGACGGAGAAGATTCGACCAATTCCGCCTTAGCAGAGCTTTGTCAAGGCATAGCTGAACCTTATCTAGCACTCCGGTGGCAATTTTCTCACAACCTGCCAGTCATTCACGATAGCTGGTCAGACAACGAACAGGCAGTGCTGCTGCTAGAAGATTGTTCGCAATGGCCACTGCTGGTAGAACGCTGGAGTCAACCCGAAACTTCCACCCAGCAAATCTTATACTGGCTGCACGAAATGACAGAACTCTGGGCAGCCCTAGAACCCTGGCGCTGCCGGCAAAGCTTGTTGGAACTGACAAATTTGCGAGTCAACCCCGACTCTTCCTTTTCCTTGGCCTCTTTACGACTGGAACGTCTGTATCCAGAACCCGACGGCTCAAACCTGCAACTGGTAGATTTGGGGCAACTGTGGCAGGTGATATTTAACCATTCCGATCGCACTCAGTTTGGCGCATTGCTCGAACTATTGCAACAAATGTATAGAGGCGAGATTAGCACAATAGAAGAATTGCGATCGCGCCTAGAAACCGTTCCCCTCGAACTTCAACCCGCACCTCCACCAACCTTAACCCCCACCCGTTTCCAAAATCACATCCCCGACAACTCGCCCCCCGAAGTTGTTGGCGAAGTCTTAACCCAGCCCATGCCAGTCCAGATTTACTGTTTAGAAGATGCCGGCCTCACCGATGTCGGCCGCACCCGCGACCACAACGAAGACTTCTTCAGCATCTGGACTCAGATTAACAAACTCGAAACCTCCTTCGGTCGAATCTTTCAAACCAAAGGGCTTTACATTCTTTGCGACGGCATGGGCGGACACGACAGCGGAGAAGTAGCCAGCCAACTAGCCGCTGAAACCCTCAGAGACTTCTTTCAAACCAGTTGGCAAAATCAACTCCCCCAGGCCGACACCATCCGCGAAGGAGTCCTACTAGCCAACAAAGCCATCTTTGAAATCAATCAAAAGGACGGCCGTTCCGGCAGCGCCCGCATGGGTACAACCCTAGTCGTAGTCTTAGTTCAAGACACCAAATTCGCCGTGGCCCACGTCGGCGACAGCCGCCTCTACCGACTCCGCAAGGGACAGACACTAGAAAAAATCACCTCAGACCACGAAGTAGGGCAACGCGAAATTAAGCGCGGGGTTGACGCGGAAACTGCTTATTCTCGTCCCGACGCCTATCAACTAACTCAAGCCCTCGGCCCGCGAGACGGTAATTTTCTCAAGCCTGACGTGCAGTTTTTAGACTTGTGCGAAGATACTTTATTGATTTTGGCATCCGACGGTCTGACAGATAATGATTTGTTGGAAACTCACTGGCGGAACACTCTCGAACCTCTGTTCAATCCCCAAGCTAATCTCGACCAGGGAGTTGCTGAGTTGATTGAACTGGCTAACAAACGCAACGGTCACGACAATATCACGGCAATTATCATTCGGGCGCAGGTAGGCCCATTTCGATTTTAAATTTTGGCTG
The DNA here is from genome assembly GCF_026130175.1 of Lyngbya sp. CCAP 1446/10. Classification (GTDB taxonomy): domain Bacteria; phylum Cyanobacteriota; class Cyanobacteriia; order Cyanobacteriales; family Microcoleaceae; genus Microcoleus. The sequence goes on along the minus strand of NZ_JAIGNI010000155.1, from coordinate 88,926 downwards.
CTGTCAACGGTTCCAAAGCAGCGCCCTGGCCGGCTAGGTTAAAACTGTAATTGTTGGGGGTTCGGGAACAGCAACGGCCTTTTCCGGGCAAGGCTTGACTTTCTGTCCTGTTACCGAGAAAAATGGGTTTAAAGCCTCCTCCTTTGAGGGGGAAATAAAACAAAATTATTCATTGTTTCAATTTTCTTCCTTTTAGCCAGAGGTAACAGTTAACTGTCAACCCTTCGACATATCCATCATCAAAAACTTGTGGCGCTGGCGGTAACAAGCAACCAATGCCAAAAAAACGAGTTTGTGATTGTGAGTCTGACCATCTCTCGATGGGGACTTAAACGCAGCAATGATTCGAGCTCTAATTCCCGTTATCGGTGAGTTTGGCTCGTCAAGGATACGCCGTCCTGAATTCCCGCCTGTAAACTAGAAGCAACCGACTCCCTAGAAAGAAGCAGGAAATAAGTTTCAAATCTGTCCTTGATATCAGTCTTGTCCACGTTATATAAATCTTACCGAGCAGAATTAATCCTATGAATCGAAAATGCTGCTGACTCTTTTAGATCCAGAAAAACAGACCCCCCTGCAACAGTGGAGTTTCGAGAGCGAGTCCATTGTCCGCATCGGCCGCTCTCCTGAAAATCACGTTGTGCTCTTCAATGCTCTTGTGTCGCGGGATCACGTGGAATTGCAAAGACTTAAAAGCGGCACCGACAGTCAGTGGTATTTAGTCAATTCGGGGACAAATGGCACTTTTGTTAACGGTATTCTCATGTCTCAGGGTTGGATAGCCGACGGTGCCCTGATCCAGTTGGCGCGGGGCGGCCCAACTCTGCATTTCCAAGCTGTCACGATTGAACTCGGCGGCAAAATTGAAGCGATCCCTACCTTCAGCCCCGCGATGCCACGGTGTACCCACGCGGGAAATCCGCCGGGGAATTTATTCTGCATCCACTGTGGTGAACCGATTAAAGTCGATCGCACAATCCGCCACTACCAAGTGCTGCGAACTTTGGGCCAAGGCGGTATGGGAACAACGACTTTAGCCTGGGATCGAGAGAAAGCCAAAGCTCAACAACCCGGAAGTTCCCCCGCAGCTTCTTTGGTAGTCCTTAAGGAAATGAATGCTGACATGGCTCAAATAGTCAAAGCTCAAGAACTGTTTGAACGTGAAGCTAAGACCCTCAAAGCGCTGCACCATCCGGGTATTCCTCAGTTTTTTGACTTTTTTGTCGAAGGGGGGAAAAAATATTTGGTAATGGAAATGCTTCACGGCGAGGATTTAGAAAAACGCATCTACAACCGCGGCCCTGTTGCTCCCAAACAGGCGATCGAGTGGATGATCCAAACCTGTGAAATTTTGGACTACATTCACTCTCAAAAACCCCCGATCGTCCACCGGGATATTAAACCTGCTAATTTGCTAGTGAGGCACCGCGACAATGGCATTACAGTGCTGGATTTTGGCGCCGTTAAAGAAATCGGTACTCCTCCGGGCACTCGCATCGGCGTGGAAGGCTACACCGCACCAGAACAAGACCGGGGACAGCCTCTCCCTCAGTCGGATTTATATGCGATCGGGCCTACTTTGATTTTTTTGCTGACGGCGGAAAGCCCTCAAAAGTTTTACGGAAAAATCCCTAGAGGTTACGGGTTTAAGCTCGAAAATATTCCGACGATCGCCCCGAAGTTGCGGGAGGTCATTTTGCGAACCACAGCAGCTAAGCCTGGCGATCGTTTTCAAACTGCTCAACAATTAGCTAGAGCTTTAGCAGCTTGCCTCTAAAAGAAGTCATTAGTCATTGGTCATTAGTCATTAGTTAGGAGTCCTGCCGTCAACCGAACGACCGGCTTTCGGGCAAGCTGTTATCTGTCAACCGAACGACGGAGCTCACGGCAAGCTGTCAACCGTCAACTGTCAACCGTCAACTGTCAACTGTCAACTGTTATTCCTCGTCCCAAGCTTCTACAGCTATCAACTCGCTAACGGGGTCTTGCATAGAAAAATCAAACTCTAGGAGTTGCTGTTTCCAGTAAGGCCATTCGTCCCCATAAAGCAGAGCGATTTTCCAAATACTGTCTGTCGGCTTGATAATGTCAGACGTGACGAGAGAATGCACCTGACGCTGGAACTTAACCATCGGCTGTATAACCTGCTGGCTCATAATACCTCTTAAATTGTTTAAATCTTGTGTAATTACCACTTCCCAGCGCACACTTTTTACCGCAGTTTCGCCAAGAACCGTCTAGCCAAGATACGTGTAGATTTTTGTCGGGAAGCTACATATTCAACTTGTATCTTAACACAGTTCGTTTTGAAAAGGGCCTATAAGCAAGACTGAAGAGTCAAGATTGACTTCAAAGAATTAATCATCAGAAAAATGTCGTGCTATATGCTGTCGATCGGCAGTGGGAGGTTTGCCGCTTCGATTATTTCCACATCATAGCAGATGCAACGGCTGCGATCGGCTTATTTTTGACAAGGCTGAGTTGGCGACAAACTGCAATTACTGGTCTTTCGCTACAGCCTAATTTCCGCTTTCGGGCGAGTAAACCCCACCTGTTGCCACTTTGACGCTAGCTGGTCTGTGAGAGTGGCGTTTGAGCTAGATAAACTCATTATAGCTGCTCTACAAAACTTGGTTAAACTTGATCTTTGTTTCACCATTCAACTAGAACTAATTCCCGAAGGTCTGCTTCCTGTCTCAACCAGCAGGAGTCGGCTCCTACTTGTCCACAGGCGTAGATTCGAGTGGAGCAACACCCTATGCGTTGCCCGCTTATAACTATTGCTTTTGAAGCTTTTAGCTATTGTTCAACCATTATTTTCAACCAATTTAACGAATCGTGGTATTCCGTTCGACCTTTTTGCAGGCTGGTCAGTTTTGAATTGACTGCGGTTTACTTTTTGAAAATATTTTAAGCCTTGGTTCTCGGCATTATGTTTAAGCTAGCAGATAATTACCAACCTGTCAATACCCTCGTTATCGATAGCTATGAGTAATTTTAGTCAAGTATTGGGCGATGTAGTCAAACTCTAGTGACTGCAAAGGTGGTCAAAAATTGTTGGATACTGTTGATCGGAATCCCCGCGACTGTCGATCGAACATTCTAGCTGGCCCACGCAGGCGCGCGCAAATTCCAAACCCATCGTCCTGATGCACTAAATCTCAAATCTCAAATCTAAAATTGTATGACTTGGACAAGGCGACACATTCTCACTCTAGCTGATTTTACCTCCGACGAATACGACACGGTGCTGCAAACTGCCGCCAGTTTTCGGGAAGTGCTCGGCCGCCGCACCAAGAAAGTGCCGGCTTTGCAGGGTCAAGTAGTCGCGAATTTGTTTTTTGAACCTTCTACCCGGACTCGCAACAGTTTTGAGTTGGCGGCGAAGCGACTGTCGGCCGATACCCTGAATTTTACACCGGGAAGTTCTTCTCTGACCAAGGGGGAGACTATTCTGGATACCGCTAAGACTTATCTGGCGATGGGAACGGATTTGATGGTAATCCGGCACGAACAAGCTGGAGTTCCCAGTACAATTGCTTCGGAAATGGATAGATTGGGTTCGAGAGTCAGCGTTCTGAATGCTGGAGACGGTCAGCACGAACACCCGTCGCAAGGTTTGCTAGACTTATTTACTATTTGTTCTTTGTTAGATGCCGAACGTCCACGCCTAGAACTTTTAGCGGGCAAAAAAATTGCTGTGGTGGGGGATATTTTGCATTCGCGGGTGGCGAGGTCGAATATTTGGAGTCTCACGGCTTCCGGGGCTGAGGTTCATTTGGCCGGGCCGCCGACTTTGCTGCCGCTGTTGTTTGCTGAGTGTGGCGATGGTAGGGAAGGTAAGTTATTTTTGCACTGGCAGCTTGAACCTGCTTTGGCTGATGCTGATTTTGTGATGACTTTGCGGCTACAAAAGGAACGGATGAGCCAGCATTTGCTGCCGAGTTTACGAGAGTATCATGCTTTGTATGGGGTGACGCGCGATCGGCTGAAACTCTGCAAACCGGATGTGAAGGTTTTGCACCCAGGCCCGGTCAACCGCGGCGTGGAAATTAGCTCAGATTTGATGGACGATCCCCAATTTAGCTTGATTTCTCAGCAAGTTACCAGCGGCGTGGCGGTGCGGATGGCTTTACTGTATCTGATCGGCGGCGGTAAAGTTTAGCTTGTGGGCTGTTAGTGATTAATTTCGGAGCTTTGATGATTCTCAGGAGCGATCGCCTCTTTAAAATATAATCGTTACCCGGGCCGAGCGGGTAACGATTAAAATTCTTTCTAGAAAATGTAAATTACTCTAGTTAAGAATTAGTTGATCCAGGCAGTAGAAACCCAGCCGCCGCCTTTTAGTTGGGCCCAGCCGCGTCTGTAACGACCTGTCAATCCTACGTTATCTCCATTGTATAACTTGCCGATGACACGAGCGCAGCCATTGGGGCGGTGGCGGATATTCAGACGGCCGCCATTGGTGGCAACTTCGCCGTAGCTGTTATGGCCGTGATGACCGCCGCCGCAGCGCTTGTAGTGGCAACTTGCCTGCGCTTCGCCACTGACACTCAGAACAGACAGGGCTACTGCCAGACCTGCAACGCCTATTACGGCAGATTTAGGAATTTTAAATTCCAGTTGGAGCTCGGACTCGGGAGATTCATAAGCAACAAAAGAGTGGCTCAATGCTAGTGCTTCCATAGTTTCCTCGTGATTATGATTAACGTTTTTTGGTGCAGACTCAGTTGATACTCCCCATGCCTAAAGGCGAAGGGATTCTTGAGGAATCCGAATCTGGATTTTCAAAGGCGCTATCAAATCGCCCCTACCCACTCAGTTTAGATTTCTCCAAACATTGTGTATACGTTGTTGTTTTTTTGACGCTTTCAGACCATCGCTAGCCAACAGATATGGTACGCTCTACAACCTGCCATTATTTGCCTTTTAACTATTCCGAATCTTCTTGCGTCGGATATGTCAGTTGCCGGAATTTTTCCGTACTAGGATGTTTCAACACGTAGATGGTTTCTCCTACTTGCTTTGGTGACTTTAACACAACTATTTCGATTATTGTGTAAAGAAATATTCAAGGCGTTGAAACCGCAGCCTACTTTTCCCCGTGTCGGTAGCCCCGGGTTTGCGTCTTGTTCTTTGGTCAGAACAGGCACAAGAGGTTGTTACCGTTTTCCTTTTGCCGAGTATCGGCCAATTCGGCTGAACTCTGCACAGATACATGATGTCATCTAAGTAGCTTTCTGGATCAAAAAATAAATAAAGTTTACATTCTCTGCTGAAAATTTGGATTACACCGATCGCGATCAGGGTAGAATTCAACTTAACGGTTTCATTCAAAAGGGAGCGCAGTCATTGCTTGGGGTTTGAGATTGCTTGCAGCGAGTTGGGCATGATACTACTGATTTTGGTGTGCTTACTGATTGAGTTGCTACAGCCCGATCGACTATTCGATCGCACAAGTCTCCTACTTAGTCATCTTCCAGCACTGTCTTAATTTTGTTCATGGGAGACATATCTTACCTGATCGCAGTGTTACAACGGTTCGGGGCAATCGACATCTCGCTAAAGATTGACTTTGATGTATCCCTGATCAGGATGCAAGATCGATCGCTCGCGACTTGATTTGTGTCAAGATCGATCGAGTACGACCGCACCATTTCTTTCGCAATGAACTATAGCGCTGCACTTTCGATCGGCACAATTCCTGAACGCAATACTCAAGACAGTTTTGCCATTACCTTAGCCCCTTTGTCTGTGGAGGAAATCTACACTTTGGCAGATGACGCGGCCAACGGAGCCGTGGTAATGATGAGCGGTACTGTCCGCAACCAAACTGACGGTCAAGCTGTAGTTTCCCTAGAATATCAAGCCTACGAACCGATGGCCGTGCGAGTATTCCAGCAAATCGCTACAGAAATCCGCCGCCAGTGGGTCGATATCAATCGGGTCGTGATTCACCACCGCGTCGGACACTTGCAGGTGGGGGAAATTAGCGTAGTGGTGGCTGTGGGCTGTCCCCACCGGGGCGAAGCCTTTGCAGCTTGCCAGTACGCAATAGATACGCTCAAACACAATGTACCGATTTGGAAAAAGGAACATTGGGCCGACGGTTCAAGCAGTTGGGTTAGTATTGGAGCGTGCGAAGTTGTTGGGCATTAGTCAGAAGCCGATCGCAGTTTCCGAGTCCAGGAACCAATCGCGATCGGGCTGCGTCAAACACAATGGAATGTTCGATGAGCCAATTCCACCCATGAGCGAATTTATTTCCCTGTCCTGGTCTGCGGTTGTGGCGACCGTTCAAAGAGTGCAATTGCCAGCCGAAAAACTCTCTAATTATGACTTGGTGTTGCGGTGTCAGGAAGGAAATAGACCTGAAAGCGCTGCTTTTTCAGAACTGTTAAAGCGGTATCAGTCGCACGTAGACAGGGTTCTATATCACTTGGCCCCTGACTGGCAAGACCGAGCAGACTTGGCTCAGGAAGTCTGGATTCGAGTCTATCGGAATATTAACCGCTTGCAAGAGCCTGTTAAATTTCGGGGCTGGTTGAGCCGCATCGCGACTAATTTGTTTTACGATGAGTTGCGGAAGCGCAAGCGAGTTCGCACTCCGTTGTCGCTGGACGTACCCCGTGCTCTGGAAGATGGGGAGATTGATTGGGAAATTGCGGCCGACAGTCCGGGGCCTGATGAAGATTTGACGACTAGGGAATTTTACGACGAGTTGCGATCGGCGATCGCCGATTTGCCGGAAGTTTTCCGCACGACTATTGTTTTGAGAGAAATTGAAGGTTTAGCCTATGAGGAAATAGCGGAAATAACCGGAGTTTCTCTGGGAACGGTCAAGTCGAGAATTGCTAGAGCTCGTCAAAGATTGCAGTTGCAATTGCAAAAATATCTCGACGGTCATTAGCAAGAGTGATTTCCGAGGTGTGGTCGCGGAAGATTTGATGAAATTTGCTGTGACATCAAAAATTCTATTTTACAATATAAATAAGCAGTAAATCATCCTAATAACGAGCGCGTGCTTCCCCCAATTTGAGCAAGTGGTGTGAAATATGAATGATAAATTTGAATCGGATAAAAATCAGAATCAGCAAGGTATCGGGGATTCACTTGCCCAAAGTCAAGCTAACAACAATTATCCCCAGGGGAATGTGACTACTATGATGCGCGATCGCTTTGAATTGCTGAGTGCCTACATCGACGGCGAAGTTACGGCGGCGGAACGTCGGCAAGTTGAGGAATGGCTGACAAATGACCCCACTACGAAGCGTTTGTACTCGCGACTGATGATGATGCAGCAGGGCTTTCAGTCAATGCCGGTGTCTGCTGCGGAACAATCTGCACAGGAGTTGGCGGCGAAGGTTTTGCAGCGGGTGGAACGCAAGACGAAACGGACTTGGGTTTTGGGTGGAGGTGCGATCGCAGCTTTGTTGATTGCGGCGGTGTCTGGTGTCGCTGGCGGCCGCCAATTGTTTGCTCCTCAGTTTGCTGCATCGCCTGTTCCTGCTGAATCTGATGGTTTGATTGTGGCTTTGAATGAGCCTGTGATGGAGATTGTTAATCCCAATGATTTGATGCTTGGGGTGAATGCACCGGTGATGGATATTCCGAAAGTTGGTGTAGCAAGCCCTCACAAGTCATTGCCAAAGGCGCAGTAGCATTTATTTCTGTTTTGAGCAGTAACCGAAAATCAGAATACCGGGCTGTTATAGAACCCATTTGAGATCTATTCCAGACTGATTACCAGAACTAGGTTTCAGCAGAATTCTAGATTTAGGCTAGAATGGTTCCCCTGTAAGGATTTTACAAAAGATGTCAAATGGGTTCTATAAGAGCCCATCCCACAAAAAGTTTTTTCTCTGGTGGGATGGGTTCTTATAGCCCGTCCGAAAATTTGATTAAAAAGACTTTTGCAAAAACTCTAATTTGACATACTCCCCGCCGTAGAACGGACGGGGATTTGGTTCATCGCAACTTGCGACCATTGTCGTCTTACTGTCGCTCCCCGTCCGTTTAAAGTCTCCCCATGCCCTTCAGGGCGACTACAATCAAAGAATTTGATTGTTGAAGTTATTAGAACACAAGTTTTGGGAAAGCCGTCGTAGAACGACGGGGCTTTAAACCCAATTTTTTGGTAATAAAATCAGTATTTCCTCCTTACCAGGAAGAGCCTGGTAACGCAGATCTGGAGGAAGAGCCTCTTTTCCCCTCGGCACTTCTGGGAGAGGAATTTGGATCAGAGGTGTTTAAGTTATTAAATTTTCATTCCTTAATTCTTGCTAGTCCCTCCTCAGAGGCTTTGAGGCTGGTCATTATATAATTTACTTATTTATTTGTCAATGTCAGTTTTCGATCAGTTTAGCGATCGCAAACTAAGTTTGTCAAAACGTGAGCAACCAAGACAAAATGATAAGGACAACAACGGGATCATCTCTCTGGAGTGTAAAAAGCTTTTTCACAGAGGGCAAGTGTCCCGCACAGCACAGGCTATAGCTCCGAGGGCTATCTCATTGTTTGTAGGAGCCTTGTGGCAAGAGTGGTTGCCCTGGATAGGAGAGGGTCGGCACGGGGCACGATCTTACAAAATCATGATTTTCCTGAGAATGAAATAGCCCTGCTATAGATCCCAGATGGGTTTTATATCTCTAGCGAGATCTGGCGATCGCACGGAGTGTGAAATAATGCCACTCCCTTTTTAGGTAAAAAAGTACACATTAAAATGACAAAGGATAGCACAATGAAAAATAACTTTGATGAAATCCCATCAGGCGGAATAGGTATAAAAGTCATTGGCAAAATTGCCGATGAGCTAAGCTATACCCGCACTTTTGACAGCCGAAACTGTCTGTTAATTGTGAAAAAATATCAGCCCAAACCCAGCACGGAAACTTATTTTTTTAAGCAGCAAATAGATGTTTTAAAAAGCTTGAATTTTCTGCAAAAGCAACGAGATAGCCAATCAGATCAGCCACTTAAAAAAATCAGCTTAAAAGTAAATTCTGATATCAAGGCTGTGGCTCAAGTCTTAGAGTGGGTCGATGCAGTTTTTGAGAATCTACCTATTCCCGAAACAGTTTTTTGCGAATTTAAGCTCGTCAGCATCGAAGGGTTCACAAATGCTGTTCGCCATGCTCATAAAGATCTGCCATTGGCAACTCCAATTGATCTGGAAATAACAATTTTTCCATCACACCTAGAAATAAAAATTTGGGATTATGGTAAACCCTTTGATTTGAAATCTAAGTTGCAAGAAGACTTGGCAGAAACAAGTCCATTTGCTTGGGACGAGCTGGAATTTACGCTTCACTAAAACATGGCTTTACCACGGGTGGTAACAAACCGATTTTTTCAAGAGAATCCTTCGCTATAATTGCCGATTGTTTGAAAAATCCGGTTTCTTTGGTCTATATGTAAGGTCTGAATTGACACTAGGAAAAAATAGTTTTGCCATGACTACTAATACTGCTGCTAAAAATCTAGTTGTGGATGACCCACCACCGATCCGCAATCTAGTTCATCGCTTTTTAAACCAGAGATATCAAGTAGATTCGGCAGCAGATGGCGACACAGCTTTAGCCGTATTTGAGGAATTCAAGCCGATGGTAGTAATTCTCGATTGGAATTTGCCTGATACTACTGGCTATCACCTTTGTCGGGAAATGCAGCGCCGTACTAATGTTTTTGTGATTATGCTCAGCCGCCGTACAGATGAAGCTGATAGACTTAAATTTCTGTCCGCAGGTGCTGATGATTATATCTGCAAACCATTTGGTCTGGCGCAATTGGCATTCGGATCGAAGTTGTGTTGAGACGCATAAGGTGTGTGACTCCATCACGGATTGTATTCGCTCGATTTGCGATCGATCCAGCGAGTCGGGAAGTAACATTGAACGACAAAATTATCAAGTTAACAGCGTTGTAATTTAATATTTTGTATTTTTTTGCAAATCATTCTGGTCAATCTTGGAGTCGCCAACAGCTAATCGAAAAAATCTGGGGTTGGAACTGCAACGACACAGGAGAAGAGAAAATTGTTAGCGTACATATCGGTCAGATTCGCAAGAAAATGATTGAAGTTGATGCTACAGGATCGCAGTTTATTAAAACTATTCGGGGTTTCGGTTACAGGTTCGATTCGCCCTCGCGCACGACAATGGCACTTTAGTAAGCTCATGGGCATTAACGACTTATTTTGTGAAAAACCGATTTTCCCACGTCCCATCGGGCAGCCAGATGCCTCCGAGAGAACGAACGCGATCGGGTAACATAAAGTATGTCCAAGCCGTGCCTAAGGGTTTGAGTTGTCGATCGCAAATTTCCACTTCTTCCCGCTGATATTCGTTTTGTGCAGGTTCCCGCAGCGGATCGTAGTCTTCCAGTCGGTCTAAATCGTCCAAAATAGCGGAATTTGCAAAACAGAGGAGAAAACCGCAGACGATGCCCTCTCCGGCCACCATCGCAGGATAGCCGATCGGCAGTGCAAAAAGTTGGCCACGGGCGATCGCAGGCAAAGCATCCACAACCTTTCCCTCGCAGTAGCGCCGGTAGTTGCACTCCCTCGGTTTGAGAGTGCCGTAGACAAAGACTTTCATCGAGTAGGGCCTAACCGCTAGTTTTTGCTAACATAGATGGCTAAGCTAATAGTTTAAGTCTCGCGGGCGATCGCGACCGCAATCTTGATAAATTTCGTTGTTTACCCTTCCTTATAATTCATGACTCTAGCAGTTAGTTTTATGGCTTTTGGACTTCGGCCTTTGTACTTGAGCTCTTTTTTGCCCGACTTGCCCCTGGACGGCTTGTTTTCGACTCAAGGAATTATGGTGATGCTGCTGGCCGCCTATGCGGGGGCGATGTGGATGTTTCTCACCAGTGCTCCGAAGGTACACACGGTGATGGTATCGGATCTCGCACAGGCGAGGGAGTTCTACGAAGGTATGCTAAGCCTTCCCGTAGCAGAAGTACCGCTGCACTACTATTACAATTACGAGCAAACCTTGGGGACAACTGGTATCGACCCCCTGTATTTGTCGCCGAATGTGGGCAGGGGAACGAGCTCTCAAACGATGGGGAGTCCTGAGGGTTTGTGGTATCAGTTGATGAAAAATACCCAACTGCACATTATTAGTGGTGCGAGTGTCGGGGAAAAAAATCGCGAACGTCATGTTTGTTTCGATCGCGATTGTTTGGATCAGCTATTGATGAGGGTACAAACTCGCGGTATTAGTTATAAAATTCGCCGAGAAAAGCCGCTTAATTTTTTGGTCAAGGATTATGACGGCCGCGTGATTGAAATGGCTGAGGTTAGTAATTAGTTTGATTCGGCGGTTGAGACTCAGTTGAGACTCGGCGGTTGAAACCGCGACTATACAAACGATGTCCGCCTCCGCGGACTGAATAAAAAAACGTAATTTTAACCGTCTGTATTCAACCCGCGGAGGCGGGTTTTGTCTGTGTCGCCGCGGTTTCCAACCGCCCGGTATTCTGGATTTCTAGTTTCTCAATTAATCTTGGCTTCAACGCTGGATTTTTCCGAGGCTACTTTAACCTCTGAAATCGCCTTGCGACTAAAGATTTGGAAATACAAAGAAACAAAGAATTCTTTAACTGGAAAAACGATCAAAGTTAAAGGATTAATTGTCACAATGATATTGCGGACATCCGCTTTAGCTTGTTTGACAATTTGCTGCGCTACCCAATCTGGCGACATAATGCCGATCGGGTTTAAATTACTTTTGAACGGCCCTAAAATCAGTTTGCGAACGATACAGGGCGCATCCAGCCGTCGCAGGGTGACTAAATCTCCCAGAGCACGTTTGCTGAGTTCGTACAGGGGACTGACAGCGGGAATCACTTCTGCTTCGGAAGTATTGATCCAGACTTCTTTACAAGCGATGTTTTCGTTAGTTCGGACTGTTAAGAAAAAGAGTTCCATCAGTCGCCACGCCGAAAAAGTGTTAATTTCGTATGAATTTGCGATCGCCTCTCCGGTTCTTTCTCCCTGTACGTTGATCCCGTGATTGATGACGAGAATATCGATTTTTTCTAACAATTGAGCTAAATCTGCCTCTTGGCCAGCGTGCCAAATTACAGTTTTTACAGGCAAAATCTCGCCGCCTACATTCAAAGTAATTTTCTCATTTCCAGAGGAGAGGGCGATAACTTTTGCACCAGCTTTGTGCAGGTGTTTGAGAAGCAAACGCCCTAAAGTTCCCGATGCACCGGTGACGGCTACAGTTTTGCCTTTAAGAGAAAGTGCTGTTCCCATAAGTTTATCTATTAAGGTGAAAGTACCGCAATAGTAAGCATTTTGATTGTCAAAGTGATGCCGCCAATGATAAGGTTTATTAACGAACCAGTTGCCGGGGATAGTCTGGAATTCTCCCGGTTGGTGGGTGATGTCGGTTAATTCGTCTGCACCTTTAATGCCACACGCGCGGGCGATCGCGCTCAACAAAAAGCCTAAAGTATAAATACAACCGGCTGCTGCGCCCCAGTGATATGCCGGCAGCCAAAAATACGCTAAAACCCACAGCAACAAGCCTAAAACCAACATCGCCGCAGCTTCTGGCACATCGTGACGCCAGTGTGCTTGCTTGTAAATTGTCTCGCTGACAGCGGTCAAATTCGGGCGGAAAACGCGGTGATGCCAATTGTGCAGCTTTTGCAAAGGCGGCACATAATGAGACGCGACGTGATAAAAGTCTCGGATGATTTCTGCCCAGCAGACAGAAGCTATTCCCACAGCGCCGACTATCCAGTAATTTACCATACTCACAGAAGTTACAAATTTAAGATATTATATCATGTTATGTCATAAAAAAGGTTTGTAGTGAGGACTTTAGTCCTCTGATTGATGCGGACTAAAGTCCTCACTACAAACCTTCTTGATTGTGGTGGTTTTCTTGGAATATGATATGAAATATTGTCATTTTTTAATAATAAATGAAAATGATTTTTCTTGCTAGTCGGGTAATTGACTCAGCCGTTTTAAAATCTGCAAAACGCGGTACAACTCATTGCCAGGATTGGAAATAACAAATTCAGCAGAGCGGGCATACTGGGGAGTTTCCCCTCTGACTAACTTGACAAAACTAAAGTTAGCACCTGTGGAAATCATGCCAAAAGTAGGAGTTTCGGGATCGGGATCTGCGAGCATATATGTCAGGAGTTGGGCAAGTGCTTCGTCAGTTGAAAACGAAAGTTGTTTGGATTCAATTACTGTCACCCACAAGTTTGCTTTCATAATTAGGATATCTATCCTGCCTTCGATGATTCTGCCTTCGTCTTCTTCTTGAATCGCGATCGATTTTTCGGCTTTGACTTGAAAAGGAGACTCATACAGACCGGCAATAAACAAAATGGGGCTGATGATTGTTAGCTTGACTGCATTTTCCAATACAGGCGGGGTGTCTACCAAGTTGAAGTATATGTCTTGAACGCGATCGAGCAATTCTTTCTCGAAATCAGTTACTTCCGGCAAGTTTTCTTGCCATTCTGGGAAGAAATCAGCTTGACGAACTCGCTGCAATCCGAAGTTATCGATTAAATAGCGGAGGTTGATGTCTCTTGCTTGTAGTTTTTGCATTATGATTATTAATAAGGGCTTTTATGGCTATTAATAAGTTTAGCATAATTTTGATTTTTAACCGCAGATGAACGCAGATGAAATGCAGATGAAATGCAGATAAAGGAGATTTGGCTGAGATGTCTGTTTATGGGAATTTTTGTTCGCCATTTTGCTGTTTTTGGGCTGCTTGCATTTGCAGCAATTGCGGCACGGTGACAAAACGGTATCCCTGCTGTTTGAGTTTGGGAATAATTGCCGACACGGCCTCGATTGTTTGCTGGCGATCGCCCCCGCCGTCGTGCAACAATACGATCGCCCCCGATGTCGCTTGAGACAGCACACTGCGGGTTATAGCAGCCGCCGGAGGTTGCAAATAGTCTTTAGGGTCGATCGACCACATGACAACTACATAATTTTTCTTTTTGGCATAATCTGCAAAACCGTTACTTAAACGGCCGCCTGGAGGACGAAATAACAAACTTTTTGCCCCACTCGATCGATAAATGTGCACCCCAGTATTATCTATTTCATCCGATGCTGTTTTCTCAGTAACATTATGATAAAAGTGATGCCATGTATGATTGCCGATCGCATTTCCCGCTTTTACTACTCGCTTCGCAATTTCAGGATTTTCTCGCAAATTTGCACCCAAACAAAAAAATGTAGCTACCACATTATGTTTCTGCAAAACTGCTAATATTTTCAAAGTTTCCGCAGTTGGCCCATCGTCAAATGTCAGCGCGATAACTTTTGAGTTGCTGATACTTGCTTTATAAACAATCTGGCTGCGAAATTGCGTCGGCGGTGCGAATATTAAAGGTTTATCGGCGGGTTTCGGAGTCGGAGTGGTGGCGGGAGAAGGCTGTATTTGGGGTTTTGGCGGTTTCAGGAGGTTGGGCGGGAAATTGTCTAAAGGGGGGATTTGGGCGAGGGAATTGGAATTACCAGTTTGTCGATTTTCTGAAAATAGCAAAATTAGGGCGATCATTACGATCAATATAATACTTTGAATCGCTAATTTTTTAGTAAATTTGGTATTCATTAACTGTAATATTTTCTGTTAACGATATAACGATAGCTTACAACTTTGCCCGAAAATTAGATAAAATCCAAGATAGCAACGCATAACAACAGGAGAAAAGCCATGATTGCTCCGGCAAATCTCAGCCGCATCACGATTCCCCCTCTGGAAAATGGCGATTTGCTCAGCCGTGCAGAATTCGAGCGGCGCTATACAGCCATGCCCGCACTCAAAAAAGCAGAATTGATTGAAGGAATTGTTTATATGGCTTCACCCTTACGCTTTGAACCCCACGCCGAGCCCCATGCTCGTCTCATTACTTGTCTTGGCTTCTATGTTGCTTTTACCGCGCATACTCGGATCGGCGATAATCCTACCGTGCGTCTCGATTTAGATAACGAGCCTCAACCCGATGCTGTACTGCTAATTGATTCCCGACATGGGGGTCAAACTTTTCTTAGCGATGATGGCTATATTGAAGGTGCACCCGAATTTGTTGCCGAAATTTCTGCAAGTACCGCGACGATCGATCTGCGGGACAAAAAACGAGTTTACCGCCGCAATGGAGTCAAAGAATATCTCGTTTGGCAAGTCATGAATCGCCGGATCGATTGGTTTTCCTTGCAGGAAGAAGAATATATATCTCTGCTCCCCGATGCTGAAGGAATTATCCGCAGCCGAGTTTTTCCGGGGTTGTGGCTGGCAGTCTCAGCACTTATAGAGGGTGATATGCCAAGTGCGTTAGCGAAGCCCTCGAAGAGGATCGCCACTCTTCAAGCCGGATTAAACAGTGACGCACATCAAGAATTTGTCCAACAGTTAGCCAGCTTTCCAAATCCCGCTTAAATATCCCCTCAATCTCTTAGTCTGCGGAGGCAGACTTCGTTTGTATAGTCGCGGTTTCAACCGCCGAGCGAGCAATCGGGTAATCAACTCAGATTTGATATCATCCCCCTAAAAGCGACAAGTCTGCCGTGCCCTTTCATCCTCCGGTTCTTGCCAACCCCAAGAAAAATGACTCACCGCATTAATTTGCGGCGTTGCCGAACGAATTGCCTGCATTTGAATCTCCAAAGACGGCCGATTTTTCACCGATTTTCCCCAATCTCCGGCAATGGCAGGAATAATTTTTGCTCCCGGAGGCGCTAAACTCACTACCCGCTCCACCTGTGGCACAATACAGCTTACATCCCCGCAATTTCCGTAAGACATCGCGTGGAATTCTACAGCAGCCGGAAAGCTGTCCCAGGGCTGCAATCTCGAATCATATCCCCCTTGATTTATCTTTTTATTTGCATCAGGAAAAAATACCGCTCCTACAGGAATTCCCAAGCTTTGAGCTGGCCGAGTTGCTACCCCAAAAAAATCTAAAATTCCTTGAACTGCGTGAGCAACGCTCAGTTGCCAGAGGTCTTTTTGCAGAATGCCGGTGTCGGGAAGCGGCGGTTTTGGTGTCGGTTTTGGTGCAGGAGTTGCAGCGTTTGGCGATTTTGTGGCGGGAGTTTGTGAAGCTACTTTTGATGCGGCATTCTGTGTTCGAGAAGCGGGAGTTGCTACTGGAACGGATTGCGGAATTCGCCCCTGCCAAAGAGGTTCTCGCTCATTCGGATACTGTTTGACTACTGCTTGAACGTCATTAGTATTGATAAATCCTTTAGTCAAATATCGCTGAATTAAATCTCGCCCTTGCTGATTGTTAGCCCGCTGTAAAAGCATTTGCTGCGATGCTGGGCCGTAAATCCACAAGTCTTGAACTTTGGTAGCAACTGAAGCCGGCCCGAAGCCCCGTAGATAGCGAATGTAGTCGAATAACATTCCTTGTGGCTTGCGCTTGACTATTTGATTTACTAATAAAGTATAGTCTTGCTTCGCTTGCGGACTGTAGGGGTCGATAAAGGCTTGATTGCCCGGAACTTCTCCGAAGTCATCGTTAATTGTTGCGTCTTTAATTATTGTTAAACTTGTCTGGTTTTTGCCGTTTAATGCGAGGTTTTGCTGTCTGTCGGGACGCTGAGAATAGGTATAGCCAAAGTTCATGGTAAACAACCAGGTGTATACTTTTAAACCTCGCTGTTTGCCTTTGGCGATCGCCTTTTCCAACAAATCATATTTCTCGTAGCCACGATTTCTGACAACAGAAGGCCAAACAGTCGGATTATCTGCTGCTGGGAGTAGCACTTGGCCATCGTAAAACACTTCGACGTAGACTTGATTGTAGCCTTTATTGACAATTTTGTCTAATACGCGATCGATTTCTCCGGGCCTGACATCGCAGGGATACAAACGCAGCCAAACTGCTTGGGTTTGGGGCCAAGTTTTTTGGCGGCATTCTGCTATTTCCCGCGCGTGTTTGTTCAAAACGGCAAAATATGCCTGCTGGGATTCTGATTTTCCTGACAGCGCGGCGCGGCGCAAGTCTTCTTTTTGATTTACGTCTTCTTTGGATAATTGGCAATAGGCTGATGTTTCGGCAAAGGCTGCTTGATTTTCGATAAAGGGCCACACAAGCTGGCTGATTAAGCTACTTGTTAAAACAGCAGTTACCGCACTTAAACAGCGTCGCTGGGGTTGAAAGTTCGCGATGCGAGTTGGTGCAATTTTCATGGGATAATTAAATTTGGGTTTTCTAGTTTCAATTGGCTGGCGATCGCTGAATTGGCGATCGCCCAGACGCACATCTACAAATTTTCTACTTTTTTTCGGTTGACCTAGTTATGGCACAAGTCGATCGCACAATGCAAATTATGTCTGGCGGCAATTTAGATTCTGTGCGATAAAATAACGATAAGACTCGGCGGTTGAAACCGCTGCTATACAAACGATGTCCGCCTTCGCCGACTAAACAGTAAAAAAGTAAAAAAGCCTAATGTCGTATCATATCCAGTTCAATTTTTCAGTATTTTCTCACTAAATGCAGTAAAAAAAGCGCCTGGGTAAAGTGGGCGCTAAAAGCAGTTGATATTTCCAGTAAAAATTGCTAACACTCAAATGTTAAGGATGCAAAGATAAATTTTTATAATTTATCTTTTATCCCTAAATGTTGAGATTAAGATCCTCTGGTGAGAGCAGATTCTACCTGCTGAAATTCAATTTCAAGACGCTTTTTCAACTTTTCAGGAACGGGACGATTGGGATAGGAACTATAATGTCCTGCTAAAGAGTTTAAGGCCGTCCGCATTGTCGTGAAAGATGTCAGCTTGGTAAGAGCGGGATCGCGGCGGTATGCTGCGAAAAAATCATTGATACTGGTGCGAGCAGCGGCTTGAGCGGCTGCTTTTTCCGGCGCGCCATCTGGCAAAGTGAGCGCTGTTCTCAAGCTGTTGACTAATGCTAATGTGTCTGTGCTATAGTCTCCACTCAGAGTAGCGGGAACATTCGTACAGCCCGCTACGCCGATGACAACAACTAATACGAGGGCTAACAGACGGGAAATGTAATGCTTCATAAGGCTTAGAAAAATGGAAGTGAAAGCGACAATCAAAATTAACCTTTATCCTATCTCGAATTCAGCTAATAATGTCAAATTTTTATTATTTCTGCATCAATACCATGAAACAGAAACTTTGTCAATCTAAAATTTAAAATCTAAACTTGATTGATTTGTCCTGAAGCGACGGAGAGAATTTGGGTTTGCCGCAGCCACTGACTGTCAAAAGCCCCTAGGTGAGTGGTAGTAATTAGAGTTTGAAATCGCTCTTGAATTGTTTCTAAAAGTTGATTTTGGCGGCTTAGATCGAGTTCTGCAAGTACGTCGTCGAGCAATAGTAAAGGTGCTTCGCCGACGACTTCTTCAATAAGCTGCAATTCGGCTAATTTTAATGCTAATACGAGAGTTCGCTGTTGGCCTTGGGAGGCGTATTGACGCGCTGGCGTGTTGTTAATTGTAAATGTAATGTCGTCGCGGTGCGGGCCTACTAAGGTGGTTCCTTGAAAATGTTCTGCGATCGCCCTTTGTTGAATTTTATCTAAAAATGCTTGCCGTACTCCTTCAAGATTGTCTTTACCGATCAATTCCGAACTGACTTCTATATTAGCATCGTATTTGACATCTAAAACTTCTGTAGAACCGCTAATTGAACCGTGCCAATTGCGAGCTAGCGGCATTAAACGCTCCAAAATTCGATCGCGCCTGCGGATCACGCGAGCCCCCGCTGTCGCCAACTGCGCATCCCACAAGGCTAATTCTGAACTGGGAATCGGGGATTGGGGATTGGGCATTGGGCATTGGGCATTGGGCATTGGGAATTCTGCGATATTTTGGTCTTCGGGAGTTTCAGATCCGATAAATCGCATTTTGTCAAAGCTTTGGGAAAATTCGGCTTTCTTGACTTCTCTAGAACGTTTTAACAGAGCGTTTCGCTGGCGCAAAATTTGGTTGTATTGCTGCAAAATGTGAGCGTAAATCGGTTCTAATTGGATGACTAGCCGATCGATCCAATTGCGCCTTCCTTCGGGCCCGCCACGCACTAAGTCCAAATCCAAACAGGAAAATTGTACTACATTGATGACGCTCAAAAAGTCTAAATGGCGGCGCAGGGGTTCGCCGTTGAGTTTCAGGCTGCGGCGCGCTCCCGATCGCAAAGTTAAAGATAGGTCGATCGCTCCGGTTTGACGTTCGAGTGTAGCATCAATTTGGGCGATCGGCTTTGATTCCAGTATTAAATCGCGATCGCGCGATACTCTGTGGCTTTTTAATGTCGAAAGCAACTCTACTGCTTCTAACAAGTTAGATTTTCCTTGAGCGTTATTTCCTACTAAAATGGTTTTGGGAGCGTCAAACGCTACTTTTTGATCGTAGTAGTTCCGAAACTGCCGTAGGTGCAGTGTTTTCAAATACATAATATTGCGAAGAAGGAAGAAGGAAGAGGGAAGAAGAAAGAGGGAAGAAGGGTGCGAATTGCGTACCTTATCGGTTTGTAAATGATAATTGGTAATCAGATGTTTGATCGTTCGGACTTTAGTCTTCTGAAAAATGCGGACTAAAGTCCGAACGATCGCACCAACAAACCTTTTGTAATTAGGACTTTAGTCCTCTGAGGAATGCGGACTAAAGTCCTCACTACAAACCAAATATCGGCTGAGAACACTATTTGCGAGCTTTGTACAAGCGCACGAACAGTTTTTCCATTTCGATCCAGACAAACATCAGGGCGCTGAAACCGAAGCAAACCAGTAACTCAAAGGGCGACAAATAGTGAGTGCCGAAAAATGCTCTCAACGGCGGAACGTAAATCAGCATTAATTGCAAAGCAGTAGTCACAATCACGGCTCCCCAAACAAAAATATTAGTGCGGGGGTCTAACTCGATCGTTAGCTGGGTGTTAGAGCGAATGGCGATCGCATGACCCATTTGCGCTAAACACAGTGTTGTAAACACCATTGTTTTCCAAGCCTCTGGATTCCCGTGTCCCGGAGCGTGAGTATATCCGTAAGCCCAGGACATCATCGTGATCGTCAAAATTGCAAAAATAATCCCGATCCGAATGATGTAAGAACCCAAACCCCGCGCAAAAATACTTTCTCGCGGACTGAAAGGAGGCTTTTTCATCACGTTTGGTTCCCCCGGTTCCACGGCCAAGGCCAAAGCGGGAACGCCGTCAGTTACTAAGTTCATCCACAAAATTTGTAGCGGCGTTAGCGGCACTCCTCCCAAACCAATTAAAGGTGCGGCCGCAATTGTCAAAACTTCGCCGATGTTGCTACCCAAAATGTACTTAATAAAGCGCCTAATGTTGGTATAAACTACTCGCCCTTCTTCGGCGGCGGCGACAATTGTTGCGAAGTTGTCGTCTAGCAGCACCATATCGCTAGCTTCTTTGCTGACATCGGTGCCGGTAATTCCCATTGCGATGCCGATATCGGCTTGTTTCAGGGCGGGCGCGTCGTTAACTCCGTCGCCTGTCATCGCGACAAATTTGCCCCAACTTTGCAAAGCTTGGACAATTCGCAATTTGTGTTCCGGGGACACGCGGGCGTAAACGCTAACGTGCTCGACTTGTTGTTTGAGTTCTTCTTGGCTGAGTTTTTCTAATTCTTGACCGGTGAGAACTCGATCGCCCTCTTTAGCAATACCTAAATTGTGGGCGATCGCTTTTGCCGTCAACTGGTGGTCTCCTGTAATCATCACTACCCGAATCCCTGCATCGCGGCACTTCACCACGGCTTCCCGCACTTCCGGGCGCGGCGCGTCCAGCATACTGACGAGTCCTAGCCAAATCATGTCTTGTTCGCTGGTTTCCTCAGAACCTTCGGAGGGCAGGTTTTCCCAGATTTTGTACCCAAATCCGAGGACTCGCAAACCTGCGCTTGCCATGTTGTTGTTTTCGACGAGGATGCGATCGCGCATTTCCTGGTTTAAAGGTTGTATTCGATCGCCAACTATAATGCTTTGGCAGCGCTCCAAAGTCAACTCTGGAGAACCTTTGGTAAACATCAAATATTTCTGCTGCTGTCCGTTTTCGCAGGGAAATCCCGAATGTGGAGATCGGCCGGGGACTTCGCAAATCACGCTCATCCGCTTGCGTTCGGAAGAAAAAGGAAATTCCGCCGTGCGTTGCAGCAATTGACACTGTTTTTCCTTATAAATGCCTGCTTTTCCCGCTAAAGACAGCAGAGCTCCCTCTGTGGGGTCGCCCAAAATCTTCCATTCTTGCTGTTCGTGCTGCAATACTGCGTCGTTGCAAACCGCACAGGCAATTAATAAAGATTCGAGTTCTGGATATTCTTCTAAATTATTAATTGGGGCGGAGGTATGGCGATCGGTGAAATCTCCGATCGGGGCATAGCCGTCCCCTCCGATGGCGACAGTGCAGTCGCCCGTAGACACTAGCTGAACTACCATTTTATTTTGGGTCAGAGTGCCTGTTTTGTCGGAACAAATTGTTGTCACCGAACCCAACGTTTCTACGGCTGGCAGTTTGCGAATCAGGGCGTTGCGCTTCACCATCCGCCTAGTTCCGAGTGCCAAAGTGACTGTCACGACTGCTGCGAGTCCTTCGGGAACCACAGCAACTGCCATGCTGAGAGAAACTTCTAACAAATCTTCAAATCTGCTGGTATCTAACCCGATGCCGCCGTTGTTGAAGGTAATCATGCCGCCGATGACGACAACTACGACTAAGCCGAGGGCACCGGAGACTAGAACGTTTCCCAACTGGCTCATCCGCTGTTGCAGGGGAGTCGGTTCGGTTTCTACTGACTGAAGCATGGCGGCAATTTTGCCAATTTCAGTTTGCATTCCGGTGTTGGTGACGATCGCCTTGGCGCGTCCCTGAACCACTTCTGTGGCCTGAAAAATTAGGTTTAGCCGATCGCCCAAGGAAGCATCTTCGGGAAGTTCTAGATGAGCTTGCTTTGTAGCTGCGATCGCTTCTCCCGTCAAAGCAGATTCTCTGACTTGTAGGTTGTTCGATTCGATCAAGCGTCCGTCTGCTGCGATTTTTACCCCAGCCTCCAACAGCATCACGTCTCCGGGTACGAGTTCTTTGGCTGCTATTTCTGAAGTTTTGCCGTCTCGCAGGACTCTGACTAGGGGCGAAGCGAGGTTTTTGAGGGCTGCGAGGGCTTTTTCGGCACTTTGTTCTTGGAAATAGCCGAGAATGCCGTTGAGTATGACGATCGCAAAAATGGCGATCGCATCTTTGGGAAAAGTATTCGACTTGATGTCTAAGAATCCAGAAATCACGGCGACAAACATCAGCATTATCAACATGATGTTGGTGAACTGATCGACAAATATCGACCAAGCACTGCGGCCTCCTGTTTCTTCTAGTTCGTTGGGGCCGTATTGCTGCAAGCGTTCTGACACCTGTTGGCTGCTCAAGCCAGTATCTTTGTTGCTGTTTAGCTGCTGGAGGGTTTTGTCAATTCCTACGGTGTGCCAAGAAGAGGGAGAATTTAAAGAAGACATAAATTACGATCGAGCATGGGGCATAAAGGTGGTTGCGGCCGGACAGTTACAGCCGATCGATACTGCATAGGTATTGGTTCGAGATAAGAAGCAGGAAGCTAGACACTTCTCTATCTCTGGTCTATCTCTGGCTCTCTCGATCTGTTGGTAGATTTACCGCTGATATCACTCATCCACCTTAACTAAAAATTAGCAATTCTTTCAGCTTTTACCCAAGCGCCAACCGCTGAGTTTTGTCGTTAAATGCCGATCTGGACGGCAAAAGCTGTGGCTGTGGCGATCGACAATGGCAATCTCTGGGATTTTAACCACCCAATTCTGAGTGCATCTTGGATTGGGCATTTTTTTGGCTTTTTTCCCTATTCCCCGCCTTATTTTCGCAAAACTTTAATTTTCTTAACTTGTCTTAATAATAGGCTTTTTTGGGGCAAAGCGCACAATGGCGATCGGGATGCGGGACAATTTTGTGCTGCTCCACGGTAAAAACCAGGGGGATTAAACCAAACTCAGGGTTTCGGGCGACAACCCCGCATCTATCGTAGGGAGTAGATTGACCCGCGATCGCTTGCCCCCCATTTACCTTTTCAGAGAGATAAGCTCCTGTAATAATTTGTAATAAACAAACGCGGGCGAGCATTGTATAAAGGTTATCAGAGGGTTGAAACGACAGGCGAAAGTTAACAAAAACACTGATTAACAAGGTTTGTCGCATCTCATAAAAGGTGTAAAATTTTCTAAGGTTTCTTAAACGTCCGTTGCAATGTCACAATAGTGCAGGTAGCGGAAAGGGAGAAATCGATCGGAGCAGCAGATTAGCTGGCATCAAATTTCAACCCTTACAGGCACTCGTAGCCTGAACAAATTTAACTTAACGGTTTTATACCGCAACCAAACTCAATTAACTCAAGTAGGAGAGTTCTTTCATGTTTGACGCATTTACAAAAGTGGTTTCCCAATCTGACGCTCGCGGCGAATTCCTCGCCCAGGGCCAACTAGATGCTCTCAGCAGCATGGTTTCAGACGCTAACAAGCGGATTGACGCAGTAAACCGCATCACCGGTAACGCATCCAGCATCGTAGCCAATGCAGCTCGCACCCTGTTCGCCGAACAGCCTCAACTGATCGCTCCTGGTGGCAATGCGTACACCAACCGCCGCATGGCAGCTTGCTTGCGCGATATGGAAATCATCTTGCGCTACGTGACCTATGCAACTTTTGCAGGCGACGCCAGCGTTTTGGATGACCGCTGTTTGAACGGTCTGCGTGAAACCTACCAAGCTCTGGGAGTTCCAGGTGGTTCGGTTGCAGCCGGCGTGCAAAAAATGAAGGAAGCAGCGATCGCACTTGCTAACGACCCCAACGGCATTACCCGTGGTGATTGCAGCTCGCTGATGTCCGAAATCGGCAGCTACTTCGACCGCGCAGCTAATGCAGTCGGCTAAAAATAGCCAAGCGAACATTTCTTGTAAAGAAGCGAGCATCGCATTTTTGCAAACAATCATTTTTGTACAAAAACAACACAACATTAGGGAGAAACCAGAACAATGAAAACCCCTTTGACTGAAGCAGTAACAGCAGCCGATTCTCAAGGCCGTTTCCTGAGCAGCACTGAACTGCAAGTCGCATTCGGACGTTTCCGCCAAGCAGCAGCAGGTTTGGAAGCAGCCAAGGCTTTGACCGCCAAGTCTCAGCAGTTGATTGACGGTGCAGCTCAAGCTGTGTACAACAAATTTCCGTACACCCAACAAATGCAAGGCCCGAACTACGCTTCTACCCCAACCGGTAAAGCCAAGTGCTCTCGCGACATCGGCTACTACCTCCGCATGGTCACCTACTGCTTAGTTGCAGGCGGTACAGGCCCAATGGACGAGTACCTGATTGCAGGTGTTGACGAAATCAACCGGACATTTGAATTGTCTCCTAGCTGGTACGTTGAAGCTCTCAAGTACATCAAAGGCAACCACGGTCTGAGTGGCGATGCTGCAACTGAAGCGAATTCCTACCTCGACTACGCAATCAACGCTCTGAGCTAGATTTGCGTGATGCCCGGAAATGTAAGCTGCTGCTAGCTTGAGTGTTAGCGGTTGTATACAATTCCGGGCATCTGCGATCTTAGCCGAGTTTTCCAAATACTTTTTTAAGCAGTTGTTAGTTTTTAAAGCAAAAAAGGGAGAAGCAAAGATGGCGGGATTAGGTGCAGCAGAACGGTTGGGAATAAAAGCATTTGAAGAAGCCGGACAAGTAGAACTGCGCCCCCACTGGACGCAAGACGATGCGAAAGCAGTAATTCGCGCTGCTTACAGCCAAGTTTTCGGCAACGAGTATTTAATGTCGAGCGAACGACTCACCAGTGCCGAATCTTTACTGGTGCAAGGACAGATTTCAGTTAAAGATTTTGTGCGAGCAATTGCACATTCCGAAACTTATCGGAAAAAGTTTTTTTACCCCAACTCGCAAACGCGGTTAATCGAGCTTAATTACAAACATTTGTTAGGCCGCGCTCCTTACGACGAGTCGGAAATTGCCTTCCACGTTGATTTGTACAATGCAGAAGGTTACGAAGCTGAAATCAATTCTTACATTGACTCAGTAGAGTATCAAGAGAATTTTGGCGAGAGTGTAGTGCCTTACTATCGGGGTTTCGCGACTCAAAGAGGTCAAAAAACCGTCGGTTTTAACCGGATGTTTCAATTGTACCGGGGTTATGCCAACAGCGATCGCGCCCAAAACCAAAAGCAAGGGCGACTAACCTGGGAAGTTGCCAGAAATACGGCTTCGCCCATCTCCACCCCCTCCACCGGAAAAGCCCTTGGTGGCACTTCCGGCGGCACTCGCGACCAACTCTACCGAGTCACCGCAATGCAAGGTTCGGCTAAGTTTTCGCCCCAAGTACGACGCACTACTACCGAATATCTCGTGCCTTACGAGCAACTTTCGAGCCGCTTGCAGCAAATCAACAAACGTGGCGGCAAAGTGGTAAGTATTACCACAGCTTAAAGTTTGTAAAGACGTTTTTTTTGAAGCGTCTTTAACAAATTAGGACTAATTAATGTGTATGAGTAAGGTGCGCACTGTGCACTCTACTTTCAGACGTATTTGCCTTAGTCCTAAAAATTTCCAGTGCAACCAAGCTTTAAATTTTTGTTATTAATTTAGGAGAAAATTTGGTGGCGATTACGACAGCAGCATCCAGACTGGGAACATCCGCATTGAGCGATGCGCCGAAGGTAGAATTACGTCCGAACTACACCAAAGACGACGTTGAAACTGTGATTCGTGCAGTTTACCGTCAGGTGCTGGGCAACGACTATTTGATGAAATCCGAGCGCCTGATAAGTGCTGAATCTCTCCTGCGAGACGGCAGTTTAACGGTGCGAGAATTTGTGCGTGCAGTGGCAAAATCGGAACTGTACAAAACCAAGTTTTTCTACAGCAGCTTCCAAACTCGGGCGATCGAACTAAACTACAAACACTTGCTCGGTCGGGCTATTTACGACGAATCTGAAGTAGTTCATCACTTAGATTTGTACCAAAACGAAGGATACGATGCTGATATTGATTCCTACATCGATTCAGTAGAATATCAAGAAAGCTTTGGAGATAATATCGTACCTTACTACCGGGCTTTTGAATTTCAGCGGGGACAAAGATCCGTTGGCTTTACCCGGATGTTCCGCTTGTATCGGGGCTACGCAAATAGCGATACATCTCAAATAGAAGGCAATAACTCTCGCTTAGCAGCCGAAGTTGGCACCAACACGGCTACGGCTGTAGTCGGCCCCTCCGGTGGTAACGAAGGTTGGGCATATCGCCCTTCGGCACAAAACGTAACTCCCAGCAGCGGTTTCGGCGGCGCGGCAGCTTACGGCAAGGAAGGACGACTGTTGCGCGTGGAAGTTTCGGGGATTCGCACAGGTGGCTATCCTAGCGTGCGTCGCAGCAGCAAGGCTTTCATCGTACCTGTTGAGGATTGGCTGCCGCAAATGCAGAAAATTCATCGTTTGGGCGGAAAAATCGCCAGCATTACTCAAATTTAGTTGTTAGTCATCAGTCATTAGCAATTAGTCATTAGTCATAGGTCATTAGTCATTAGTAAAA
Source organism: Lyngbya sp. CCAP 1446/10 (assembly GCF_026130175.1). Lineage (GTDB taxonomy): Bacteria > Cyanobacteriota > Cyanobacteriia > Cyanobacteriales > Microcoleaceae > Microcoleus. Next base: position 62,328 of record NZ_JAIGNI010000155.1, on the reverse strand, counting down.
TTGCTAGAGATTAATGGCCCTTGGCTAATTACGCTTTCCGTAAGGTGCGTAGTGCGCACCCTACATAATTAGGTTCGGTGTAAATACTGAACTAAAGACTAATTACTACTGACTAAGGACTACTGACTACTAACCAATTACCAATTACCAAGAAGCTTATGTTTGGTCAGATTGTAGCTGGAAAAAGTGGCAATACAGCTTCCGCCGGTCGCTGTTTTCGTTATGAAGTGGCGGGCTTGCGCAAAAGCGATGATACAGAAAATATCGATTATTCGATTCGATCGAGCGGGAGTACATTTATCACCGTACCGTACAATCGGATGAATCAAGAAATGCAGCGGATTACTCGCATGGGCGGTACAATTGTCAGCATTCAGCCGTTAAGTGCGATCGCAGAATCGTCTCATGAATCATCCCATGAATCATCGGGTGATAACTAATAGTTGAAAGTTTCCCCAACCCGCGCAGGCGGGTTTTGTCTGTGTAGAAGCGATTTCAATCGCCGAGTTTCCCCAACCCGCGCAGGCGGGTTTTGTCTGTGTAGAAACGATTTCAATCGCCGAGTTTCTGTGTAGAAGCGATTTCAATCGCCGAGTTTCCCCAACCCGCGCAGGCGGGTTTTGTCTGTGTAGAAACGATTTCAATCGCCGAGTTCCTTTTAGGACTTTTAGGACGGGCTAGAGCCCATCCCACAACTTTTAGGACTAGAAGCCCATCCCATAACTTTTAGGACGGGCTAGAAGCCCATCCCACAACTTTTAACTAATAACTAATAACTATGAATTATGACGAATCCGACTCACCGCCGGCGGGTGTAGCTGAGGGCGAGTCTTTAACAATTGAACAGGCGATCGCAAATTTGCACTCCCCAGACTACAGTCTCCGGTATTACGCTGCTTGGTGGGTGGGCCGATTTCGAGTCAAAGAACCGGCGGCGATCGCAGCTTTGATTGCAGCATTACAAGAAGAATCAGAACAAACAAAAATAGGCGATTATTCCCTATTACGAAATGCGGCGCGGGCGCTGGGTAAATTGGGCGACAAACAAGCCTTACCGGCGCTGACTCACTGTTTGGAATGCGCGGATTATTACGTGCGGGAAGCGGCGGCTCAAGCTCTAGAAATGCTGGGCGATCGCGATTCTATTCCACCGCTGATGAAACTCTTAGATGGGGGCGTAGCTGTGGCGCTACGAGTGGCTGGCAAATCGCACCTTGTGCAGCCTTACGACTCGGTAATTGAAGCTTTGGGTACGCTGCAAGCGACAGAGGCTATACCGCTAATTGCACCTTTTTTAGAGCATTCTGTGGAGCGGGTGCAGTACGCTGCAGCGCGGGCGATGTATCAGTTGACTGGCGATCGCATTTACGGCGATCGATTGATAAGGGCTTTGAATGGGGATAATTTGCAGTTGCGGCGATCGGCTTTGATGGACTTGGGGGCGATCGGCTATTTGCCGTCTGCGCCAGCTATTGCTGAAACTTTAGCAGAAAATAGCATGAAATTGATCGCCCTGAAAGGAGTTTTGGAGCATCATCTAAATCAACAAGAATCTCTATCTTTGTCCGATGAAGCTATCCAAGTTATGAATTTAATGGATAGTTTACTTTGACAAAAATTAGTTCGCAACTGCCATAGGATTGCTTTAGCGATTCTCAATTGTCTGCCATATATTCCAATACGGTTCACTTAACACTATTTATGCCCCGGAGATCCCCCTAAATCCCCCTTAAGAAGGGGGACTTTGAGAGGTTTCTTGTCCCCCCCTTTTTAAGGGGGGTTAGGGGGGATCTTTCTTAAGTAAACCGTATTGCGGTATATTCAGGACACAGCACATTAAGAAAACAGCAGTGCTGTGTCCCTACCGCATATCTGTATTTCAGCCAATTGAGAACTATTTTATCGGTTTTAGCCTGGTGAATCGGCGACGGATGGTTTGATGGAATGAGGGATGAGGCTTTAAGTATTAATTTTCATGAGTTTTGAGTAAAAATATTGAGGGTAGTAGCTGTTATGAAGCATCAAGATTTTTGTGAAGAATTTGCATTTCTCCTAGTTAAGTATAAAGCAACTCATAAAGCAAAGCAATATGGGGGAGTCCCTCTTTCTAGTATATGTTGTACGTTGAGAGGACTTCTGAATATGCGTACTGAAGGAGTGAACCTGACTTCAGAGGAACATCTTTTTCTAAAAGAATGGGGATGGATAATGGATCTTTCTCCCTCCAATCCTCTGTATGAAATTCTTAAGCAAGTTGACTCAGGTAAGAAACTGAGTAAAGAAGAAACGAGGGCTTTGAAAAAAGAGCAACAAAAAGCAAAAATAATTTTGGAAAGAGAGGAACAAGAAGCAAAAATAATTTTGGAAAGAGAGGAACAAGAAGCAAAAATAATTTTGGAAAGAGAGGAACAAGGAAAAATAATTTTGGAAAGAGAGGAACAAGGAAAAATAAAAAAAGAGATACACTTGGCTGAACTAGCGACAAAATACCGAATTAGTCGCTCGTATTCATCTATCTCTCATCGTCTGTATGACCTCCTTTGCAAAATGGACAGAGGAGATGGACTGAGTTGGTCAGAGCAGGAATGGATGAAATTCTATCGGTTTTATGAACCGATAGATATCTATCGGCAAATGGAGGAGTTTACTCAACTGAAATTCAGTTACAAAGCTACTACTTGTGAGGATTCATTCCCCTCTAGCAATCTCTATAAAATTCTGAAGAGACTTGACAATAACCAGCCAATTAGCCCTAAAAATTGTCAATGGTTGAAAGAAGAAAACCTGTTAGAAACACTTGCTATTGTCGAGAAACGAGATACCTTACAACAAACAGTATTTGCTCAGCTAAAGAATAAGTATCAAGCCACGGCTCACCAGGATTTATCTGCCTCTAGTCCACTCTATAAAATCCTGAAAAACCTGGATGCAGATATACAGTTGAGCGAGTCAGAATTTAACTGGCTAGAAGAGCATCAACTTAGCGAAACGCTTAGCATTGTTTTGGAGATAGAACAGAAACGACACTTTGCCGAACTGAAGGTTAAGTATAAAGCTATTACTTATGAGGATTCATCCCTCTCTAGTCATCTGTATAAAGTTCTCAAAAAAATTGATTTAGAAAGTCAGCTAGGTGAGCCCGATATTAACTTTCTTAAAAAGCGTAAACTGACCGAGACAATTACTCTGGCGCTTGACAAATATGCTGCTAGTCTCAAGTCTAAGATTCAATCGGGAGAGCCGTTGAGTGAGGCTGATTTTGATTGGGTGAAACAAAATAAACGTCAGGATGTAATTACTCTGGCGCTTGACAAATATGCTGCTAGTCTCAAGTCTAAGATTCAATCGGGAGAGCCGTTGAGTGAGGCTGATTTTGATTGGGTGAAACAAAATAAACGTCAGGATGTAATTACTTTTGCCATTGAAAACTATGTTGCTAGTCTCAAGTCCAAAATTCGATCGGGAGAGTCGTTGAGTGAGGCTGATTTTGATTGGGTGAAACAAAATAAACGTCAGGATGTAATTACTTTTACCCAAGAGAAGGACTTTGCGGCTCTCAAGGTCAAGTATCGGATTATAGATCGTAATTTTCCCTTCGATCCGTTTTACGCAATTATGGTAAAATTGGAGAGAGAAGAGCGTCTAGATCCTGTGTTAGTTGTTCAGTTAATACAACAGAAACTTTTAGCTAGTCATGGAATGATTGCTATGGCCTACCACAGGCTTGAAGCGCGTTTTTACGAGCAGGAATATGAGCGCACTGGAGATAAATGGAACTTGCCCAACGCCAGCAGTCATTGGCGCAAGGCCGGTGAACCGAGAAGTGCATTGAAGGTGACAGAAAATCTGGACTTCGACCAAATTAAAGAAAATAAGCTCAAGTCAGCTTTGTTAACAACTAGGGGCGGTGCTTTCCGAGATATTCCTAAACTAAGTGATGCTGAAAAGTGCGCGCTAAAAGCTATTGAGTACCAGCCTCAGAGTCATCATCCTTACACTTTGATGGGAGCTATTTGTTATGAGCGGGGTCAATATTCACAGGGCGATGATTGGTTTAACAAGGCAATTAAACGCGGTGCTGAATCAGAAGATATAGATTCCGAACTGAAGCGGGTTGTCAAAAATGCTAAGGATGAGAAGCGTCGGGAAGTTGTGGAATATCTGCTGACAAAAAATCCGCAGCGCTATGCTTGGGCTAAGGCTTATAGGAAGCGCCAAGGCGGTGAGGATGCACGGCGCAAGAATTCCTAGCGCAGGTATGGAGTCGAGTTTTTTTGCGGATTCGACTCTTTAACCAAGATTGTCCTATTTCACGTATGGTAAGCTTCAATACGGTTCATTTCAGACAGTCCGATCGCCAAAACGATGTGAAAAACAGACACTGCGATTGCTTCGCTCAGACGCTCGCAATGACAAAAAAACATTAACCCAAGCGTATTGGGGTAAGCTTTCCCAGTTAATCGCCGCGCCTCACCGACGCTGCAAAAAGTTCGTTAGCGAAGCCCTCGAAGAGGATCGCGCGATCGACCCAACCTACAATGACAATGATCACGGTACAGCTTACAAATCAATGGCATTAGAACTAATTCGCGCAGTCGAACAAGCAGATTCTTCCGAAGGCTTGTTAAACGCAGTCAAAGCACTGGCGGCGACTCCTTCCAAAGAAGCAATTCCTACCTTAATTACAGTCCTCGGCTACAACAACCCAGGCGCTGCTGTGGCCGCCGTTGACGGACTGATTCAACTCGGAGAACCCGCCGTGCTGCCGCTGCTAGAACAGCTTGACGGCTACAATTACGGGGCGAGAGCTTGGGCTGTTCGGGCTTTGGCGGGAATTGGCGACCCCAGAGGTTTAGAGATTTTGCTGGATGCTGCGGCGAATGACTTTGCTTTGAGCGTGCGGCGGGCGGCGGCTAGGGGTTTGGGGACGATTTGCTGGGAACTTATGCCCGCAGAACAAATTGCAGATGCTCAAATTCGCGCAGTAAAAACCCTGCTGCAAGCGTCCCAAGACCCGGAATGGGTGGTTCGCTACGCAGCAGCGGGGGCTTTGCAAGCTTTGGCGGTTGCTGCGACTGTTCAACCGGATTGGTTAACCGAAGTTTTGGCCCAACTTGAGGAAATAGCCCAAAGCGATGAAACTTTAGCAGTTAGAGCTCGCGCAGTGCTTGCTAAGGAAAAATTGTCACCTGGCTAGGGTTTGGGCGATCATCTCTTCCAATTCCCCTTGACTGAGAGTGGTTAATATAAAGACTTCTTGTACGGTTTTGCCCTGTCTGGCAATGATTTTAAATCCCCCGCGGATGGGTACTGACACTCTTAATGTCATGCGGGGGATGTGTCCTTTAACTTTGTTAATGACGCCTGGGGTAACGGTGTGAATGCCCATTTTGAGGGTGAGGCGTTCTAAAATTGGTATCAAACCCGGAAGGTGGGTGGAGTGATTCCAAACTAGGCGGCCTTTGGGTTGTGGGTTCATTACTTTTTAACCAAATTCAACATACCCAGTCTAAGCCACCCTCTGGCCGAACCAATTTGAAATTCCCTCAAGTTATGTATCAATAACCTTGCTGTACGTGTCATTGAGAGCAAAGCGACGCAATCTCAAACCGAGGTTTTTGATTCCGGGCGCGCAAGCTGAGATTTTCTTTACCAGAATTGTCCTGTACTTTTTGATGTTTTGGGTTGGTAAATGTCGGTTTTTCTAGTTGAGTTGCGATCGCCCGGAACATTTCTTTGGCGCTGCAAGGTTTCTGGAGGTAGCCATCGGCTTTGAGTTGCTGGGCTTTTTCCATTTCCGAACCTGTCATAAAAATAAACGGAATGCTGGCGGTTGCCTGGTACGATCGCAAAATCGCAAAAACTTCCAAACCGTTGAGTTCCGGCATCATCACATCCGACAAGATTAAATCGGGAATTTGGGCGGTCGCTAACTGGATACCGACTTGTCCGTTTTCCGCGCCTATAGCTTCAAAACCGTGCAATTGCAGGAGTTCTATAACGGTTGCTCGGATAAAGTTATTATCTTCAATTACTAATATTTTTGGCATTTATTTTAGTTGCTTCTCTACTTTATTTGTCTTTATACCTGATAATTTTGGCAGGTAAACTTTGTAAACTCAATAGGGTTATTGCAAAGAACCGCTGTTTTCGGGCCGCTTTTTATGGAAAGTGCGATCGCAGACACCGACAAGAATAGTATTAATCGACAGTCAGTGTTGATCACAAACCTCAACAATCTGACGCTTTTTAGTACAGTGTCGCATCTCATAAAAGAGTAGTTATATACACCAATCAAAATCTGCCAATCATGGCTTCGGTTCATACACTTTATCTGTCTAGAGCTTGCTGTACGATCGCCTAAGCGTTAAGCTATCTGCAAGACTTTGAAGATACATAGATCTTCCAATGGCATTTAGGCCCAGTTACTTCAAAGCTGAGTACAAAATTAATTGAATATGCGGACACTACTTTTAAATACTCTCGATAACGTTCAAAGTTTCCGCTTGGGTTACTTGTTCCGTAACTGGCGTGGCGATTTGACAGGTGGACTAACAGCGGCAGTCGTAGCACTGCCCTTGGCGCTGGCTTTTGCAGTGGCGAGTGGAGTGGAACCGCAAGCCGGACTCTACACCGCAATTGTGGCGGGGATTGTAGCGGCAATCTTTGGTGGTTCACCCGTTCAGATTACCGGCCCTACTGGGGCAATGGCAGTCGTTCTAGTGGGAATTGTCGCCAAGTACGGCCTCGAAAAGGTTTGGATTGCTGGGGTAATGGCCGGGATTATCCAGGTGGCCTTGGGGATTGCCAAACTCGGACGGCTGGTGAAGTTTATTCCCTATCCGGTGACGGCGGGCTTTACTAATGGCATCGCCGTCATTATTTTTTGCGGTCAACTTAATAATTTCTTTGGCTTGCAATTGACACGCAGCGAACATTTTTTACCGGGATTGTGGGAAAGTGTGACCCATATACAGGGTGTAAATTCGGCGTCGGTGGGGTTGGCAATGGTTGTAATTACCACACAACTGCTTTGGCCTCGGATTAATACTACGATACCGGGTTCTATGGTGGGGTTAGTCCTAGCGACTGCTATAGCGTCGTTTTTTCACCTCCACGTCCCCACCATCGGCTCGATACCCCAATCGTTACCGGTGCCGCAAGGTATTCCCCACTGGACTGATTTTGGTCTGCTGCGAGAGTTAATTAATCCTGCCTTGGCACTGGCTGCATTGGGGAGTATTGAGTCGTTGCTGTCGGCGGTGGTGGCTGATGGTATGACTGTCAGCGAGAAACACAATAGTGACAGGGAACTCATCGGTCAAGGGTTGGCGAATATCATAGTGCCGTTTTTTGGGGGAATTCCGGCGACGGGGGCGATCGCTCGTACTGCTGTCAATGTCCGTGCTGGTGGCCAAACTCGACTTTCTGGCGTGATTCACGGCCTTGCTTTAGCGATTATTGTCTTGACTTTAGCTCCCCTCGCGGCACAAATTCCCCTAGCGGCCTTGGCTGGCATTCTGATGGTGGTTAGCCTGCGGATGATTGAGTGGGAAGCGATCGGCTTGCTGATGCGTGCCACATACTCCGACTTTGGTGTGATGATTCTTACCTGGCTAGTCACCATCTGCTTTGACTTAGTTCTAGCCGTAGAAGTCGGATTAATTTCAGCGGGTGCTTTGTTCATCAAGCGGATGAGCGAGTTGAGCCTGGCCAAAATTCCCGAAACCGAAGTTTTTCCTCCCGGTGTTCCCCTGGAGTTAAGCAAACAAATTGCTGTTTATCGGGTAGATGGGCCTGTATTTTTTGGTGCCGCCGAACGGTTTGTAACCTTCCTGCGGGATGAACCAGAAGTGAAGTTTCTGATTTTGCGGCTGCGGTTTGTACCGAATATGGACACCACTGGGTTAGTCGCCCTCGAAGACATCTACCAGGATCTGAAACGCCACGATTGCCGCTTAATTCTCACGGGTTTGCAGCCGGAAGTTCAACAACTCCTAGAGCGATCGGGAATCTTGGAAAAAATTGGGTTGTCAAATTGTTTTGAAACGACGACGGAAGCAATTTTTTCCATCACTCCTGCGATCGAAAAATTCGCTCAACCTGTAGCTATAACGTCTGAACAAAAAGAGTTGGTGGCCCCAAAAGAAGATTGATCAAGTTTATTTAATAGAGATTCCAGCCGCCTGACTCAAAAAGTTTCTATTTGAGTCGGGCGGCTACTTACAATAATGCCTCATAAATCCGCCGCTTGGGTTAAGCGAGACTAAAAACTGTGCAGTTCACAAAATTACGGCGATCGGGTAAAATATAACTTGGTGTATAGCGATTTCTTCAGGAACAGGATATGTCAGAATTTTTAGACTTTCTCAGACATCAGTTTGCCTACGTTGCTATTGGCGAATTTAAACCAGGAAAATTCAAAGAAGCAGAAGAACTTTTTGAAAAAGCCGTTGCAACTTATGCCACAGGTTTTAAGGGCGCATACCTGCTGCAATTGCCCAATACAGACAAAGGTATTGCCATCATTTTTTGGGAAAGCGTAGAAGAGATGGCCGCCAATCAAAGCGAAGCTTATCAAGAAATATTGAAGCATATGACACCTTTGTTCGCAAAAATTCCCGACACAGATGTTTATGAAATCGTCAGTGAAATTAAGCCGAAAAGTTAATGATTAACAATTCTGCAACCTGCGCGTCATTCCCATTCCCATCGGTGTCTTTCGCCCGACTCCGCTGTAAAGGGCAAAATCTGCTAAAGCATTAATTTGCTTGATAGCAACCGGATCAAGATCTCCCATAATTCGGTAAGTAATATCGCCGACGCAGCCAATAAATTTACTGCGGGAATCCGTACTAACTTCTGTGCGGATATCGAAGAAACTAGGGAAAATAGCTTCTATAAAAGTAGGTTCGATCGCCCTATTGCTGTACTTGTTCCAACGATTTGCCAAACTGCCAAAAATACTCTCTCTAGTTGGCATCGCACTATCGTAAACGCCTTGCCGAAAATTAGTAGGAGTGAAAAAACTAAACGCAATTTGGCGCTCAGTGTCGGAAGCGCGATCGAACAATTCGGCGTAACTGCAAAAATTCACCCAAGGCTGGTTTGATTGCGGTTCGCTCAAAATATTGGTAATGTACAAATCTGTAGGGCCCAGATGCCAAGGGCGGTCAAAATTCAGTTGTTGCCAAAGTTCAGTTAGGCGATCGAACAAACCGTCATCCAGCAGAGAAATTCGCCACCAAATCGCTGTATTTTCACGAATTGCTTGCTTTTGTTCCCACTGTATTGCCGGAAAAATTGGGCGCGTCGCCGCAGGCAAAACTCTCTTTTGTGTCAGCGCAGTGCTGCTTTTTGCCACCTCTTTTCTGCTTACTTGGAAAAAGCTTAAAGTGAAAGCTTTTTCATTCGATTGGTCATGCAGGTACGCGCTCAAATCGCTGTCTACAGCACTCACAAGGTTGAGAAATAAGGCATGAAGATGCCGTCCCGTTAAAAATTGGGATGGGATTGGTGCAACGGGTAGCAGGTTTAAAACGAGGGTGTGGGGCATTTTTAAATTATATATTTTGTCTGTATATCTGTTAGGTTACTATTAATATTACAGTTAATTTGCAGTCAGGTAAGGTGCGCAATGCGCACCCTACGGATTTGTGCGCATTGCGCACCCTACGTTTAGGTTGTGAATTTTTAGGCGATCGCAATTTCGGACGACAAATAAACGTCTTGAATGGCGTGGAACAATTTTACACCTTCTTCAAAGGGACGCTGAAAAGTTTTGCGGCCGGAAATTAAGCCGCAGCCGCCAGCGCGTTTGTTGATTACTGCGGTGCGAATGGCTTCGGCAAAATCGTTTTTTCCCGAAGCACCGCCGGAGTTGATTAAACCCATTCTTCCCGCATAACAGTTGAGCACTTGATAGCGTGTTAGATCGATCGGGTGATCCGTTGTCAATTCCGAATACACCAGGCTGTCGGTTTTGCCGTAACTCTCGCCGCTGGCTTGAGCGACTGCTGCGTAGCCGTTGTTGCATTCGGGCAATTTTTGCTTAATAATGTCAGCTTGAATTGTCACCCCCAAGTGATTTGCTTGACCTGTTAAATCCGCTGCTAAGTGATAATCTTTGTCTTGCTTGAAGATATCGTTGCGGAGATAGCACCACAGAATTGTTGCCATTCCGTATTCGTGAGCGTGGGCAAAAGCTTGACTAACTTCTTGGATTTGCCGCGTCGATTCCGGCGAACCAAAATAAATTGTGGCTCCGACTGCAACGGCTCCCAAATTCCAAGCTTGTTCGACTGATGCAAACATTATTTGGTCGTATTGATTGGGATAAGTCAGCAATTCGTTGTGATTGAGCTTGACAATGAAAGGGATTTTGTGCGCGTATTTGCGAGATACGCTTCCCAAAACTCCCAGGGTTGTCGCAACGGCGTTGCATCCTGCGGAGATTGCTAGTCTGATGATGTTTTCGCTGTCAAAATAGATGGGATTTGGTGCAAAAGAAGCGCCCGCCGAGTGCTCGATTCCTTGGTCTACTGGTAGGATCGATAAATAGCCAGTATTTGCCAAGCGTCCGCTAGAATAAAGTTGCTGGAGCGATCGCAAAACTTGAGGAGAGCGATCGGTTTGGGCGAAAATGCGATCGACCCAATCCGGGCCTGGCAGGTGCAACAAATCTTTAGAAACTTTTGCTTGATGGGTGAGCAAGTCTTCGGCTTCGTCGCCCAGCAAAGATGCGATCGCACTGGGAACTGATACTCTAGCTGTCATGCAGATTTCCCCCTGAATTTCAATTGCAGGCTGATGATTGCAGACATTAGCCTTGCTGATATTGTAGCAAACAATTCATATTTTCGATCCAGGCAATTATCAACCAAGTTTTTAATAAGATTAGAGACAACAGCAGCGGGACGCGCTACTCTAGAATAAGCTGGCAGTTCCGCAGCAGCGAAAACACCAGCGATCGCCGATCGACACACAACTCCGCCATCACAATGTCACACACTTACTTTGATTCTGAAAACAGCCACAAATCCTTCGAGATGCCCGGTGCCAGACCCCACTACAACCCCGATCGCCCCGGACAAGTAGAGCATATTTTCCTCGATTTAGTGCTAGATATTCCCAAACAAAGCTTTCGCGGTACTTGCAGCATCCGCATCAATCCAGTCCGCAGCGGTATTGACAAATTAACCTTAGATGCTGTTAACCTGGACATTAAATCAGTAAAAGTCGGCGAAACTAAGCAAGATTTCGACAGCGACGGCGAAGTGCTGCAAATTCAACTGCACGAACCAACAACAGCTTACGAACCAATTACAATCGCGATCGCATACTCGGTCGAAAAACCCCAGCGCGGCCTCTATTTTGTCGGCCCAGACAAACACTATCCAGACAAACCAACACAAGTTTGGACTCAAGGCGAAGACGAAGATTCTCGCTTCTGGTTTCCCTGCTTCGACTATCCCGGACAACTCGCTACTTCGGAAATTCGAGTGCAAGTTCCGAGACAACTATTTGCTATTTCTAACGGCGAATTAGTTAGCACAAAAAATGACGGCGACGATAAAATTTATCACTGGTCGCAAACTCAGGTGCACCCAACTTATTTAATGACCTTAGCCGTCGGAGATTTTGCCGAAATCAAAGACGAATGGAACGGCAAACCAGTTAATTATTACGTTGAAAAAGGCCGCGAAGCCGACGGTAAGCGCAGCATGGGCAAAACGCCCCAAATGATTGAATTTTTCTCTGAAGCATTTGGATATCCTTACCCTTTTCCTAAATATGCTCAAGTCTGCGTCGATGATTTCATCTTCGGCGGCATGGAAAATACTTCGACAACTTTGCTAACAGATAGATGCTTGTTAGACGAACGCGCCAGCCTCGACAATCGCGCTACAGAAAGCTTGGTAGCCCATGAATTGGCTCACCAATGGTTCGGTGATTTAGTAGTAATTAAACACTGGTCTCATGCTTGGATCAAGGAAGGTATGGCTTCCTATTGTGAGGTGCTGTGGACTAACAAAGAATACGGCAAAGAAGATGCGGCTTATTATATGTTAGGTGAAGCCCGCAATTATTTAGCTGAAGACAGTTCTCGCTACCGCCGCCCAATTGTCACTCACGTTTACCGCGAAGCGATCGAATTGTACGATCGCCATTTGTACGAAAAAGGCGCTTGCGTGTATCACATGATTCACGCCGAGTTAGGCGACGAACTATTTTACAAAGCAATTCACACTTTTGTGCGGGATAACGCTCACAAAACTGTAGAAACGATCGATTTGCTAAGGGCGATCGAAAAGGCTACTGGTCGCAATTTAATGTTTTTATTCGATCAGTACGTTTATCGCGGCGGTCATCCAGATTACAAAATTGCTTATTCCTGGGATGGCGACAACAAATTAGCCAAAGTGACTGTCACACAAACTCAGATAAAAGATAGCAAAAAGGACAACGGTAATAGCAAAGATGTCTTTGACCTAAAAATTCCCATCGGCTTCGGTTATAAGCCGGAAAAAGATGCAGACGAGCGAAGTGCTGCTAATATAAAAACTTTCACGGTTCGAGTGCACGAACGCGAGCAAAGTTTTTATTTTCCGCTAGAAGAGAAGCCCGCATTTATCAGTTTTGATGTGGGCAATAAATACTTAAAAACCGTTGTTTTAGAGTATGGAGTTGCCGAATTAAAAGCTCAGTTGCAGTTCGATCCTGACCCGGTTTCCCGGATTTACGCAGCCAAAGCTTTGGCGAAGAAGGGAGGACTGGAAGCTGTGAAAGCGCTGTCAGAAGTTCTCAAAAAAGATCGGTTTTGGGCTGTGCGGGCTGAAGTGGCTACTCAGTTAGTTGAAATTAAACTCGACCAAGCTTTTGATGGTTTAGCAAGTGGTTTGAAAGATAAAGATGCTAGGGTTCGCCGCGCTGTGGTGAATGCGCTGGGCCAAATCAAGACTCACGAAACTTATAAGGCGCTGAGGTCGATCGTCGAAAAAGGCGACGACAGCTATTATGTAGAAGCGGCCGCAGCTAGTGCTATGGGTTCGATCGCAGGGGCGAATCCCGACGAAAAACCGACGGACGAACAGGTACTCAAAGAGTTAAAATTGGTTTTGAAAGAGCGTCAGGGCTGGAATGAGGTTGTGCGATCGGGTGCTATTGCCGGTTTGGCACAAATGAAAACTTCTGAAGATGCGCTGAATCTAATTTTGAAATATACAGCTATCGGTACTCCGCAAGCTTTGCGCTTGGCTGCAATTCGCTCTTTGGGGACAATTTCAACAGGTCAAACTAAGCTTAATTTAGAACGGATTTTGCACCGATTGGCAGAATTATCTAAAGAGACGTTTTTCTTGACTCAAGTATCTGTAGTGGTGGCTTTAGGACAGATGGAAACTCGCAAAGCCATTCGGATTTTGCGTTCTTTAGCTGACCAAACTCCCGACGGCCGCGTCCGTATGATGGCTGATGAAGCTGTGCAAAGAGTGCAGAAAAATGCTGGTTCTGATGCAGCGGTGAAGCAGTTGCGGGAGGAGTTAGACCAGGTGAAGAAGGAGAATCAAGATTTGAGGAGTCGGATGGAAAATCTGGAGGCTAAGGCGAAGAAAGATTAGAGGGAAAACCGCATACCGGCGCAGATAGAGGCATATTTGGGCGATCGGCTTTTATCTGCTTGTCGGTAGAGGATGGCGCGCGGTTATTATTATAATAATATTATTGTTCCGTGGGAGTGCAGGGAAATTTCCTATTTTCGACAGACAGGAAAAGCCAAATATGTTTATTATCCACTTTATTGCTGTCTCAACTTGGGAAGTGTCTAAAATTAGGATGCTTTTTTTATTTTTTAGTTGTAAACCCTTCATGAGGTTACAGCAGCTTTTGCAGCCAGAAATATTGCAGAAATCATGAGTATAAAAATCGCTTTACTGGTTGATCAATCGGGGGTAATTCCCTATCGCATTCAAGACGGAGAAATTGAAGTAATGCTGATTACTTCTTCGGCTAGCAAGCGCTGGGTGATTCCCAAAGGATTAATTGAACCTGACATGACTCCCCAAGATTCGGCCGCCAAGGAAGCTTGGGAAGAAGCAGGCTTGTTGGGTAAAGTGTTCCCGGATTTGCTGGGTACTTACGAGTATCAAAAGTCCGGCTACACTTGTCAGGTAGAAGTATTTTTAATGCAAGTGCAAGCAGTTCTAGAAATTTGGCCGGAAGCTAGCAAGAGAAAGCGGCAGTGGGTAAGTATTCCTAAAGCAATTAAGCGGGTTAATGAACCGGAACTCAAACTCATTTTGGGGGATTTGCCGCATCGGTTCTGGTGAAGAGTCATGGGTAAGGGCAGGTTTACCAATACTTTGGTTTTCAACCATAAATTCGGGTGAACTCGCTAAAAGAACAACATGACTGAAGACTATATGCTGTAAAATTCTGGAGATGCGATCGCCCGGAGCCATCTCCTCAGATGACCAACCTTAACCCGATTAAAATTCTCTCCCTGAATGACCTGCGCGATAACAAGCCAGAACGTCCAGGCTGGTCACTCACCTTCGGAGCCATCTGTGCAGATGCAGCCGCCGTTTGCCTCGACCATGCAGGACACTCTATCCCTGTGACGCTGAAAATCGAGGGGATTCAACCCTGTGAAATCCAAATTCAATGGGATGCGATCGATGATACTATCCGTCGGTTCAACGCCGATCGGGAAGTGGCCACTGAATATGGAGCCTACGGTATCGCGGCGCTCATCATGCCTCACCTCACTGGACTCACCATCATCGAACGTTCTGTCAAAGGTAAAGGCTTAGGTTTTGACTTTTGGCTTGGTTCGCTCGAAGATCCAGGCACGCTATTTCAGCGCAAAGCCCGCTTAGAAGTATCTGGGATTCGTAAAGGTTCTGACAGCATTATTCAAGCCAGAGTTAACATAAAATTAGAACAAATCCGCCCTTCAGATAACGTAGCTCCTGGCTATGTATCTGTAATTGAGTTCGGTACTCCCAAAGCACGGATCGTCAAAAAATGCAGACCGTAGAAGCCCTTCACCACGAAGCAATGGAACTGGTCGATCGAGCCGTTCTCGCCCGTCAGTGCGGTGATATCGACCAAGTGACTGCACTCACCAGAGCCGCCTTTGCGAAAGAACGGGCGGCAGCGGATTTAGTAGCAAACGAATGGGATTTTGAGCCTACTCGTTCTATACTGCATCGGAGCGCCGCCGTACTTGCCATTGAGTGTGCCCAACTCCGGGAAGCAGAACGGCTGATTGGACGCGCCCTCGCAGGCAACCCTCCCACAGACATTGCTGATGAACTGCGTGACCTGCTTATAGAAGAAATTTACTCGCAGCGCCCAGCGATTGGAGCTTAATTTATTTAGGCGTTAGCTGAGAGGAAAGGAATGCTTTCGGCTAAGTTATCCTTAACTTCAATGCCCTGTTTTCTAGCCCAAAACTGGCTTAAAAAGTGAATTTGCCGCAAGCCGACAATTAAATTTAAACCTGGTACAAACATCCACCAAACAGTTAGTGGTTCTTTGATTCCTTCTTGGCTGTACAATTCGTTAACTGTGTTGTAAAGTTTGAACTGCACGATGTAAATCCAAGCAATCCCCACGAAGGAAAACCAACCAAACCATCCGGGAACGTCGGGATCGAATATCCGCAAACCTTGGGGGACGGCTACTCCTAAAACAAAGGGCAATAAACAAAGTGTCCCCGACCAACCCTTGCCGTTATAGCGACGCAATTCTTCTTGAATAATCCATTTGTACCAGCCGTAATATAGTAGCAAGCTGACTCCCGACAGCAAAATTACTCGCCACAAGGAGCGGGGTTTACCTAAAGGTTTGTCGGACATTTTTAGATGTAAGATATGAATGGCTTTATTTATTGTATTAACATTTGTTAATTATTGCAAAATCATCTCTCGGATCGATCGCGCGGTTGCAGGGGCCAGCAGCACACCGTTGCGGTAGTGGCCGCTAGCGACGAGAACGTGGCTGTTACCCAGAAGCGTCTCGATAATTGGGGCGGGCCGCCCTTCCGGGCGAGGGCGCAATCCTGACCATTGCTTGATGATTTCAGCTTCGGCTAAGGCGGGACAAAGTGCGATCGCCCTTGCCATCACTTCATCCAACATATCAGTATTCGCCTGAACTTCCCCGCCATTTTCCGAAAACTCCACCGTCGCTCCCACCCAATATTCCTGATTGGCTAAAGGTACAATGTGAACGTCATCGCAGGTAATTACTGGCGCAAAATCGGGGTTTCCTAGAAGATTTTTTGACCGCAAATGCAGCGCTTGTCCCAACACCGGGCGAATGTCCACCAATTGATTTAACGATGCAGTAACAGCCCCAGAACCCAAACCAGCCGACACAATTAGGCGATCGAACTCGCCACTAGCAGCAATCGCCCACCCTTCAACTTCCACCCCAAACTCAAAAATCACCCCATTTTGTGCAGCAGCATCCACCAAAGCCAAAGTTAGCGCGATCGGATCGACTTGTCGGTCTTGAGGCGAATAAATTGCAGCAATAATCTGATCATTTAAATAAAGATGAGGGCAAAACTCGCGCACTCGTTCCACATCCCAAAGTTCCAATTTCCAACCTTGAGATTCGCGAGTTGCGATCAACTTTTCCCACTTACTTAAATCCTCTCCCTCCGAACACAGCATCAAAATTCCCTGTTTATTAAACGGAATTTTCCGCCCCGTAACTGCTTCCAATTCAGGAATCAAAGTTTCGTAGCGCTGAAGGCTGGTTTCCCGCAATTTCCAACTTCTGCCCTTAGTTTTGTGACTGATAACTCCCATCAACACGCCGAGGGCTGCACCTGTAGAACCCTGTGCCGGCTGCTGTTTGTCGAACACTGTGACTTTTAGTTCGGGGGATTTACTTAGTTCAAAGGCGATCGAAGCCCCGACAATACCGCAACCAATAATTGCAACGCGAATCATTCAATTTTAGATTTTAGATTTTAGATTTTATAGAAGAAGAAGACCGGGCGGTTGAAACCGCGTCTCTACAAACAAAACCCGCCGACGCGGGTTTAAGAACGGGCAGTAAAAATTAAGTTTTACGTTGTTTTCTTCAGTCCGCGGAGGCGGACTTCGTTTTTGTAGGCGCGGTTTCAACCGCCGTCTTATCTTCAGTTGGCGTCCGGCGGACATCGTTTGTATAGACGTAGTTTCAACCGCCCTCTTATCTAAAGTGATTAGGCTTTAGGAATTAGCTGCAAGAAACTATCGAAATGATTCACAGCTTTTTGATAACTAGCCGTGATTTTGGCATAGTCAGCCACTTTAGCAGCGTTGTCAATCTCCACCAAATCAGCAAACAAACTCTTGGTCAAATCAACAGCTTCTTGTTGAGCTTTGGGTAACAAAGTGCCTGACACGGTTTTCATGGTGCCGCGCAAGTCGCCTAGAGGCCCGTGAATGTAAGTTTTGGCATCAATCCAATTTCTGTTTTGAATTAGGGTTCCTAGGTTGTCCATGCGCGATCGGAATTCTGTCAGTGTAGGAGCATAGCGCTGAATTTGCTGGATCTGGGCTGCTGTGTAAGTCGTGGGAACTTTTGCTTCGACACTACTGCAACTAACCAGAAATGCCATCATAAACGCCATCATCAAGGCAAAAAATGAACGGGGACGAGTCATATCGATTTTTGATTTTTGATTTTTGATTTCTCGTTGCGGGCGGGTACGGGTACACCGCCCCTACGCACCGAGAGTTAGGTACAAAATATTATTTTACCTCCTGACGGCGCAGAAAAGTTATCATAGCATCGCCAACTTTTTCTGACCAATGTTCTTGAGGATAATGCGAGACTTCTTCTAGGGTGACTAACTCGGCATTTTTCATGGAACTGACTAATTTTTTAGCTGGTTCAACACTCAGCCAAGGATCGGTTAAACCCCACACAAATAAGGTTGGTTGTGTCCATCCTTGTAAGCCGGATTCAATTTCTGCCATTGATTTTGGCAATTGAATGTTACGGACTGTATTCATTAGCGATCGCCCCGCATCCGAACTCTTCAAAAACGGGCGGCGGTAAACATCTAAATCTTTGTCTAATACTCTGATGCGACTGCCGCCTTCGAGGGTTCTGTCCACCAAAAGTGGGTCTTGGGTGATCATATCGCCAATAAAAGGCAGCCCCAACTGCTGCATTTTCCAAGGCAATTTGATATCTGCTGAAATTGGTGTATTTATGACCACTAAACGATCTATTTTATCGGGATTTCGTAAAGCGTATTGAATGCCGACAGATGCTAAAAATCCTTGGACAACTAGGGAAAATTTGTCTAATTTTAGTGTTTCAATAAAGCCACTGAGGGCATCAACAAAGGCATCGGGAGTGTAAGCAAAGTCGCGTTTGTCTGGTTTTGTCGATCGCCCGTAGCCCACCCAATCCGGCGCGATCGATCGAAATCCCTGGGCTGCCAAATCCGGCATCAGAGCAGTCCAGGTAAAGCTTTGGGAAGGCAAACCATGCAGCAGCAACACTGGTGGTTTATCACTTTCGTTAACCGGATTTGTTTCCCGATAAAACCATTCCAGCGCGCCTACTTGAATTGTTTTGTCATCAATTGGCATTATTTTACTTGTTATAGTAGATGTTGAAGGAAGAAGGAAGAGGGAAGAAGGAAGAAGGAAGAGGGAAGAAGGAAGAAGGAAGAGGGAAGAAGGAAGAGGGAAGAAGGAAGAGGGAAGAAGGAAGAGGGAAGAAGGAAGAAGGAAGAGGGAAGAAGGAAGAAGGAAGAAGGAAGAGGGAAGAAGGAAGAAGGAAGAGGGAAGAAGGAAAAGAGAAGAGGGAAAAGAGAAGAGAGAAGAAAAAATTTAGTAGAGAAGAAGGCTTTAGTTATTATCGCGCGTTTGTGATATTTATCTAAAGAATAAGGCGGGGAATACCCGCCTTACTTACCTAATAGTTGGGTACGCATATATCGGCTTACCCAACTCATGAAAGTCCTGCTTAGAAATTCATTTCAGCAGCTTGAACTTTTTCGACCTGTTTCTTCTTAAGAACCAGCATAATTTGAGCCAGCATGGTTATAGCCACGAAAGCCATCAATCCTTTAACTCGACCTGCACTTTGTAGCACAATTTCTACATCTTTTTGACCGAAACCGCCCACATTAGGATTGTTCGTCAAAAGTTCGCCGGCAGCAACTGTTTGTCCTTCAGTAACAATCAGTTCTGGGCCTGCGGGAATTGTATCAACAACCGCTGCACCTTCTGCTGGTTGAATTGTCACTTCATAACCGCCATCTTCCGGTTGAGCAATCTTAGAAATGCTGCCAGCTACCGAAGCATTATAAACAGCATTGTTGCTCTTAGCGCCTGTAGGATAAAGCTGACCGCGACCACGGTTGCCGCCGACATAAATTAGATATTTGCCGTAGTGAACTGACTTGTCAGTTTCAGGATTTGGCGACAAAACTGGGAATACCAATTCTTTGTATTGTTCACCAGGCAGCGGGCCCACTAAAACAATATTTTGTTGGGTTTCGCTGTAAGGTTGGAAGTAAAGATCGCCGACTTTTTCCTTCATTTCTTCGGGAATTCTGTCAGCGGGAGCAATCTTAAAACCTTCGGGTAACATCACAACGGCGCCTACATTCAAGCCGCCTTTGCTACCGTCGCCGGTAATTTGCTGCACGCTTTGATCGTAGGGAACTTTGACAATAGCTTCAAAAACTGTGTCAGGTAAAACAGATTGTGGAACTTCAATTTCAGTCGGTTTTGCACCGAGGTGGCAGTTGGCGCAAACAATGCGGCCTGTGGCTTCGCGGGGAGTAGCGGGTGCTGTTTCCTGGGCCCAGAAAGGGTAAGCAAATGCTGCTTGGGGAAGTGCGATATCGCTGGTGAGGAAAAATGCGGCGGTGACGATCGCAATTAAGGCAGTTTTGGCGATCGTCTCGGCACTGCGGCGAAATATCGCAGATAAATTAGTTTGTGGCATTAGAGTATTCAATCTCAAAGGTCAGACAATTTAGTGATTGATCAGAAGTGCGAGCTTTTAAGCTCGCGAACAGGAGTCATTAGTAATTGGTCATTAGTCATTTGTCGTTAGCTGATGTTATTAATCCGCAGTCTTAATTCCATAGTTATTAGTTGTTAAATACTGACTAATAACTAATAAGTTTTTACTGCTAACTAATGACTAATGACTCACAACTAAGACCACCAAGGTGCTTCGCCGCTGCGGAAATCTGTTTCTGTCCAAGTGGTAAAAGCAATCTTGTCATCTGCGACAGTGGCGTGGGCCAGGGCCAGAGACAAAGGTGCGGGGCCACGTACCACTTTGCCCTCACTGTTGTATTGAGAACCGTGGCAAGGACAGATAAACTTGTTTTCGCTAGCATTCCAAGGCACGACGCAACCCAAGTGAGTGCAGACTGCATTGATGCCGTAGTCGGCGAGAGATAAGTCTTCTTTCACCACAAGATAGGTGGGGTCGCCTTTGAGGCCTTGGGCTAAGGTGCGATCGCCCGCGGGGTGCGAAGTCAAATATTCGCTAACGATGATGTCGTTGCCCAAAGCATCTTTAGCAGTGACACCGCCACCGGCTGCCCCACTCGACGGAGGAACAAAATACTGGACAACGGGATAGAGTGCGCCCAGTGCCACACCTGTGACTGTACCGAACGTCAGCAAATTCATAAATTGGCGACGCCCCATATCGGGAACATCGGGATTTCCAGCAGAAGATTGAGCCATGACCTGCCTTTACGGTTTTAAGTTACGTTTGTTTGTTAGGGAATTTGTACGTGCAGATAACTGGCGTAGTCGCAGCCCATCTGCTCGCACCAACTTTAGGCAGCGAAAATTCCTTTTAAGAATGAGCCTTCCAGCCTTTATTAGAGTATTATTACATTTTTTGAACTTTGTCTTTTATTGTTTAAGAGATTCACTCAGGAGCAACCATGACGGGCAAGGATTTACACCAGCTACTCCTAGAAAAATGGGGAAAATCTTACGATATCAGATTGCGGCGGACGCGGGGCAAGATTTTTGTGCAGGTGATGTGGAAATATCTCGAACAGGTGTCTTTTCCGATGACGGAGGCTGATTATTTTGATCATTTGGACGCGGTGGCCAATTACCTCAACGGCTGGGGCAGCACGGAACAGGTGAGAGAATACATTGTCACTACTCGCGATCGCCCGCGTTTGGGCAAAGCTGTCAGCGTTCCCCTGGATTTGGGCGAAAGAGCCTCAGAGTGGTTGCTTGACGAGTTTTAAGTCAGGAGTCAGGAGTCAGTAGTCAGTAGTCAGGAGTCAGGAGTCAGTAGTCAGGAGTGGTCGATCGCCCCAGCGCGGCTTGTAAAGTTTTGTGTCTGGGCGGGGCTGGATTTTTTAAGTTGAAAGTCCCAAAAATCGTGAGGCGAACTTGTCAGCCGACTTGCTGGCGCTGACAAACTAAGCTGTCGCGCAGCTAGTTTTCGCAGTTTTTTTGATGAAAACTCTTGTATGGCGGGCTTTCCGATGCGAAGAATGCTGTGAAATATAAATGTCGCAACAGCTTATGGGGTTCTTGTAATTTTGGGCGATCGAATTTCTAGCTTACCAAAATCAACCGAACCAATTTCTGTCAACAATTTCACCTACAATGAGTCTCAGATATCTTGTGAAATTTAGGAGAATGTTGTAATGGGTGTTGCAGTTGGAATGGTTGAAGTCTTAGGATTTCCCGCTGCCGTAGAAGTTGCAGACTCAATGGTGAAAGCAGCCCGAGTTACTTTAGTTCGCTATGAAAAGATAACCCGTGCCTACTGGACAATTATAGTTAGAGGAGATATCTCTGAAGTGCAAGCAGCCGTTGCTGCTGGAATTGAATCAGTTAAAAAGGTCGATGGCGGAAAGTTGCTATCGTATCACATAATTGCTCGTCCCCACGAGAATCTAGATTACATTTTGCCGATCGGCTACACACCTGAAGTCGAACAGTTCCGAATGTAGACAAAGTTTTGGTAAAACTTTGGTGTGGAGTTTTAACTTTTAGTAAATTATAGAGGCGCGGGCGATCGCACCTCTATATTTTTTGGCAGCGAGGCGATCGATCTTTCTAATTCTCACCGCCCCAAAAGCTTCACCAAACCAACGCCACCAAAGTAAAGAGCGAGCACCGCACCCCCTAAAAGACTTTGCGTTAAAGGGTCAGTAGAAGGCGTTAAAACCGCACCCAAAACAGCCGCTCCCAAGACTACATAACGCCAGCCCGATAGCATTTGCTTAGAAGAAACTATGCCCAAAACACCGAGCAATACTTGAACGATTGGGATTTGAAAAGCTAAGCCTGTGCTGAACATTAACAACAGCACAAATTTAAAGTATTTGTCGATCGACCATAATTGCTCTACAACATCCGCCCCGTAGGTAACAAAGAAGTTCAGCGCCGCCGGAATCAGAGCGATGTAAGCAAATACCAGCCCGCCCAAAAAGAGGAAACTCGAACCAAAAAACACTGGGCCCAGCAACCCGCGTTCTTTGCGAGTCAAACCTGGTAGCACAAATAGCGCTATTTGGTAAAAAATAAACGGACTTGCAATTAGCAAACCGCAGTATCCCGCTACTTCAATCGAAACAAAGAAATACTCGCCCGGAGCTAGTTGCAAAAACTTGACTGGCCCGGCGGGTACTTCTAACAATTGTACGATCGGTTTAACTGTTAAAAAGCAACCAACTACACCGATGGCTACGGCAATTAGTGAGTAGAAAAGTCGTTGCCGCAATTCTTCTAAATGGTCGAATAAAGACATTTCAACTTCGTCGGGAAGTTCGTCTAGAAATTCGTTTTCGAGGTTGCGGGAACCCATGAAACTGTCTGCGATTGATGCAATGCTATTTTCCGGGATAACTTTTTCGTCTTCTAAGTTATCGTCGGCGATTGGTGCAATGCTATTTTCCGGGCTAACTTTTTCGTCTTCTAAGTTTTCGTCTTCTAAGTTGCTGACATCTACAGAATCATCGGCGATTGGTGCAATGCTATTTTCCGGGCTAACTTCTTCACCTTCTAAGTTGCTGACATCTACAGAATCATCGGCGATTGGTCTAATGCTATTTTCCGGGCTAACTTCTTCACCTTCTAAGTTGCTGACATCTACAGAATCATCGGCGATTGGTGTAATGCTATTTTCCGGGCTAACTTGTTCATCTTCTAAGTTGCTGACATCTACAGAATCATCGGCGATTGGTGCAATGCTATTTTCCGGGCTAACTTCTTCACCTTCTAAGTTGCTGACATCTACAGAATCATCGGCGATTGGTGCAATGCTATTTTCCGGGCTAACTTCTTCACCTTCTAAGTTGCTGACACCTACAGAATCATCGGCGATTGGTGCAATGCTATTTTCCGGGATAACTTCTTCGAGGTTGTTGTCGGAATCTTGTTCGGATGTCTCCAAGTCTGAGGGCACAGTCATAGGTATTTTGGATTTTATTTAAGTTTTACGTTTATTAGTCTTGGATGCAGGTAGAATCAAAAATCGGTTTCTGGGTTAATCCCGATCGCCCTTTTAACTTTAACGCCAACCGCGCATTTTTTGCTGAACTCTTGCCACGTAATACATATAATGCCTCAGTCGTGTCGGTCAAACATAGTTTTTTTAACTGTCAATGGCGATCGCAATTTTGCCAACAGCGCGGCCGGTTTCGCTATAAACATGGGCGGCGGCTACCTCTGATAAGCTGTAAGTGCGATCGACAATCGGCTCAATTTGCTCAGATTCGATTAATTCCCGCAAAAATCCCAAGTCATCCGGGTTGGGATTGGCTAGAATGAATTTAGCTTTTTTACCCGATAAAAACCAGCTCGTCAACATCGGTGCGAGGTTGTCTAAACTCGGTAAAGTCGAGATATAAACTCCCTCCGATTGCAGCACTTTTTCACATTCAGCAAATGTTTTTGTCCCCACAGCATCCAAGATTATATCATATTTTTGTGGCTGTTGAGTAAAGTCAATCTCTGCATAATCCAAAACAAAATCTGCTCCCAAACCCTTGACAAAATCTCTATTTTTGGCGCTGCAAACTCCCGTCACTTCCGCGTTCATTGCTTTCGCCACTTGCACCGCAAACATCCCGACTCCGCCGGAAGCGCCGTTAATCAATACTTTTTTCCCCGCTTGAATTTCACCCAAATCTCTCAACGCTTGCAAAGCAGTTAAACCTGCGATCGGCACTGCTGCTGCTTCTTCATGGGTGATGTTTTTAGGCTTAAAGGCGGCACTCGATTCTGCCACGACAGCGCATTCGGCGCAAGCACCGCCAGCGATCGGATTTAAGAATGTATAAACTTCGTCTCCGGGTTGAAATTTAGTAACTTCCGAGCCGACTTCCACGACAACTCCCGATATATCTGAACCAACAATTCGAGGAAAGTTAAATCCTGTAAGTAGTTGCAGGTGTCCTTGCCGGATTTTCCAGTCTACGGGATTGACGCTGCTAGCGCGAACTCTGACTAGCAATTCGTTGGATTTGGCGATCGGCTTGGACAATTCTCGGTATTGCAATTCCTCGGCGGAACCGTAGCGATCGTATGCAACTGCTTTCATGGCAAATTTTCCGGTTTATTTCCAATAGAACACTCAATCCTTTACAATTACAGCACATTCGATCTAAATGTGACACAGTAAATTGAGGAAGCCTTGTAGCAGCGGGCGATCGACTCTTGGAGGCCGACCGACTGGACGCAGGCGTGAGGCAATGGGTTCGCTGGCTGAGTGCGATCGACTAGCGATTAAAGTTAATAGGGACGGGGCGGGCGATTCCATAACCCTGAGCATAATCTACTCCAATCTCCCGCAATTTCTCTAAGATAGTCTCGTTTTCGACAAACTCAGCTATAGTTTCCAGATTCATCGCATGGGCAATATCATTAAAGCCTTCAACGAGCGCTTGAGAAATCAAATTATGGCTAATATTCTTGACAAAAGTACCATCAATTTTTAGATAATCAACTGGTAAATTGATCAGATACGCAAAGGAACTCAACCCGCTGCCAAAATCATCTAAAGCAAAGCGACAACCAATTTTTTTGAGTTCGCTCATGAAATTTCTGGCTTGCTCAAAGTTCGCGATCGCTGCGGTTTCCGTGATTTCAAAACAAATACTCTGAGGAGGAACTTGGTAGCGAGGAAATTGTTCTATCAAAAATCTCATAAATTGATTGTTACTAATGCTAGCGCCTGAAATATTAATCGTATATAAGCCATTAGTAAGAACTTGTTGCCCAGATAAATTATGATAATTTGAGAAAAAAGTTTCGATTACCCAACAATCGATCTCAGTTATCAATCCATAACGCTCGGCGGCGGGAATAAACTCATTGGGAGCGACTATTTCTCCATTTTTGTCTAGCATTCTTAGCAAAATTTCATAATGCTCTACTGATTGGTTAGAAGTAATAGAGACAATCTTTTGGTAATAGAGACAAAAACGATTCGTTTCCAACGCTCGACTGATTTGGGAAACCGCCAGTCTCTCACCACGTTGTCTAATTAGTTCGCTATCATCTAGGCTATAAACATGAACACAGTTGCGGCCTCTGGCTTTGGCCGCATAACAAGCTGCATCAGCCGCTCCCAGAACCTCCATCAAATCTTGGCTGGTTTGGTCAATGGCAACAACTCCAATGCTGACTCCGATAATAAAGGTTTTGCCATTCCAAATAAACCGAAACTGATGCACTAGGTCTTTGAGTTGTTCCGCAATCTTAGCTGCTTGAGAGAGGGGACATTGAGTAAGCAAAAGACCAAATTCATCACCTCCCAAGCGAGCCAGCGCGTCATTAGCGCGAACTCCCTTTTGTAAAAGTGTAGTGATTTGGCGCAGTAGCTCATCGCCAGCAATATGACCTGCGGTATCGTTAACGACTTTGAACTGGTCTAAATCTAAATAACAGAGAGCGTGCTGCTGATTGCTATCTTGAACAGAGGCGATCGCCTCAATTAGTTGCTGCTCAAATCCTCGACGGTTGATTAAACCCGTCAGAGCATCGTGAGTGGCTTCCCAAGAGATTTGACTAGCAAGATTGCGCGATTCGGTAACATCATGAAAGACGATGACTGCCCCGATAATTTGACCTTCGCGGTCTCGAATCGGTGCTGCTGAGTCCTCAACGGCATACTCCGTCCCATCGCGGGCAACGAGAATGGTATGGTTAGCTAAGCCCACAATTCGATTCTCCAACAGAGCCTTGCTAATCGGATTCTCTACTGGCTTTCGCGTTACTTCATTGACAATTACAAAGACTGTAGACAGGGGGAGTCCCTTAGCCTCATGAGCCTTCCAGCCTGTCAGTTGCTCAGCGATAGGATTGAAATATCGCACATTACCTTGAGCATCAGTAGTAATAACTGCATCGCCAATCGATTGGAGCGTCACTTGAGCTAGTTCTTTTTCGGCAAAGAGGGACTCTTCGAGACGTTCGCGTTCTTCAATTTCTCTCAAGAGAAGTAAATTCTGCTTTTGGAGGCTTTGTTGCAACCGTCGGATGGTTAGGTGAGTTTCGACACGAGCTAATACTTCTTCGACTTGAAACGGCTTAGCAATATAATCTACCCCACCAACAGCAAACCCCTGAACCTTATTGAAAGTTTCATTGAGAACACTCAAAAAAATTATCGGAATGCCTGCGGTTTTATCGTCAGATTTTAATTGTTTACAAACTTCATAGCCATCCAAATCAGGCAATTTAATGTCGAGTAAAATTAGTTCCGTCCATCGCGATTGGGCGGCTCGGATAGCCATTGCGCCTGTTGTGGCACTGCGAACTTTATAACCATGTGCGTTCAAAGTACGACTGAGAAGACGCAGGTTCTCAGGCAGATCGTCAACAATTAAAATATTGCCTCGGTAGTTGGTACCTGGATCGCTAACCCTATCCCTAGTTCTATCGACAATCCTACTGATTTCCATACTTTCTTGCCAGAGGATTATAAGCCTATGAATAAGAGTATACTTGAATTATTAGGCGATCATCAACTCACTTTACGCATAAAGAATTCGTGCATCGCAGATATCTAGGGCTGGCACGGTGCACAGTCACTACAAAATCTGACTTGTTCAGGTAGGGACACTCCCCCCGTAGTTGCCCTTCTTCGCTTCGCGTAACATCAGAAGAACAGTGTTTTAACCCAAGCAGCCGATTTATGAACAAGCACATTTCTCAAAGGGCAAATCTACTCGTCATTGCGATCGGATGTCTCGTGCTGCTGGGTTGGCAATTTGACATTTCCCTACTCAAAAGTGGTTTTCCCGGTAGGAATTCGACGATCAAGCGGGCAATGGCAGAACTAAATCGCTAAGCACTTCAGCACTCATGAATTATTCAGGTTAGGTATGATTACACAAATTTTTGAAAGTGGAGGATTCATTCCTCATGGTCACTGCTATCTCTGGCAAACAAACTTAGTAGGATTACATATTTTATCCGATGGTTTAATCGCTTTAGCTTACTACTCCATCCCAATCATGCTAATCTACTTTGTGCGACAGCGCCAAGATACTCCATTTCTGAAAGTAGTTTTTCTGTTTAGCGCCTTCATAATTGCCTGTGGTACAACTCATATCATGGAAATTTGGACGCTTTGGTATCCTACTTATTGGCTTTCGGGAGGAATTAAAGCTATTACTGCTCTGATTTCTATATATACTGCATCTGAGCTACTGTTTTTAATTCCATCTGCCTTAGCTTTACCTACTCCAGCTCAACTTATTGTGGCCAATCAAGCCTTAGAGAATGAGATCGACGAGCGCAAGCGGGCTGAAAAGGAACGCCAACAAATTGAGGTGGCTTTACGAAACAGTGAAGAGCAGTTTCGCAAGGCGTTTGAAAATGCGTCAATTGGAATGGCGCTCGTTTCACTTGATGGGCAATGGGTTAAAGTCAATCCTGCCTTATGTCAGATTCTTGGCTACTCCTCAGAAGAGTTGTTAGCGTTAACTTTCCAAGACATTACCCATCCCGACGATTTAGACCTGGATCTTAGTTATGTACATCAGCTATTAGCAGGAACAATTTCAAATTACCAAATAGAAAAACGGTATTTCCATAAACAAGGAAATATAGTTTGGAGTCTTCTTGATGTGTCGCTAGTACAAGATGGACAGGGAAATCCACTGCATTTTATTTCTCAGATCCAAGAAATTACCGCTCGAAAAGAATCTCAAAAGACGCTAGAGCTTCAGAGTGTTATTATGCATAACATGGCAGGTGGAGTGTGTTTAGTCAAAGCATCAGATCTGACGATCGTCTACACCAATCCCAAGTTTGATGAGATGTTTGGCTATGCAGAGGGTGAACTCGCCGGTCAATCTGTTGGTATAATAAATTACCTCGATGCAGAGATTACACCCAACAAAAGCCTTGAAGATGTTGTCACTCAAATTGAGCAGCAAGGAGAAGCAAAATATGAAGTCTACAATAAGAAAAAAGATGGAAGACTTTTTTGGTGCAGGGTTCATGCGTCTAGGTTTGAGCATCCTGAATATGGAACCGTATTGGTTGCAGTTCAGGAGGATGTGACAGAGCTCAAACAAGCTGAGCAAGCCTTGCAAGCTACCACAAATCGCCTCAACTTTCTCCTGAACTACAGCCCCGTCGTTATTTTTAGCTGTAAACCTGATGGCGATTATCGAGCAACGTTCATCAGCGAAAATGTCAAAGATGTATTGGGCTATGAAAGCATTGCGTTTTTAGCAGATTCTAAATTTTGGGTGGATAACTTACACCCAGATGATGGAGAACGAGTGCTTAATGGCTTAGCCAATCCATTCGTCAATGATTTTTATTTCCATGAATACCGTATGCGTCACTCAGATGGGGTTTATCGCTGGATGCTCAATCACCTCAGACTAATTCGAGATCCTGCAGGTAGACCAGTGGAAATGTTGGGATATTTAATTGACATTAGCGATCGCAAACAAGCCGAGTTGGAACTTCAGCAAGCTAAAGAAGCAGCAGAAACAGCCAACCGAGCCAAAAGTATGTTCCTGTCCAATATGAGCCACGAACTCCGTACTCCTCTCAATGCTATTTTGGGATTTACGCAATTGATGAGTTACGATCCTGTTCTGACTCCCGAACTCCAACAAGATCTGGCGATCGTCAATCGTAGCGGCGAACATTTATTGGAATTGATTAACGACATTTTAGATTTATCCAAAATTGAGAGCGGACAGATGACACTCTATCTTTCTGACTTTGAGCTAAAAAATTGGCTGAATTCTATTGAAGAAATGTTCCAAATTAAAGCCCAATCGAAACGATTGAAACTAATTGTCGAGCGAGAACCCAATCTTCCCCAATTTGTACATAGCGATGAGAAAAAACTGTATCAAGTCTTAGTCAATCTGCTCGGTAATGCGATTAAGTTTACTAATCAAGGAAGCGTTACCTTACGAGTGAGATCAGAACAAATCGACCAAACGTCCTGTCGCCTATGTTTTGAAATTGAGGATACTGGAGTGGGAATTGATCCAACAGAAGTTGACAGCTTATTTAAGGCGTTCGTGCAAGCTGAAGCTGGGAATAAATTGAATCAAGGTACTGGTCTAGGTCTAGCTATCAGCCAAAGATTTGTCCAACTCATGGGTAGTCAGATTCGGGTTCAAAGCACATTGAATCAGGGCAGCATTTTTTACTTTGAAGTTGGGGTAAAGTTACCTCAAGCAGTCTGCGTTGCCTCAGAATTGCCTAAACAAAGAGTGATTGGTATAGCTCCAGGACAACCAACTTACCGCATCCTTGTGGTTGAAGATGTAGAGGAAAATCGCCGCTTATTGGTCAAACTCCTTACCTCAGTAGGTTTTGAGGTGCGCCAAGCAACACAGGGAGTTGAAGCACTCGGAATGTGGGAAAGTTGGTTCCCAAACCTGATTTGGATGGATCTACGAATGCCGATCGTGGATGGCTACACAGCTACTAAACGCATTAGAGAACACCCTCATGGAAAAGAGACTGTCATTATTGCTTTAACTGCCAGTGCTTTTGAAGAAGAGCGAGAGAAAGCTCTTATGGCTGGTTGTGACGACTTTATGAGCAAGCCATTTCAGGAAGGGCTCGTCTTTGACAAACTCGCTCAACACTTGGGAGTAGAGTACATCTACACAGTTGTAGGAAAAGATTCCCAAAAACTATTTGTTGATTATTTATCTCCAGAAGATTTAGCCGTGATGTCCTCTGAGTGGTTAGAACAAATGTATCAAGCTGCCTACGAGGTTGATTTTGAAGTCATGAACGAGCTAATCAAACAAATTCCCGCATCTAAACCAACCCTTTCCAGTGCGCTAATTGATTGTGTCAATAACTTTCAGTATGACCAAGTTATGGAGTTAATTCGACCTCTGCTCCCGAATCCCGTTTAGTTATCGAGTTTAAGGACAAAGAAGCTATAGTGCTTTCAGCAGTGGGTATATTTCCAATAGAAATCAACAGGGGAAAGGATTTGGGAGTTTTTGGAGATGTCTATTGCAGATATCCATCAGCATGAGGAAATTACATACACACACATTAGATGGAATGTGCTGTATCATATAGCAATTCTCTTTCGTTTGTGAACGGGATTTATTTTTTTTATTAACCGCAGAGGGCGCAGAGGGCGCAGAGAAAGAGAAAAGATAGAGATGGAAAAATGATTGATTTAACTGGAAAGGTAATTTTAGTAACGGGCGGCTCGAAAGGCATTGGTGCAGCGACGGTTCGGACTCTGGTTAATGCTGGGGCCGAGGTGATTTTGCATTACTGTCGCAGTCAGCAAGCGGCGGAATCGGTAGCAGCAAGTGTCGCGGGCGATAAATGTTATTTATTAGCTGCTGATTTGATGTTACCAAAGGCGGCTTATAGTTTGTGGCAAGATGCTTTAAAATGGCGCGGTCATATTGATATTATAGTTAACAATGCTGGGATTATGCAGTCAGCGGAGATAGAGGACGATTTTGATGTTTGGTCGTCAGCTTGGCAGCAAACTCTACAAGTTAATTTAGTTGCTGTTGCAGACTTGTGCCGCGAAGCAATTCTGCATTTTAAGACTCGCAAAGGTGGTACAATTATTAATATAGCAAGTCGCGCTGCTTTTCGTGGCGATGACCCGAATTACCTGCACTACGCCGCCTCAAAAGGTGCGATTGTTGCTTTAACTCGCAGCATTGCTAGAGGATTTGCGGCTGAGAATATTTTGGCTTTTACTGTTGCACCGGGATTTGTCAGTACGGAAATGGCAGATAAGTTTATTCGGGAGTTTGGCGAAGCACAGATTGTGCGCGATATCCCGATCGGCAAAATCGCCCCTCCTCAAGATGTCGCCAACGTTATCGCCTTTCTAGCATCAGGTTTGGCAACCCACGCTACCGGAACAACGATCGACATTAACGGAGCATCTTACGTGCATTGATGCTATCCGTGATACTGCACAAAACATCTAATTGTAGGGTGCGCAATGCGCACCTTACGACTACCTCCAAAGACTCATGAACACACATTTTGCCACCAACCAATTTATAACCTTAGCCAGACGCGAAAACAGCAACAAATAAATTAAATTATATAAAATACTACCTTAAGGAAAACTGATTATGACAGCAGATAACGTAACCAAAAGCAAACGAGTTGCTATCCTGATCGAAAATGGAGTTGAAGATTCGGAATTTCTAGTTCCTTACAACGCCTTAAAACAAGCAGGATTTGATGTAGTTGTCCTCGGTTCGCGGACAAACGAAAAATATGCCGGTAAAAATGGTAAAGTTGCCCAGCAAGCTGACGGAACTACCGCCGAATCATTAGCAGAAGAATTCGATGCAGTGATAATTCCCGGCGGCATGGCTCCCGATACAATGCGGACAAATCCGAATACAGTGCGGTTTGTCAAAGAAGCGATTGAACAAGGAAAAATAGTCGCTGCTGTGTGTCACGGCCCGCAACTTTTGATTGAAGCTGACGCGCTCAAAGGCAAAAAAGCGACGGGTTTCTTGGCAATTAAAACAGACATGATAAATGCCGGAGCTAACTACATTAACGAACCTTTAGTAGTTGACGGCAACTTGATTACTTCCCGCCAACCCGGAGATTTAGCAATATTTACTACAGCAATTATGGCGCGCCTCGGTTACGGTGGCAAAGCAGTTGGTTTACCCGAAGAAACGGACATCAGTGCAGAATGGTGGAAACTAGCTAATGGTTGGGGAGGCTCCACACAAAGCGACATTGTTAAAGGTTTGAATACCGCCCTCGCAGGGGAACGCTATGCTTGCGAAGCCTTTCAACATTATGCGGAAA
This sequence comes from Lyngbya sp. CCAP 1446/10, assembly GCF_026130175.1. Taxonomy (GTDB): domain Bacteria; phylum Cyanobacteriota; class Cyanobacteriia; order Cyanobacteriales; family Microcoleaceae; genus Microcoleus. The sequence continues at coordinate 30,040 of NZ_JAIGNI010000155.1, read as the reverse complement.
AAACCGGAGATAGCGATTTGCGATCGCTCCTGACGGAAATGATCCAAAATAAACAGAAACACATCCTCGCTCTCGAAAACCGCCTCAACGATTTCGGCGAAAAACCCTCAATTCCCGCCCAAATTGCTGACAAATACGCTAAATTAAAATCCTCCATGCAAGGAACAGATGAAACTTTCTTGCTGCGCAGCACTCTCGGCGATTTGCAAACAGGTGTTGTCGATATCAACCACCTGCGGGCGAAGTTCACAGATCCGGTATCAACTGCCATTTTTACAGAGATAGAAGCGGATTTGTCCAAGTGCGAGCAAGCCGTTGCTAAACTCTTCCGTGCCCGTGCAGTATCTCAAGAAATTAAAGCGCCAAAACCTTCAACTAGCCCCGCTGTCAAGATGTAATCTGCACGCGGATTAACCAGTTTGTAGTTGTGTCTAGGGGTTAAAACCCTCACCCTGAACACAACTACAAATTTGTTGTGCAATGATAAAATACACGCCTTTGCGGTAAAATTAAACCCAAGACTAAAAAGCTGACACTGAAGTAACTGTAAGGTGGAGAGTTTTATTAAATGGGTTCTATTTTTGTTTCAGCGGGACACGGCGGGTTTGAAGGCAGCTTGCGGGATCTGGGGGCGATCGCACTTGGCACCACCGAAGCCCAGGAAATGATCCTAACTCGCGACTTATTAGTAGCGGAATTAAAGCAGCGAGGTCTAGCAACTTTCTCCGTACCCGATACTCTGAGTTTGCTAGAAACTATCGCTTGGATAAACAATCGCAGCCTCGCGGGAGATGTAGCGGTAGAAATTCACGGCGACTCTTTTTCTAGTCCCCAAGTTCGCGGCGCCACCGCGTTTTATATTGGCAGCAACCCCACGCGAAAAGCAGATGCGGATTTAATTTTAAACGGCTATTTACGCAGGTGCCGAGAAATACCAAGCCGCGGCGCAAAAGCAGATACTGAAGCTGGTGTTGGTAGCCTCGGATTTTGTCGGCGCATCAACATTCCTTCGCTACTTATTGAACTCGGTTTTTTGACCAGTCCCGATGACTTGCGAATTATTCAAACTCGTCGCCGCGATGTCGCCCTCGGACTCGCTGACGGACTCGAAGCTTGGTTAAAAAATACGAATTTGAAACCCTTGCCAACACCAACTCCCGCACCGACTCCCGCACCGACTCCCGCACCGACTCCCGCACCAAAACCTGTAGTTTATCCCTTAATTAATATCCAAATCAACGGTGGGCCGCACGAAGATAAAGGCATTTTGGTGAACGGAAATGCTTTTGTCCCTTCCGAAGTTCTAGACATTCTCAACATCAAACCAGAGGCAGTCGATCGCCGGGTCACGTACAATGGAGTAGTCTTCGTGCGGGCGATCGACTTGCGCGATCGGGATATCTCCGTAGCATGGGATCAGTCTACAACATCAGTAGTGCTGCGATCGCGCCGCGATATCCTCTCAGGCGTAGGAAAAATCATGGATCGCGGTCTAACTACCGCCCAACAAATGACAACATTTCTCACCAAAAATAACAGCAAAGCCCTAGCAGACTTTCCGAATTTACCTCAAATTTACGTGCAAGAAGCAGCCGCCGAAGGAGTCAGCCACGACGTAGCTTTTTGCCAAATGTGTTTAGAAACAAACTATCTCAAATTTGGCATTGCAGTCAAAGCAGAACAATTTAACTTTGCCGACATGGGAGTCATCAGCCCCACAAATTCCGGCCTCTCATTTCCCGACGCCCGGACAGGAATTAGAGCGCAAATTCAGCACCTAAAAGCTTACGGCAGCATCGAACCTATCGACCAACCTTTAGTTAAAGAAAACGTGCGTTTTCGCTTTGTCAAGCGCGGTGTCGCCCCCACCGTCAATGAACTTGCAGGTCGCTGGAATTCTGACCCCTTATACGGACAAAAAATTATCAATATCATCCGGCTTTTGTACGAAAATGCAGGTTTGTTATAAATTTATCTGCATTTAAATCAAAGACTATCTTAGGGTGCATCAGAGCTTAATGTAGCTATCGCAGACTCAAAAAAATTACCTGCTCCGCACCCTACGATTAGTTAGCTGTTCTGCATTTTTATTTAACTACTTGGGCTGGTTATTATTCCCACTCATAATATTTTTTTGATTTGCCGTTACAAGCAATAGCTTGGCAACGATAAAACACAAGCTTTCTTCCTTCTTCCTTCTTCCTTCTTCCTTCTTCTTATCACTATGGTTTCCAGCAACATCCAATTTTCAGACACTCAAAATCATTGGGCAAAAATATTCATTGACGGCCTAGTAGAACGGGCCGTGATCAGCGGTTTTCCCGATCGCACTTTTCGCCCCAACAGCAACCTCACCCGCGCCGAATTTGCCGCCATTGTCAGCAAAGCTTTTCCCGTACCCGACAAACGGCCCTACATTCCCTTTATCGACGTTCCCGCCACTCACTGGGCCGCCGCCGCCATTCAAACAGCATATAAAAGAGGGTTTATCTCCGGCTATCCCGACAACCTGTTTAAGCCCGAAAACAGGATTACCAGAGCCGAGGCATTAGTTGCCTTAGTTAGCGGCATATTTGGGTCAAACGCTCAACCAACAACCAATCTGGTTCTCTCAAACATCTACCAAGACAGTACAGAAATTCCCAATTATGCCAAAAAGGCGATCGTCATAGCCACCCAATCCGAAATAGTCGTCAACTCCCCCAATTTAAACCTATTAAATCCCGCCGGAAATGCAACCAGAGGCGATGTCGCAGCCTGGGTTTATCAAGCATTAGTACATCTCAAAAAAGCGCCAGCAATATACAATCAATATATTATAGTTCTTAGCAAAGTTCCCAGACCCCAAGTTTACGTCAACCACCAGCGAGAATTTCGCGGAGTTTGGATCACATCAGTGTGGAACATTGACTGGCCCTTGAGCAACAAACTCTCAACAGAACAGCAAAAAGCCGAACTGCTAAAAATTCTTGACAGGCTGCAAGAAATGAATTTCAATGCAATTATTCTCCAAATTAGAGCAGCAGGCGATGCCCTTTACGCCTCACAATTAGAACCTTGGAGTGCGTGGCTAACAGGAACTCAAGGAAAGCCACCAGAACCTTATTATGACCCTTTAACATTTGCCATTGCAGAAAGCCACAAACGCAACATCGAAGTTCACGCTTGGTTAAATCCCTACCGCGCCAAAGTTTCTTATACCCAAACCCCTCCCAACGTCAGCCCGCACATCTCTGTTACCAATCCCGAATGCGTTTATCCGTGGGGAGACGACTTGTGGATGGATCCAGGAATTGATTTAGTTGTAGACAAGACTTACAACGTCATTTTAGACGTAGTAAAACGATACGATATAGACGGCGTTCACTTTGACGATTATTTCTATCCTTATCCGATTGCCGGCAAAGAATTTCCCGACAGCAAGATTTACAATAGTTACGTCTCCAGAGGCGGAAAAATGAATTTAGGAGATTGGCGTCGGGAAAATGTTAACAAGCTAGTTAAAAGACTAGGAGAAGGAATTCGAGCAGCCAAACCAAACGTTAAATTCGGCATCAGTCCCTTCGGCATATATCGCCCTGGCCAGCCGCCGCAAAGTCGCGGTTTAGATGCCTACGAAACACTTTACGCCGATGCCAAAAAATGGTTAGTATCAGGTTGGGTAGATTATCTAAATCCGCAACTTTACTGGCGCATCGACCAAACAGCTCAAAGCTATCCAGTTTTGCTGAAATGGTGGCTAGAAAACAACCCACAAAACCGACATATTTACGTGGGAAATAACTTAGGAAAACTTGACGGTCAGAAGTGGAATGTAGAGGAAATCAACAATCAAATTGAGATTACGCGCAACTCCAAACAAAACTTAGCTTTAGGCAATGTTTTCTTCAGCATGAAAGCATTTAGCGACAATCGTCAAAAAATATACGATAATTTCAAATCCAATACATATACGCAACCCGCACTCGTTCCCGTAATGCCTTGGCAAAATGGAACGCGGCCAGCCCCTCCCGCATCAGTCGTAGTCCAAAAAATTGGCAACAGCAATATTTTGCAGTGGAAAAATCCCGCCGATAAAAACATTCGTTCCTGGACGCTTTATCAAAAGAATGGCGATAGCTGGAAGCTCATCAAAATCCTCAATGCAGACACAGTAGAAGTCGCGGTAGGAACTGGGATTTACGCTTTGTGTGCGGTGAGTATCATGGCTGTAGAAAGTGTAGGAGTTTTCATAGAAATAGGCTAATAAAATATAAATGTAAGGTAAACAAGAATATGCAAAACCTGAGACTTCCCGAACAAAGACGAAAAATTTACATTGAAATTGCCCTACGCAGATGCCGTCCTGGTAGTGGCAGTACCTTAGAGTTTCTCAGCAAAAGAACTTGGAACCGTCCGGTGACTAAGCTGTTCAGCATCTAAAACGCATATTGTATAGTATACTATGATGATATTTATAAAAAGTCAATGCCTACTAAAAACTTCCTCAGTTCCGAGACAAAGGAAACTCTTCAACAAGCATTAAAAGAGCATGAACATCCAGACATTCGGCAAAGAGCCTTAATTTTTTTGTTACTAAATAACGGAAATACACAAGCTCAAACTGCTGAATTAATTGGATGTTCTCTAAGAAAAGTCGCTTACTGGAGCATTCATGGCGACCCTGCTAATTTAGATAGTTTTAAAGATGAGAGAATGAAGGGTAACTACCGGAAAGCTACAGAAGAATACATTAATTTACTTTTAAAGACCATTGAACTAGAGCCTGAGCAATGTGGCTATGAATTCGGGAGATGGACGACAGCCAGACTGGCAATATATCTAGGAGAAAAGACAGGAATCGAGTTGAGTAGTACCCAAGTAAGGAGGATTTTAAAATCAAAAAAGTATGTCTACCTCTGGGCTAAATATAGCTTAGAGGATAAGCAAGATACCGTAGAGAGGAGTTTATTTAAAGATAAATTAGCTGAGTACCTAAGAATAGCAAAAGAATCTCCAGCTCTTCTACAGGTATGGTTTTGGGATGAGAGTGGATTTAGTTTGAGAGTAATTAGAAGAAAAAATTGGTGTAGAAAAGGGAGTCGAAGCAAGAAAAGAGGAGACCGAAGAAAGGGTCGTATTAATGTCATGGGTGGAGTGAGGTATTCAGACAAGAAAAGATGGGTAGATTTTATTCCATCTGGAAATTCTGCTAATTTTTATGCAGTGCTGAAAAATTTTTATGGAGATTTAAGAGCCGAGTGGATATTGCAAGGAAATTTAGCGGAAGATTTTCAAGATAAAGGCTGTAAGTTTGTCATTATTTTGGACAATGCTAGTTTTCATAAAAAAGCAGAAATTTTGCAGAAAATAGCAGCAGAGATGCCTAATCTAATCATAGAGTTTTTGCCCAAGTATAGCCCGGACTACAACTTAGTTGAGTTGGTATGGCATTCGGCTAAGGAATATGTTGCTAATAGATTATTTGACTCCGTTGAAAAACTAGAGTCACTGTTAAATCAATTGTTAAATGAAGGAGAACTAATTATGAAATGGAACCGAAAAGTAAAAAACAAAGGTAACTTAGTTAATGCAGTTTAGATGTTTGACAGCTTAACATTAAAGCTATTATCAAACAAACTCCATTCGTAGTAGTAGGAGGAATTGCAACCAGACTTTATATGCCAGAACGCATGACTGATAAACTTGAGATTTTAGTATTGACTGATGATGCTGAAAATTTATATCAAGAATTAGTGGCTACTGGAAGCATAAAAGTTGGAGAACTCAGCATAGGTGGTAGTAGTTGGCAACTACCAGATGGTAGTATTCTGGATGTTCTTGAATCACAACAACCTTGGGTTAGAGAAGCGATCGCAAATCCCAACATTGCCCCCGATAATTTACCAATTATCGGATTACATTATTTGATATTAATGAAATTACAAGCCAGTCGTGGTATAGATATTGGCGACTTGACACGGATGTTAGGAGGGGCTGATGAAACTGCCTTAGAATTAGTAAGAAAAACAGTAAAAACTTACGTTCCTGATGCGGTAGAAGACTTAGAAAGTTTAATTGTACTAGGAAAATTAGAAAGGGGAGAATTACGTTAATTGTTTAGACTTTACATTGCACTCATTCCCAAAAATCTTAAAACTATCTGCGTTTATCTGCGCTTATCTGCTTTTCATCTGCGGTTGACATATCAATCAAAGATTCCTGCAATAAGTCTAAACACTTTCTCTTCGCCAAGATGAATCCAACCGCAGCCAAACCCCTTTTCCTTCTAACTACTGTCAACTGTCAACTGACTTCTTCCTCTAGACAGGAGACACATTGGGTATAAATGCGCTATCCTATTCCCCATATTTTGATGTTGAGGAAAAAAAAGCCGTGGTTCCCTTACGCGATGAAAATCCCACCAGTATCACTCCCTACGTTACCTTCGGGCTGATTGCTGCCAACGTATTAGTATTTTTGTACGAACTCACTTTAGCCGATCGCCAATTAACGCAATTTTTCTACTCATGGGCGGTAGTTCCTTGCCAGTTAAGCAATATGTGCCGGGTATCTCTGCCAGTTTCGCCATTTCCCGAATGGACGACGCTAATTAGCTCGCAATTCCTGCACGCAGGCTTTCTGCACATTGCCGGAAATATGTTATTTTTGTGGATTTTTGGCAACAACGTAGAAGACCGTTTAGGGCACGTTAAATTTATAATATTTTACCTTACCTGCGGCGTTTTAGCATCACTAACTCAGTGGTATTTTTCCTCAGCATCGGCTATTCCTTCCTTGGGTGCTAGCGGCGCGATCGCAGGCGTGATGGGAGCATACATTCTCAGATATCCCCAAGCCAAAGTTTTGACATTGCTGCCCTTGGGAATCTTTATTACTACCGTCAGAATCCCCGCTTTCTTCTTTCTAGCATTTTGGTTTGCACAGCAAGCATTGAGCGGCCTGGCTTCGTTAAATGCGCCGGCAAGTGTCGGCATGGAATCCGGGGGAGTTGCTTACTGGGCCCACGCCGGTGGCTTTGTTTTCGGTGCTATTCTCGGCCCTTTATTGGGGCTTTTTTCTGAGGATAATCAAATTTAGATATAGTTGAAACCGCGTCTATACAAACGAGGACGTACGGTTGAAACCGCGTCTACACAAACAAAGTCCGCCGACGCGGACTGAAGAAAATAACGTAATTTCAACTGTTATGGTCTTCAACCCGCTATACAAGCGGGTTTTGTTTGTCTAGGTGCGGTTTCAACCGCCCCGTCTTCTGCGTTTTTCTGTGGTTTCCTATCTATTCCTAGATAAACGTGAAGTCAAATCCCGAAAGAGATGTCACCCCAGTTACACCATTTAACTTCGCCAAAATGCGAGAATCGTTGCCGGCGAGGTTATTGCCATTGCCATCATAAATGATGTATGTATTGCCACCGGAATCGTAGGCAAACAAGAAGGCACTTCCTCCCAGAATATTTGCAGAAACAGTTGTCTGCACATTCAGTAGAACTTGGGTGCCACTACTCAGATTCGGGAATCCGGGGGCAAAATTAAACTGATCGGCGATCGGCACACCGAGACCAGTAAAATCAGTAATCACATCGTATCCGCCAGCGGCGATCGCAGCATCGATCGCCGCCGAAGAAGCCGCATCAAACACCGGCCCACCCTCAGCAGGGCTGGTATAGCGGAATTGATTGCTGCCTCCGCCACCCGTCATGGTATCTGCACCGAAGCCACCTACGAGCACGTCGTTATCCAAACCGCCGTTGATCGTATCGTTGCCACCTTGGCCATCAACAGTATCTGCCCCTGCAAAACCGTTCAAATTATCTGGCAAAGAGCCACCAACCAAACTGTTAGGCCCGCTATCAGCCGGCAAGATGGAAACGGCGATCGTACCTACGCCCGGAAGTGTCCCGAATCCGTCGCTGACGCTGTAGGTGAAAGTAGTTGTACCCGCTACGTTGCCGGGGATGAACTGCACCTGAGTGCCCAGATTCACAGCTATGCCCAGTTTCGGCGTACCGACATTGATAATGCTGAGCGGCCCTTTTTGTGGGCTGGAGTCGTTGGCGAGCACATCGATGAAAGTGGGCAGCAAATTATTCGTACTCGTAAATACGATGCCGTCATCGCCAAGTACCGGCGGCAGCGTCGTCGGAAGGGTTGAGGACGCATCGAAAGAGTTGATGTTAATCGCCACTGAGGCTGCCGCCGTGCCACCTTGGTCGTCCGCTACGCTGTAGCTGAACGAACCGGCTTGCCCGATTACATCTGTTTTAGGTTGGAACTTCAAACCTAGCAATTCCAGAACTGTCAATTTTTGGTTCAGGGCGATCGGAGTTGTACCGACAACTACTTGACCAAAAGTCGGATTGGGAATTCCGATGACTCCGATCGATAGGGGCTGGCCCTCTGGATCTGTGGGCTGCGAAATGCTGAGAGACAGAGGCGAATTCTGCAAAGCAGTCAGCGTCTTGCCAGTTTCTAGGATCGGGAGTTCGTTAGGAGTCGGAGTGGTAAAACTCGGTGGCACTGGCCCCCCGCCGAAAGGTGGAGGAGTTGGAGTTGTCGCCGTTGGAGTCGGGACGATAGAAGGACTGGGACTCGGCAATGTCCCCGTAGTCGGAGTCGGACTCGTAATCAGTGTCGGCAATGTCCCCGGCGACGGAGTTGGACTCGGACTTGTCCCCGGTGATGGTGATGGAGTCGGACTCGGACTTGTCCCCGGAGTCGGAGTCGTCGCCGGAGTCGGAGTCGTCGCCGGAGTTGGAGTCGTCGCCGGAGTTGGAGTCGTCGCCGGAGTCGGAGTCGTCGCCGGAGTCGGAGTCGTCGCCGGAGTCGGACTAGGAGTTGGAGAAGCAGTTGTCCCCGTCGGTACCGGTGTGGTAACAGGTTTTGTCCCCGTTGCGGGTGTCGGAGAAGCACTTGTCCCCGTCGGTGTCGGAGAAGCACTTGTCCCCGTTGGTGTCGGAGAAGCACTTGTCCCCGTCGGTGTCGGAGAAGGATTTGTCCCCGTCGGTGTCGGAGAAGGATTTGTCCCCGTTGTTGGAGAAGGACTTGTCCCCTGAATTGTGAAGGGATTGTCTTCTACGCGCGGTATTTGAGCCGTAGTGAACCTCGATTCATCGAGCGAGTTCGATCGCACATCAACCAACACCGCCAAAAATTCGCCAGTTTGCTTGTCCTGAATAATCGTGTTGCTAGAATTCGATCCTTGACCCTGGAAGATGTTTAACTGTGTAAAGTTCAGACCTCCAGCTAGACCGATCGCATCTCCTGCCTTAAAATCTCTGATTAAATCAGCATCACCGATCTCGCGGCCGCCAGTAGTCAGAAACCCGTTACTAGAAACCGACGTACCAACCCTACCGAGAACAAAGATATCCGAACCATCGCCTCCTGTCAGAGTATCAGACCCGCGATCGCCCGAAAGAATATCATCCCCAGCATCTCCAGACAGAGAATCATTGTCATCTCCCCCAAATAGCAGGTCATCACCCTCGCCACCGTCACCAGTATCGTTACCAACACCGCCGCTGATGACATCCCCGCCGTCGCCGCCCAAAAGAATATCATTGCCCGCAGCGCCGATCAGGCAGTCATTACCCGTGTCGCCAGAAACAGTATCATTGCCCTTGTCGCCAAAAATCAGGTCGTCCTCGCCACCTCCACGCAGACAGTCATTCCCTTTACCGCCGTACAGCGTATCGTTGCCTTCAGCACCCAAAACAACATCGTTGCCCTGATCGCCAAAAGCTATATCGTCCCCCAGTTCGCCAGAAACTAAATCATCGCCTTTGCCGCCGCGCGCCGTGTCATTGCCACGGCCACCCTCGACAATATCTTTATCAGCGCCACCATTGAGATAATCGTTACCGTCTTCGCCCCTGATGATATCGTCCCCGTCCCGACCCAGAATCGTGTCGTCCCCGTCGCGCCCGGAAATAGTGTCATTGAACAAGCTGCCGATTAAATAGTTATTCCCGTCATTGGCGACAACTACGCCATCGACAAACAGCGGCTGTGGGGGAGGCGTGGGTACAGTCGGAACTGGTCTAACCACGGGTACGATCGTAATCCCTGGGCCCGTCCCCGTCATCGTCGGAGAAGTCCCCGTCATCGTTGGAGAAGTCCCCGTCATTGTCGGAGAAGTCCCCGTCATTGTCGGAGAAGTCCCCGTCATCGTCGGAGAAGTCCCCGTCATTGTCGGAGAAGTCCCCGTCATCGTCGGAGAAGTCCCCGTCATCGTCGGAGAAGTCCCCGTCATCGTCGGAGAAGTCCCCGTCATCGTCGGAGAAGTCCCCGGCGACGGCGTAGGAGTGGTCTCCGGTATAATAATTCTTGGTACTGCACTGGGCATTTTTCGGACTCCTTGCGACGCTACTCAAAAACGACTAGATAAACTTAAAGTCAGAGGCAGTAATGACGGTGCTCAGAGCTCCCGGCACTGTAGGAATAGAATTCAACACTGCCAAATCGAAAGCTGGGAGACTGTCGTCTGCCACATTCGGGTCAAAGCCGAGAACATACTGGTTAAAAGTATTGTTCAGATACACGAAGAAAGCTCCTGTTTTGCTCGAACCGTTTTGATTCTTCAACACTGCATTGACTGCTTGAGCGTTGTCAAATTTAGATTCAAACAAAATCACTTCTTGCTTGCTGATGTTGTCGCCACCGCTGCCGATATTCCTGACGATAAAACTGGTGAAATCGTTAGTAGTTCCCGAGTTGGTTAAACCTCCAAAATTTGATGACCTGAACAAGAATCTGTCGGTGCCGGTACCATTGGCGTTAAAGTCAGCAATGATATCCACACCTTCACTCGGAGTTTCGTAGTAGAAGAAATCATTACCAGCATCGCCTGTCAGCAAGTCAGAACCGTTCCCGCCGCCCAAAATGTCATTGCCCGCACCGCCGGAAAGCGAGTCATTGTCATCGCCACCCAATACCAAGTCGTTGCCGAAGGCGCCGCTGAGACAGTCGCTGCCGGCGCCGCCGTCTACAGTATCGTCTCCCGCTTCGCCGAACAGAGAGTCGCTGCCACCCTCACCTAATATGTAGTCGTTGCCGGTACCTCCGAGTGCTGTGTCGCTGCCTTCTCCCCCTAAAATCGTGTCTTCGCTGTCGCCGCCGGAGATGAAATCGTTATTGATACCGCCGTCGAGCAAGTCTCTGCCGATGCTGCCGTCGAGGATGTCGTCGCCTGCACCGCCCTCGATCGAGTCGTCGCCAATTCCACCCAATAAGGTATCGCTGCCAATACCTCCAAGTATCGAGTCGTCGCCCGCTTCTCCCAAGATCGAGTCATTGCCTGCACCGCCGTCAATGGTGTCGTTGTTGTCACCGCCCAAGATGGTGTCGTTGTCATTGCCGCCGAACATCAAATCGTTGCCCAGTCCGCCGATTAGCAAATCTATGCCGTCTTCGCCGTCGATCGTATCGTTGCCCAGTCCGCCGTCGAGGTTGTCGTTGCCGATCGAACCCAGCAGCGAGTCGTTACCTGCTTCACCGAATAGGAAGTCGTCGCCACCCCTGCCGTCGAGGATGTCGTCCCCCGCACCGCCTGAGATGGTATCGTTGCCGGCCCCGCCAATGATGTAGTCGCTGAGGTTGCTGCCTGCAAAGGTGCTTGCCGGGAGTGCGGTGCGATCGACAATATTATCTACCACCGTAATACTGAAGGATGCCGGCCCGATCTTGGAAGACCCATCGGAGGCTGTAAACGTAAAACTATCGCTGCCACCAGCAGCCAGCAAGTTGTATTTGACAATATTGTTGTTGATATCGTCTTGGGTAAATTTGTCGCCGACAGTGAGAAAAGTGGCGCCCCTTTGCACAAAACCTCTAGTAGCATCGGGAGCTTTGGTAATCGTGTAAACAATTTCCAAAGGCGAGTTGTCAGGATCTGTCACCAACAAATCGGCAGCGGTTATTGTCTGGGTAGGAGCAGCTTTGGCAACCACCACACCCTCGTTAATTACTAGCTGGGGCGGGTTGCTGACGTTGATAGTTACTAGGCCTTGAGCAGTGCCGCCGTTGCCGTCTGAGATGGAGTAGCTGAAGCTGTCAGCACCCGAAAAGCCTGGATTCGGGGTGTATTTGAATAAGCCACCGCCCAATGGAGTCAAGCTCCCCTTGGCTACTGGAGTAAAAGTCGTGACAGTCAGAGGGTTCTTGTCCCCATCGGTGTCGTTGAACAGAACGTTGAGACTTAGTTCTTGACCCGAAACCGTGGTGAAGTTGTCGTTAACTGCTATTGGAAGCTGATTGGGAGTGGCGATTGGAATCGGACTCGGACTAGGCGTCGGACTTCCTGTCGGAGTCGGACTTCCTGTCGGAGTCGGACTTGCCGTCGGCGTCGGGAACATCGGCTTCGGACTCGGTGTTGGAGTGTCTGTGGGAGTCGGAGTGTCTGTAGGAGTCGGTGTGGGAGTCGGACTTAGTGTCGGTGTCGGTGTGGGAGTCGGAGTCGGCGTCGGGCTCGGACTCGGCGTGGGCAGGGGCAGCGGGGTAGCGCTGCCAGGAACTGTGGGGGCAATTACAAAGGAGTTGCGTCCCAGGGTTCTGCTGTCAACTCCGGGCAATACTGCTAAAAAGTCGCCGCTGACTCCGTTGCGAATAATTGTGCTGCCGGCTTTGTTGTCGGTGCTTTGGAAGATTACCAAATCTTCAAACTTGAGGTCGCCGCTGAGTCCGATCGAATCTTCGCCTTGGCGAAAGTCTGTAAAAATGTCAGCATCGGCGATATCCGGGCCGCCTGTGGTCACAAATGCCGGGTTAGTGCCGTTGCTGCTGCCGCTGGGGGAACTGAAGCCACCGATGACAAAGACATCTCTGCCTTCGCCTCCGGCCACAATGTCTTTGCCTTCGTCGCCCCACAGCACGTCGTTGCCAGCACCGCCGTCGATGATGTCATCTCCAGCACCTCCAAACACAATGTCGTCACCGTCGCCAGCAAAAATTGTGTCCGCGCCGGCATCTCCGTAGAGCCAGTCGCCTCCTTCGTTGCCAAATAGCAAGTCTTCGCCGTCGCCACCGAAGAGCGAGTCGTTACCTTGGTCGCCCCACACGATGTCGTCGCCTTTGTCGCCCAAAAAGCTATCGTCGCCCGACCCGCCGCGCAAGCTGTCCCCGCCTTTGCCGCCGTAGGCCGTGTCTTTGCCTTCGCCTCCGATTACCGTGTCGTTGCCGTCATTGCCATACAGGAGGTCGGGGTTATTTCCCCCATCGAGGGAGTCGTTGCCTTTACCTCCGTACATGGTATCGAGTCCTGAACCGCCGTCGAGTACGTCGTTGCCGGGCCCGCCGAACAGCACGTCGTCATCCTCGTTGCCAAATACTAAATCGTCGCCGTCTAAGCCTAGGACGGTATCGTTGCCTTGCAGCCCGGAAATCACGTCGGGGCCGGGACTGCCTCCTAAGGAGTCGTTGGCTTCTGTGCCCCGGATCACGCCTCCGATCATTGAGGGTGTGGTACCGCCTCCGCCCAAGGTGTCGTCTATGCCACCAAATGTGTCGTCCCCGGAGGGAGGGGGAGTCGGTGCCGGTGTCGGTGTCGGCGTTGGTGTTGGTGTCGGTGTCGGCGTTGGCTCTGGAGTTGGCGTTGGTGCTGGTTCTGGAGTTGGAGTTGGCTCAATTATGATACGTGGTACTGCACTGGGCATTATTTTGGCTCCTTTAAACGACGGTTCCGATTAACTTTAAGAACTGATTAATCTCAGTTTTTTGCCTCAAATCTGACTTATTATTGATTAATAATCTCGCTCATTTCTAGCATAATAAATCAAAATTGCCAGGGCTATAGATTTTTTTGAACTCAGGAATTTTTTGTGCTAAAAATAGTAATGTTTGCAAGTTTTGATGTGGGTTTTGGGTAAACTATAATATCGCCGGATTTGGCTGGAACCTAAAAGTCTGAATTGAAGTCAGCCTCAATGAGCTATCCAAGGGTTGAAAAAATGAAAATCTTTGCATTCATAATTTTCTTGCCTCCTGCCAAATTCCTTAGCCTGACTGCTGACAAGAAACAGAGCTGTTAATTAGAGGCAGAAGTGGCCCTGTTTGCTCTTGTCCGTTGACGGCTAGTTCGCTGTGACAAAGGTAAAGCATGGAACAGCGACTTAACAAATCTACCAGAATTCGCCGCAGTCGCTGTTGGTCGGCGACGGTTTCGTCTTCGGTTTCCCAGGGACGCCCCAGTTGCGATCGCACAAATAAGGGAGCACCAAACAATGTCGCCGCACCGCCACTCAGCCACAGCGGCGAGCCGGCATCCAGCCAAAAGTGCCATTTGTGGGCGCGGCGGCTGCTGCGGTACTGGAAGATGTTGGCGAGGGTGACGGCTTGGGCTTCTGGGCCTTCTGAACGGACTGGAAACGGGTTGGCGGTGACGGTTCCTTGGCGCAACAACTGGATGAACCGGGCGATCGTTTCTGAGTCGCCCCCGTTTGTTGGTTCTAAACGCTGCATTCGCCCGTGTATTTCCCAGTAGTGGGCGGCGGTTTCCATTAACTCTCGCAGGGCTGCTAGCCGATCGAACGGCAGGTATCTGTCGTTGACCAGAAATTTCTGGATCGCTCGATCGAGTAGGGCAATTGGACTAGGCAACAGCCGCTCCTGTTGTTGCGATCGCTGTTGTTCAATCCACTCGACAATTTGCTCGTAGGCCCCAGCGGCTCGATGTCCCAGTCTGTCCCACCGAGGAAAGGCTGTAATTGCCAGCAATTGAGGTCGATCGAGATCTGGACAAAAACAGTGATCCGCAATTAAACCTGCTCTCACCGGGTCGATCGATTTGAGATTTGGGATTTGGGATTTTAAATTAAACGTGGGGTTGGAATCTTCCGTATCAGGCAATTCTCGGTGTTTCTGGCTGCCTAAAATTACTAGCATTTCGGCTACTGCGTCTCGATCGACTAAACGGCCTAGTCCAGGATAAACTAACGCTAGCAGAGTCAGCAAAGCTCGAATCTCTGGCGTAGTCGATAGGGGACGCTGATCGTTGAGCGATTCGGCGGCGATACCATCTCGCGCCAGAATTTCGGTTAAAGTGTAACGGGCGATCGCATCCATCCCAGGGGCAACTACGGCGATTTCCTGCGCTTCCACGGCTTTTGACTTCACCGCATCCACAATAATTTCGGCGGTTTCTCGTAGTAATTGAGCGCGGGAAGTTGTTTCGAGCGATCGAACTGATCCGGGCAAACTCAAGCCTAAAGGATAAAAACCATCAGAATTCACTGCCAAATTTACCGCCAAATCTCCAATCTCTGAGGCTAAACCGGCTTTTGCGTTCAAAGTTTCCACCACCAAACAGCGGCTTTCCAGTTGGGCGAGGTATTCCGTGTCAGCGCCCAAACCTAAACGCACTCCTCCATCCCGATTGTAGGAAAAAGCCCCCACTGCACCAGAATCGAGCATTCGATCAAACAAATGGCGACTGATAGCCGGATAATCGTCAACATCATCTGCGATCACAGCTTGATATCGAGAGGCTAATTGCTGCTGGTAAGTGGCATTTGGCAACAAATCCCGCCAGTAGAGTTCGCAAATAATTCCGTAAGTCAGCAGCCCGCGCATCAAGCACCATTCCCGCCACCTTTCGAGCAAATCTCCCATGCTAGTCCATAGGCTATTCGAGCCACCATCCCCTGCAAATCCCTGTTCGAGAATGCTCTTAATCTCTTCTCTCGGCGTACCGCTGACAGCAGCAAGTTGTAATAAGTCTAGAGTTCGACGCACCATTCGGTTTGGACTTACCCCTGTTTGTTGCAAAATCCCTTCGTCTAATTCGCGACGCCAGAGTCTGGCGGCAAGTTCCAATTCTGTTTCAGGTTGGAGACGCAGCGGAAATTGAGCCCTCAAATTCAGTGACTGAACTAGCAGCGGCCAAAATAGCAATACTTCCTGCTCAAAAAAGCCGAAGGGTGTTGTGGAGTGAAAGGCATATTTTCCTTGGGTGGCTACGGCGATGCGATCGGCCAATTCCAGTCGGTTGTCCCCGTTAGCTGCTAAGACTAAAATTGCTGGGGCTGTTTGTCCCGCCCGCCGCCGCCCGGAACGCCATTGGTCTGAAACTGTTGCGGGCAAAGGCTTGACGGTTTTGCTCCACAGGCAGAACTGCTCGACTAAGCGAGCGGTTTTGCCACTGCGGGCGGCTCCGACAATCCAAATTGAATTTTCTGCCGGTGTTCCCAATTCATGTAAATTTGTTACCATACCGTGAATACTTTAATGACTAATGTCTGCTGCCAACTAACGAGCTTTAGCTATGAATACTTCTTTGTGGAACAGGTTTGTAAAATATCTGTACAGCGCCAACCAATGGTATCGAGAAACGCCTGAAAGGGCTCTAGAACAGGCTTATGATGCTGCGCTAGCAATTAAGGCGATCGAAGATGAGCATTTTGGTGGCCAAGGCATCTCCGAGCGATCGGGCGATTACGGACAAAGCACCCTGTCTTACTTTAAATCCGAACTGCAAAAATACCTCAAGGTCATCGAAACTAGGATGGTTGAGTTTAATGCTAGCCGTTCTTTTTTGGAATTGCCCGATCGCGTGGGAGCAAAACCGCAGGCGGGACACAGCGCGGATTATCACCCGCACAGATTAGGTTTAGACATTAAAGATCGATCGTCCCTGGTATTGGAGAAGCTAGAGTTTATTGATGGAATCATCGACAAATATATTAATAATAGTAGATCGACTGCGATCGTTCCGGTTGTCAGTTCGGTAAATATGCAGGTTAAATCTACAAGCAGTTCTCAACCTCGCACAAATAAGGGTTCAGCTAATTCTGATCAAACTACTGGCGAGGTTGACACTAGCTTTGAAGAGGTAAATTTATTACCCCGATCACTTTTGGGAACTTTGAATCGAATTACTAAAGAATTAGACCCGGAAGCAGAAAAAGACGTAGTTAAAAACTTCCGAAATTCCAAAGTAAAAACAGTCATTTCTCTGAGATTTATTTTACTTTTGATTTTAGTTCCGCTGTTAACAAATCAAATCACCAAAAACTTTGTAGTCGGCCCCGTAGTTGACCATTTCAGAGTCAAGCAAAATGCTCCATTATTCATAAATATCGATCTGGAAGAAGAAGCATTAGAAAAACTAGAGCAATTTGAGCAACACCTCAAATTTAAAACGTTGATTGGCATGGCACCGTCACTTTCTCCAGAAGAAACGGAAAAGAAGATTGCTGAGAAAGCAATTGAGCTTGCGGAGGAATATCGGACTGAAAGTGGTGGGGCTATTAAAAATATCTTTGCCGATTTGATTTCCTTCATGGCTTTTGCCGCCATTATCATCACCAACAAGAGAGAGATTGAGATTTTAAAGTCTTTTATGGACGACGTGGTTTACGGACTTAGCGACAGTGCTAAGGCTTTCATAATTATTTTGTTTACCGATGTGTTTGTCGGATTCCACTCACCGCACGGTTGGGAAATAATTCTCGAAGGTTTATCGAGGCATTTGGGACTACCAGAAAATAGGCAGTTTATATTTCTGTTCATCGCGACGTTTCCAGTTATCTTGGATACAGTATTTAAGTATTGGATATTTCGCTATTTAAACCGGAGTTCGCCTTCTGCGGTTGCAACTTACAAGAATATGAACGAGTAATCTGCTCATATAGCAGTTGACAGTTGACAGCTTGTCCTGAGCCAGTCGAAGGGTTGCATAACGGGAATCAAACCATTGATGCTTGACGGATATCGGCTCTATTCATGAAGTTATTTATGTCCTGACCGATGTGGCGGTTGTTAGATCTAATTCTGTCAAATAACGGTTATTAAGTTGGTAGTGACGACGAAAATAAAAAAATATGAGGACGAAAGTCCTCACTACAAACCTATTAGGGTTATTTGACAGAATTAGATATGGCTCGAATTGCCAATTAGCTAATTCCAACGCTTCTTGCGCTGTCGCTGGTTGGCTACTGACTCCACCAGTCCCAGTGCGAGAAAGTTACTCAGCAGCGACGCATTTCCGTAACTCAGGAAAGGTAGCGGAATTCCTGTCACTGGGGCTAAGCCGATGTTCATCCCAATATTGACGAATACTTGAAAAATTAACATTGACAGTACGCCGATCGCCAGCAATGAACCAAAATTGTCGTTTGCGGTTTGTGCGATCATCACCAAGCGGAAACAAATTATCCAAAACACCACCAGCACCGAAATGCAGCCAATAAAGCCCAATTCTTCGCCGATCGCTGAAAAGATAAAGTCCGTATGCTGTTCGGGAATAAAGTTAAGCTGAGTTTGGGTTCCGTGATTCAATCCCCGGCCGTGGAGTTCTCCGGCCCCGATCGCAATCCGAGATTGAATCAAGTGATATCCGCTGCCTAAAGGGTCTTTCTCAGGGTTTAAAAAGCCCGTCAGGCGCATTTTTTGATAATCCTTCAACACGCCCCAAAAAAGGTGTCCGACGTGTCCCGACACCACATTCACCAGCACAGCAGCGAAAGTCCCCAACCAGGGCCAAGGTAGGCTTCGCCAAGCGATAATCCCCGCAACAACTACCCAAGCGATCCAAATCGGTGTAGACAAGTTGTTCAGGAGAACCGAGATTAGAGGAGAGAACAGCAATATCAGCCAGCCGGGATTGACATTACCCCAGTAAAACATCCCCATTGTGATCGCGCCAAACACTAGCGAAGTACCTAAATTTGGTTCGGCAAAGATCAATCCCCAGGGTACGGCCATAATCGCCAGCATCCTCAACATATCCCGCACCGTGGGGACAGTCTTGTCGTGGAGGAGAGCTGCTAAGGTGATAATCATCCCTACTTTGGCAAATTCTGATGGTTGCAGATAGAAGCCACCAATATTGATCCATCGCTGGGCGCCGAGCCCTGTAGTACCGATAAACCGCACTGCAATCAGCGACAAATTAATTAATATGTAAATCGGCCATTTCCACTGGAGCAGTATTTCGTAGCGACAGCGGGAAATGATGATGGCGAATAACAAACCGACTCCGCCAGTTACCCAGTGCCGCCACCAGTCGATCAGCCCTTGGTTGATTTCGACGCTGCGAATCATGATTCCGCCGAAGATGGTGAGGCCGATGCAAGCGGCAAACAGCCAAGGGTCTGCTTCTTCCCAGGGTTTGAAGATAGATGTCCAGCGGTTTTTGACTTGTATTCTTTGGAACATGAGGATTTTAGATTTTTGATTTTAGATTTTAGATTATCGAGCCGATTTTCGGAAGTTGTGGATATATTTCGGATTCTGAGCCTGCACCTTACTGTGGAAGAGTTGGTGTCAGTATGTCATTTTATTCTGCCATTGGTACGGAGGTTCCGGGCCGTCTGCCACGGGATCGCAGTGCGTGCAGGTATCATTAGCTTACGCACTCCTGCACCAAGAAACCGGGTTTTTCAGTCTGATTTAGGGTTGACATCTGGTGTATTGGGGGCGAAAAGCCGCTTCCTGTCCGCAATTTATACCATTTTGACAAAAGATTGCTAAATAATAGTTGTGTTTGTTTATCAAACCATTGTGATCGGGTGCGTCGCTGTTAAATTGTCGATAGGTAGCTAGGGCTGGTTAGTGGCGACACACCCTACAACTACTGCTGCATTAATGAGTACACACATTGGCTGGATTGAATATTTTTAAAATACCTCGCACGATCGACAAAATTTGATACTCCTGGACGTACAGGTAGTCAAAAATCCTTAGTTAAGGTCACAAATTCTGCTCAAAAACCCAGTTTTTCTGACTTTAATGCGTCCAGGACTCGATTAATCAACCTCAAGCGGGTTCGTAAAGGTATTCAAAACCGTTACCGTCGGGGTCTCTGCCGTAAAAAGACGCTGTACCGTCGCGGTGTTCGTGAATTTGGGTGACGGAAACACCTTCGGATTTAAGCTGTTGGTAGGCGGATTCCATTTCCGTGCGATCGTCAAATACGAACCCAAAATGCGGCCCTGCTTGGTCATAACTCGGACTCAACAGCGCCAATCCGTCCTCTCCTGCTTTCAAATAAGCCCAGTCTGGATCTTTCCAGACTAACTCCATACCCAAATTTCGGTAGAATTCAGCAGATTTTTCTATGTCTTGCACGCAGACGGCTACGTGTCCCAATCGTTTTAGTTTCATGTCTAAATTTTTTATGGTTGTACTTGAGTTTATTGTATCTTTTTTTTGATTTTTTTCTCGATTAATTAGGTATTTTTTCGGGATTTTTTGTGCGAGCTAACTGTACCTTTTCTACTTACTTGCTGTTTATTGGGCTGAATAGTTGAATGGTGCGATCGAAATTTTCTTGGGTTGGGTTCGGTGTTACCAAGTTATTGTTCTGTCTGGGCTAGTTGATAGCAAGCTTCGGCTCGATCTAATTTGTCGTTGGCTCGATCGAGTATTTCTAGTGCTGCATGGTGCTGTACGGCTCGGTCTAATTCTCTCCGTTCTCGGTACACTTCTGGCTGTAGATGTGAGTGCTTTGGCTTTGATGCTCCGGGCTACCTCTGCTTGATGCCAGTTTCTCCCAAAAATGCTCCAGACTACCCCTGCTCCAAACCCATACAGAATAAGTCATTTTTCAATTTTTTAATCTCAAATCTCAAACTTATACGCTCGCGAAGCCGAAGTATCTCAAATAATTTCATGCCATCCCTCGCAATTTGTGGTAATCTTTCTGCAATCCACTTTAATGCTCGATCGAGCCTTGTCCAGCTATGCGAATAGGTAAAAATTTACAAAAGTTTCTGCTGTTCACAATAGCATTAGTCTTTGCAGCATCGCTGCTGATTAAAGTTACTAAATTTAACAATTATTTCGGTTTCAACCGCGCCGATACGGACATAAAAGTTATTGCCCTTACCTACGATGACGGCCCTTTTCCTCCCTATACAAATCAGCTTTTAGATATTTTCGATCGCTATCAAATTAAAGCAACTTTTTTTGAAGTCGGTCGCAATATTGAGAAACATCCAGAAATCGTGCCAATGATTGTGGCGAGGGGAAATGAGTTGGGAAATCATTCCTACTCTCACAAAGATATGATGTTTAAACCACAGCAGCATTTGCTTTCTGAGATTGAAAAAACTGACAAACTTTTGCAGGAAAATGGGGTGAAGCAGGACAGTATTAATTTTCGGCCACCTTGGGGACGGAGATTTATAGGTTTGTCTTATATGGTTTCCCAAATGCACAAAAAATTGATTATGTGGGATGTGGATTCCCAAGATTATGAGAAAACACACTCGGTACAGGATATCGCAAATCAGGTGATTAACAATGTGCGATCGGGTTCGATTGTGGTGATGCACGACGGTGGGGGCGATCGCTCGAAAACTGTTGCAGCAACGGAGATCATTGTCAAGACTTTGCAGTCAAAAGGTTACGAATTTAAAACTGTTTCTGAGTTGTTGAAAAATCAATAAAGTTCTGAGGACTCACATCCTGTTCAGTAAAATACGCTCTATAGTTTGTAGTGAGGAATGCGAGTCCGCTCTTGTTTTTGTAGCTGATACTATAGATATCTTGCAAAAGTCCTTTTAATCAAATTTTGGAACTGGCTCTCCGGCCCGTTTTTACCTATTTTTGCAATAAATTTTATGTTCCACTAATAACCGCTAAAAAAGGTTCGTAGTGAGGAATGCGAGTCCGCTGAAAAAGAAGGACTTCAGTCCTCACTACGAACCTTTTTTTATGACTAAAGTTCTGACTGTGAACCTTTTTTATAAACGGTTTTTTTAGAGATAGTTTGCCACGTAATTAGCAATTTTATGGCTGCCTCCTGCTGGGCCCATTCTTTCTAAACCATTTTTGACGCAATTTGCTAAATATTTATCATCTTGCAAAGTGCGATCGACGGCTTTAGCAGCTTCTTTGAGAATATCAGGATTTGCTGGTTCTGTGCCAATCACCTGCACGGAATCGCCTAACAGCCGATTTTGAGCCTCCGCAAACCGATAGGTAAATGACGGGCCGTTACCGGGTATTGTAATTACAGGTTTTCCTAAGCCTACAGCTTGTTCGATCGCACTTCCTGTCATCCCAATTACTAAATTAGACTGCTGCAAAATGTCGGCGAAAGCATCAGAGTAGCAAATTACTTCAACTGTTGCTGCTTTTTCGCTACCCTGCTGTTTGATTTCTTGATAAATTAACTTGCCTTCTCGGTGCAACCATCCCGATTTTGCCGCAATATCATCTAATTCCAGCATCAAACTCGGAACTAAAGCAGCCCGAAACTGCACTGGTAAAGTAGAGTTGGCAGCAATTTCTTTGACCAGTTTTAGCAGCAAAATGAGGTTGTCGTTGGCTTCCGGGAGGCGTGAACCGGGTAGAAGCGCGATCGTCCGAACTCCAGCCTTTAACTCTAAATTTTTGCCCGTAGCATTGAGGTTGTCCATGACAGGATTGCCGACAAATATGGCTTTCTCGAAACCCTGTTGGTTTAAGTCCGCAGCAGTCAAAGCGTCTCTAGTGAAAATAGCTAGACATTGCTCGGAGGAAAGCAAATAATTCAATAGGAAACCTAAATCGGCTAGCCCTTCGTAATAAGTAGAATGAGCTGACATAAAAATTATATAGGGCCGGCCTGTGGCATGGGCGAACCCCGCCGCGATAATATCCCCAGTTGTTACCACCAAATCGCAGTGCTGCGAATGCGTCAAAGCAGCCCGCAATTGCTGGAAAGTTAAACGAACTAGGCCCGCCCTCACATCTTTGAGGAAAAACAGGGGATTCATGTAAAAAACTCCCCCAGATGGCATGGGACTGGTGGGCCCGATAATTGGTATGGTCGATCGACTGTAAGCAGCGCCGTCACCTACAATCGGCATAGCTGAAACATCAATATCTGGCGCCGATGCTCTCAAAGCATGGACAATTTGACAGTTAATCGCGTCTTCTCCGTGGCCGTTGCTGAGGAAAAGTATCTCTTTGGATTTCATAAAATCAGAATTAGTGCCGAACTTTTTTTAACACACTCGCGCGATCGCTACCCTCAAGCAGGCTACGATTTTGTTAATCTAATTGAAATACATTGTGGAAGTGAAACAGCGTGAATATTGAAATTGGGCGGGGCAAAAGCGCCCGCAGAGCTTACGGCATAGATGAAATCGCGCTCGTACCGGGACTGCGTACCCTAGATCCGAGTTTGGCAGATACCAAGTGGCAGATTGGTGGGATCGATCGAGAAATTCCGATCATCGCCAGCGCTATGGATGGAGTCGTCGATGTGCGGATGGCCATTTTGCTGTCGGAATTGGGAGCAATGGGCGTGCTCAACTTAGAAGGAGTTCAAACCCGCTATGCCGACCCCAAACCCATTTTAGAGCGCATCGCTTCTGTTGGGAACCACGAATTTGTGTCCCTGATGCAGCAACTCTATGCCGAACCGATCAAGCCAGAATTAATCGAGCTGAGAATTAAAGAAATTAAAGCCGGAGGAGGGATTGCCGCTGTCAGCGGTACACCAGCCGGCGCGAGTAAATACGGATTAACAGTTGCTAAATCGGGAGCCGATATATTTTTTGTACAAGCAACTGTAGTCTCGACAGCTTTTCTTTCCCCTGAATCCATCACGTCTTTAGACTTGACCCAATTCTGTCGAGAGATGCCAATACCAGTAATTTTGGGCAACTGCGTCACCTACGAAGTCGCCATGAATTTAATGAAAACTGGCGCCGCAGGCATTCTCGTGGGCATCGGGCCAGGGGCTGCTTGCACGTCTAGGGGCGTATTGGGTGTCGGCGTTCCCCAAGCGACAGCGGTAGCAGACTGCGCCGCCGCGCGGGACGACTATTATCGCGAAACTGGCAAATATGTGTCGGTGATTGCTGACGGCGGTTTAATTACCGGCGGCGATATCTGCAAGTGTATTGCCTGCGGTGCCGATGGAGTGATGATTGGTTCACCGTTTGCTAGGGCTGCTGAAGCTCCAGGCCGGGGCTTCCACTGGGGGATGGCGACTCCGAGCCCGGTTTTGCCACGAGGCACTCGGATTCGTGTGGGGACTACTGGTACTGTGGAGCAAATTTTGCGGGGGCCGGCTCTTCTAGATGACGGCACGCACAACTTGCTTGGAGCTCTCAAAACTAGCATGGGCACTCTGGGCGCTAAGGATATTAAGGAGATGCAGCAAGTGGAAGTGGTGATTGCTCCTTCTCTGTTGACTGAGGGTAAAGTCTATCAAAAAGCTCAGCAGTTAGGCATGGGCAAGTAGATTTACCGATCGAATACCAGGATACCTTGACAAAATTTGTGCGATCGTCTCGAAATTTACAGAATTTTGTGGAATTATCGAGAAGGAGATGTCAGAATAGAAGAAGCGGAGACACAAGTTTCCGTTCACTCCTCACACCACACTCCGCCCGGACTACTGTTCGGGCGGTTCCTTTTTTACCGGAAATTTTAGCTCTTGCTTACTAGGTACAGGGCTGAGGCTGTTTGATCCGGAGAGTGGCAGAGGGGAGAATTTTTATGCTGCCGAATGCCTTCTTCCCTGTTTTTACCCGAAAAAGTTGGTTTAAAGCCGGAACCCCTAAAGGCGAGAAATTAAAATCAGACTATTCATTACTCCAATCCTCGGACTTCTTTTGTCAAGTGCTGTCAACCCAACGACTGCGCGATCGAACAAGCTGTCAACTGTCAACTGAACCGCTGAAGCCGTTATAGCCATCTTTCCTCTTCCATCTTCCCTCTTCCTTCTTCCTTCGGAACCCTTCAGAAGCCTGCTCTGAAAATCGTTGACGCAAATGGTTACACTTTTTGCTAAACTTGTTAACCAAGAAATAGTATTTACAAGGATGGCTAGGGATGTCAGCAGCCGCGCAAGTAACCGACTCTACCTTTAAGCAGGAAGTGCTCGATAGCGAAGTTCCAGTTCTAGTGGATTTTTGGGCTCCCTGGTGTGGGCCCTGTCGGATGGTGGCGCCCGTCGTAGAGGAAATCGCCCAGCAATATGAAGGGCAGGTGAAGGTAGTAAAAGTTAATACCGACGAAAATCCTAACGTCGCCAGCCAATACGGTATCCGCAGCATTCCGACGCTGATGATATTTAAGGGAGGTCAGCGGGTTGATATGGTGGTTGGAGCAGTTCCGAAAACTACTCTGGCCAACACTCTGGAAAAGTACATTTAACTGAACTGCGAGCAGTTTCGCGCTGTTTTTTTTGGCAGCGAAAGCTAACTTCCTTCAAAACTGGGGCAAAGCTACTAGAAAAGTTATTAGCTGCTAGCAGCGCAATTTGCTGGTGGCTATTGGCTGATAAATGTGGCTTGCCCCCTTAATTTTGATGATCCGACAAATTGTTACCGTTACGGAAAAATTCATGCTTCCTTCTGGTCAAGGTTTTGAGTCCCTCCAAGCTGATGCGATCGACTTAATCGATCGCCTGCCAATGTTAAAGCACTCTGAGTGGATCGAACGATCGCTCTCGACTGTAGTGCAAATGGCAGGAGAGGAACTCGATCGCCTTGACTGGAAAATTATCTCGTCGTCTCTGCGAGATATGGAAAAGGCTTTTCAGATGTTTTATCCTTACCGCCACGTTCGCAAAATTGTAATTTTTGGTTCGGCGAGAGTGTCGCCGACATCAGCGGAATATTTGATGGCCCGAGACTTTGGGCGGGCGATTACCCAGCAGGGATTTATGGTGATTACTGGCGGCGGGGGCGGAATCATGCAAGCGGGGAACGAGGGGGCGACTGCTGAACGTTCTTTTGGGCTGAACATTCAGTTACCTTTCGAGCAGGGTTCTAATCCTTTCATTGCGGGCGATCGCAAATTGCTCAATTTTAAATATTTTTTCACTCGCAAGTTATTTTTTCTCCGGGAAAGCGATGCTTTGGCTCTGTTTCCGGGCGGTTTCGGCACTCTGGATGAGGCTTTTGAGTGTCTGACTTTGATTCAAACTGGCAAGTTCGGGCCTGCTCCTGTGGTATTGATCGATCGACCGGGAGGCGATTATTGGCACGATTGGAATACTTTTGTGCAAAAACAATTGCGGGGCAGGGGTTTGATTTCTGCTGACGATCGCAGTCTATACACGATTACAGACGATGTAAATGTCGCTTGTGAGGCGATCGCGAGTTTTTACCTGGTTTATCACTCCTGTCGCTACGTGGATGGAAAACTGGTACTTCGATTGAAGTCTCAACTTTCTGATGAGAATGTCGATCGGCTAAATGCTGATTTTAGCGATATTGTTGTCACCGGAAAAATCGCAAAAAGTCCAGCTTTGCCTCCAGAAATAGGAGATCCAACTTTCGAGCTGCCGCGCCTGACTTTACATTTCAACCAACGGAATTTTGGGCGGCTTTATCAGCTAATTGCTGCTATTAATCAGATGGGTTCAGCTTCGCCAACGGCGGCGCATCCAGAACAAAAGTAGCCAGTTGTCAGTTGTCAGTTGTCAGTTGATAGTTGATAGTTGATATGGGTGAGATTGGAAAGAAGTTTGACAACCTGTCTTTTGACAAAAGCGATCGACTGAGATAAATATTTGTATAAAGTCAAGAAAAAAGCGGGCAATAGCCAAAGCAAATATTGTTAATATCTCGATCGCCTTATTTGGGGAAAAACCAGCAAAATGCTAGACCTGCTGCTAATTAGCACTTTGGGATTTCTCGGCAGTTTCGGGCACTGCGCCGGGATGTGCGGCCCGCTGACAGTGGCGTTTTCTCTCTCCAATTCCCGCAACGAAAAATTAGCGACTTTCCGCTTTCATTTGCTGCTGAATTTAGGGAGAATTGCTGCTTACGCTGTGGTTGGTGCCGCCATTGGCGGACTGGGTTCGGTGTTAATTGCTGGCGGACAAATGGCTGGTACGGGTAGCGAATTGCGGCGGGCGATCGCACTTCTGACAGGTACAATGCTGATTTGGTTCGGAGTAGTCCAAATCAAACCGGGTTTGCTGCCGCGATTGCCGCTGCTACACCCAATAGACCTCCTGCGAAAGTCTGATATAATTGTCAAATAAATAGAAGTTCAACGCATCAAAAATGAGTTACGAAAAAGTGAGGAAGTTAGAGCCTACAGAGTTCAAACGTTTGTGTGGTGTCACTCTAGGAACCTTTGAGCAAATGGTAAAATTAGTGACAGCCGAGAAAGTCCTAGCAAAAAAGAGCGGCCGACCTAGTAAACTAAGTATTGAAGATCAAGTATTAATGACCTTAGAATACTGGCGAGAGTATCGCACTCATTTTCATATAGGGGTAACCTGGGGATTGGATGAAACAAATGTACTGAGAAATATCAGGAAGGTTGAAAATATATTAATTAAGTCAGGATTATTTAATGTGGGGGGCAAGAAAAAGCTCAAAGAGCTAGATTCATCAGAATTAGTAGTGGTGGACGTGACAGAACATGAAATAGAAAGACCCCAAAAAAAACAGAAAAGATACTATAGTGGTAAACAAAAGTGTCACACTTTGAAATCACAAGTCTTGATAAATCAAAAAACGAAAGAGATTATCTGTATAGCAGTCAGGAAAGGAAAAGTACACGACTTTAGAATCTGGAAAGAAAGTCAGATAGACCTAACAAAAGAGACAGAGATATTGGCGGACAAGGGATATCAGGGGATTGAAAAGATTCATACTAACAGCCGAACACCCATCAAAAAGACCCAGAAAAAGTCTTTAACTAAAGAGCAAAAACAATTTAATAAAAAATTAGCAAAAGAAAGAATTGTGGTCGAGCATGTTCACAGAAAATTAAAGATATTCAGGCTCCTCTCGTCGAGATATAGAAATCGAAGAAAGAGATTTGGCTTAAGGATTAATTTAATTGCAGGAATTTACAATTATGACCTGTATTTATCATTACAACAGGCGAGCATTTGATATTTTCGCAGGAGGTCTAATGAGATAGCGTAACTTCAGGGATAAAGATTGTGCCGCGTTCTTGGAACACCTCTTGAAACTTGGCAGGTTCGGCTCCCCAATACACCAAAACGTGGGATTGTCGGGCTGGTAGTTTGGGTTGATAATCGGTATCCAGAAATTTGATTCTGCCCTTCCAAAAGCAGATGGCTTGGGTGCTTAACAAAGGTGAGAGCCATAAGGTATCGGTAGCAGCGGGGACTAGAGCGATCGCCTCTGTGACTCTGCCACTATCGAATTCTGCTTGTAGTTTGGCTATCCACTTACCAGGGCAACTGTAGGGTGGATTCATGAATACTTTGCCCGCCCATTCGCGCGTTAACCCATTGTTGGCTTCTGTGTAATGAGCCTTGGCAGGTACGTGCTTGTGGTTGTCAGCACAGGGGTCTAAGTCGATCCATCCTAAAGTTTGAAGCACCAACTCCACAATCTCGGGCGGCGTGTACCAGCAATCCGTATTTTTCTTGGCACTTTTCCCCTTTGATTCTGCGGTTGCGTCTTGGGTAAGTGCGAACTCTTCTAATTGATGAGGCTCAGAGATTGGGTATACACCAGGGGTAGTTTGATACTTAGCAGATGGAGCTTGGTGTATACTCTCGATTGGTAAAGGGATTGAGGGATTATTGTTAGCTTCATTGTCAGAGTGTGAGTGTACACCAGCAAGAGTTAATAGGGTTTGGTGTATACTCTCAATTGGTGAAGGAATTGGATAGTTGCTATCAACCGTACTTTGATAATCAGCGCACATACCGGGGACAGCAGCAGGCTCTAAGTCAAGCACTGATAAGCTGGCGATGAACTCAAAGCGAATCACCCATACTTCGAGATAGCTGTTGCCTTTGAAGTATTGCTGAATGAATTCTTGGACTGACGAACACATTCCCCCTTCTGCTGCTAAATCTCCATCGGGCATCGCAGAGAGTTGTTCTTTGTAAGGAGCGCAGAGCAACCGACACCAGCCGATTTGTTTGCCTCCGTAGCGAACATCTTTATCCAAAGCTTTGACCAGTTTATTTTGGTTGAAAGCGTTGATAAATTTCTTGGCGTGAGTGTCTTTCCAAGTGCGGCGCGTTACGGTTTTGTTGGGAAGATACTGCAAGGTTTTGCCAAAGCTAATAGCCAATCCCGATAATGCAGGTACGGGGCGATCGCTAGTTGAGCTAATCGATAATACGGAAGCATCGGGCAAGTTGTTGTACTCGTTTGAGAGCGATGTAAGCTTGTCCGGGCATAACGGTTTTAGCGAATTTGTATCGGGCTTTGATTCGACCTTTGGTTCTACTTTTGGCTCCAAAGTCGTCAAGAGTGATGGGTTGGCGAGGCATTCCGTCCAATGAATCGGGAATCCGAAGAGCAATTCCATCCCCCTGGCTGATAAATAATGGGATGGGGAAATTATGCCGAGCTTCCTGAGCGATTGTTCGCACTTGGTCAGCCCCGCAGGTTTGGAATTGGTGCTCGTATCGCTGCTGTGCAAAGTCCTGAAGGAAAGCAACGATGAATACTCGGTTTCTTTGGTGCTGAGCTCCGACTTCCTTTGCCGATACGAGGAGCGGGTTTTCGCAACAATATCCTGCCATTGTGAGAGAGGCAAATACTTCTCTACCTCCTCGGACGAGCAAACCTTCTGGATTCTCGACAATAACAAAAGTGGGTCTGCATTCAAGGATAATTCTGAGCATTTCCCACCACAAACTCGATTCTGGGTGAGCCAATCCTGCTCTGTTGCCAGCATTGCTTGTTCCGGTACATGGGAACCCTCCCCAGATGCAGTCATATTGTCCTCTTGTAGTGTGGAAAGTTCGGATGTCGTCGTGGATTGGGATGTGGGGATAGTGTTGTGCGAGTACATATTGAGACTCCCGGTCTATTTCTACAAACTGTTCGACTTTGAAACAATTTAGGGCGGTTGCAGCTAACTCAAAACCACCGATGCCGCTGAATAATGAAAGCGATCGCATCATTGTTCTTACTCCATTGATACTAAGCAACCAACGATCAATCTCGAATCAAGGAAACCATCGATACAGAAAAATTAGCTCGATTCAAGCTCATCTAAATTCTTCGCTATTACTCAATACGGTTTACTTAAGGCTTGGGAGGATTTAAAATTACAAAAACAGGAGGATTCATTTTTATGCCAGTACCTCTGTGTTTAACTTTTTTAGATTTAAATTTTGAAACGGGTTTTTTGATAACTC
>NZ_JAIGNI010000154.1 GCF_026130175.1 Lyngbya sp. CCAP 1446/10 | reverse complement strand
GTCCCACAAGGGCGGGCGGGACGCCCACCCCACAAACTTGTGTAAGTTATTTAATTCTCATTCCTAACAGGAATTACGCAAAATTTCTCAATGTATTTGACTCATGACTCATGACTCATGACTCATGACTAATGACTCATGACTCATGATTACCTGCTATATTTGTAGGCTTGATTTAATCATTAGTCATTAGTCCCGTGTTCTCAAAGATAACTATTCGGAATTTTACGATCGCCTTTTTAATCGCCCTCATCCTTGAGTTGTGCAGCCCGATCGCCATTTTTGCTCAAAACATCGAAACAATCAAATTCTCCGGCACTCCTGCGGGTGTCAGCACTCGCTACATCGGTGCTGTCGAGGGCAACATCAACTTTGACCTCAAAGATTTACAAGATTTAGGAATTAATACCTACCGCATTTACGGCGGGATGTCCCGGTGGGAACCCGAAGACGATGACGGTAAATACGGCTGGCCGGAAATCTCCCAAATTAAGGCAAATCCCAATATAATTAATTGGGCGCATTGGGATCAGATTATGACCGATCCGCCCCAGGGTAGCGATTATTGGTGGTCGGGAGAACCGAACACACTTTGGCAAGGCAATGCGAGGACTATTTTTAATACTCTGAAACAAGCAAATATTCGCCCGGTTGTCAGCATTCGCAATGTTGACAGTAGCTGGAATCCTTCCTGGGCGCTGCAACTGAATCCGCCCCGAACTAAAGAAGATTGGAACGAGTGGTGGGAACACGTGTTTGCTACTGTTTATTGGCTAAATGTTCGCAATGACTACGGCGTTGATGATTGGGAAATTCACAACGAACCGGATAACCGGGAACAGGGTTGGGGTGGGACTAGGGCAGATTATTTTGAATTGGTGAAAGTGGCCAAAGATGCGATCGACTTTGTTTACAAAACTTATTTGCCTTCGCGCACATACCGCATCCACGGCCCGAAAACCGTAGGCGGCAGCAATTGGCCTGCTGATGCTTTGCGAGAAATTCCCAATTATTTCGATACAGTCAATGTCCACAATTACGACGCAGATATTTCTAACTACACTCGCAAAGTGCGCGGCTGGATGAACGGTAGTATCCGCGCTAACTCGCAGCTTTGGGTGGGAGAATGGGGAAGTTATCAAATTAGCTATAACGATTTATCTTTAGCTTTAAGTTTGATTAAAAATTTGATTCGAGGTTCCCAACCGGGGGATAATTATATTTACGGTAGTCACATATTCAGTTTGTACGACTGGGGAAAGCCGGTACTGCCAGAAGGTTTGCTGGGCCCAGGCGGCAAGCGGCGCGCGGGCTACTATGCTTTGCGGATGGGGATTCGGGCTTTGCAGGGCCCGAAAGCTACCTTTTTTCCTGTCACTAACAGTGCTAATTTAATGGCAGTTGCCACTCGCGATGCTAGCAACAATGTTTATTTGCTGGCTGTGAACGACCAAGCAAAATCTTATACTGTTAATGCCGATATTTCTGCTCTGATCAAAGGTGGTAATGGCACGGTGCGGGAGTTCAGTGTGAAGGCAATGGATGAGGTTGTTGGTAGCTTAACGCTGAAGGGCGGTAATGCGACTTTTGCGGTGGCGGGGAATAGCGCTATTCTCATCAAGTTCGATCGCCCGAATTGAATCTAAAATCCTCTGGATCAGTCGATTTGAGATTTGAAATTTTCCATTTTTAGATTTGAGATTTACTTCACAGATGAATCTGGTAGCTTGAACTTTGGTCTAAAATTTTGGGATCAGCGCGACTGAAGTCCGGGGCTTGTACCCGTTTTTGGGCGGGGTCAGAATTGGGATAAGATAGAATTAGTCATGATGGGAATTATTGATTTTCTGCCTGTTTTGCCCTGGAACCCTGGAACCCTGGAACCCTCAAACCCTTAATTAGACGGTTGAAATACCTAAATCTTTATGTTGTGATTCTCCTCCTGTCGCTGGTAAATTGGTAGCGTGTAGGTATCTTGCCTCCAACAGAATCCGAGCGAGAGTTTTGTTGAAGACGAGAAAGTCGGGTGCAGTCTAGACGATCGCAGAAATTCTTGCTCGTAAATCCGCAGCAGTTAGGCTAGGCAAGGAATTGCCGGCAATCCCACAGTCCGCCCTCTGGGGCGGAAACTGCAACGCAATCCTTGGACAGAGTTACCCATCAATAGACTTTTTGGGTAACTCTCTAGCGAGTCTTTCAATAACGTCACTAAGACTGCTGGCGGTAAGCTGAACCCGCTGTTCGTCTAACCACTTAGTGGCAGTCTCAGTCAGACTCAGATTGATTTTACGCTTAGGCTCGCTATAAATCTTTTTTCTCGACATTTTGACGTTCCGTATTAATTCCGTATAGAATAAGGATAATGCAAAAACGAAGCAAAGTAAATGTTACTCAGTTTCAAGACGGAACTAAAACCCAATAACAGGCAGGTGTCTAGATTTCGCCAGCATTGTGGAGTCGCTAGACACGCCTACAACTGGGGTAACGCTTTAATCCTGCAAGCTTTGGAGGAAAGGGGAACCGACAAGACAGTCAAAATCCCTTCTGCCATTGATCTTCACAAGCGCTTAGTGGCAGAAGTCAAGCCATTGTGTCGGTGGTACTACGACTCTTCCAAGGCAAGCCCTCAGCAAGCTTTAGCCGAATTGAGGACAGCTTGGGACAGGTGTTTCAAAAAGGTATCTAAGCAACCTAGGTTCAAGAAGAAGGGTGTATCGCACGACTCCTTCTATCTAGAGCAAGGAAGCAAAGCAAAGCCAGGAATAAATAACGACGGCAAGCGGATTAAATTACCTAAGATAGGTTGGGTCAGGTTGCACGAACCACTACCAATTACTGCTTTTCACAATTGCGTAATTAGTCGTAAAGCAGACAGATGGTTCATTGCGTTTAAGTGCGAAATAGAAAAACCCGTCCCTGCACCTGACCGCCCGACTATCGGAGTTGACATCGGCATCAAGACGCTAGCAGTCTGTTCCAACGGTCAAGTCTTTGACAATCCAAAGGCTTACCGTCGAATGAGTCGCAAGATGAAACGCCTACAACGGCGCGTCAGTAAGCGAGTCAAGGGTTCCAAGAACCGGAATAAAGCCGTCTCGAAGCTAGCTAAACTGCACTTAAAAGTGTCCAATATCCGAAAAGATGCTATCCACAAGCTGACAACTTACCTCGCCAAGAAACACGGCGAAGTCATAATTGAAGACTTGCACGTCAAGGCATTTTTAAAGAATCACAAACTTGCTGGTGCAGTCGCGGATTGCGGAATGTACGAATTCAAACGTCAACTCGAATACAAAACCCAAAAGTTTGGCTCTAAGTTGACGCTTGTGGATCGATTTTTCCCGAGCAGTCAAATCTGTTCAAGTTGTTGCAATCATCGGCACAAGATGCCGTTAAAAGTCCGAGTGTTTGAATGTCCCAACTGCGGAAACGTACAAGACCGTGACTTGAATGCAGCTAGAAATATAGAACGTTGGTTTGAAGGTATTTGTGTGCCCGAACGTTCAGAATTGGCGGTGAGTTCCACCGTGGCAGCCTGCGGAGTAGACAAACCCGACAACAGTCATGTTGTCGCTACGAAAGAAACAGGAAGTTAACACTCCCGGCTACCTATGTCCAGCTAAGTCTAGACTTGGGTAGCTTTGGGTAAGTTTAATGGAACGGTGATGTGAATCGTGCATAAACTTTGATCGCGCAGACGAAACCTCGCGAGCAAAACCTCTCAATCAACCCGCTGGCCCCGATCGAGCTTTTCTAACAAATATCACTTTTATGCCCCCTGATGTTTATTCCCTCCCTCAGTCAGGTCATTAACCGCAATCCCCTCACCGTCACCCCTGAGACGCCCGTAGAAGAGGCGATCGAGCTGATGAGCAGCACAGGAGCCAGTTACGTCCTCGTGGTAGAACCGCGCGGAAATTTTCAACTCGGAAATCCCACCAACGGGACTTCTCCACAGTCGCGGGAAAAGTTGGGTTTGTACAAAGGCGTACCGCGTGCAGTAAAGGCATCCGCCAACGGGATCAGTCTCAACGGCTCCAAAGCTTCCGAGCCGGGCGCCCAGACGGTGCTGGGGATTTTTACAGCGCGAGATGTCGTCCAGCTAAGTTCTATAGGCGCTGCTTTGAGGGGATTTGCGATCGAGCAAATCATGATCCGAACCGTAACCGTAGCGCGAGAATCAGAAATTCCCGACTTTTTTGCCTTAGCAAATCTGCTCGACAAACATCTGATTGGGCATTTGCCAGTCGTCAACGACGCTGAAGAACTTGTCGGTATAATTAGCTCCCAAAGCTTGGTACAACTGTTGCAGGAAATTGGGGGATCGACACAACCACAAATTAGCAACCCAAAGTCACCAGCAGCGCCCTTTGCCTTCCCTCCGCCGCTACCAATTTTACATCCGAAATTAGAGCTGCCTGCGAGTTTAATTAAACTCGCCCAAATCCCTCAAATCGCAGCCTCGCGAATTATTCACGCTCCTGCTACTGCTTCAGTTCGCTATTTGGCGCAACTGATGTTCCGACACAATGTTAGCTATGTATTAATCACTGAAACTCCCGAATCAAACTCGAATGGTGCTGCTACAAATTCCAAATTTACAAATCCCAACCTCCACAAACTGGTTGGCGTGGTAAGTTCGCGGGACATCGTGCAGTTGCAAGCCACGGGCAGAGACTCGAACAGAATTAGAGCGGGAGCGATTTGCAGCAGTTCGCCACCCCTGGTACGATCGCACTCTACCCTAGAAGCAGCCATCGCCCTGCTGCAAAAAAACTACTGCCAGTTACCTCTATTAGTCATCAACGACAGCAATCACCCGATCGGGATTGTCAATCCTCAAACTATCCTGTTACAAGCACTAGACTCAAAATCTCTGCATTCAGGCTTGATCGCTTTGCAGCGCCAGCTAGAATCTAGCAACGCGGAGTACAAAAGACTCTTGACAGAAATACAAATTCCGGCAGCCAATCGCCACCCAGGTGCAGAAATTGCTCACAACAGTAGCGTCGCGCAGCCCCCAAATCTCCCCGCTACCGTCAACAATCAGGGGATTTGGGATTGGAATCTCGAAACAGATGAGTTTTTTTATTCGGCGCGATGGCAAGAAATGCTCGGCTACAAAGCAGGGGAAATCTCGAATCGCCGATCGGAATGGTGGAGTCGCATCCACCGAGACGACATTGACGGAGTAAAGGCAGCTTTAGAAGATCACTTCGCTGAAAAAACAGCAGATTTTGCAGCAGAATATCGAATGCAATGCAAAGACGGCAGCACTGTCTGGGTGCTGAACCGAGGTCAAGTTTTGCGCGGCGCTACGGGCAAACCGCTGCGGGTAGTCGGAACTCATACAGATATTACTCCCAACCAGCAGTTAGAACTCAAAAACTGCGATGGCGTGGAGCAATTCCAAGTATTTGATGCTTTGAAAGCAACCGTAATTTTTCAGATGGATGCGGCGGGGATTTGGACATTTCTCAACCGCGCTTGGACTGAAATTACGGGTTTTTCGGTTGCCGAAAGTTTGACAACTAATTTTTTAGATTGGGTGCATCCAGATGAGCGCTCGCATTGTGCAAATTTATTGGAGTCTTTGCTGTCAGGGAAATCGGCATTTTATCGGCGAGAACTGCAAATTAAATACAAGTCGGACTCAGGCAAAAATGAATTAGAAATTTACAGTAATTCTGGTTTTGTTTCTGTTGAAATATTTGCCCAAGTTAGGCTGAATTCCCAAGGTGAAATAGTCGGAATTTTAGGAACTTTGCACGATGTTTGCAACCGCGTCGCAGGGGTTGAGGAACTGCGGGAAAGTGAGCGGGCAATTCGATCGCTCTACGAGGTAATGGTGGGCTCGTCAGGCTCTTTTGATGAGCGAACGGCCCGGTTGCTGGCAATGGGTTGCAGTCAGTTTGGGATGGATATCGGGCTGTTGGGCAGGGTTTTGGGCGATCGCTACGAAGTGCTCGCGGCTTATGTACCGCAAGATTTTCCCTTCGGATTTGCTAAAGGAGATGGTTTTTCTTTAAGCAGAACCTTCGAGCGAGAGGTTTTGCGATCGATCGAACCTATTTCGATCGAATCCGCCGGCACTACTGAGTGGAAGCAGCATCCCGCTTACGCCGTGCGCAGGTTGGAGGCTTTTGTCGGCACACGGGTCATAGTCCAAGGGCGAGTTTTTGGCACTTTGAGCTTTACTTCCTGCACCGCTAAACCTCCTTTAAAACCGCTGAATTTAGAAATTTTAAAGTTGATGGGGAATTACATCGGCGCGGAAATTGCCCGCGAAGAGCGAGAGCGCACTTTGCAGCGTCAGTACCAGCGCGTTTTGCTGCTCAAGCAAATTACTCAAAAAGTGCGATCGACCTTAGACACTCAAGAAATTTTTCAGACTACCGCCACCCAAATCGGCCGCGTATTCGGCGTAAATCGCTGTACAATTCACACTTATCTTTCCCAACCTTATCCCCACCTTCCTTGCGTCGCAGAATACTTAGAACCTGGTCACGAATCGGCTTTAGATTTAGAACTTTCCGTGACTTACAACCCCTACACAGAAAAACTACTCGCTGAAGATATAGCCCTGGCATCTCCCGATGTGTTCACCGATCCTTTGCTCGAATCTTCAGTACCAATGTGCCGCCGCATCGGATTAAAATCTATGTTGGCAGTTCGCACTTCCTATCAAGGAGAACCGAATGGCATTATTACTTTGCACCAGTGCGATGCAACTCGCCAGTGGACTCCCGACGAAATTGAACTCCTAGAAGATGTTGCCGCTCAAGTCGGAATTACCTTAGCCCAAGCCCAACTTTTAGAAAAGGAAGTTCACCGACAGCAACAGTTAGCAGAGCAAAACGAAGCTTTGGAGCACGCGCGACAAGCGGCGGAAGTTGCTAACAGAGCTAAGAGCGAATTTTTAGCGACTATGAGTCACGAAATCCGCACTCCGATGAATGCGGTAATCGGGATGACCGGTTTGCTGCTGGATATGGAACTAACTACAGAACAGCGGGATTTTGTGGAGACAATTCGCACCAGCGGCGATGCTTTGCTGACTATTATTAACGATATTCTAGACTTTTCCAAGATTGAATCGGGCAAAATGGATTTGGAACGCAGCCCCTTCGAGCTGCAAAACTGTATAGAAGAATCTCTGGAATTGCTGGCTCCTAGAGCGTCGGAAAAAGGTTTAGAATTGGCTTACTTTATTGATGATTCTGTTCCAAAAAATATTTTAGGAGATGTCACGAGGCTGCGCCAAATTTTGGTAAATCTGCTAGGAAATGCAGTTAAATTTACAGAATCTGGAGAAATTGTCGTTTCTTGTACCGCTAGAAAAATCGAGCCGGTAGCTGCTAAGATTTTGCCGGAAATAACCAATATTCTAGCTCTGCAACCGCTAGCAATTAAGCAAGAACAGTTGCCAAGTACCAGACAATACGAGATTCAATTTGGTGTCCAAGATACCGGAATTGGCATTCCGCCAGACAGGATCGATCGCCTGTTTAAAGCTTTTTCGCAGGTGGATGCTTCAACAACTCGACAGTACGGCGGAACTGGTCTGGGACTGGCTATCAGCCAGCGTTTGAGCGATATGATGGGTGGTAAAATGTGGGTTGTCAGTCAGGTTTCTCCGGCAAGTTCTAAGTCTCAACCTGCTGTTTCTGCGATCGGACAAAGTATGGCAGGGACACCACCTGCGGGATTTTCTGCGCCGTCGATATCGGGTTCCGGTTCGATTTTTTATTTCACGGTAACTGCTGAAGCTAATGAAAGCGCGGTTGAGGAAAAACAGCCGGAATTTACTGTTGGCAAGCGTTTGTTAATTGCCGAGAATCATGCCATTAACCGACAAGTTTTGATCCGGCAAGCTGAGGCTTGGGGCATGATACCCGTGGCTGTAACTTCGGGCGCTGAGGCTTTGGAAATCATCAAAGAAAACTCGGCGATCGATTTGGCTATTTTGGCGATGAATCTACCAGATATGGACGGCGTGGCTTTGGCTGTGAAGATTCGTTCATGGGAGCTGAGCAATTTGTCTGGCGGCGAGGGGCTAAATCCGAATGTCATCAAAGTTACAAGTCCTCGCAAAGTTCCGCTACCTTTGGTGCTATTTACTTATTTGAGCAAGGCGGAAGTCTGGAAAAAACTTGAAACTACAGAAGTACATTTTTCGGCTTTTTTAACTAAGCCTCTAAAACAGTCGCAGTTTTATAATGTGTTGCTGCAAGTTTTTGGATATGTTGCCGGCAGAAGTGGCAAGGGAGAAGTTTCAAATGTGGCGACTTTGACTTCGGGATTGAAGTATTTTGAAAATTCTCAAGAACATCATCGCTCGCAGCGGACACCTGCGGTTTTGAGGCAGGTGGCGAGCAATTCTGTCGCACAGGATGCAGCTAATTCTACTCAAATTCGGATTTTGTTGGCGGAGGATAATGTGGTGAATCAAAAAGTAGCTACGCATTTGCTCGACAGGATAGGATATCGGGCAGATATTGCTGCTAATGGGTTGGAGGTTTTGGAGGCGCTGAAGCGGCAATCTTACGATGTTGTGCTGATGGACGTGCAGATGCCGGAGATGGACGGGTTGGAAGCGACGCGCCGCATTTGTGCGGAATGGCCAGCCAATAAGAAGCCGAGAATTATTGCGATGACGGCTAATGCGATGCAGGGCGATCGCGAAAAGTGTCTGGAAGCGGGTATGGACGATTATATTACTAAGCCGGTGCGCCGGGAAGAGTTGGCGATCGCCCTGGGCAAATGCCAACCCCTGCATCGGGATGAATTGGATGCCGTTGCTGAACTGAAAAATCAACATATTACTGACCCAGTTGACAGTGAGGCTGCTGGACACTCAATCGTTCAACCGGGAGCAAATTCGCCGATCGATTTTCATGTTTTGCAAAGTCTCCGCGAGTTAGACGATGAGGAAGACCCGGATTTTTTGGGGGAGTTGATTCAGATATATTTGTTAGACGCACCGCAGCAGTTAGAAACAATTAAGGAGGCTATTTTTCTCGGCGATGCTGATAGTTTGAAGCTGGCTTCTCACACGCTGAAGTCGAGCAGCGCTAATTTAGGAGCGGTGTCTTTTTCGGAAGTTTGCAAGGAGTTGGAGTTGATGGGCCGCTTGGCCGTTGAGTCTGGAGGAGAACAGGTTTTTGATGCGAGGACGGCGCGCGATCGGCTGTTGGAAGCCGAAACGGAGTGGGAAAAGGTACGGATGGCCTTTGAGACTGAATTAAAAACGGGGAAGTTGCGATCGCAAATGGGGAATTAGTCAGTGGTCATTAGTCATTGGTCATTGGTAATTGGTAATTAACCAGGATGTTTAATCAACCGTGCTCAATTAGTAATTGAAAATTACCGATTACCGATGCTCCATTACCAATTGCCCATTACCCCTAACTAATGACTA
Organism: Lyngbya sp. CCAP 1446/10; assembly: GCF_026130175.1. Lineage (GTDB taxonomy): Bacteria > Cyanobacteriota > Cyanobacteriia > Cyanobacteriales > Microcoleaceae > Microcoleus. The sequence continues at coordinate 29,862 of NZ_JAIGNI010000154.1, read as the reverse complement.
ATGACTCTTTACCCATTACCCATTACCCCTAACTAATGACTAATGACTAATGACTCTTTATCCATTACCCATTACCAATTACCCATTATTCCTAACTAATGACTAATCACAACTGACTAATGACTCTTTACCCAATTCCAAAATAGCTATTTAACTTTCACCTAAATACGCTTTCCGAACAGTTTCATTAGACTGCAAATCGCTAGCAGTACCGGCAACTACAACCTCACCAGTTTGGATCACATAGCCGCGGTGGGCTACACTTAAAGCCATGCGGGCGTTTTGTTCCACCAGTAAAATAGTAGTTCCGTCCGCATTAATATCGCGGACGATCGCAAAAATTTGACTCACCAACATCGGAGCCAAGCCCATACTCGGCTCATCCAATAATAACAAACGGGGGCGCGACATCAAAGCGCGGGCGATCGACAGCATTTGCTGTTCACCCCCGCTAAGAGTGCCGCCTTTTTGACTAATTCTTTCTCGCAAACGGGGAAATAAATTTAAAACTTTTTCCATATCAGACTTGATACCGAGAGTATCATTGCGGAGATAAGCACCCATTTCCAGGTTTTCTTGTACCGTCATGCGCCCAAAAATCAGCCGTCCTTCCGGGCTTTGAGAAATGCCCAAACGGACGATCGCCTCTGTAGACAGCGACTCCAAAGGCTTTCCCTCAAACAGTACAGTACCGCTACGCGGGCGCAGCAGCCCTTGAATCGTGCGGAGAGTGGTAGTTTTCCCCGCCCCGTTGCTACCGATTAATGTCACAACTTCTCCCTGCGAGACAGTTAGCGATACTCCTTTGAGAGCGTGAATATTTCCGTAATAGGTGTGAATGTCTTTAATTTCTAGCATAATTGCTCTTTCCGCTTTGTCCTTTGTTATATCGTCCCGACTAAGTATAAAATTTTATTGCATTTATTTAAAATTAACCTTTTTTATAGTAAACCAGAGCATCTCACGATCTTAAAATTATCTGCGTCAATCAGTGTTTATCTGCCTTAAATCTGCGGTTGACCGACTAATTGTATTAACCATGAACATCATCTTCTTTTCCCAAATATGCCTCAATCACACGAGGATCGGCGCGAACTTCTGCCGGAGTTCCCTCAGCAATTTTAGTGCCGTACTCCATCACACTAACGCGATCGCTAATTCCCATCACCACCTTCATATCGTGTTCGATCAGCAAAATACTCAAATCCAACTCATCGCGAATCCGGTAAATAAAGCGAGTTAAATCGGCCGTTTCATTCGGGTTCATCCCCGCCGTCGGTTCGTCCAAAAGCAGCACTTTCGGATCGGAAGCTAAAGCCCTGGCAATTTCCAATCTGCGCTGATCGCCGTAGGAAAGGTTTTTTGCCAACTCCGGCGCTTTCTTCACGCCCAAACCGACAAAATCTAGCATACTCAGCGCTTTTATTTTAGCTTCCCGTTCCTCGATAATCGCAGTCGGCGGGCGGAGGATTGCGCCCAACAAACCTGTTTTCATTCTGCTGTGCCTGCCTACTAAAACATTATCCAGTACAGTCATATTGTTAAATAAGCGGATATTTTGAAAAGTTCTAGCAATGCCGAAACTTGTCAGGCGATCGGGAGGCAAACCCGTGATATTCTTATTTTCGAGGAGCAAGTTACCGGCAGTGGGTTTGTAGATACCCGTCAGCATATTAAAAAAAGTGGTTTTACCCGCACCGTTGGGGCCGATCAAACTGGCGATCGAGCCTTTTTCCAAGGTTAAACTAACCTGGTTGACTGCTGTCAAACCGCCGAATCGCATGGTAAGTTGCTGTGCTTCTAATAATGACATTTTGGTTATGTTTCCTAATATTTTATATTGAAGTGTGAGATTTCACGCCGGCTTGTGAATCAACTTGGGAGATTCTCGGACATATTCTCTAATGTACAAACAAAATAGAACTTAAAAAGATTAGATTCGAGGGAACGGCGAGGGCGATATTGTACGTGCAAATCTGCCGTCGAGAAGTTCTCAATAAGTTTAAGATTGAGTTCGTCAGCCAAAGTGGAAATTTGGTCAAAGCCAGTAATCCACGGTGCATACATACTTTCGTATTTATCTATGTAATCATTGATATCTTGGTAGCCCGTCGTTCTCAAAATCACTTTTTCTGACATATAATCAAAGGACAATCGGAAATTGTGAACATTGTCACTAATTTGTTCTAAGACAAATATTACATCTTTTTTGGCAAGCAAGGTGGTGTTACCTTCCCACAAAAAATATGTCGGTATGTCGAAGTCAAATTCGCTGTGTTTCAATAAGGATATTAAACCGTCTTTTACATAATCGCCGGGAATGTAGCGAACATTTGCCCTAACTTTGTTGGCTTTGAGAGTTTTTTCCTTTAATTCAAGAGTAGCCGGATCGTCTATTTCAAAATAAGTGACTCTTTCTCCATTGATTCTCGCAGCGCGAGTGTCTAAACCAGAACCTAAAATAACTACTTGTTTGCAACCTCCTAAAACTTGATTTGATAAAATATCATCAAAGTATTTAGTCCGCAGCTTCACCATTTCTTTAGCAGCGGGAGAGTTTTGAGCTATTTGGTCTGCTATTTTTTTCGTTTCTTCATTCAGCCATATTTTTACTACATTATCATTGTAAAGAGGAATTGTTTCTTGATTTTCTTCCGCTCTAAATTCCGCAACGATAAAAGCAGTACCTGTTACATTGTTCATGGCTAAACTTTCCTCTTTACTATTGACTTCTGGCATCGGCTAAAGACTCATTGCTTGCTTCACCATCCGAATGCAGTTCTGCTTGGTGGATTTTATCAGGAATCAGCCCCTCTGGCCGCACGATCATCATCACAACTAAAGTTAAACCGAATAGAAACAAGCGCATTTGAATCGGGTCTAAACTGGTTGCTAGAAAGTCGGCTAACTGGGGAATTGCAATTCTGGGAAGTACAAAAGTATTCAGGAAACCTTTGAGGACTTGGGCGAGTTGGGGTAGATAAAGCCGATCGGCAGACATGATAATGATAGCGCCCAAAATTACCCCGGTCATGTTGCCCAAACCGCCTAAAATTACCATACACAGGATAATCACCGATACTGAGAAATCGAAGACGCTGGGAAAAACCGCGCTGATATAGGCGGCGTAAAATGCGCCTGCAAACCCCGAAAATGTCGCTCCCATCGCAAAAGCCGAAAGTTTGGTTTTGACTAGGTTAATGCCCATTGCGCTTGCCGCTAATTCATCTTCGCGCATGGCATTCCAGGCCCGTCCCAAGCGGGAATCTCGCAGCCGCGAAATCATGAAGTAAGCGAAGACGACTAGCAGTAAAATTAGGTAGTACCAGGGAAAGTAGTTGCCGGTGCTGAAAGTGCCGATGATGGGGAGAGATGGACGCGCGATCGGGTTGATGCCCGCTTCGCCGCCGGTGAGGTTAAAAGGTCGATCGCACCCAACCAGACACAGCACCAATTCCGGCTTGCCCAAAATTAAAGCTACAATCTTCGAGATTGGTTCCTCGATCCGAATGTCGGTTAAATTCCGAAATACCACCGGGATAATTTCGCCAAAACCGAGGGTAACAATTGCCAAATAATCGCCCTTGAGTCGCAGGGTGGGAATACCCAGGATCACGCCCGCTATGCCAGCTACACCGGCGGCGATCGGCAGTACCACCCAAAAGTTCCAAGCAATATTTAACTGCCCAGAAGATAGCAAAGCCGTCGTGTAAGCGCCGATCGCAAAAAACGCCGCATATCCCAAATCCAACAACCCCGCAAAACCCACAGTAATATTCAAACCCAGCGCCAACATAATAAAGATTTGAATCTGTACTACCGTAGCAATCCAGCCGGTTTGAGCCTGAAGATCGATAAACGGAAACAGAATTAGAATAAAAGCTAATGTTACCAGAGTAGCCTGCCGCTGGCGTTGCGGCGGCAAACCTTGCAATGCACCCATTAGTGTAGCTGTCAAAAGTGCGATCGCCAAACTGCAAACCCCGTACACCAAAGTAGTCGGTAAAGCCACAGCAGATTGACCGGAAAAAGGTCTAACTAAAACCCCTTCTAGTACGCTAGCAACCAACAGCCAAACGCCCAAACCCAAACCCGCAAAACAGCCAACTGTTGCGCCCATTTTTGGGTTTTGAACCTTCTGATCTTGACAACTCATGAAGCCCGCTGCCGTGCCCATCAGCCATCCGATGACTGTGCCGCTCCAACCGCCGAATAACACAACAGTCAAAAAGGCGATCGCCCCTAATATACCGCTTGATTTAATTGCTTGGATTATCTTGTTTGACATAGGTCAGAAGTTATTTGTTATTGGTTATTTGTTATTGGTTATTGGTTATTGGTTATTGGTTATTGGTTATTGGTTATTGGTTAAATTCCGATGATCGATTACCGATTACCCAGGAACTCGCTCGACGGCTGGCTTGGGAAATTGGCGATCGGGCTAGCTACAGTTTAGAATCTTTTGAGTTCGATTATTGCACCAAAAGCGACAAAAATTGAAATATACTGGAACTGTTACCGCAACACAATTCAAAAGGGCGATCGCGATATGGTACAAGCTCCTCAAAAAACTATCACCCTCGACGAGTTTTTGCAACTGCCAGAAACCAAACCCGCTAGCGAATACATCAACGGTGCGATCGTACAAAAACCCCTTACCCAAGGAAAACACAGTACAATTCAGGGAGAACTCATCACCAGGGCTAATGCAGTAGGCAAACCTCAGCGGATTGCCTGGGCATTTCCAGAACTTCGCTGCACCTTTGGCGGACGTTCTATTGTTCCCGATGTCGCTATTTTTGTGTGGAATCGCATTCCCCTAGACGTTGATGGCGAAATTGCCGATACATTCAACGCTCACCCAGACTGGACAATAGAAATTTTGTCCCCTGGCCAAAGCCAAACCAAAGTTATAAACAATATTTTGCACTGTTTGAATGCAGGTTGTCAGATGGGTTGGTTGCTCGATCCAGATGAAAAAAACATTTTAGCTTATCCCGCAGGGCAGCAGCCGATTTCATTGCAAGAACCGACAGATATACTTCCGATACCCGAATTTATGCCCCAGATGCAATTGACTTTAGGCGAAGTTTTTGGCTGGCTAAAACCTGGCTTTAGTATCGAACCGAAAATAGTGGAATCGAGTAAATAATAGGCGATCGCGTATACTCATTTCTCCATTTACGCACTACGCTGCTCACTGCGATTTTCCTCAAGGGCGATCGGGATCAGTTGAACATCCAATCGCTGATTGAGCGCACGCGCAATTTTTTGCAGCATTAAAAGCGAGTGTTCCTCATACTCAGCATCTTCAAGCTCCGCAATCACCGACTGTTTTGTCCCAATGCGATCGGCAAGTTGCTGTTGGGTCAATCCTGCTTGCGTCCGAGCACGATAAATCAGTTGTGCAAGTTCTGCATTGAAAGAGGATTCCTTAATCATTTCCTCCATTTCAGGATCTTCAGAGGTCATTTGTTGAAGGATCTTCAGTGCATCATTCGTCTTCGCCATCTTCTGTTTCCTCCACATAGGTATGAACTGCTGGATTGGCTTCAAATTGAGCCTTTTGCTGAATTGTCCGCTCAATCTCTGTATCAGGCACTTGATCCTCATCTTTTGTGATGGCATAAGCCAAAATTGCTACATTCTGCCCAGAAAAGAAGTACAAAATGCGATACTGCACTCGGAGATGCTTTGCCCGTAATTCATAAATGCCGTCACGCAGGTAATCTGCCACAGGTCGTCGTAACTCGTAACCTGTACTTGCTAGTTGTTGAATTCGCGCAACACAGTTGGCATAGCCTTTGCGATCGTGCTTCAGGAGTATCTTAAGCCATTCCAGAACTGGAGCCACGCCTTCTCGATCTTGATAAAAAATAACTTTTGTTTCGGGCACAGTTTTCGACCCTCGTTATCCACATTTACTTTATCACAATATTGCTGCTATAATTAGCAGATTTGGTTCCCATGCAGAGCCTTTAGACATCAGTTCTCAGGCAGAGCCGGGGAACCAGTTAAATTGCTTTAATTATCTTGTTTGACATACTCCCCTTTCTCCATTTCCAAATTACACCTTCTCCTGAACATTCTCGCCCAACAAACCCCCTGGCCGAAAAGCCAAAATCACCACCAAAACCCCAAACACCCAAGCATTAGTCCAACGGCTCGACAAATACTGATCGCTCAAAGACGAAAGCACCCCAATCAAAACCCCTCCCAACATCGCCCCGACAATATTACCAATTCCACCCAAAACCGCCGCCGTAAAAGCCCTCAATCCCGCCGTAAATCCCATCGTAAAAACAATAGTATTGTTGTACAAACCAACCAGAATCCCAGCCGAACCAGCCAAAGCTCCCCCGATCAAAAAAGTCAGAGCAATAATCTGATCGACATTAATTCCCATAATTTTAGCAGCATCGCGGCTTTGAGCAGTAGCCCGCATCGCCTTTCCCAGACGAGTGTACTGCACGAACACATGAAGCAAAACCATCAATACAACCGCCACCACCAACACAATTAAATCCTTAGTGGTAAATACAATACTGGTTTCAATTCCCAAAGCTTTGAGAATATCAACTCGCGGCAACAAATCGGGGAAGCTTTTCGGAGCAGCCGAATTAGAACCCATCACCGGAATAAAAGCCTTCAATCCTCCCCAAAACAGCCCCATATTTTGGAAAATAAAAGAAACTCCGATCGCCGAAATGAGAGGAGCCAAACGCGGAGCATTCCTCAAAGGCCGATAAGCGTACTTTTCCACAACAATATTCAGGCCTGCACAAAAAGCCGAACATACAATTAAAGCAACTAACATCACCGGTATTGCAACAGCTAAAGATGCGCCGTCTTGAATACCAAAAGCTCCGAACACAGTTAGGGAAGCAAAAGCTCCCAACATATACAAATCGCCGTGAGCAAAATTGATTAATTCAATAATGCCGTAAACCATCGTATAACCTAAAGCAATAATCGCAATCAGCGCGCCGTTGACAAGCCCAACTAATAATTGTTGAATCAACACTTCAGGGTTGCTGGCTATTTCTCCAATAATTTTGGGCAAGTCAAATCCGGCGATCGGCCCTAACAACAAAACTATATAAGCTACACCTAGATATAGAAGAATACTCTGCCATTTTTTCATAATTTTGGGAAATTGAGAATTGGGGATTAGGGATTGGAAATTAGGGATTGGGGATTGGGAATTGGGAATTGGGAGTTGGGAATTGGGAATTGGGCATTTTTTGTGTTCCGACAGCTATTATTTTTTAGCGATGATTTCTCAGTTATTACCAATCACCGATGACTAATGACCGATGACTAATGACCGATGACTAATGACCAATTCCCAATTATCCATTATTCCGCCTTCAGCGCGCTGACAAACTCCCACTTGCCGCCTTTAACAACATTTCCTGACATTACAGTCAAGCTCGTGTCGCCGTTAGCGTCAAAACTCCAATTGCCGAGTACCCCATTAAAATCCTTAGTTGCCAAGACAGCATCGCGGATCGCAGCGCGGTCATTTTTGCAGACTTTATTAATTGCGGCGATCGCCACTTTAGCAGATTCATAGGCGTAAGCTGTATAAGCTTCCGGTTCAGCATTATATTTTGCCTTGTAACTTGCGTACCACTTGGCCCCCTCACCAGTCAATTCTTTAGCAGGCAAGCCGCCAAAAGTAGCGTAAACACCTTCGCCATCTTTGCCTGCTGCGTCAATTAAAGCTTGATCTTTGATACCGTCGGGCCCCATGAACTTAACTGCATCAGCCGCCATGCCGACATTTCTCATGTCTTTAATTATTTGTCCAGCATTGCTCTGAGTAGTGCCGCCGAAGTAAATCATGTCTGGATTTAAAGCTTTGATCTTATTCATTAACGCCTTGTAGTCGCTAGCTTTGATATCAATTCCCTCCCGGCCCAAGACTTGAATTCCCAACTTTTTAGCCGTTGCTTCAAAAACGTCAGCCACACCTTTGCCGTAGAGTTCTTGATCGTCGAGAATAAAGACTTTTTGTACGCCTAAAGATTTCGCCCAATTTCCAGCAACAGAGCCTTGAAGGTCATCAGCAGGGACAACGCGGGTGAAATTGCGAGTGCCTGCGGGATAATAAACGTTGGGTTCTTTGGGTTCGCCTTTTCCTGGTTTAGTCAGTCCCGGATAAGTGTTGGCCGGACTGATCATCACGACGTTAGCTTGGTTGAGCACGGGAATGGAAAGTTTGGCAGCACCCGAGTTGTAGTGACCGATAGCGGCAACTACCGAACCGTCAGCGACTATTTTGTTAGAGTTGGACGTTACCTGTGCCGGGTCCCATTTGCCGGCGGCGGCGGTGGCATCATCGAGCACTTCGTATTCGATTTTGATTTTGCCGTCGCAAGCTTTGGAGTCGGTTTCGGCGAGTGCTTGTTTGATGCCGTTGACCATTGTTTGAGATTGACCCAAGGCGCTGCCTGTCATGGGGAGCATGGAGACAATTTTGACAGTATTTGGGTCTCCGGGGGTGCTGACTGCGACAGGAGAGGCTGCTGGAGTCCCTCCGGGAGTTGTGGCGGTTGGTGCTTGAGGATTTTGACAGCTAGCGCACAGAGAGGCTATGCCGGCGGCTACAAGTAGTTTCCGCAATCCTGCGGCGCCCGGATTCTGGGTTGTGTGGGTTTTTGAGGGTGTGGCACTTTTGTCTGATTTCTGGGAAAAGTTCATAGGTTGGTTGCTTGCTGGTGTTTTTGCATATTTTTCACTGTTGTCAGTATGTAGTCAAGAGTTAGCACATATTTCCCCAATTTTGGTTAGATACAGTCAATCGTCTTGATCTGCTTGGTATTGTACGATCGCACTTGGGATTTCTTCAGCCGAGACGTTTGCTTGTTCTGATTTTGAGTAAAATTAGGTATAAAACAACTTGATTCGGTGATTCAACTTGATAAATCAAACGATAACTACCGCTCTTACCAACTTGGGCATCACTGTTTTTAGCCCGGACTTTTTTATTCAGTTGACAGTTGACAGTTGAGAGCACTTGACAAAGTAAGGAAGATGATTGGAGTAATGAATCGTCTTCTTTTAATTTCTCCCGATCGGGCTTTGGGCTTTCAAACAATTCTTTCTGGTAAACGATGTATTGATGCCGTCCCAGAGTTCTGATATGGGGAACGTTTGTCCCGATGAGGCTTGGTGGAGGGAGGCTTTCAAATCCGCGAGGATTTGGTCGTTGGAGTCGGTGTCTGAGTCAAAATCTGAGTCGAAGTCTGGGGCCGCCGATTGTGTCCGACTGGTCAAAAATTCCAGGAATGTCAAGGTTTGCTCTAAAAGCGGTTCAGGAGTCCGTTCGATCGCTTCGAGAAGGCGTTGTTTAATCGGCGACAACATAAATATGACCTCTAAATCTATATCCTCTCATTTTATTGTTTTCCCGATCGCTCCTATGACTATGATGGTGAAAGTTAGCGATGCCATTGCTTCACTTTAGCTCAGATGTTATTTGCTCTCGTTGGAGGTTCGATCGCGCATGATTGAGTTACAAGCTGATTTAGAATACGTGGTGAGCGATCGCCTAAAAGTCTCTTTAGATGCGATCGCACAATTTTGCCAGCGCTGGAACATAGTCGAGTTTGCCCTGTTTGGCTCGGTGCTGCGGGATGATTTTCGCCCTGATAGTGATGTGGATGTACTGGTGACATATGAGCCATCGCACCGCCTAACGCTTTCTCATTTATTGGAAATGCAGGAGGAAATAGAGGATTTATTTCACCGTTGTGTAGATTTAGTGGAAAAAAAGCAGTTAAAAAATCCCTATCGGCGATCGAGCATTTTGAAAACCTATCGAGTGATTTATGCAAGCGGGCGATTCTGTAGCAAATTTTTAACCGCTATTTGAGTGACTGGAAGCGACGCACCATACCGCTAAAATCTTATTTTTCTCCTAAAATTTATACGTTAATGATTTTTAAATTCTAGTTTAATAAATTCAAACTTATCTCTTTCGCTATCAATCGCTCCTGTTTTTCGTATACTCAAATATTTGGTCATTACTTCTCGCGTAAAATTACGTATAGTATAAACATCTTTTTCAGTTAATGGCTCTATACCATGAGCATAAATACTCTTATTTCTGATATTTGCTATATTTGCAACACGATTGATTGGAAATTTATTAGTAAATTCTTTTTCAAGAGCTTCAATGATACAAAAAGCATCGAACATAGCGATTTTGTCGGGAAGAGGCTCCTGTTGAGATGTATGCTCATAAACTTTTTGGCGAACGGAAATATACTTTTTACGAAGCTCTTCTTTGTCAACTTTTAATAAAGAATAATTGGGTTTACTTCTATCAAAATTTTCAGTTCCTTCTTCTAAAATTTTTTCAAATATTCCTTCTATTGTTCGATAGTATAGTAAAGTAGCAATATCATGTTGAGAAGTTCTTTCATATCTTTCAGCCGTGAAGTAAAAATTTAGGAGAATGTAATCTTTGTCACCTTCAGCTAGTTTATTAATTGTTTCTCTTTGTTTTTGCAAGCGTTCAATATCAAATTGAAATTTGGGTGACATTTGAAAGCTAAATCGTAAAATTTGGTCTAGTAGAGTAGATGATATTTGCAGAGCTTCTTTAAATTTAAAAATATTCCAACAGGAGTAAAAATCTGAAATATTGGTGAATATTTCAGCCATACGAGGATTTGACATACTTTTGCCCGCTTCAGCAAAAAGTTGACTGCTTATATCGTATTTTCCCACATTAAAAAAATCAACAGCACGTGTAATTTCAATGTCACCAAAGATATCGATTGATAATTTCATCGGATTTGTAACAAGATGAATATATGATGATTCAGGTTTCGGCTTTCTGAATTCAGGCATATAATCCCTAAAATCAATATATATTAAGTCGATATCAAGCACTCCCGCCGCTACAGCTAATGCACCACTCATTATCTTCTTACCACCAGTCAAATCTATAGCTACACGAGAACCTTTAGGCACTCGTTGTAGGGCTGCTTCTAAAGCTTGATATACTCCTTTATTACTGGGCAGTTCTATTACTTTTTCATGAAAAAAAGAATATATAGGTACTTTTGAATAATTTACTACTTTTTCTAGATACGTTGAAGATTCTTCAGTGTATAAAACAATAAATTTTTCTGGCTGGCAAAATTGATAAGCAAGAACCGAAGTTTCTGGGGTAAAACCTAACAATGAAATCAGGCAATCATATTTATTATTTTGTTGATACGTATTTGCAAACTCTTTTTTTAATTGTGGTAGAAGAGACGGAATTATATTTTCACAGTAGAACTCGATAGCCTGCTTTGGTTTACTCCCTAAAAGCTCTATCCATTGATTGGTTAAATCGGAAATATTATTATCGTTCATATCTTTAATGCGTTTCTATACAGCTATAATACATAATACTAAAGGATAATGTCAAGCTTTTTCCATGTGCCAAAATTCAATCGATTTTTGCGTACCGAGCGACTCGATCTGGCGGCGGGGTGACAACCCCGCCATAACCCAGGTAGGGTGAGGCGTTGACTGACTTATGGTAAAAAAAGATAGGTCTGAAGGCGGTTCTCAGCAACATGAGGTGCACCTCATTCTTTGAATTTCAAGATTTCAGGGCGTTTTTTTGTACCTCACCTACCACCATAAAGGCTATAGTGCTTCACTTTGGGACAGGGCGCAGGCAATTCGTCGAATTCAAGAGTTTACGGCTGATGCCTCAATCGAGACTTATCTTCAAAGTATTTTGATGCAAAGTGCTGTAGAACGACAGTTGGGGATTTTGGGGGAGGCGCACGGAGAATTTCGATCTAATTTCAGCAGTTCCACCCCGAAATTGATTGGCGAAATGCGATTAACTTACGCAATATTTTAGTTCACCGTTATGACCAAGTGAGTTCGGAAGTTATTTGGAATATTGTTACAAGTGTTTTGCCTAGTTTACTTGTGCAATTAGAGGCATTACTGCCACCGTTACCTGATGATATTTGATATCAGAGCCATCGCTTATATTTATTTGGTAGCGCTCTCGTTCCTCCCGCTCGATCGCGAGACGCTCGCACTCCACTTATTCCTAATTTTATAGCTCCTTTAATGGTTCAAACACCAGCACTGAATCGATCGCCCTAATTGCCTGCGACATTCGCAACTCGTGCGTTCCTTCGACAGTAATATACCGCTTGCCTTTCTTCTGAAGAACCTCAACAAACCACTGGTGCATAGTCATCCGTAAATGTTCGCTTTCTCGCGTTCCATCCTGAACAAATCCGAAATCCGGCTGAGTCAAAATATACAAATCGCAGCGGCGGCTGTCAGCGATTTGCTCGATCGTCGGATGTTCTGAACCAACGTAACGTTTGTGCCAAATACAAGTAGCTAAAGGGTCTGTATCGCAGATAACGACTTTGTTAGCGCGAGTAGCAATATCGTCTTCTATAGCAGCTTGTTTCTTGGCAATTTCTACAAATTCATAGCTGTCCCAAATTTCAGGATCTGGCGAATATTGCCTGCCTTCCCAGTAACACCTGCCGTATTCGGGAACCCAAACAGTTTGGTAGTGCTGTGCGAGCGATCGTGCTAGGGTAGTCGTGCCGCTCGATTCTACACCCAGCACGCAGACTCGTTTGGCAAAATAAGCTTTGGCTGGGGGAGTCAGCATTTGCCAGTTTTCGGCTAGGTGCGATCGCAATTGCGTTCCAGAAATCGGGAATTTGAGCCGTTGGCGATCGACGGTACAGTATTGAGATCCCATCAGTTTTGCCCAAGGTTCGCCGTAATCCTCTGAAGTAAAAGCGATATCGGGTTTTCGCCCGGAAAGCACCTCAAGAGTTCTCTGAGCCCAAGGTTCGGGGGCTTCCGGCAAATCGTCGAGCACTTCGATAACTTCTGCGTCGGGATGCAAAAACCGAATCCAGTCGGCTCTAACGCTTCCTGCAACTGCTTGATTTTTTTTATAACAGGCGAGAACGATTAAACGATCGACCTTCTTTTTAGCTTCTCGAATTAAGTAGTCGTGTCCTTTGTGGAAGGGATAAAATTTGCCTACAGTAACACCGAGTATCATAAAGATTGCTGCTGTTTTAACTTTTGTTCCGAGTAAATCCGCTGGAAATTTTGCAGTCCGTGAATTGCCATAAACCAAAAAATTGCGTACAAAATACTTGTTAGATATAGCCCCCGCGAGGCATACAAGGGAACGTAAATCGTGTCTGCAACAATCCATAAATACCAGCTTTCGAGATAGCGTTCCATCAGGTACAACTGGGCGATCGCGCTTAAGATAGTTGTCAGGGCGTCCCAAAATGGTGCGGCGCCACCCAAAGATACTAATACTGTTCGCAAGCCAAATACAGCAACTGTAACTAAGATTGCCGTGAGGATGAGCCAGCGTTGAGAAATGCGACATACAGGTTTTTCTGTGCTGTTTTCGCCGCCCCGCAGCCAAATATAAATTGCTTGCAAACTCGTGATTAAATAGAAGAATTGAATCGCAACTTCGCCGTAAAGTTTAACTTGATAAAACACCGCAGCGTAGGTGATAACTCCGATTAAGCCGACCCACCAGCCCAGGGAATTGTTTTTAGCAAGCAGCCAAACACTCCAAGCAGAAGCGATCGCGGCTATCGCTTCGATTAAGTTGAGTTGGATAGGGACAAACCGCTGCACTGAAAGCAGGAGCAAGAAGATGCTTGCTGCGAAGCCGATTAAGTTTGGCAGGTTGGCTTTTTTCATGGCAATCCCTATTTCGGCTGGCTATATTCACTGCGAAATCAAAGACGCATCTTTTTTGTCCTTGGAGCGATCGACACTAAAATCTTCATAGTACGATCGCTCAGTATTCACATCCCACAAATCGTGCTTTTCCCCAAGAATATTTCTCGCGGCCAGCATCCCCGTCAGCATAGAATGGTCTTGATTGTTGTATCGGTGCATACCATTTCGCCCGATCGTCTGCAAATTCTCCATTCCCTTCAAAAAACCTTCAAGCACCTCCAAGTGTCCTCGATATTCCGCATCGTAAACAGGATAAGCCTTCGGCTGCCGCAACACCACCCCATCCTCAACATCCGCAGCTTTTGCCAAACCCAACTCAACCAACTCCCGAGTTGCTAATGCCACAAGTTCAGCATCCGACATTTCCCAAAGTTCCTCGCCTTCATTGCAAAAATATTCCATGCCCAAACAAGTTTTGTTCGCGTCGGGAACCAATGCAGCACTCCAATTCTTAAAGTTTTGAATTCGTCCGACTTTGACTTCGGGAGAGTGAATGTAAATCCAGTTGTCAGGAAACAAATCCTTGCAATCGACAATCAGCGATACAATCAAGAAATCTCGATATTTGAGCGATCGCGCGGCGTGCAATACCTCTTCGGGGGGCTGCGGTTTTAGCCGTGCTACCAGCGCCGATATCGGCATACTCGTAATAAAATTATCCGCAGAATATTGGACTAATTCTCCATTATGTTCAGCAGTAATAGTTTTAATTTTATTACCTTCACGCTCAAAGCTAATCACCTTAGTATCGAGATAAACTTTGCCCTCTTTAGCTTCCACAGATTCGGCAAACTTTTCCCACATCATCCCCGGCCCCAAAGCCGGATAGTCAAACTCTTTAATTAACGTTTTAGTATCATTGCTGCCAAACAAAGCATTAATAATCGCTGTCGTCAGCGACAATCCTTTAATGCGCTGCGCCGCCCAATCTGCTTGAATTTCAGAACAGGGAATTCCCCAAACTTTTTCTGTATAAGTCTTGAAAAATGTTTTATACAAACGTTCGCCAAAACGATTGATCACCCACTGTTCAAAAGTTTCTTCTTTCGGAAGTGGCCAAATTCTCACTTTCAGATAACTCAAAATAATCAGCGCACTCTCAATTATGCCCAAATTAAAGAGAGTATTGAAGGCGCTGATCGGATAGTTGAAAAATTTACCTCGATAAAAAATTCGCGACAATCGTGGCACTTTAATAAACTCATTTCCCAGTACCTCTTGCCACAACTCCTGCACGGCTGCAACTTTAGTATAAAACCGGTGGCCCCCAATGTCGAAACGGTAGCCTTTGTAGGTTTCGGTGCGGGCTAACCCGCCAACTTTATCCCCTTTTTCGAGTACAACAGGGATGATGCCTTCCTTGACTAGCTCGTAGGCGGCAGTCAAACCCGCAGGGCCTGCACCCACGATCGCCACAGGATAATGTTTCACTCAGCGTACCTCCAGCCTTTTTATAGAACTCTACAATTATTTATAACTTCTAAAATTAATAGATGCACCCGTGAATACCCTGAGAAACTATCTATCGGGCTGATGTTGAAGGAGAATTTGCCTTGATTTATTAAGCGATACTGGCAAGTTAATTTTACCAGTCAAGGGCTTTTTTTGCGATAAGTGGCGACCAGTGCCGATCGCAAATGCCAGTCCGCTGTAAAAATAGAAAAGCCAGTGCCAAGGAATTGTTTTCAGGGCAAATACGATACCGTGTTTTTCCTTAAAAAAACGGTAAAGCGGTGCATTAATTGCTACCAGCGGTGTTGCCAGCAAGCCAGCCAGTACCAGAAAGTTCAGCGACCAGCACGTCCCCAAAACTGCCAGCAGCACTGCATAAGTTAAAATCACGCTGATGCGGTTCGAGACTTGCAAGTTGAGATCGTTATTCAATTTGCGATCGCGCCAAATCAGCTCTGTCCAAGGCAGCGCTCGGTAAAAAAAGTCAGCTTTCACCATCCCCACCGCTTCCCAGCGCTTCAAATGCTTCACCTGTAATGTTTTACACAGCCGAATTTTATAACCGGCTTGTTTCAAACGGTAGCCCAGCTCAATATCCTCGATCGAAGGTTCGCGGTAACTCTCGTTAAAGCCACCCATCTGCAAAAAAATTTCCCGGCGAATCACTCCGCAAGCTCCCCAAAAAGTCGAAGCTTCTTCGTTACCTGTTTGGTGCACGTAGTGGTGCAGCAAATTCCTATACTGGGATAAAAAATCTGGATCTCCAGGAGCATCATCGTAGGAGCCGATCAAAGCAGCTAAGTAGGGATTATTTTTGAACACCGATTTCGCATAACCCACAGCTTCTGGACAAACAGCCACATCAGCATCCACAAAAAACAGAATATCTCCCTTGGCAGCTTGCGCTCCCAAATTTCTCGCTCTCGCCGGGCCTCCAGATTCGGGAATTCTGATGACTTTTGCGCCGAATTCCTTGGCCAGACGCCAAGAACCGTCGCTTTCGCCATCTGCTACTACAATAATCTCGATCGGTCTCGGTACAGATTCAGCCAGTTTTGACAAACAGGTGCGGAAGTAAGCCCCCCCGTTGTGGACTGGGATAATCACGGATACAGTCGGATCTTTGGTATAAATCATTACCGAGTTTACTTTAAATTGCAGGGAAAACAAATGATTGAATTTCAATGCTCCTACTGTACGAAGGGTAAAATCAGCTCTACTTTTTTATTTATAACCCGATTTCTGTTTATCTTCAACTAGATTTTTTACTGACATTGTAGGCTGCATTTATCCCGACTCATGCCTGTATTCTAAGCCACATCTGGCTGAGACTCACCTGATGAAGACAACAGCTTTACGAAATCTTTATATATATTATTGTTTTTGTAAACCTGATAACAAGCCCCACCAGCCATTGTGTTTGAGAGTATTCCACCACACAAGAATTTTCTTTTTTACTTAATTATTAGTATAAAATACAACATATTAATACTGAGGAGAGCCAACGGTGAGGACTTGCCCGTACAGGTGATTTTACAGACATCATGGGCAATCAACTCCTGCACGAAGTCTGTATCCCGACTGCTGTGTCAATGCACATTTTATGAGTTTTGGCAACATATTTAAAATGTACATCTGAAAATTTTTCACGATGTGCGATCGACCTTAGCTCTTTGTTAACATAGCATCAGATCGCTGCTTGAGATCCAAAATTTTTTTATGTAAAAATTTTTATATTACATGAACACCACCAAACATAATTTAGAACAGCCATTAATTTCAGTAATTATACCCGCTTACAACGCCGAGGAATTTATTGCTAAAACATTAGAGTCTGTCTTATCTCAAACCTATCAAAACCTAGAAATTTTAGTAGTAGACGACGGCTCCACAGACACAACCGCCGAAATCATCAAAATTTTTGGTCAAAAAGATAGGCGAATCATCTTATTGCAGCAATCAAATGCCGGAGTCGCCGCCGCTCGCAACCTAGCAATTCAAAAATCCCAAGGCGAATACATTGCTCCCATCGATGCCGACGATATTTGGTATCCGCAAAACCTACAAAAACAAGTAGAATGCCTAAAAAAATCAGAACCATCTGTAGGAATTGTCTATTCCTGGTCAGTTGATATAAATGAAAAAGACTTGCTCATCGGTGGATTTTACAACTCCACCATCGAAGGAGAAGTTTACACAGCATTAGTTTATAAATATTTTATCGGCAATGCCAGCTCATCTCTAATTCGCCGCGCTTGCTTTGAAAAAATCGGCGGTTACAACTGCAAATTAAAAGCAGAAAACGCTCAAGGCTGCGAAGACTGGGAACTGCATCTCCGCATAGCCGAACATTATCGATTCAAAGTAGTGCCAGAATATTTAGTTGGCTACCGCCAGATTGCCAGCAGTATGTCTTGCAACTATGCAGCAATGGCAAAAAGTCACTGTTTAATTATGGCAAATGTCCGGCAGCAACATCCCGAAATTTCCAGCAATATTTATCGCTGGTCTAGCAGCAGTTTTTACATTTACTTAGCATTCAGAAGTAACAGCAGCGGCAATCACCGAAGTACCTTATCTTGGCTAGTTCGAGCTTTCAAAGAAGATTTATTTATGTCACTATTACGTCACAATCTGTACTTACTGTCAATAACCAGCCTATTGAAAATTATAGTCTCGCCGCCCACTGAATCGGGCTTAAAATTAAAACCAACATCAGAATCATATGAAGGGACGACACTTGCGACGATTGAGACGCGGACGAAAGTTCACAGAATGCTGCCGTCGCAGGTGTATGAAAGAATGCGGTTTAATAGTTTAACAAATCGAAAATTTAAATCTACCCAACATTGAAAAACCCGGTTTCTTGAAAAAACCGGGTTTTTGAGGAAGCTAGAGGGCGTTTAATTCTGCCTGGTTACGCGAGCGAAAATCAGAAAATAGGGTTAAATAAAAAATATAAATTTTCCCTTCTTCCTTCTTCCGCATTCACGCTTGACTTCTTCTTAATCTCTCTAAGCGTGAGAAGCCGTAGTAGTTTTAGCTTGTGGCTGCTTACCGTCCGGCGAAATAGATTCCCCTTCAATAAACGATCGCAACATCCAAGCCATTTGCTCGTGCTGTTCCATCAAACCAGTCAAAAAGTCTGCGGTTCCGTCATCCTTAAACTCTTCACCACACTGTTCAACGTGCTTGCGGAGATTGCGAATAACCAGTTCGTGATCGTCAACCAAACGCGATACCATCTCACTTGCTAAAGGCAAATCGCCGACGTGTTCCTTAATCGAAGCATACTTAAGAAAACCCTCAGCAGTACCAATTGGGTAGCCGCCTAAAGCTCTCACCCGTTCCGCCATAGCATCGATATTTATTGTTAACGCCTGATAGTGTTCTTCCCACAACTGGTGGAGCGAGCGAAACTGCGGGCCAACTACATCCCAGTGATACTTTTTAGTTTTGATTAACAGCAGATAAGCGTCTGACAGGTCGTGATTTAAAAGTTCGATAACACCTGCACGCTGCTCGTCAGATAGACCTATATTTAACTTACGCATTGAAATTATTTCCTCGATTCTTCTAACTAGACATTTATTAAAACAAATTTTGCCAGCAGTTGACATCAACCCAAAGGACGATCGCACTTTTAGTCAAATATCTGCATTTCAGGTTAAAGTAATCACAATATAGATACCCTTAGATAGATGTCATGCAGCTTTTTGTTCCTGGCCGCCTTTGTCTGTTTGGCGAACACAGCGATTGGGCAGCCGCTTATCGCCCCCTCAATCCCGCTATAGCAAAAGGCTGCACTCTGATAGCCAGTACAAATCAAGGAATTTATGCTGAAGTTAAGCCGCATCCCACACACTTGATTTTGCGGGCTGCTTTAAATGACGGCACCAAAATAGAAGCTGCACTCCCGATGGAAAAAAATTGTCTGCTTGCTGAAGCACAAACAGGAACTTTTTTCAGTTATGCAGCAGGTGTTGCGGCTCAATTTCTCACCTACCACCGCGTGGGAGGAGTAGAGATTGACAATTATTTAACAGATTTACCAATTCAGAAAGGCTTGTCTTCCAGCGCCGCAATTTGTGTGTTAGTAGCCCGCGCTTTCAACCGCTTATACGATTTAAAAATGAACGTGCGCGACGAAATGGAAATCGCTTATTTAGGCGAGACTGCAACACCTTCGCGCTGCGGCCGCATGGATCAGGGTTGTGCCTATGGAAATCGCCCGATCATGATGATTTTTGACGGCGCTACAATGGATGTTGTTGAGTTAACAGTTGCCAAAGATTTGTTTTTGGTTATCGTAGATTTGGGCGCCAGCAAAAACACTCAAGAAATCCTGGCAAGTCTCAATCTAGCTTATCCCTTTGCTGCGAATGAAGTTGCAGCAAACGTGCAGCAATATCTCGGTGCGATTAGTTCGAGAATTACGCAAGATGCAGCCGCAGCTTTACAGCAGGGAGATGCAGTTAAACTCGGTGAGTTGATGAAAGTTGCCCAGAGCAAATTTGACCAGCATTTAATCCCCGCTTGTCCGGGACAGTTAACTGCTTCTGTTTTGCACGAACTTTTGAACTATCCACCGATTCAGCCTTATATCTTGGGCGGGAAGGGAGTAGGTTCTCAAGGAGACGGCACGGCGCAGTTTATAGTTAAAGATGCAGAAAGTCAACAGCAGGTGATCGAGATGATTGCACGAAATTTTCCTCAGATGAATTGTGTAAAACTGAAAATAAGTTGAAAAAAAAGACCAATTTAGGGAATCTTCAAATTCTTCAATAGAGCAATTGCCAAAATCGGAAAATACCCTGAAATCATCTGCGTCAATCTGTGTTTATCTGCCCGATATCTGCGGTTTCTCTATCGAAAGCAGACTTCTGCAATGCAAGTCTAATCTAAAATCTAAAATCTAAAATCTAAAATCCTATGACAATCCGTTCTCAGTACAGAGTCCGCAAAGCGGTGATTCCGGCCGCCGGTTTTGGCACTCGGATGTTTCCGGCTACTAAGGCAGTGAAGAAGGAATTCTTTCCAATTATCGATCGCGACGGCCGCGCCAAACCGATAATTTTGGCAATTGTGGAAGAAGCTTTGAGCGCCGGAATCGAAGAAGTTGGTATAGTTGTGCAAAAGGGCGATCGCACTTTTTTTGAAGATTTCTTTAAAACTGGGCCGTCTCCTGAACTTTTCCAAAAACTGTCTCAGCAAAATCAGGACTATAGCAAATATTTACAAGAGTTGGGGCAGCGCGTTACAATTCTTACTCAAGATGTTCAGGAAGGGTTCGGACACGCGGTATTTTGTGCTCAGGAATGGACGAACAATGAGCCATTTCTTCTGCTTTTGGGCGACCATATTTACTTGTCGGACACTGCAAACTCTTGCGCGCGCCAGCTATTGGATATTTACTCGCAAGTGCAGCAAAGCGTAATTGGTTTGAGGGTGACACAGGCTGAGGTAATTCATCACTACGGCTGTGCCGCGGGTGTTTGGCAGGCACAAGATGCTATTTTGTCGGTGACGCAAGTTTACGAAAAGCCGGATATCGAGTATGCGCGGCAGCACTTAAGCGTTGAAGGTATGGCGGAGGATTTATTTTTGTCATTTTTTGGAATGTATGTGCTTGAGCCTAAAATTTTTGATTATTTGGCTGAACATATTAATGTCAATTTTCGAGAAAGAGGCGAATTCCAGTTAACTTCGTGTTTGGATAAATTGCGGGAGTTCGAGGGAATGGCTGGTTATGTGGTGCAAGGGCGGTGTTTTGACACCGGATTGCCGGATATTTACCGACAGACGCTGATTGATTTTGCCATATCTGGTGGGGCGATCGGCTAATATGGCTGCGCCCTTGCCTGTACCCTATTTGTAGTGAGGACTTCAGTCCTCATACAACGAATAACAGCAATTCACCAGCAGCGCCCCCTGAACAAATCCACAAACCAACTATATATATAAGTCGATCGACTTTGACGCTACCACACATCAGCTATAACCCTTGGTTTTCCGTTGTTAACCGCCCAAAATTCCCGTTTGTTGTAACGAAATATTACAAAATGACGCTAAAACAGCATAGAGTCTTGACAGTAAGAAAGTAAGCCGCTATTCTGATATACATACCCGGGTAAGTCAATTCACAGTCCTATGCAAGAAAAGCAAAAAGTTACATTGTATCTTCCACCAGAACTGCATCGCCAGCTCAAAATCCGAGCCGCAGTCGAAGCTGAACCGATGTCATCAATTGCAGAAAGGGCAATTTTCTTTTACCTAGGAAACCCCGAACTGGTTGACGAAGTAGAAGCATCCTACGGACAAACCCATCGGGTATACACTTGTCCAGAATGCACGGGTTCTGTCGTAATGCGAGATGGAGAACTGGCATCCGTAACAAGTCAGCCGAGCGTATTGGCTGAGCAGGATCTTCCAGTAAAGCAGGTGTCAGGCATCAGCGCCAGCACAGCCCAAGCGGGAGAGGAAGAATTGGTTCCCTGCTAAGAATGCCTTGCTTCCCCAAAAACCGAGAACTGAAAATTTCAGCATTGGGCTAAAGGCAGCATTGAGATTCAGCAAAGATAGCACCGTCTCTAGTGGGTCGAGGAATATGCAAGAAGAGATCAGTATCCTAATCCAAGCTCAATATCCTCTGATCTACCTCGTGACATCCGAGGAAGAGCGGTGTGAGCAAGCAATTTCGACAATAGCTCAAGCAAAACCACAGCGACGAGTATTTATCTGGACTGTAACTCACGGCATTGTGGAGTACGGTCAACCGCGCACCACTACCCAGCACAACACCGTCTCCCCAGAGGCAGCCATTGAATGGGTGATCAGGCAGCGAGAACCAAACAGCAACGCTAGCATCTACATTTTCAAAGATTTACATCCTTTTATCGATTCTCCTCCGGTAACGCGGTGGTTGCGCGATGCGATCGCCAACTTCAAAGGAACGCAAAAGACAATTATACTGATGTCTCCTTTGCAGCAAATTCCGATCGAGCTAGAAAAAGAAGTAGTGGTATTAGACTTCGCGCTCCCAGACATGAAGGAACTAAACCAAGTATTGTCTAGCCAGTTGGAGCAAACAAAATCGAAACGCATTACCACAGAAGCGCGAGAAAAACTTTTAAAAGCAGCCTTGGGATTGACTAAGGACGAAGCTGAAAAAGTTTATCGCAAAGCCCAAGTTTGCACGGGGCGCTTAACCGAAGAAGAAGTAGACATCGTTCTGTCGGAGAAAAAGCAGCTAATTCGGCGCAACGGCATTCTAGAGTTCATCGAAGAAGACGAAACCCTGGATGCAGTCGGCGGTTTAGAAGAGCTGAAACGATGGCTCAGACAGCGTTCCAACGCCTTTACAGAACGGGCGAGAGAATACGGTCTGCCTCAACCAAAAGGGATGTTAATTCTCGGCGTACCGGGATGCGGAAAATCGTTGATTGCCAAGACCACCTCCCGCCTTTGGGGACTGCCCCTGCTGCGGCTAGATATGGGTAGAGTCTACGACGGCTCGATGGTAGGTCGATCGGAAGCCAACCTCCGTAACGCCCTGAAAACCGCAGAATCAATCTCTCCAGCCATCCTCTTCATCGACGAACTAGACAAAGCCTTTGCAGGAGGCACTGGTTCTGCCGACTCAGACGGAGGCACATCCAGCCGAATTTTCGGTTCCTTCCTCACTTGGATGCAAGAAAAGACTTCCCCAGTCTTCGTAATGGCAACAGCCAACCGAATCGAGCGGTTGCCGGGGGAATTCTTGAGGAAAGGTCGATTCGACGAACTCTTCTTTGTTGACCTGCCAACTAAAGAAGAACGCCAAGATATATTCAAAATTCACCTGTCAAAACGGCGTCGGGAAATTACTCGCTTCGATTTAGAGCAACTTTCCAATGTTTCCGACGGCTTTTCAGGAGCAGAAATTGAGCAAGGGCTGGTAGCAGCCATGTACGAGGCCTTCGCTCAAGATAGAGAGTTTACGCAGTTAGATATCATCGCGGCCATTAAATCTACATTGCCACTGTCTAAAACCATGACCGAACAGGTCAGCGCCCTCCGAGATTGGGCGAGACAGCGCGCACGGCCCGCTGCGTCTTCCGTCGCTGAATACCAGCGAATGGAATTCTAAAAGCTTTCTCCTGGTCCAAACAGGAGCAAAGGCTAGCAACAGCTAGCAGTTCGATTGAAAAGCCGCCCAGCGGCACCGTTAAATCCAGACCGTTGTTGTTTCTCTCTCAGTTTTATTAGGAGGAAATCCAATGTCTCACTTTAGCACTCTGCGTACCAAAATCACTGATGCCGAAATCCTGAAAGCTTCCCTGCGCGACTTGGGCATTTCAGTCAAGTCCGAAGCTGATGTTCGCGGCTATAACGGCCAGCGCGTTCGCTCCGACATCGTGGCGATTCTGGAAGGCGAATATGACCTGGGTTGGTCTCGCAATAGCGACGGTTCCTTTGATCTGATTGCAGACCTCTGGGGCGTCGCCAAAAAGCACAATCAAACTGAGTTAATCAACTCCATCAACCAGAAGTACGCAGTTAACAAAACCTTGGCAGCCGTCAAGCAGCGTGGTTTGCAAAATGCCAACGTTAAGCTGGTAGTGCAAAACTAATTGATCTGCGCGTTTCTAAGCTTGCGGGTTAACCACATACGGGTTAACCCGTTTTTTGCTAGCTAGGATGTAGAGTGGGCTTTTTTGCCCGCCACATTTTTTAGCACCCCTAAGCAGCAGCTTTCAACCGGAGAGCTGCTGCTTTAGCTCGACAGACGGGAATCCCCACAGGGCGAGTGGTACTCCACTTACTGTGGGATGAAAGGCGAGCAAGATGAGGATTCCACCCGCCGGAGGGCCTTCCAAGCGCAGAAGAATGGGAGTGGGCGGGTGGATGAGGAGATGAGATGCCGAGGGCTAAAGCTTTATCCAGTAAGGGTTTGAGTGCTAGAATTATAGTTATTGGGCAGCCGAAAATGCTACCAATATACTCAACCTTGACAACTGAAGATAGGGGGTTTCTTGGGGAAGTGACACATTTAATTGTGGCAGCAAGAGCTGCGAGTAAAATTTTCAAGGCACGAAGGTGCACTTAATTTCATGTTTGAAACCAAGAGTGGGGCGGGACGTGTCCCTCACTATAAAATGCCGTAGAGGGGAAACAATGCTCGTATACCTAGAAGGAAGATCTGGATATCCTTAACAGGACTCAGATGCCTACACCATAAAGCTTGCGGTTGGTGTAGGAGCGTCACTGCCTGAATACTAATTCTTCTGGCAAGTGTCGATGGTTTGTTGATAAATTTCAATCATGCGATCGACTTTGCGTTGCCAGTCAAAATGCTCCCGAACCCGCTCCCATCCCGCCCTACCCATACTCTGTCGCAATTCTGGTGACTGAGCGAGCTTCAGCATCGCATCAGTCAGTCCCTTGACAAAGCCTTCTTGAGAAGCTGGTTCTACTAAAATACCGCAAGTGGAATTCAGATAATCCGCTGGCCCACCCCAGTTCGTTGCTATGACGGGCAAGCCCAGTGCCATTGCCTCCATCACCACCGCCCCCCCAGGCTCCCGCAAACTCGGAAACACCATTGTATCAGCTTGTTTCATTTTGAGAGCGCACTGCTCCTGAGAGAGCCAGCCGCTGAATACAACGCTGCTGTCGATGCCTAAACGAGCTGTTTGAGCTTCGAGTTCCCCTCGCATATCCCCATCGCCGATGATTTCCAAGACTGCATCAGTTTGAGCGGCGACGGTGGCAAAGGCTTCCAGCAGCAAGTCTACACCTTTCCAGTCGGCCAGACGCCCCAAAAAAACAAAATGAACTTGTTTATTTGGCTCCTTTGATGCGGTAGAGTCCGATCGCCACACCGAGAAATCGACGCCGTTTTCCACAAGTTCAATGATTTTACCCTGCACCCCAGTCGGAAGTGCTTGCTTCGTGCGATCGTTTGCCACTAACATGGTCTCGGCTTTGATTTTACCGGGCAAAAGACGATTGCAGAAATCCACGCACTGGTGACCGATCGCGATTAAAATATCGACTGAACGGTTTTGGCGCGATCGAAATGCCAGAGGAAATTTAACCGACGTGTTCATCGGCCCCATGACTACCGGCACCCCCAATCCGAACATCAACGAAGGAATTGTTGCCGAGACTGGTGTTGGCTCGTGTACAACATCAATCTGGTGTTCGCTCACCAGCCGCCGCACAATGCGACGCTGTAGCACTTGGGTGTACAGGTGACTCAGCAGCCCAAAAGTAAATTCATTCACTCTTGCTGGGATAAATCGCCCGCAATTGTTAAGCAGCCGATGCAGCCAAGTGTCAGGTACAAAGTGCATTCGATCGCGATCTTCGGGAAATAGCGCTTCGAGTTCAGTCTGGGTGCGTGCGTGAACTACTAACCACGTCTCTATTTGGCGCGATCGAAGTATCCGGAAGTAGTTCACCGGCAGCAATGACTCGCCACCGAATTGACTTGAGGCATTTTGAGCAACAATTACTATTCGCATAACTTGTTTTTATTTCCACTAAATTAATAGACAATTTAAACTTAGAAGCTGCTTTTTGGCAATTCATTGATTGAATTCTACATCAACTGGATTACCTCAAAAATTAGCTGAATACCCGTTCTTTTCGCCTTTCATTGTCAGGCGTTTTTTCCAGGCAAAGTAGTTGTTTTTCTTCACCTCGCTGCTGTTGGCGATACAAGTAATACTTGTGTGTATTTTTTTAACTTTGACTGGAGCTTTTTATTTCTTTCGTCGTTAACAAGATTTACATCTGCCAGTTTTCTATTTGGTTGCAAAAAAATGTGACCGACCCAAGGTATAGATGCAGCATCGGGGTTGCACTCTATAAATTAAATTTTTTGGTTAGCCATTTGTTTGTGCTATCTGGATACTTGCCTGAGGCAGGAACGCCGCAGGCAAGGGCATAGGGGAAAGACAAGTTATAAGTTATGTTTATTTTGACTCATCTACTCACTAGATTTAGCACTCATTCTACATCGTCTAATTCATAGACTTTGATGTTTTGTATTCGATCAAATTGCTGCGCTGTCCCAGCAACCTACGCTGGTGAAACTGAATCTGACCTTGCAACTGGGGAAATCTGCCGATCGCACAAGATATAGCATAAAGCGCAGCATCCTTGGCAGGCCAATTCCGCTCTTGCTGCATCCGGCGATAAATTCGGTAAGTAAGCACCGGGTAGCCGGCCAGCAACCACAGGCTCCACCCGTGAGTAAACCAGGCTGTACCCAATGCTAGCACTGGCAAAACCAATCCCCAAAACCAGATTCTGAGGGTGTCTTTCACCCAGTGGCGTTCGGGGGTGTTCCCGTGCAGCCAAGAGCCCTCAGCATAAGCGTGACCCGCTCTTTGAGAGCGCTTCCACCACTGGTCAAAACGAGTCATTTGAGCGTCGTGCAGGGTCATTTCTGCATCTAAGCGATCGATTTTCCAACCGTTTTGGCGCAGCCTCACGCACATTTCCGGTTCTTCGCCGGCTATCAGTGCGGGGTTGAAACCACCGACTTGCTCGAATGCTTTGACTCGCATCATTGAGTCGCCACCGCAGGCTTTTGCTTCGCCGATGGGGGTGTCCCACTCCATGTCGCAGAGTCGATTGTATGCTGTGGCTTCGGGGAATTTTTCGCGCCTGCGCCCGCACACTACAGCTAATTCTGTGTTAGCTGCGAGTTTTTGCTGGGCTGTTTCGAGCCAGCCGTCAACTACTTCGCAGTCGCCGTCTACGAATTGGACAAATTCGATGTCGGGAACTACTTGTCGCAGGCGGGCAAATCCTGCATTTCTGGCGCGGGCTGCGGTAAAGGGTGTAGATAGGTCTAGTTCAACTGTATCGCAGCCGATCGACCGGGCTAATTCCAAGCTGCCGTCTGTTGAGCCGGAATCGACATAAACCACCAAAGCTACTTTGTCGATCGCCGATTGCAAGCACGCTTCGAGCCTCACGCCCTCATTTCGCCCGATCGCCACTAATCCAATTTGTTTCAAAGCTTACCTCTGGAATTCGACTTGCGAGCTGTTCTTTTAATATTTTAGTAACAGTCACGCTAATTTCACAATATCTTTATGCCAAAACTTTCAGCCAGTGGCTGTGGTGGACATCGAAGCTCGTTGAGCTTATCATATATTAAATCACATCCAATCCACAGTTTTTAATTCAGAATAGTTAACCATGCTAAACATTAGTTCTCTGTTCATAATTTACTGTAACGGTCAAGGAATAAGCCATATATTTTTGTCACTTTGCTCCGAGTGGAACCACTCTGACTTTAAAGCCCGCATGGTTGTTCCCAATTGCGATCCGCAATATCGCGGCTATAATATAGTTGAAGGTATACCCCGATATTTAAAATCG
Source organism: Lyngbya sp. CCAP 1446/10 (assembly GCF_026130175.1). Classification (GTDB taxonomy): domain Bacteria; phylum Cyanobacteriota; class Cyanobacteriia; order Cyanobacteriales; family Microcoleaceae; genus Microcoleus. The sequence continues at coordinate 2,253 of NZ_JAIGNI010000154.1, read as the reverse complement.
TTCTACTACAGGGGCAAAGATAGAGCGGAATCTTGTACTGAAAAACGTTTTTTGAGAGATTTCAATGATTTTGATGCAGCTTACTTGTGGCCTGGCACTTCAATCAAAACTATTAGAAAGGTAAAGCAGCGGGGCAAAACAATAATTTTGGAGCGTATTAACTGCTCTACTAAAAAGGCAAAATATATTCTTGACGATGCTTACGGCCGCTTGGGCATCTCTCCCCAACATGGAATTACAGATGCGATGATTTAGCAAGAAGATGAAGAAATGAGCTTGGCTGATTTCATTTTTTCTCCTAGTCCGGAGGTAAAAAAATCTTTTCTCGAAATAGGAGTTCCTGAATACAAACTGCTCTCTACCAGTTACGGGTGGTGTCCAAAGCGGTTCCCGAATATTTCGCCCCAAAAAGAGCCGTCAGACACCGTTACTGTGCTCTTTGTGGGCAGCATCTGCGTCAGAAAAGGCTCTCACTTGCTCTTGCAAGCCTGGGAAAAAGCCGGCATTAAAGGCAGACTGGTGCTTTGCGCAAGGATAGAGCCTGCAATTGCCGAAAGTTGCAGCGATATTTTAGGACGGTCTAATGTAATTCATATAGATTACACCACCAATGTTGGCGCGGTCTATGGCGAAGCTGACATTTTTGCCTTTCCGAGTCTCGAAGAAGGTAGTCCGCTGGTTACCTATGAAGCTATGGCTCACGGGTTGCCAGTTCTCACCTCACCTATGGGAGCGGGCGCAATTGCCCGGAACGGCAAAGATGGGATCGTAGTTGACCCCTACGACTCTGATGCTTTGGTTGAAAGCTTGCGAAAGCTTGCTTTATCGCCGGAGTTGAGAGCTGAGATGGGTTATAGTGCTCGCCAGCAAGCCGAGGAATTTACCTGGGCAAAAGTAGCACGCCGCCGGAAAGATTTAGTGCAGGAAAAATTGAAAGTTTAGGAAATAGGAGAATTCTCTGAAAGAATCGTTGCTTTGCAACTTCCTTTTTCCTGCAAATATTTCTAAGGGTGCATTTTCAGACTTACTGGTATTTCTTTTTCGATTATTTTTGCCGGAATTCCCACCGCAGTTGCACCGGGTGGCACGTCACAAACAACTACAGCATTGGCACCAATTAAAGCATGATCGCCGATCGTTACGGAGCGAATAATTTTTGCTCCTGCACCGATATCCACGTGACCACCAATTTTGACATCAGTAACAATTGTGACCTGTTGAAAAATTAGACAGTTCGGGCCAATAGACGCGCATGGATTAATGACTATGCCATTAGGATGAACCATAATGAGTCCCCCTCCTATCTGGCAGTTCAAAGGGATGTCAGTTCCAGTTACAATGCTCCAGAATAGATGCTGGATTACGTTCAACCTGGATAAAAAATACCCTAAAATTCCACCTTGCTGGCGCCATTTTTGATAGTTGCGGATAGATTTTAGAAGTTGGCGACTGGGATCGTACCACTGGCGAAGTTTTTCGCGGCTCCAATCTGGTTCTGTGGCAGAAACGACAGGTGTAGTTGTGGGAGCAACGACTGGTGTAGTTATTGATTCAAGCATTCTTTGTGCAATAAAACAGATAAGATATACTGACAATCATCTGACCATCCATTATCAGTATATGATAACTGCTTGATGATTGACAATATTTTTTAAAATTCTCTAGCAATCATATTTGAGTTGTAAGGTTTTTGTAGGTTGCCAGGTTTTTAGAGTAGGTATGGCGGGGCACTAACGGACAAGTTGTTACAATCAATACAGAATTGCCATACGATCAACTTATGATTATTTAGGGCTTGCTGAAAAAGTCAGAAAACGGCATTTAGAAAGATGAGTGAATTTGCGTTCACCTTGATCAGATAAATTTTGCTCATATTGTTTGGAAGAAATATAATTTTTGCTGATTGTTAAAAGCCGCAAATATGAAAAAAGGTTGTTGTTATGAAATAGACCGAAAAAAAGCCAAAAAGCCTGCCGTAGCATGGCGGAAAGATTCATTACCAAAAAAGTTATGGCGATGCCTGTTTCAGAAGTATTATTAAGTTTATTCATAACTCTACCGAGGCTGAATCTTCTTTTGGCTTCTCCAAATTTTCCCTCAATTAAGTTACGAATTCTCTCGTCATCTTGGGCTTGTTTTTTCTTTGACTTACTAATATTTTTGGGTCGTCTTCCCAGAGGAACACCACTCATTCTGACACCTCTTTCTTTGCACCAAGCTCGATTCTCTCGCGTGAGATATATGCGATCTACA
>NZ_JAIGNI010000153.1 GCF_026130175.1 Lyngbya sp. CCAP 1446/10 | reverse complement strand
TATTGATCGCTTGAGTTCTCTTACAGTTCGATCGCTTTTGATGAAAGATTCTAACGCCGCTCTTTCTTTTTCCATATCTTTCTGTGGCATTTGTAAGTTATTCATTTTTTTTATTGTCACAATCAATCATTGCATATAATTATATCATAATAAGTGTAGATAATGATTTAGGATTGCTATAGTAGGCTAGACGAGCAGCAGAATCCCCTCAGTCCGGGTAGGATGCAGCGTAATTGCTGCAAGGTGTTCAGAGTACATAAACTAGAGCAGAGCATGATTAGACACAACAGAAATGTTAGTGAATCTTGGAAAACGTTACCGTGGAAGAAATTCCGCCGTGATTTATTCCGCCTTCAAAAGCGAGTGTATAAAGCGATTCAAGTTGGAGACAAGCAGAAAGCAAAGTCCCTTCAAAAGCTAATTCTGAAATCCACGGCTGCAAGGATGTTGGCAATACGTCAAGTAACTCAACTAAATGCTGGCAAAAAAACTGCGGGAATCGATGTCAAAGCCTCACTCACATTTGAGGAAAGGTTCGCACTGAGTGAAGAACTCAGAGCCAAAAGTAACAACTGGAAACACCAGAAGTTACGTTCAATACCAATCCCCAAAAAGGATGGGAGTACCCGCCTCCTTAAGATACCTACTATTGCAGACAGAGCGTGGCAATGCCTCGCAAAGTACGCGCTAGAGCCAGCGCACGAAGCAACTTTCCACGCCCGGAGTTATGGGTTCAGAACAGGAAGGTCGGCGCACGACGCGCAGAAAGTTCTGTTCCATAATCTACGCTCCATGAGCAACGGAATAGAGAAACGAGTTATAGAACTCGACATCGAAAAATGCTTCGACAGGATAAGCACGCGCGAGCATCATGGAACGACTCATCGCCCCAAAGGGCATTAAGACCGGAATATTCCGTTGTCTAAAAACAGGAGTCAACCCAGAATTTCCAGAACAAGGGACCCCGCAAGGGGGTGTGGTAAGTCCATTACTAGCCAATATCGTGCTCAACGGAATTGAGGATATACACCAATCAGTTCGCTACGCGGACGATATGATAATCATCCTCAAGCCTAAAGATGATGCAACGGGAATACTTGATCGAGTCAGCAAATTTCTGGCAGAACGTGGGATGAAAGTTAGTGAAAATAAAACTCAGCTAACGGCTACGACAGATGGATTTGACTTCCTTGGTTGGCATTTCAAAGTGCAAAATAACGGAAAATTTAGATGCGTCCCATCAGCGGACAATTTTAAAGCCTTCCGTCAGAAGGTAAAACACATCGTCAACAACTCGAATTATGGTGCTACGGTCAAGGCTGAGAAATTAGCCCCTGTAGTCAGAGGTTGGAGAAATTACCACCGCTATTGCAAGATGGACGGCTCGCGCAACTCGCTATACCACATCGAAACAAGAGCTTTCAAGGTATTTAATAAGGAATCGAAACAATCTCGCTACACCAGCAAGAAACTGCTTGATCAAGCATTCCCATCGGTTCCTTACTCCGAAAGCAAATTTGTCAACGTCAAAGGGGAGAAATCACCTTACGACGGAGATATAGCCTACTGGAGCGAGCGCAACAGCAAACTCTATAACGGCAATACCTCTAAAGCTTTAAAACGGCAAAACCATAAATGTGGAAAATGTGGCCTAAAAATGCTAGGCGATGAAAAGGTACATCTGCATCATGTAGATGGAAACCATAGTAACTCGAAAATAAACAACCTTCTAGCGGTTCACGAAAGCTGCCACGATTATATCCACATGAGCAAAGGCACAAGCCAAGAACATCGGGAGCCGGATGCGGGGAAACCAGCACGTCCGGATCTAACTGAGAGGTGCCGGGGATAATACCCCGCATCGACTCAACCAAGGAGAAAATACAAGACTAAGACATTATTTGGCTAGACTACATCGCAAGACTCTTTGTTATTCTAAGTGCGAGAAAATGCTCAAACATTCTATTAAGTTATTAATACATTACTTAAAATTTGATGATATCCCCATGACCGGGGTATCCATACCTTGATTCAGCAACGCCGATATTATCACCATCTCAATTTGTGCAGTGATTTCGCTGATACATGGGTGGATGGCGCATTCCTGGTGGTCATTAGTGCATCCATGAACTCGAATTTTGCATAGGAGAGCGGTAGTGCCCTGAAGGAAAGGATCGGAGAATAAAACCGGATTCAAATTAAAACAGGCATCTAGAGTTGTAAATTAGCATTATAATGATGCACAAAGCGCCAAATAGCAGCAATATGATTTTCTAATTTTTTAGAGAAGGCTAAGCTCTTTCTTACTAACCGAGATACTCGTTGTCGAATAGTGCAGTTAAAGCGCTCGATATAGCTAGTAAAACCACTATCTTTGTCTACACTATAATGACGTTTACGCTTACAATACAGAATCATAAGCACTCCAATGATCAGTATAAATTACTGCACATTGACGGTAAACTGGTGGCATTGAATTCCATAACGCCTGAGCTGATACCGCACTACGATCCCCAATATGTACACCAACAATTTCCCTAGTCTCGGCATCCAATGCAAGCCATACCCATTGCTGATTTCCTTTATTATCAACAAACGACCATAGCTCATCCATCTGAACATTCAGGCGCTTTTTTGGCTTGGCACTCACCTCAACTTGCTTCTCAATAACAAGAGCTTGGGCATTTACGTAGCGCTGTACTGTATCTTCTGACACTTGTAATACCCGGGCAATCCCGGCCTGAGAAATACGTTCAAGTAGCATCCGCTGCATTAACTCCTGTTGTTCTTTCGTAATAGGTTTCCACGCGGGATTCTGAACAAATTGACGACCACATTCTCGACATTTGTAGTTTTGTTTACCATGCCGAGTCTGACCGTTACGACTAATTTTTTCTGAGCCACAATTGGGGCAAGAATTAATTTCTACTGTCATATCACTAATGGCAAACACTTCTCTCTAATAGTAGCTTAAGTTTACTCTATCCTTTCCTTCATGGCACTACCGGAGAGCGAGCACTAATAACTTGTATGCTGCTTGACGAAATTCCTTTAATCGTTCACTGTTCCTGACGGGATTGGATGGGTTTTATTTTGCACCCTCATTCTCTCCCTAACGGTGGCTCTAGTTTTTCTGAAAGCCACCGTTCTCTCTTTTTTTTGTCTCCACTTCAGTCAATAACTTTGTTGCCAATGTGACAGCCCGCAGTAGAAATAAACTCTTTGTGAGCGGTGACAGCACTCAAAGAAAAAAATGCTTTTTACAAAAATGAGACGCTCCCATTAACTCTCTATATAACCTTGCATATTTTCTGGTTCAAATTGCTGCAAAATATTAGCAGCTTGATTGGTTAAATCGTCATTACCTTTAACTGCAATCAAAAATTTGCCGGCATTCAAACGGTTGCGGTAGGGCAAAGCATCGCCACTACCAAAAGCCATTCCTCCGGCACCGCCGACAAAAACGCTGCCCATCCCGGCGGCGATCGCACCTAGGACTCCGCCGATCGCATGATCGCCAATTTCGCCCGCCCATGCAAAGGTTTTCAACTCAGTCATCAAGCTGAAAGTAACCCCGGCAATAAAGCCAAACGGTATCAGCCAAACAGCCATGAGTTTTGCTTGTTTTTTCGCTTGCTGGTTGGGGTCGATTAAGCCAAATTCATCAGCCGTTTTGTAGCCTCGGCCCAAAATGCTCACTTGGTTCATGGGTAAGCCTGCTTTTTCGAGGGCACAATAGGCAGCTTCGGCTTGCATTCGATCGGGCAGTACAGCGATAAGATAATTCATTAGAAACAATTCCTGATACTTAGGTTTCAATACCCAAAATTTATTATACCCTGAAAAGACTTGCTAGCTAAGCAATTGGGCGTTTTTAAGACGATCGCTCGCATTCGATCGCCCGCACAGCTAAAATATTTCCAGCAAAAACGGCCGACCTTGACCGAATACAGATACAATTCAGACTGCACAAAGGCAAGCTTGAGCTGAGCTGTTAGATACTGCTCTAAGTCTAAGTCTCAACTGTGAGTTCGCCAATGCTCGGCCTATTTTTAACTATTGCACTCAATTGCTTGCTATGCCTAAAGTTCTAGTATCCGATCCGATCGACCAAGCCGGAATTGACATCCTCTCCCAAGTCGCGCAAGTTGACGTAAACACAGGACTTTCAGCCGAAGAGCTGGTTAAAATTATTCCAGATTACGACGCTTTAATGATCCGTTCTGGCACCCAAGTTACCAAAGAAATCATTGAAGCCGGAAATCTACTCAAAATCATCGGTAGAGCCGGAGTCGGCGTAGATAATGTAGATGTACCCGCCGCTACCCGCAAAGGAATTGTAGTCGTCAACTCCCCCGAAGGCAACACGATCGCAGCAGCCGAACACGCGATCGCCATGATGCTTTCCATGTCTCGCCACATCCCCGAAGCCAACGCCTCCGTCAAAAGCGGTAAATGGGAACGCAACCGCTTCATCGGCGTAGAAGTTTACAAAAAAACCCTCGGTATCGTCGGTTTGGGCAAAATCGGCTCCCATCTAGCCGCCGCAGCCAAAGCAATGGGCATGAAACTGCTCGCTTACGATCCCTTCATCTCCACCGAAAGAGCCGAACAGTTGGGCTGTCGCTTGGTAGAACTCGAACTGCTGATGCGCGAATCCGACTACATCACCCTGCACATCCCCAAAACGCCGGAAACCCTGCACTTAATTAACGCTGAGGTGCTGTCGAAGATGAAGCCCACGGCCCGCATCATTAATTGCGCTAGAGGTGGCATCATCGACGAAGCAGCCCTGGCAGAAGCTATTAAATCAGGCCAGATCGCCGGTGCAGCGATCGATGTTTACGAACATGAGCCGCTGGAAGCTGATTCTCCGCTGCGGACTGTCGGCCAGAACATCGTGCTGACGCCCCACTTGGGAGCTTCCACGGCTGAAGCTCAGGTGAATGTGGCGATCGATGTTGCTGAACAAATTCGCGATGTCCTGTTGGGGCTGCCGGCGCGATCGGCTGTTAACATCCCAGGAATTTACCCAGACTCGATCGAAAAACTCAAACCCTACCTGCAACTAGCCGAAACCCTAGGCAACCTCGTCAGCCAGCTAGCCGGAGGCCGAGTCGATTACCTCAACGTTCAACTACAAGGCGAATTGGCCAACAACCAAAGCCAGCCCGTAGTCGTTGCCTCCCTCAAAGGCCTGCTCTCCCAAGCCCTACGAGAGCGCGTTAACTACGTCAACGCCAGCATTGAAGCCAAAGAACGCGGAATTCGCGTCGTCGAAACCAGAGACGCCTCAATTCGCGACTACACAGGCTCTCTGCGCCTCTCGGCCAAGGGAACTCTGGGCGAACACACAGTCACAGGTGCAGTGCTCGGCGAAAGCGAAATTCGGATTACCAGTGTTGACGATTTCCCAGTCAACGTTTCCCCGACTCACCATATGCTGTTTACCCTGCACCGCGATATGCCGGGGATTATTGGCAAGATTGGTTCCCAATTGGGCAGTTTTAATGTCAATATTGCCAGTATGCAAGTAGGCCGTAAAATCGTGCGAGGCGATGCGGTGATGGTTTTGAGCCTTGATGACCCTCTACCAGAGGGCATATTGGCCGAGATCCTCAAAGTTCCGGGGATTCGGGATGCTTACACCGTGAATCTTTAAAGGATTGTAGATTTTAGGTTCTGCTAATCTAAAATCTCAAATCGTTAGATGGTAAATCTTTAAAAGATTTGAGATTTTAGGTGATGCCAATCTCAAATCTAAAATCTCAAATCGTTAGATGGTAAATCTTTAAAGGATTTGAGATTTTAGGTGATACCAATCTCAAATCTAAAATCGTTAAACAGTAACTATTTGAAGGATTTTGGAGCTGAGATTTGAGATGCAAGGACTGATAATTATTAATGGGTGATTGGTCATTGTTAATTGGCAAGAAAGCTGGAATTTTTATATTAGTCCATCCTCATTCCTAACTCCCCAGTTCCCCCTGCTCCAGTTCCTGACGGGCCAATCTAAAATCTAAAATCTAAAATAGTCATGGCACATAGCTGGTGGGAAATTAGAATTATTTGCGATCCGGCGCTGGAAGATATCATCTTTTGGCGTCTGGAACGGTTTAACTGTCGGGGAACGGCCACTCAGATTAAAAGCAATTCCTGCCTGATGTCGGCTTATTTGCCCGAAGAACAGGCCGGATTGCTGGATTTGGCGGCCCTGTCTTTGTGGCTGCGCCAAGATGCTTTGTGCGCAGGTTTGCCCTTGCCTGCGATGCAGTGGGATTTGATTGAAGATGAAGACTGGGGCAGCACTTGGAAGCAGCATTGGCAGCCTCAAGAAGTGGGCGATCGCTTTTTAATTAATCCGGCTTGGCTGCCTCCACCAACTGATACCGATCGCCTAATCTTGCGTTTAGATCCCGGTGTCGCTTTCGGTACGGGTGCTCACGCTACGACTCAACTGTGTTTGGAGTCGCTGGAAATGCGCCTCGGTTTTGACGACAAAGAATATGTAGTTGCTGATATCGGCTGCGGATCGGGTATTTTGTCGATCGGCGCGGTGTTGCTGGGTGCAACAAAGGTTTATGCTTTAGATACAGATCCTTTGGCAGTGCGATCGACAATCAGCAACCGACAACTCAACCGCATTAACCCACAGCAGTTGGTTGCAGAGCTCGGAACTATCGATCGGCTGATCGAAATGACTGGCGGCCCGATCGACGGTTTGATGTGCAATATTTTAGCAGAAGTAATCATAGATTTAATACCGCAGTTCACAGCCATTAGCAAGCCAACTACTTGGGCAGTTCTTAGCGGGATTTTGCTCGATCAAGCTAAACCAATTGCTGACACTCTCGAACAGCATGGCTGGATTGTCGCTACTCTGTGGAAGCGCCAAGATTGGTGCTGTTTCAATATTCGGCGGAGTTAATAATTGGGAATTGGTCATTGGGAATTGGTCATTGGTAGGGTGCGTCAGCTAGGATAATTCAATCCACAAGCAATCAGATTTTGGCTGACGCACCTTAAAAAAGTTGGGTGAGATAGCAATTGCAGCAGAATAATTAAGAACTATAAATTAGAGAACGAACGTAAAAAGACACAGACCCGATCAAGTAAAAACAATTCACCAAAATCAACAATATCTTACCAACAAAAGAGTTAACAAAATCAAAAACGCGGTAAGTTGACAGCATCACCAATAACATTTCAACCAAAGAAACAATTGATCCGTAGTGATTCCTATCCCAATAAGAAATCGGACTGATAAAACGGTAATTACTGAACGGGAAAAAGTGCCTGTGAGCGTCATCATTATGTACAGGCAAATCCCCCAAAGAGTGCAAAATCATACTCAAAAACAGAATTTGTAGATTTTGCCTGCCAAAGTAATAAGCAATTAACCAACCAATCACCGCCAGCGGAATCGAATGAAACAGAGCCACAAGATTCTGGACAAAAGGCTCATAGTATGATTCCGACCAGATTTTCGCTTCCGGCAAGCGAGCAATGTACTTCGCCCAAAAGTAAAATAAAAATATTGGGAGATCGGGTAAGATTCCGCCGATCGCAATAATCAGATTAAATTGCGGCAGTTGCGGTTTACCGAGAATCGCCAGATTGATAATAGCGTGACTGGGCGTTTTCATAGGTAGGGTGCGTCAGCTACGACTATTTTGTTGATAATGTATCAGATATTGGCTGACGCACCAAGCCTGTGAGATAATCGGCGGTGGTTACAAGTGAGGTTGCAGTCGATCGATCAACTGCGGTGCTTGCAATACACCCTCAATGCGATCGACCTCAACGCCATTTTTAAACAGCACCAAAGTCGGCAAAGCATAAATGTGATACTGCGATGACAACTGCTCGTACTTATCCGTATCAATCTTAACAACCATCAGCTTATCTTTGGTCTGATCGCTCACCTGCTCTAAAATCGGCACCATCATCTGACAAGGCCCGCACCAAGTAGCATAGAAATCTACCAGTACAGGCAACTCAGAGCTCGATAGTAACTCCTCAAAACTGTTGAACTGTTTTTGAACTGCCATTTTAAAAATGTGGTAAAGGGACGCCCATTATACCCGAAGGGTTAACGAGTAGGGAATTGTCACAACTGAACTCAGTAAGTCAGTATAAATTTTTTTGGTTCTGGATCGATTTTAGTGCAGAATTTTGTGAGCGTAGATTTGCGAGGACAGAATTATGGAATTATTACCAGAGACATATCAGCGATTGCGGGGTCAAGTTGCAGTCGTCACCGGTGCATCGCGGGGAATCGGCCGCGCGATCGCTTTAGCATTCGCAGCAGAAGGCGCTAAAGTCGCCGTGAACTATGCCAGTTCGAGCGCTGCGGCTGATGAGGCGGTAGCAGAAATCATCGCAGCAGGCGGAGAAGCTGTGGCCCTTGCAGCGGATGTCTCCAAAACTGACCAAGTAGATGCACTCATCAGTAAAGTCATGGAAAAATGGGGAAGAATTGACATTTTGGTGAACAATGCCGGCATCACCCGCGATACATTGCTGCTGCGGATGAAGCTAGAAGATTGGCAAGCCGTGATTGATTTGAATCTCACCGGCGTATTTTTGTGTACAAAAGCTGTCAGCAAAATCATGCTGAAGCAGCGCAGCGGCCGAATTATTAATATTGCTTCGGTTGCCGGCCAAATGGGCAATCCCGGACAAGCTAATTACAGTGCGGCAAAAGCTGGAGTAATTGGATTTACTAAAACTGTGGCAAAAGAGTTGGCCAGTCGCGCGATTACTGTAAATGCGGTTGCACCTGGATTTATCACCACAGATATGACAAAAGATGTCAAATCTGACGATATTTTAAAGTACATTCCGCTGGGAAGATACGGCGAAGTTGACGAAGTTGCCGGGATGGTGAAGTTTTTGGCGGCGGATGCGGCGGCGGCCTATGTTACGGGGCAGGTTTTTAATGTGGATGGGGGCATGGTGATGGCTTAGGATTTGGGGATTTTTTTTACCGCAGATGCACGCGGATTAACGCGGATGTCTGCGGTTGAATTTATGTCTGTTAGCGTATTTGAAGTGAAATTAATTAGGCAGAATTTACATATTTTAAGTTTAGTTAATAAATAATAATTACTTTAAGGCGACACGCAACTGGCTGAGAACTTTTTGGTATTTTGCAATGCGTTGAAAATCTGCTTCTGTGGGATTGGCAATGCGACGCAGATCGAGGTTATGAGTAACATCAGCGATTTTGACTCGCAGTGCGATCGGGTTGGCAATCACACGTTCTAAATAAGCTGCATAAGCTTCTCCTTCTATTTTGGTAATCGCCGCGATCGCCGAGACTAAAACTTCAGGAAAACCTTCGCTTCTAAGTTGCTCCAGTGTAAGTTCAGAATCTTCGACCGCATCGTGTAGAACCGCTACGATTTTCTGCTCTATAGAATGTACATTTTCCATCACAAATAGCGGATGATCGAGATAGGGATTGCCTGCCTTATCAACCTGCCCCTCATGAGCTTTGGCGGCGATGGCGATCGCTCGTTGTAGTAAGGATTCGTACTCTGAATTCATATTTGACAGCATAGTAAAGAAGTTGTCTATTAAAGTTTCAGTTCTCTGGCGGGGAAGTGGTCAAGCGTTGCATCGGGCGAGATGCTTAAGTTCCTTCGCAGTCCTGAGCTATGGTTGGCTCGTCCCTGCGAAGGAACGGGACTCAGAATGACCCAATTATGTTAAAAAAAATATCACCGTTTTAACTAAAAATTTGCCTAATCCAATTGTAGACCGCAGCAGACCAAGCCAGTAACTTATTGACAAAACTTTGCCAAATAGAACCTTCCCTTACCTCGGAAATCTCCTCGATTTCCACCGGCAGCGGCGGCATTCCGACAACTTCGTAAAGCGGATATTCGCCGCTCTTTCCCGGAATTTGAACTGATACGCGCTGGTTGACGATCGCCAAATCCTTGATTTCCTGATAAGTCTCCTCGGAAATCAGCAAACTTGTTCCCACTTGCTTGTTAGCAGCTTCAATCCTGCTGGCAAAATTCACCGCATCCCCGATCGCCGTTACCGTCTGATTTTTCTCGGCCCCCAGATTCCCCACAACCACCAAACCGCAGTGAATCCCAATCCCAATCCGCAACCGATGACGGTATAAAGTCTCAAAATAGGGATTGAGTTTCTCTAATTCCTCTAGCATATCTACCCCAGCCCTCACGGCTTGTTCCGCCGCCTTCTCTGAGTTTTCTAACCCAAACAGCGCCATAAAACCATCTCCCATATAATTATTGATCATCCCGCCGTTGCGGTTGATCGCATAACTCATTTTTTGGAAATAGCGATTTAAAATATAAATTACATCGTAGGGTAATAGCGATTCTGCAAAGGCCGTAAATCCTCGAATATCGGCAAACAAAATGGCAATTTTCTTTTCTTGACCCACAGGTGCATGAATAAACTTTCCGACCATTTCGTCGTTAAATGATTCCAAGTCTTCAGAATCGATCGCCAGTCGGCGCAAAATCACCTTCCCGCCCGCCACCTGCGTCTGACACGCCAGCCTAATTTCCGGCTCTAAACGCAGTTTTTTGGCGAGCTCCTCTTCCGCTGAATTGCGGGGCGAGCAAAATTCTAAACCTTCGACAATCAAGACGCGACAAGTCGAACACCGGGCGCTACCGCCGCAGATGTGGGTGTGGGGAATCCCTGCACGCAGGGAAGCTTCCAGAATTATATCGTCGTCGTCTATCTCGATCGCGCGATCGTCCGGCAGATAGTAAATCTGTGGCATATGTGGCGTATCTAGCTAATTAGGAACGAATCTCGCGGACATCTGTTATTGCAACGACTCTATCTGCAAACCCGGTTTTTCGACATTTTTTCTGCATTGCCTGACTTATTCAGTATAAGTCGCGATCGGCATCAGCTTCTCGTGTCGTTACCTCAACCGCCAAACTCACTCAGCAGTAAAATCGCGATCGCACCTGAAAACACCCCAATTCAATCGCCCAGTAAAGGTTGTGGAATCAAGCTCAAATTTCAATTTTCAAATCTTAAATCGACTGACATAATTCTTAATAAATTTATAATGGCTGAAAACCTTATAAATGCGTTATCAAATCCCCTTCTACCGTCAGATATTTTGAGGATTTTGCAGACTTTTGCTGTGCAAACCTTAGTTGGTAATAGTTTGAGCTTTTTGGCTCTTTAACCACCAGCAAATTTGCGTGAGATAGAATAGCAGCATCTTTAAAACCCGTATAACCATGAGTTCATCAACAGCCCTACAAAACATCGAGCAGCACATCCCGTTGGTGGGAAATATCCACCTCAAAAGTCCGATCGCCTACCGAGCAACCCGCGTCGCAGTCAGTGCAGTTAACGCGGTGCAAATGGCCGTAGCAGAGTCCTATATCAACGGCTTAGAAGTACCGGATACTGTATTGCGATCGCTTTTTGATACCTGTATGCCCGTCTTCTTTAAGTATTTTCCCTCCCTCCTCGCACCCTACGAATGGGTACTAACAGAAACAGATCACACCGCCGAAGGCCCACGGGATTTAATGAAAATTCAGTACGACTTACCTCAAGCCATGCTGAATCCCATGTTAGGCGAGAGCAAACTCATTTATCCTAAATACAGCATGGGATTGTGGGAAAACGGAGCCGCCAACCTCGAACAATCCCAAATCCAGATGATGGATGATGTGATTGAAAAGCTAGAGATTCAGGATGGCGATCGCATTTTAGACTTTGGCTGTGGTTGGGGCTGCGTTCCAAATTACATTCTGTCAAAATTCCCCAATGTCCAGTTTACAGGGATTAACCTCAGCCAGCATCAATGCGAATATATGCGTCACAAGATGCAAGACCCCGAAAGCTACCTAAGTTCCGGTCGATTCACCTTATTTGAAGGCGATTTGAACGACGCCCAATTCGATACCAAATTTGACAAAATTCTCTCGATCGGAGTTTTTTGTCATGTCGGCAATTTAACCCAAGCTTTCCAAAAGCTCGCCTCTTTCCTCAAAGATAACGGTCGCGTTTTCATTCACATCATCACAGTTCGCACCCCTAACAACATATCCAGCGTTTTCACCCACAAATACATTTTTCCCCACGGCCGTTACTGGAAATACGATGCTGTTCCCAGCCACAACAAAGACCTCAAAACCATAAACAAATGGTATCTCAACGGCTACAATTACTCTACAACCTTTGCTAACTGGCTGAAAAACTTTGATGATTCTCAGGCGATAGTCAAAGATTTAGACTACGGCATCGACTATGCCAAATTCCGCCGCATCTGGCGGTTTTACTTGATGTGGTTTGTTGCTAATTTCGCCAGTTGCGATGGTGAATATAATGGTAATGGCCAATATTTAATGGTTCATGCCTAATCGCTGAGATTCCTGGACGCATTAACCAGGTTTTTCGCTTCGTTAATTAAAGAATCTCACTTGTAGAGAAACGGCACTGCCGTGTCCGGCGGGGAGTTAAGCCAAGTACAAAAAATTGTTGCTACGGTTATTAAACGTAGCAACAATTTTTTAGGCTTGGTATTATTTGACGATCTTAGATTATAATTAAAGTAGTGGGACTGTTAAAGAAGTAGACTTTTTAGTTACTACAGCAACCTTTGGTAATTTCCAATTAGAATCTAAAATTGACTGATGTTACAAAAAGAAGAACTGTTAAAAGGCATCGAAAACCGCGAATGTGTAGCGCGGGCCCTTGATCAAGCGGAACAAGCAATTAAAACTTGGGAAGTTACTCTGACTGATTTTCTGTCGCCGCCGGAATTGGCGGACACTCTGACGGTATTTAAGCGCTTAACTGATGTGGAATTAGTGGCTTGGGGCGGCTATCCCCAGGGTGAAAGGCAGAGAATTGCGATCGCCCGATCGGAAATCCCGATCGACTCTGGGAGTGTTAGCGTTGCTGCGGTGGAGATAGCCGGCAATTTCCTGTTTGACACCGCCAGTCACCGCGACTTCTTAGGCGCAATGCTGGGTACGGGGATTGTCCGCGAGAAAACCGGCGATGTGATTGTGTTGGGTGAACGCGGCGCGCAGGCGATTGTCATGCCCGAAATGGTAGAGTATTTGGAGATGAGTTTGCAGCAAGTGCGATCGGTTCCCGTGAAAACTCGGCGCATTGAGTTGAGTGAACTCAAAATTAGAGAACCGAAAAAGAAAGAAATGACAACCGTTGAAGCATCGATGAGATTAGATGCTGTCGCCTCGGCGGGATTCGCCATGTCTCGCAGCAAAATGGTTGATTTTATTGACAGAGGCGATGTGCGAGTTAATTGGAAAGACATCACTCAAGCCAGTTATAACGTTAAGTCTGGAGATTTAATCGCTGTTAGCGGTAAGGGAAGATTGGAAATTGGGGAAGTTATGATTACTAAAAAAGAACGGTATCGAGTGCAATTAACTCGATATTTGTAATTATGATAGCCTCGTTGAACTCAAAGAAACCGGGTTTTTTACGAGATTTAGGGCGATCGCAAAGTATTTCAAAAAAACCCGGTTTCTGGCCACCTCGTTGAGTTCAAATAAACGGTTTTTTAGTAGATTTAGGGCGATCGCAAAGTATTTCGATAAAAACCCGGTTTCTCGCCCCCTCGGTTCAAAAAAACGGTTTTTTAGTAGATTTAGGGCGATCGCGAATTATTTTGGACTTTATATATTTTAATAATTATCTTGTAGAGCAGCCTGTAGAATAATTAAAAGGAAACAGGTGAGTTTTATGGGGCGTCTTACCGATCGAGCTTTTGACATTTTACAGGCGGAAGTTGACAAGTGCGTGGCTGATGATGCTCTCGCGGGTGCAGTCTACCGCAAGATGGTGATCAAGCGACTGGAAAAATTGCGATCGCAAAACGGCACTTTCGCATCAAGAGAAGAAATCCGCGATACTTTTAAAGATGAATTTCCCAACTTCAGCGAAGAAGCTCTCAAAGCTGCTGTCAAAGCCAACCGTGCGCCCGGATTGTTCGATAAAATCATCTTAGCTGGCGGTTTGTTGGGCGGCGCAGCGGGGATAATTTGGCTGATTAACCTGCCTTTCCCGATGATTCGCTGGCCCGTGGCGAAAACCATGCCGATATTGTTGCTGCCGAGCTTTATCAGTATGGATTATAATTACCGACAGGCGATCGCCCTTGTAGAACAATCCGATCAACTGATCAATAAAGCCACTGCTGCGGCAGATTTTGACTTAGGCGAAACCAAAGCAAAACAAGCGCAAACACACCTCGACGCTTTGCCGGTATGGTTCCTCGGTTACTATCCACAAACTTATTGCTCTTTTTCGGGCTGCACTTGGCGCTTTACAGTCGATGAATTTCAAGCAGCCCGCAAAAATATCGGGCGGATGGATGCTCAAATTTTCCAGCAAAAAAATGCTTTTATTGAGTTAAATCAAGCCGAACAAACGCTAAACAGCGCAAAACAGGAATACCAGCAAGCGAAAAATGCGGCAGATAGACAAAAAGCTACTATAAATTGGCAAAGTGCGATCGATCAACTCAATCAAATTCCCGCCGAAACCCTTGCGGGAGAAACCGCTAAGAAAAAACTCCAAGCAGCAGAAAGAGACTTTCAAGCAATGGGAGGTGTCGCCACCGGTTCTGTGCGGGCTGACAACTTAATTGAAGCAGCAAAAGAATTTGCCTTAACTGCCGCCTCCGCATCGCAGAAA
The DNA here is from genome assembly GCF_026130175.1 of Lyngbya sp. CCAP 1446/10. Lineage (GTDB taxonomy): Bacteria > Cyanobacteriota > Cyanobacteriia > Cyanobacteriales > Microcoleaceae > Microcoleus. The sequence continues at coordinate 46,213 of NZ_JAIGNI010000153.1, read as the reverse complement.
CCGCCCCATTCAGCAGAAAGTTGGCAAAAAATAGCAGATTTGTGGCAAGCAGCCATTGAGAGGCTCAGCCAAATTACATTTGATAATCCGGGCTATCTTGCCGCTCAAACAAAACTAGCTGAATATCAAAATAATTTAGGCACTACAAAGATTCGACTCACAGCAGAGAGAGAGTCAGTGGAATCTTTGAACCAGGCTAAAAGCTTGTTTGCAAACTTGCAAAATAATGTAAATTCTCCCCGTCAAAATCCCGGTTACGCCCTCGGCCAATTGCAACAAATTATCAATCAATTAGAATCCGTCAAACCTGGGACAACTGTTTATCCTGAATCCCAGAAATGGCTGCAATCTGCTCGCAAGAAACAGCAAGAATGGCAAAAAAATTAAAGCGTATCAGTCATACCGCTCGATCGCAATACCGCCAAATTTCCCTTCTTCGGCCCAACACTTGACCCCTTCAATATAGCAAAGGTGGCTGGGATATTCTTCTTTAGTATCCGCAAATCTCGCCAGAAAACCTCCACTCATATCGACGTTATAAAACTTCACCTTTCGCCCTTTACTGTCACAGGCTTTGCTACAGCAAGTCGAGCATACTAGACGGGGATATCGCTCCCAATAGGGGGATGGGATGGAACAGATGGGACAGGGCTTAAGTTGTCGATCGCTCATATAACTAATGACTGATGACTGATGACTAATGACTAATGACTAATGACTAATTACCAAGTCGGATCAACATACAGATTAATTGTAACTTGCTTTTTCCCGGAAGGGATGCCGGAAATACAAGCACAAATCGCCTCCCCGCCGTCAATTTCTACTTCGCAAGCGTGACAAGAGCCCATCATACAACCAGTAGGAATAGAAACTCCTGCACGTTTTGCTACATCTAGCAAAAGCTCTCCTGCTTCAGCTTCCACTGTCACATTATCCGGTAAAAAAACAATCTTTGTCATTCAATTTTTACTCCTGATATAATACAATTTTTACCAAGTTTCGCTAGGGAAAAATGTGAGTTTTATTGACACGAATTCTGCAAGTACAGGTGCGTCGCTGTGAGATTGTCGATATGCAAGCTAGGGATTTATCGCAGAGCGACGCACCCTACGAATCTTCCCTCTTCCCTCTTCCTTCTTCCTTCTTCCTTCTTCCTTCTTCCTTCTAACCTAAAATATGCTTGATATCCAAATGCTTTTCCACTGTATCTGCTAGACTCTCTAACAGAGCTTCTCGGTGTTCCCGGTAATTAGGAATACCCGTAGGCAATGCGCGGAGTCCCCGCTGCTGCCGCAAGTGATTCAACCAAGCTCGCCGCCAAGCTCCATTATCAAAAACACCGTGCAGATATGTGCCCCAAACTGACTGAGAAGTGTTGACCATTCCTAAACTTGGATCGTCAAATAGCGGTTGAGTCGAGTCTGACTCTAGCATTTGCGTTCTTCCTTGGTGAATTTCGTAACCGGAAACTGGTAAACCTGGCTGAGGATAGTTAGATGTTACGATCCGCTGGCGGGCAATTTTGTTCGGTGCGATCGCAGTTTTCAAAGGTAATAACCCCAACCCTTTGAACTCTCCCTGTTCTCCCTCAAGGCCTTCTCTATCGCTGATACTTTCTCCCAGCATCTGAAAGCCGCCACAAACTCCCATGACAGTACCGCCAGCTACCAAGTAATTTTGAATAGCTTTTGCCATACCTGTTTGGCGCAGCACCTGCAAATCGGAAATTGTAGTTTTAGAGCCTGGTAAAATCACGGCATCTGGATGGCCTAACTCGTCTTTTGGGCTGACATATTTGACTGTGACGGTAGTTTCCGAATCCAGAGGGTCAAAGTCGGTAAAATTGGAAATTCGGGGCAGGCGGATGACGGAAATATTGATGTCGGTTTGAGAATTGGGAGCACGCCGATCGAGTAAATCGAGCGAATCTTCGGAGGGAAACACTTCATCTATCCAAGGAATTACCCCAACTACGGGGATTCCAGTCCTTTCTTCTAGCCAAGTCAAGCCGGGATCTAAGATCGATTTTTGTCCTCGGAACTTATTGATAATGAACCCTTTAATTAAAGCGCGTTCGTCGGGATCGAGCAATTCCAGAGTGCCGATAATGTGAGCAAAAGCGCCACCGCGATCGATATCAACTACTAGCAAAGTCCGAGCATTCAAATGTTTTGCTACCCGCATATTTGTTAAATCGCGGTGTTTGAGATTAATCTCAGCAGGGCTGCCGGCTCCTTCGCACACAATCATGTCAAAGCCTTCTTCCTTCAGAAATTCTAAAGATTCCCGAATCGCTTGCCAGCCAATATCAAAATACTGCTCGTAATATTGAGATGCTCGCACATTTGCGATCGCCCGACCCTTGACAATCAATTGAGAAGTCATGTCTCCTTGCGGCTTGAGCAAAATCGGATTCATTTCTACCCAAGGTGCGATGCCCGCGGCCCAAGCTTGCACTGCTTGAGCGTAGCCCATCTCTCCGCCGGCGGCTGTGACATAGGAATTTAGTGCCATATTCTGACCTTTAAACGGAGTTACCCGCCAGCCGGATCGAGAAAAGATTCGACACAATGCTGCAACCAGTAAAGATTTTCCTGCGTGAGATGTTGTTCCCACGACCATAATTGCTTTCATAATATTAAGTGAGAAGGAAGAAGGAAGAAGGAAGAAGGAAGAAGGAAGAAGGAAGAAGGAAGAATGTAAAAAACAGAATATAAAAGGCAGAAGGAAGAAGGAAGAAAGAAAGAAAAATGTAAAAGTAAGGATTTACGGGATTACAAAATTCGACCAAAGAGACGGTTTTTTTACTGAGTATGCGAGTGGCAACGAATTATTTCTTTTTGGGAAAACCCGGTTTCTCGCCACCCGCGCCTAAGTCCTAAAAGGAAGACGGAAGAAGGTAGAAGGCAGAATTTTTTAAATTCTGGTTTCTACCTTTTGCTTTTTGCGTCAAGATGACGGCGGATCTTCGCCGGATATATTCTCAGACTTGGATTCAGTGGCTGGTGTGGCAGGTTCGATTAAATCGGGTTGTTGTCCGTCAGAAGAGGGTTTTTCTTCTGTGGATTCGATCGAGATCACTGACACTGAAACCGTTTCTACCTGCACGCTCAACCCTGGTTCTCCCGGTACTTCTATCTCTACAGGCGGTGCTGAAAAGATTTCCACCACAGTCATTTCTAGAGATACAGCAGGGGCTTCGGCTTCCGGTGCGGCAGCATCTTCTGTCGCTTCATCAACCTCAGCCGCAGGTATTTCTTGGGCTAACGGCGTTATCTGAGTCTCAGCGGATGATTCTTCGATCGCACTTTCCCTTATTTTGGCAGAACTCGCGGTTTCTGCCGCTATCAATTCAGCCATTGCTTCAACATCGGTGGGAAACGGCAATCCTTGGCTTGTTTCCACAGCAGTGTTGCTGGTTTCGGCTACCACTTCGGCGGCCGCCTGGGCTAATTCTGATTCGAGAATCTGGTCGATCTCCGGTGCAGGAATTGCCGTTACCTTAGATTCAGGTGCGATCGACTTCTCTGCCACTTTTGCTGTTGTCACCGGAGTATTTGCATCAGGCTTGTTTTTAGTCGCACCTCGTCCCAACATACCACCGAGACTATTTTTGATATTGCCGAACAGACTTCCGAAACCGCCGGATTTTTTAGCTGTTTTGGCAGGAGTTGGGTTAGCCGTTGGGGCTGCGGCTGCTGTCGCCGCTGCGGTTGCTGTCGCCGCTGCGGCTGCCAAACTAGCATCAGACTGGGAATCTTTAGCCATCGACCTCCACATCTCGTCAAAATCATCATCATCTTCAGTCTGCTTTTTAGCTTCTGGCTGAGCCTCTGCTGGCTCCACAGTTGGTGTGGCCGCAATTTCTGAAAATTCTAGAGGTAGGGGTAAAGGAGTGAAGTTGCTGGCTGATTCTACTGGCGCGGGTTTAGTCTCAGCAGCAGGAGTTTCGACGGAAAACACGGGTATTTCTGTAATTGCGGGTGCGCTCTTGTCGGGAATTTTTAAGTCAGGGGCGATCGAACTTTCGGCAATAATTTCCGCGATTGGGGGAGTCGCCGGTGGTTGAGCTACCTTGACCTCGCCCTGATTCGCAGGTGCTGGAACCGCATCAGTTTTCGGTTTGGGCGATCGGACAAACTTAGGTTTTTTGGCTGCGGGTTCAGGTTTCTTACCAAACAAACCTGCTAACGGCCCGCCCATCGCCCCAGCCAAATTCGGAGATTGAGGAATCGGAGTTTGCTGAGCAATTGGTGCTACCAGCCTGCGCAAAGTCAAAGTTTCCCAAGCAAACCAGCCCAGCAGAGCCACCCCCGCCATTTGACCCAGCAGGAGAGCACCAGTAATTCGCCCCGCACAAGCCCATAAAATTAACGCATAAAAAAGTCCTACCCCGCTCCAAGTAAAATCACTTTTCCGGTGAACTTCTGGAAAAAAGAAGGCCGCCATGTAAATACTAAAGCTGCCCAGACCGACCGCCAACGCCAGAATGTATGCAAGCATCTTGTCGGTACCTCCGCTGTGTCAAATAACTTCTACGCGCTAATTCTACCTTTCTGAGACACTCAACGGCTTCTTTCTGAAGGACAATTCTCGATTTGGAAGGAAGAAGGAAGAGGGAAGAGGGAATAAGGAAGAGGGAAGATTTTTCCCACTACCCCACTCCCCCAGTCTCCCCACTCTCCCTCTCACCCCCTCTTGCTCTCACCCCCTCCTCCCTCGTGATATGTGTCACTTAACTACGCTTGTACGATCGCACTTGCCGGAGAAGAAGTTCTGTATGGTGTAGGTGTAAGAGGAATTATGCCGGAAGGCATACGTAATTGGAGGTAGTGCCATGTTAGAAAAACTGTTGTTAGCCGCGGCTTTAACCTTATCGCTTCAAATTTTTGCCGGAGTCAACACTGCCTCGAAATTACCGAAAAATCTCGTATTGCGATCGATCGATGGGCCGACTCAAACCCTGAAACTTCCCCTCGTTGCAGTACCTGCGCCCTTCAAGTCGAACGTCGAATCCTAATCATGCGTGCCAATATATATAGCCTTTCTCAGAAAGATCAGGTACGCGAACGGCATTGGGCAAACAGGGCAAACAGGGCAAACAGGGCATTGGGCATTGGGCATACCTCACCACGCTTGAGAACCGCTATACGTGCAAATGCCACTTATTGTAAGACAGAGCTTGTCTAATATTTTTTTCAAAGTGTTCTTTTTGATATATAATCGCCAGATGAAACTCAAAGCTAATCAGCACATTGACTGTTAAATCAAGGAGAGTAAAAATGGGACTTAGCGATATTCTATTGAATGAAAAAAACAGAGACACTTTTGTTGATGAGTGTGTAGAGTTGATAGAAAAACAAGTTGCTTCAGCGCCGGGATTGGGTGGTTTAGCTCTGAAAGCTGCCTACTCTACTGTCAAAAAGATACGGGCTGACTATTGCGCCCAAGTCGTCGATCAACTTCTGCCCGAAATCTCGATCGCACTCGATCCGATGTGGACTGAAGCCGTAAACAATGGCAACCCAGTCGAATATCTGGCTGCAAGAAAAGCTCAAGTAGCAGACGAATTGCTCCAAATCAGTGACAAAAAAGCCGAAAACAGCACAAGAGCAGTTGTCAAAGGCGCCTATGCAAAACTCCGCCCCTCAGCTAAGACTTACGTGGAAAACGGCATACCGGATTTAGCTGAAATTATTAATAAACATAGTTCGATTTGATCTTGAATTAGTCGGGCTTTCCCACCAATTCTAATCCTTATCCGGGCGGGGACTTCCCGCCAGCTTAGTTAAATCTTGGGATACAAAAGCTCTCAAAAACAGCTTACCAGAAAGAATTGGTTTAAAGCCGGAACTCCTAAAGGCGAGAAATTAAAATCAGACTATTCATTACTCCAATCCTCGGACTTCTAGGTAGAAGTCGCCCTCATCCCTTCGACTGCGCTGAGGGCAAGCTGTCAACTGTCAACTATCAACTGTCAACTGAATAAATTATCCATTGCCAACAATCCATTGATTCGCAGCCAATATTTTCAACATAGCCTCTCCAGTAATACCCAACCCCAACAACATTACAAACATCGCGCTAATTGCAGGTAGAAATTTGACTGCTGTAATCTGTTTTGGCAGTTTATTAAAATTTTGTTTCGCATAAACCAAGATTAATCCGATCGCACTCAGCACCAAAGCCAATCCCAAACTAAAAGCTACCACAAGCGTCATCCCCAAACCAACATTGCCCAAAGCCGACGCACTCAACAGCATCACCAAAGCGGAAGGACAAGGCAACAAACCGCCGGAAATTCCCAACACTAATAAGCTTTTCCAAGTAATCGGAGAACCGTCAGATCCCGGCGGCAAATGCGAGTGAACGCGGCCGTCTCCATGATGGTGATAGTGGTGAGATGTATCTGGTTTGACAGGTTTAAATTCTCTCTCCCAAGTTCCCCTAGTTAAAAGATTTACTGGTTCTTCAGTTTTTTTATAAAATAATTTATTTCTGATTTGTTTTAGAAGTGAATTCGTCACACCGAACCGAATTTTGATTCTTGCTAGTAGGAGTTTTAAGCCAATAATAGCTACTAATAAACCGGAAATTAAACTCAGCCAAGGATCGAGTTTTTCTGGATCGACTAAATTAGAAGCGAAAAGCGTAATTCCGCCGACAGCAAACACGCCCGCAGTGTGAGTTATTGTGGTTGTCGCTGCTAGAAACAAAGCGTGTACTGGAGTCGCCCGCGAACCTACTAAATAAGCACCGACTATGGTTTTCCCATGTCCGGGAGACATTGCGTGCACGCATCCCCACGCAAATGCTCCCGCTACTGCTAGCACCAAACTCCAACCTGAATCCCAGATAGATTCTTTTCCAGCTAACAAAAATTCCCGGTTTTGTGCTGTAAATACAAAGCTTTTTACAGCACCAGCTTGCACAATCGTAGCTTGACAGCTAGCTGTCACCACTCCGGGCAAAAACAGATTGTAGTTAATCCGCAATTTGTTGTCTTTTGAAATTACATTAGATACGGGCCAGGTGTAGTCTAAGATTAAGGTGCTGTGGGTATTTGGCTGCTGGATTAGGCTGGCAGTTTTACCTGATATTTCTAGGGGTTTTACTGTAACCAATCCTTGAATTTTGCTACTGTTGATGATGCTAATTTCTTGACCAAAAAACTTTTCTAGTTCTGTTTGATGATTTCTAACTTCTGCCAGTTGTAACTGTCCATCTCCATTGTCGTCGGCGAATTTTGTTAAGCCGGTTGGAAAGGTTAATGTTATTTCGGTTTGCAAATCGTTGACGATTATTTCGGCTACTGATAAGTCGGACCAGTGGGAGTAAACTGGTCGGGTTGAGGTTGTTAAAAATAGTAAGATTGTGAGCGCAAAAATAATCAGATATTGGCGCGATTTGTGCCATTTTTTGTGCATAAATTTATCCTGCTTAATCTGTCTATAGCTAATCTTAAAATTCATAACTTCCCAAACCTAATGTTTTGCCCGATCGACTATCAAAACTCGGATCGATTTCCTTAGCCTTTTGAAAATAAGCGCGTGATTCGGCATCTTTACCTAAACTCCGCCCGATCGCACCAGCCCGGTAAAACATCCCCGCATCCCGAACACCCGATCGCACTATTTCGGCCATCACCCGATCGGCTTTTTGGAATTCCCCAGCGCTAGAAAGCGCCCAGGCGTAGATATCCAGCGTTACCGCATCCCTGCGAATTTTCACCTCATCCTGCATTAACAGCAGCGCTTCGGCGACATCCTGCGATCGACCTTTTTCCAGCAGCAAACTCGCCAAATCCCTGCGGTGTCCGAAACCACCAGAAACCTGTTCCTGTCGCAGCCCAGCTTCTGCTTTGTCGCGCAATCTCCCGGAGGCGATCGCATCTCCCTGCAACTCCTTCACCCTCGCCATACCACGATCCACCAGGCGATCGAACACCGTCGCAGCCCCACCAGAATAGGCAGAAACCTTGCTGTAATTAGCCTCTGCTTCCCGATAATTTCCCTGGCGCGTCTCCAAATCCCCCAAATAAATCAGCGCCAGCGGGTATCGTGGAACTAACCGCAAAGCTTCCAAAAATAGCGCTTTCGCCTGCACAAACTGCCCACGACGGGCGTAAAATCGACCTAAGAGCGATCGGGCGCGCGCCGATCCGGCAATTTCTCCCGGTTCCTCCGCCGCCATTGCTTGCCGGTAATCCTGCAAAACCTCCGCATCTCGCCCCTGCGACTCTCTCACTAATGCTCTTAATGTGAGAGAACCTAAGTTGGGAATCCGATTAACTAAGGCTTCGGCTGCTATACTTGCCTCACTCACTTTTCCGGTGGCTAAGTGAGATGTGACGGAAAGGGCGATCGCATCTTCATTCTCAAAACCCACCTGTTTAGCAAAGCGCAAAGCCGTAGCAAAATCGTGTCTAGCCTCGGCAATTCGAGCTAAAACTAACAGCGCACCTTTGTTGTCAAAAGGCAAAAGGGCGATCGATCTTTGGGCCGCTTGTTCCGCTAATAAAAACCAACCACCCTCCCCAGTTACGCGAGCCATTTTCAAATAAGAACCCGCCAGTGCCGCCCGATTCAAACCACTCTGGGAATCCACAGCCAATCGCTGCTGATAAAAAGCTATTTCTTGCTGAATTGCTTCCTTTTGATTCGGATTATTTCTCAAAGTAGCCGAGAAATTATAGCGGTAATTAGCATCGAGATTTACCGGACTTTTGTTAGCAAATTTATCTGAAATTTCGCGCAAATTCGGCAGCAAATTAACTGCGACAATTCCCACTATCGGTAGTCCGATTAGGAGCAACCACCAGAAAATATCTGATTTAGGTTTTTGTGATTTATTCGCAGTCATAATATTGTATGGTTCGTCATTTTTTGCTCTAGCACAAAAAAATACGGTTTAATTCGACGGGGCACTTTGCGAACTGTCAACTGTCAACTGTCAACTGTCAACTGTCAACTGAAAAAAGTTTTGCTACGAAACAATTATTAGGTTGGTTTCCTCAATGATTGTGGAAGGTGCGTCGCTCTGAACTTGTTGCTCTTTTTTTCAGAATTATCGATGGCGACACACCCTACAAATAACTGTCAACTGTCAACTGTCAACTGTCAACTGTCAACTGTCAACTGACAACTGTCAACTGTCAACTGTCAACTGTCAACTGACAACTGACTAATTCGGCAAAGCCAAATAAGGAAAATTCGGTTCTAAAGGTTTGTGTCCCTGACCCGGATTCCCCGGAGTTCCGTTATATGAAACATTATCGCCAACCGGAGAACCCACCAAAGCTCCCAGAGTGATATCAATAACGTCGTCCAAAAGCAAACGACCTCCGATCAAACTTCCTTGAGCATTTGCCGCGCTACCGTACCCGCTGGGCCTTGTAGTATCGATCCGCATGACATCGGGTAAGAAAGCTTGGGCGATCGCATTTGGATCGACATTTTGCTGACCGTCCAAAAGATCCACAGCCTTCAAAGTAGCAACAGCTTCCTGGCGCACCGGAGCAGCAGCAGCACTCAAATCCAATCTAGGAGAAATATTATTAAATGCCTCCATAAACGCGGGAGTAACTACCAAACCCTCATTAATTGCAGGTCTCGCCAAACGCTCGAATTGTTTGAATCCACCAACTCCATCCCTGACAGCAACAGTTGACCAAACATCAAAAGTATTCGCCCCAGTTCCTGCTTGCAAAAGTGCTTTCGGAACGCGCACCGCAATTGTATTGACGTTATAACCTTTAGCAAAGTCGATCGCTTTACTCGGTTCCTTGAAACCTACTTTCGCCCCTGTTCCCAAAGCTCCAGCGCGAACTCTAAAAAATTGTTCTACATCAAAGAAAAATGGGTCTTCCCGCAAGCCTGCAAATACAGTTAAGTTAGAACCGTCCACAGGTACTGTATTCAAAACATCATTAGAATTCAGCGGAGTTGTGGCAATTAAACCGCCGTTAACTGTAGTCTTAGTAGTTGTCTCAGAGCCGCCGCGAATCACAGTTATCGCCACTGCTTGCATACCTTGATTGTTAGGCGGACTGAAGGCAAACCGCAAGATAATATCGGCGCGTCCAGTCGGGGTAGAATTTACATCGCCTACCTGGGTGATGTGAAATTGGTAAAGGGCTGTAGTGCTGAAATAATATTGATAACGGGCTACAGAACGGGGATTTGAATTCATTGTCAATACTAAATCCCCGTCCGCAGCACTGGAATTTTGGTCTTTTTCTCGATATACGTACAGGTCGGTTAAATTGACAGTACGACCTTTGATATCGACTTCGCCGTCGTCGTGGTCGGAAGCAGCAATTATTCCGGGAGTTAATACCACAATTAAAGCTACTTCAATTGCTAATATGGTTCGCCGAATTCTTTTTGTGAGATTCACAGTTAGCACCTCTATTTCTAATGAGATTTTTACAAGACTTCTAGATGTAGGGTGCGCCGTCCGCACCTTACCGCTGTATAGGGTGCGCCGTGCGCATCCTATACAGCGCTTTAAATAGCGTGTAAAACTAATTTTTGTGTAAGTCCTAATTGGTATACGAAGGTTTGGGGATTTTGGATCTCTACTGCAAGATTGGGTATTAAAAATTATGCAGAAGTGATAAAATGCAATATCAATCGGGAAAATTACAATTCAAAGCATGACGAAATTAGCCCGCCAAGGCATACTTATGCTTGCATCCCCAATTAACTTAGAATTATGTTCTATAGTGATATACGCCGAATATTTGATTTTGGATCTGCACACTCAAAACAAAATTTTTTAGGTACACTGAAATGACAGGCGAAAAGTCAAGCGATTCATCGCTACTTTTAGTGCAGATTGCCCACAAAGACCAAACGGCATTAGCTAAACTTTACGATCGCTACGGTCGTCCAAGTTACGGGCTCGCTTACAAAATCCTGGGTTCGGTAGAAGAAGCTGAAGAAGTGGTACTCGATGTTTTTTCCCAAATTTGGCAAAAAGCAGCAACTTACGATCCTAGTCGCAGTCGAGCGGATACGTGGTTGTTCATGCTTACCCGCAGTCGTTCCCTCGATCGCCTCCGAGTGTTGCAGCGAACAGTCCGCGCGGCCCAAGCTTGTCTGGAAGATGCGAAAATTCCGTCTTCGAGCCTTGCAGAACCGATGGAAGATGCCATGATCGAAGAACGCAGCGCACAAGTTACAGCGGCGCTAGAAAAACTGCCAGCAGAACAGCGAATTGCGATCGAACTAGCCTATTACCAAGGATTGACTTGCGCGGCAATCGCGACTAAACTCGGTATCCCAACAGGTACAGTTAAAACTAGAATTCGCTTGGGAATTTCTAAATTGCGCCAAAATTTGAGCGAAGAAATTTAGGTTGTTAAAAAACAAAATTTAAATTGTTTAAGATCAATCTAAAATTATGGCATCTCCAATCTTCCATCTTTCTTTAGTGCAATGGCAAAAAGAAATCTAAAATTTACAATCTAAAATCGATCATGCCGGAGAACAGATGGAAATGATGCCAGACGAGGAGTTTAATACCCTTGCAGCCCTTCAAGCTCTCGATATCCTCGATGAGTCAGAACGCCTCGCACTTGCAGAGAAATTGCAAGCATCTCCAGAACTACAAAGTGAATTAGCTGCCTTTGAAACAGCAATTGCTGCGATCGGCTACACAGCCCCTGCCGTTCCCGTCGCCCCCGACCTGAAAAACCGCCTATTTCAGCGCATAGCGGAACTGCCACTAACGGCAGAATCAGTCAATTCAAAGCCAATTGTTACCTCCCCAACAGAGAACAATACTCCATCTGTAATCGTGCGATCGCGCGATGTCAAATGGAGACCTTACTCAGTTCCGGGAATCTCGATCGGCAAGCTTTACATTGACAAAAAAAAGCGCGAGATTACCTGCTTGATGCGACTAGAACCGGGAGTAACTTTTCCCCTGCACCGACACGCTGGCTCGGAAGAAGTGCTTGTATTAGAAGGAGATTTAATTGTAGAAGGGGAAGTTTGCTATCAAGGCGATTATATTCGATCGGTTCCCGGTTCTACACATTATTCGCTCACACAAGGGGGATGTTTGCTATTAATTAAAACTTCCACAGACAATGAAATGCTAGTTTGAAAATGGCAGGCATCTTGCCAGCCCCACAAGAGTTTTTGGAGATGTCTATTGTGGCACGGGCATCTTGCCAGCCCCGTGAATGGCAGGCATCTTGCCAGCCCCGTGAATGGCAGGCATCTTGCCAGCCCCACAAGAGTTTTTGGAGATGTCTATTGTGGCACGGGCCGAAGAGCCCGTTAAGCATCAATTAACAATTACAAATAAAGGATAGTGCCATGCTAAATTACTGGCGTTTAACTGCTCTGATGTCCGCGGTTATTATACAATTTGTCCCGATCGCCAAAAGTGCGATCGCCCAAGAACGCGCAGGCTGTTTTCTGGTAAACTCAGCGGGAGAAGTGATTACCTTAAATGAGTTGTGCGCGCCCCAAGAATCGGGAATTAAGCTGACAGGAGACGATGGGAAATTTATCGAAGACTACAAACGCTTAGCAAAAAGCTACTCTCCAGACGCAACGAACACTTTACTGCAAGGAATTCAAACTAACCCTGGTCAAAAAATTGCCGCAGCGAAAAGGATATGTGCAGAAGCTAAAGCAGGAGTTTCTCTGCCGGAAGTTAAATTAAGGGCGATCGCGCAAGCTCTCAGTATCGAAAATCCCACAGTCAAAGAAAGTTTTCTCGCGGATGCCGATATTATCACAACCCTTGCAGGAAATCATTACTGCCCCGAATTAGCCAGCAAGTAAGATCTTGAAATCTGTAGAGACACGGCAATCCCCTGTCTCTATTTGCAGTTAAAATATTAATAGTCCTCTTGTCGCGGCACGACTCAGGAAATTACTGGGCATGAGATGAAACATTTAAAATCAAGTTCCGCCGATTTGCGGGATTTATTCAAAGACAGTATTACAGTTAAATATCTCGCGGAACCGCTAAAATCTGTCCCGGCGGTTGAAGATGCAGCTAAATTGCGATCGTGGATGGAGGCGCGCGATTTTGACGTGCTGGGGATCGAAGAAAACGGGACGGTTTGTGGCTATGTAGAACGATCGCACTTAAAGACAGGTAAATGCAGCGATTACCAGCAAATCTTCCACCCATCACAGCTAATCGCCGCCGCGACTCCGTTGATGGAATTGCTGCCGCTGCTGCGAGAAAAACCGAGATTATTTGTATTAGAAAGCAACCGCATCAACGGGATTGTCACCTGCGGCGATTTGCAAAAAGCACCGGTACGGATGCTACTGTTTGGGTTGGTGACGCTGCTGGAAATGAATTTATTGCGGATTGTGCGGATCTATTTTCCCCAAGATTCGTGGCAAAAGTTGCTGAAGGGCGATCGCATTGTAGCAGCAAAACACCTGTGGCAATTAGGGCGATCGCGAAATGAGGCAATTGACTTGATCGATTACCTGCAATTCTGCGACAAGCGAGATTTAATCCTGACGAATGCCGAAATAGTCGATCGACTGGGGCTCAAATCCAAACGTTACGGGGAGCGTTTTTTAAAGTCAGCAGAAGCATTAAGAAACAAATTAGCACACGCCCAAGATTTAATCAACGGTTCTTCTTGGCCTGAAGTAATTTCTCTCGCCCAGGAAATAGAATCGCTGTTGCAGCGCTGCGAAGAAATTGAAATTGCCGCACCCGCCGAATTAGACAAAATTTAATCAATTTCGCCTTTATTTCTTAGTCCGCGGAGGCGGACATCGTTTGTGTAGACGCGATTTCAATCGCCGAGTTTTATCTTAATTTCTTAGTCCGTGGAGGCGGACATCGTTTGTGTAGACGCGATTTCAATCGCCGAATTTTATCTTAATTTCTTAGTCCGCGTCGGCGGACATCGTTTGTGTAGACGCGATTTCAATCGCCGACTGATTTAGTTTTTTATCTTGAGTTTCCTATTAGTATACTGAGGAACCCAACCTTGAGCAGTGGTGTAATACTGCACGGCTTTTAAGTACAGCAACGGAGTGAGATAAAACCAATGTTCGGTATTAGCCGGTACTTTAATATATTCTTCAGCTTCCAACATTAATTGTACCTGAGAGCCGTTAGGACACACGAAACCAAAAACACATTCCCCAGCTAAAATATGTAGAACTTCTGCATCTGCGTGGGTGTGAGTGCGATCGCTTTTAGTCATCAGCGAGTAAATCTGCGGCGAACCGGGATGCAACACCTTTAAGTCGCACCACTGACATCCGCTGGCGCGCTTGAAGTATTCAAACTCGGTTTTAAATGCTGCGAGTACCTGCTGTTTTTCTGTTACGCTGAGAATGTCTTGGAGTAGGATTTCTCGAACCGCAGGATTTTTGTTCGTTGACAGGCGATCGATCTGAATATTTAAAACATCCAGTTGGCGAGCGATCGCCCCGATATCCGTATATGTCCTACCGTCTTCTAGTTGCAGAACAGCCATATTACACCACCTATTTATTTGGCTTTGAGGAGAATTTAGTTTCCAGTTTCTATATACCGTTGTTACAGACTAAATTCCTGCCTATTTTCCATAATAGCCGATCGCTAAAATTAGATGTTTTTCGTTATATATTAAACATCTACCAGATTTTAATTATCAAATTTTAACTTTTATTTAATAACCTTGAGAGTAGAAAGTAGGGTGCGTACCGCGCACCTTACAAAACTGAGAACTTTTAAAGCAGCATTCCCGCAATACAAGCAGTCATGAAACAAGCCACAGAACCAGCAATCATCGCCCTCACACCCAACCGAGCCAAATCGCCTTTGCGGGATGGCGCGATCGCACCAATCCCCCCAATTTGAATTCCGATGGAACCAATATTAGAAAAGCCACACAAAGCATAAGTCGCAATAATTGCTGCTCGTTCTGAAATCGCCTGTTGTTTCACCAATTTCATCAAATCTAAATAAGCAATAAATTCATTTAAAATCGTCTTTTTTCCGAGAATAACTCCTATTTTTCCACAATCCGCCCAAGGGATACCCATCAGCCAAGCCACCGGAGCCATCAAATAAGAAAAAATCCATTCCAGCGACAACTGAGGCAAACTAATCAGCCCTCCAAACCAACCCAAAAGTGCATTAAAAAATGCCAATAAACCCAAAAAAGCAATCAGCATCGCCCCCACATTAGCAGCTAACTTCAAGCCGTCGGTAGCACCAGAAGCTGCCGCATCCACCGCATTAGCATAAACCTGATCTACCTTGATCTCCACCTCGCCAGCAGTCAGGGACTTTTCAGTTTCTGGGTACAGCAATTTAGAAATAGCCAAAGCAGCCGGTGCCGACATCACCGACGCAGCAATTAAATGTTGAGCTGACACTCCAAAAGAAATGTAAGCCGCCATTACTCCGCCGGCAATTGTCGCAAAACCCCCCGTCATCACAGCGTGAAGTTCCGAGAGCGTCATTGTCGCCACATAAGGCTTAATTAACAGTGGCGCTTCTGTTTGTCCGACAAAAATATTGGCAGCACAAGAAAGCGTTTCTGCACCGGAAGTTTTCATGGTTTTAATCATGCCCCAAGCGACTGCTTGCACCACCCGCTGCAAAATGCCATAGTGATAAAGTAGGGTGATAAACGAAGAGAAAAAGATAATAGTCGGCAGCACTTTAAAAGCGATAAAGTGGTCGGCAAAATTGTCTCCAAATACGAACTTTGCCCCGGCATCTGAAAAATTGAGAAACTGGGTGACTAAATCTCCCAAAAATTTAAATACCGCCAAACCCGGAGCAGTTTTGAGAATCAAAATTGCAAAAATTAGCTGCAAAGCAATTCCCCACAGTACGGGAGGCCACTTAACCGCGCGCCGATCGACTGAAAAGGCGTAGGACAAACCGACAAAAACAGCTAACCCCAATACAGAAATAAGTCTTTCCATTTCAGTCACATTCCCTTATAATCAAAGATTAAAGCTCAAAATTACGGCGCAGCCTGATTGCTGCTACTTTTATGCCTCTACCTATAGTTGCTATTATTGGACGACCCAATGTAGGCAAATCGACGATCGTCAACCGTTTAGCCAACAGCCAAGACGCGATCGTCCACGACGAACCGGGAATCACGCGCGATCGCACGTACAGACCAGCATACTGGGGCGATCGCGAATATCAAGTCGTAGACACCGGCGGGCTAGTATTCGACGACGAGACCGAATTTCTGCCATTAATCCGCGAACAAGCACTGGCAGCCCTATCAGAAGCCAGCGCAGCCATTTTCGTAGTAGACGGAAAAACCGGACTCACAGGCGGCGACGAATCCATCGCCTCTTGGCTGCGGGTGCAAAAAGTCCCGATCATTCTCGCCGTCAACAAATGCGAATCGGAAAATACAGGACTCACCCAAGCAGCAGACTTTTGGACATTGGGACTAGGAGAACCATACCCCATTTCCGGGATTCACGGTAACGGCACCGGCGAATTGCTAGACCAATTAATGACTTACCTTCCCACAGAAGTAGAGCCAGAAGTAGATGAAATAAAAGTAGCAATAATCGGTCGTCCCAACGTCGGCAAATCGAGCTTGCTTAACTCATTTCTCGGAGAAAACCGCGCCATAGTCAGCCCGATTTCTGGCACAACCCGCGACGCAATTGACACCATAGTAGAACGCAACGGTCAAACCTACCGCCTGATCGACACAGCCGGAATTCGCAAAAAGAAAAACGTCGAATATGGTGCCGAATTTTTCGGAATCAACCGCGCTTTCAAAGCCATCCGCCGCGCCGATGTCATACTGCTAGTCATTGACGCAATTGACGGCGTTACTGATCAAGATCAAAAATTAGCCGATCGCATCAGCCAAGAAGGTCGAGCCTGCATCATCGTCATCAACAAATGGGATGCCATAGAAAAGGACAACGACACGATCTACGAGTACGAAAAAACAGCAAGAACTAAACTGTATTTCCTCGACTGGGCAGAAATGATCTTTGTCAGCGCCATGAGTGGACAGCGAGTTGAAAAAATCATTGAATTAGTAGACAAAGCCTCCGACGAACACAAGCGTCGCGTCGCTACCGCCGTGATTAACGAAGTCATAGAAGAAGCCACAACCTGGCACTCAGCGCCAGTTACCCGCCAAGGAAAACAAGGCAAAATCTATTACGGTACTCAAGTGCGATCGCAACCACCGACAATCGCGCTGTTTGTCAACGATCCCAAACGCTTCACCGAAAACTACCGCCGCTACATGGAAAGCCAATTCCGCAAACACCTCGGCTTTACCGGTACACCAATGCGGCTGCTTTGGAGAGGCAAAAAAGTTCGCGCCAGCGAAGAAAGTACCACCAACAGAGCGCTACGTGTGAAGTAATTCTAGACTCTAGATTAAAGAAAAAACGCAGTTTAATGATTTAAGCAAATTGCGTTTTTTTCTTTTCTCTTCCTTCTTTCTCTTCCTTCTCTTCCTTCACGTTTTTCGCAGTTCAATAAATTGATATTCTTAAAAATCTTAAATCGACAAAATGGATTTATTGCGATCGCTCCCCATTGGACTATACCTAGAACAACCAGTAACCTGGCTGCACCGGCTCGACTCCCGCGTCAAATTAGCCTGGTTGATGACATTTCTGATTGTACCAATACTCGCCAATCCCGTTTGGCGGTTGATGCTAGTAGCGATGTTAATCGTACTGACACTCAGCGCAGCCATTCCCTTCCGCGTGTGGAAACAGCAAATGGGAATGCTTTTGCTATTCTGCCTTTTAGTATTTTGCCTCAGCGCGATCGCCCCCGACGGACTTCCCTCAGAACACCAGCCCCGCATCCCCGCCGACGAATTAACCTTTTCCCAACAGCCCGCAACGCTTCCACCCCCTCAGAAGCCCAAACCCTGGTACAAACCTTTTAACTTAGGCTCAAACTCCCCAACCCAAAATCCCAAATCCCCAATCCCAAATAAACTCCCGCAACCCACAAAATACAGTTACGTTTTATTCAAACAAGGCCCGATAAAAATCACCCGCAAATCCCTAGATTTAGCTATCAACGTCAGCACCCTATTTTTCACAGTAATTTACAGCACCAACCTCTACCTCCTTACCACAGCCAGCGAAGAAATCACCGCAGCTATAGAAAACTTAATGCAGCCGCTGCGTCGTTTAAACTGGCCTGTCACCGAAATCGCACTAACATTAACGTTATCTTTGCGCTTCATTCCCCTAGTATTGGAAGAAATACAAAATTTAGTGCGATCGGTCAGCACCAGAGCGATCAACTGGAAAAAACTCGGATTTCGCCGCGCCGCTCAAGTTTGGTTACTGATTGCCGAGCGGCTGTTAGAAAACTTGCTCCTGCGAGCCGAACAAATGGCTAGCGCTATGACAGTTCGCGGCTTCACCAGTCCCGATCGACACCGTGTAGAATGGCACCAGTTGGATTTCAAAATCCGAGACTGGATCGCCCTCGGCTGCTTACTCGCCCTCTGGAGCGCCCGCTTGGTTTGGGGTTGGGACAGTTGACAGTTGACAGTTGACAGTTGACAGTTGACAGTACGGGAATCAAACCATTTATGCTTGACGGGTATGGGCCACCCATCCAAGCAAAACTAATACCAGTTTCCAACAAGAATGCAGATCGCGATAGTGCTGCTAAAGTAATGGAGACGAATATTTAGAGATTCAAGACTTTGAACATCTATCTTGGGACAGATATCGTATATATTCCCCGCATTCAAGCTGCATTAGACCGGTTTGGCGATCGCTTCCTAGAAAAAGTTTACACGCCCGCCGAACAAAGAGATTGCCGACAACTAAATTCTCAAGACAGCAGCATTAAAGGTAAAATGAACCGAGTTTCCTGCAACCAACTAGCCGGGCGGTGGGCAGCCAAGGAAGCTGTTGTCAAGGCCCTAGGCACGGGATGGCGGGGAATACGGTATGCAGATGTGGAAATTCGGCGCTCCGAAAACGGTGTTCCCAACGTGCAACTGCACGGAACCGCAGCAGCACAAGCCTCTGTTTGGGGAAATTGCCAGTGGCAGTTGAGCCTCAGTCACGATGGAGACTATAGCATGGCTACGGCGATCGCCCTTTGCACCCCGCGATCGAGTGAAACTAAAATCTAAAGTCTAAATCTTTAATCTAATTATCGATCGATTGTGAGTGTGAATGACTACCGAAACCTACCTGAATCATCCAAACTTTGGCCTCCTCTTCAGGATATCCCAGGTTGAAGACAGCCAAGAATTATTTACCACCCTATATGCCCAACGCCTATTTTTCTTAGTAACCAACGGCCCTGGCGGCCTGAGATTTGATCCCATCAGTCGCTCCGACGCTCGCCTGATGGTCGAAATTCGCCTGCGAACCCTCCGTCGCAGCGGTCAATATCAGGAGTACGACCAATTACAGGTTATTCACAAGCGGACATTTCAGTAGCGAAAATCGGCCATTGGTAACTTGGTAATTGGTAATCGGTAATTGGTAATCGGTAATTGGTAATTTGGTAATTGGTATCTGTTTTAATTTTCTTGCCCTCCAGTTCTCAGCGATCCAGAACCTATGACCATTGCCTCTCGAATTAACAGCATTCGCCAAGACTTGCCCGAATCAGTGCGGTTAATTGCCGTTACCAAACAGGTATCGACTGACGCTATCCGCGAAGCATACGAGGCGGGTATCCGAGATTTTGGCGAGAGCAAGATTCAAGAGACTGCCGATAAACAAAGCCAACTGCAAGATTTGCCGGATATCAACTGGCACTTAATCGGCCACTTGCAAGCCAACAAAGCGGCCAAAGCCCTAGAGCTTTTCCAGTGGATTCATTCTGTGGACAACTTAAAACTGGCCCGTCGGCTCGATCGCATAGCGGGCGAACAGTCCTGCTCTCCCCAAGTCTGCCTGCAAGTAAAAATGTTGCCAGATTCCGACAAATACGGGTGGAGCGTCCCAGAACTGCTTGCCGACCTTCCAGAACTCAACGAATGTCAGCATATCAAAATTCAAGGTTTGATGACAATACCTCCGTTGGGATTAGATGACTCGCAAATCCGAGAATTATTTAACAGCACCCGCGAACTTGCTGACAAAATCCAGCAGCAAAATTTGCCCCGCATTCAAATGCAGCAGCTCTCGATGGGGATGTCGGGAGATTATCATTTGGCAATTCAAGCAGGTGCTACTATGATACGGCTAGGAACAAGCTTGTTTGGCTCTAGGAGGAGATAAATTGTTGAAATCTTCTGATCAGCACAACTTGGGTTAAAAATAGAGTAGTTAGCGACCCGCGGCTAACCCGCAACGCGAGTATAGTCGGGGCAGCACAGTCGTGAAGGAGCTTAAATGGTGAACATTTTTTCTAAGCTACGAGATTTTGTAGGCTTCAACAATGAGCCTGAATACGATTACGAGTACGACGAAGCGGAAGGAGAACGCTTTCAGAACGTCTACCAACAGCCTGAACCGAACGCCGCCGCTGCTGCTGTCGCCGCAGCAGAAGAAGAACGTCGCCAAAATCGCAGAATGCGGGAGCGGTCAGTAGTAGGATCGACAGGTACGGATGTTGTTGCACCAACCGGGGGAGTAGGGTCAGTAATGAATAACGTGATTGGAATGCCTGGAGCTATGAACGGGATTTCGGAAGTAGTAGTGATGGAGCCGCGCACTTTTGAAGAGATGCCGGCAGCAATTCGAGCTCTTAAAGAACGCAAATCTGTGGTTTTGAACCTGACGGTGATGGATCCAGACCAAGCGCAAAGAGCTGTGGACTTTGTGGCGGGCGGTACTTACGCCCTTGACGGTCATCAAGAGCGCATTGGCGAAAGCATCTTCTTGTTTACGCCTAGCTGCGTGCAGGTGAGAACTCAGTCTGGTGTGGTTCACGAAGTGCCTCCAGCCCAAGGACGCCCGCGCCCTGCTGCGGCTGCTCCTGCACCGACAGTCTGGCCGGCAGAACAAGCTCAAATGGTTCAGTAAGAATGAAGGAAGAAGGAAGAGGGAAGAAGGAACAAGGAAGGAAGCAAGAAAAATATCGTAAAAGATGAGATTGTCTGTTGGTTTATAGTTTTAAACTTGCCGAAATCAGATGATCGCATTCTGGATATTTTTCGATTATTACAATTTTTTTTCCTCTTTCCTTTTTCCTTCTTTCTTTTTCCCTCTTTTTTTATTCTTCCTTTTTCTCTCTTTATTCTTCCTTTTTCCCTCTTCTTTCTTCCCTCTTCCTTCTTCCTTCTTCCCTCTTCCTTCTTCCTTCAGAATGACTAACATAAAATTTGGTACGATCGGCGGCGGAGTAATGGGAGAGGCTCTCTTATCCCGCCTCATAGCACAAAAAGTTTATTTGCCCTCAGAAATATTGGTGAGCGATCCGCAACCCCAACGGCGGGAATTTTTGACGGAAACCTACGGAATCGGAACAACAGCCAGCAATCTTGAAGTTGCTACCGCTACAGAAGTGCTGTTTTTGGCGATTAAACCGCAAATTTTTGAGAAGGTAGCTTTGGAGTTGGCCGTGGCGGCCGATCGCAAACAAGGAAATAATGGAGAAACGGCTAATTCCCAGCCCGAAGCGGTGGTAGTGTCGATTTTGGCAGGAGTCCCGCTCAGCAAGCTCGAACCGGCGTTTCCGGGGCGAGTAGTGCTGCGTGTGATGCCAAATACTCCGGCAACGGTAGGCGCGGGAATGAGCGCGATCGCCCCAGGGAAACTCGTGCAACCGGCTGATTTAGAATTAGTCAAGCGCATCTTTCAGGCGGTGGGAGAAGTGGTGGAAGTGCCTGAAAGTATGCTGGATGCGGTGACTGGCCTTTCCGGTTCCGGGCCAGGTTATGTAGCGATTTTGATCGAAGCCTTGACAGATGGCGGAGTTTGTGCAGGTTTGCCACGGGCGATCGCCTCTCAATTAGCCCTGCAAACTGTATTCGGTACAGCGAAGCTATTGCAAGAAACGGGAATGCACCCAGCAGAATTAAAAGATCGAGTTACAAGTCCCGGCGGCACAACGATTGCCGGAATTGCTACATTAGAGAGTAACGGCTTTCGGTCGGCTTTGATCGAAGCAGTCAAAGCAGCTTGTTTGCGTTCTCAAGAATTAGGTAAATAACCACAGAGAATTTAAAGACCTACAATAAAAAAATAAGAGTTGAGTTCAAGGGAGGACGATCGCCAATGCCAGAAAAGTTAGAAGAAAGAAAGGGTTGCCCTCTTAGAAGCTGAAGTTGCTCGCCTCAAAGACAAAGTAGAAAATAACTCGTTTTCTCAACCTTAGTGGGAACGAATTGCTGGAAAATTTGCTGACAATCCGCCTTACAATGAAGCGATGCAATTGGCTATAGAATACCGTGACTTTCTGCGCTCAAATTCTACCCAGCAATCCGCAGATTAAATCTATAGCGGTTCTCAAAAAGGTGAGGTACGACTGGGCATAGGGCATAGGGCATAGGGCATAGGGCATAGGGCATACCTCATCTTTCTGAGAACCGCTATAGATTATTGATACTAATCGTCCGATCAATCGCTAGCTGCTGTTTCCAATTTCTGTCCAATTTTCGGCTCAGTACCGTTCAAAAGCCGCTGAATATTGCTGCGATGCCGCACAATCACAAACACGCCGCCCGCAATTCCAAACAATACATAAGCCAGCGGCTGATGTAAAGCAAACATCAATCCAGCAACGCTAATTGCTCCGATAATCGAGCTTAAAGAAACAATGCGCGATACCGCAAAAACTATGCCAAAAATTCCGAAAGTTCCCAAACCAACTGGCCAGTACAAACCCAGCAAAACTCCCAAACTCGTCGCCACAGATTTACCGCCAGTAAAGCCCAGCCAGATAGATTTGCTGTGTCCCAAAACTGCAAACAAACCTGCCAAAGTTGCCATCCACGGGATGATAGTTGCAGTATTTTCTAAACCGGCGGCGATCGCTAGTTGGCTGGTAAACTCTAGAGAGTAGATGTAGCGGATTAGAGCGATCGCACTTACGCCCTTCAACACGTCAACCAGCAACACCGCCAACCCCGGCCACTTCCCCAAAGTCCTGAGTACATTAGTCGCACCAGTCGAACCCGAACCTACTTCGCGAATATCAATCCCCAGCATCAATTTACCCAAGGTGTACCCAGTCGGAATCGAACCCAGCAAGTAAGCTGCGATTAACAATGCGCCATTTAAAATCAACCACAAACCCATAATAAATTCCCTCATTCATTACTTTTGAGAACTCAAGTCTTCGCTACAAATTTAACGATAATTCTTTAACCTGCTGGGAGGTGACATCTTCCTAAATTAAATTTAGTTCTTGGATTACAAGAAATTAAAACTAATTTATGAAGATGTCTTCCTTCTTCCTTCTTCCTTCTTCCTTCTTCCTGATGACTAATGACTAATGACTACTGACTACTGACTACTGACTTCTTCCTTCTTCCTTCTTCCTTCTTCCTTCTTCCTTCTTTAAAAATCCTTAGCAGCCATCAAACTTTGCGGATCGGGAGCAAAGGCTAGCCACAGCGGAAATTGCAGCATTGACAAACTAATTAAATCCTCAGTTTCATCAATCACAATTAACGGCAATTTTCCATCTCTCACCAGTCGATCGGCTTTTTGAGCCAAAGCCTCCGCAGACTCAAACATAATAATGCCACCTTCCGGGCCAAAATCGGTGCGAGTAATCCCCAAACAGTCCTGCAAACCCCGGCGCCACTCTCCCAAACGTTCGGGACTGTTCGCGAGCACCAATGTCCGCACCCGTCCGCCGTAGACGCTTCTGAGTACAGAAATAATGGTCGAACTAATCAAGATATTTTGCAACCGCGAACCCATAGTCCGCAAAGCGCCCCTTCCTCCTTGGGTGAAAAACCAGTTAGAAACTCGTTCCGCGTGGATGGGTTCAAAGGTGCGGCGGAGTTGCCAAGGCGGGCCGTAATAGTCGGGGAGAGTGCGATATTGGTCTAGGGTGCGGCGAATTTGTTTGGCTTGTTCTTGAAATCCTTGTTCAGCAAATCTGGGATTTACCGGGGAAGAGGATGGAGAATTATCAACAGAGATTTGTTTGGTAGTTTCTTGCACCGGTGGCGTCAAATCTAAGAGTTCGGCGGTAGCTGCTAAATCCTGCAAACTGCCGACTAGATAGTCTTTGAAACCTTGGACTCGGATTGCTAAATCTTGGGAAACTCCGGCAAAAGTTGTCCGCATTTCCTTTTGAATTCGATCGCGCCTTCTTTCGAGTTTTTCGACTTCGATTTGCAGTGTTTGTTTGCGACTATCTAGTTGAATCAAGCCGTCTTGTACCAAACGCCCGATCGATGCTTGAGCCTCGCCCAACGCTTCTTGGGCCTTGGCTTTGTCGGCTTCCAAGGCGGCAATTCTGGCAGTCAAATCTTGTTCTTGCTGCTGCAATGCTTGAACTCGTTGGGCCAAATTGTCGGTGACATTTTCTGGTACGGGCGTTACCGTTTCTGCGGTTGTTGCTGGCTGGGATTCTGTTTCGGGCTCGATTGGCTCGATCGCACTTTCAGATTCTCTATCCTCTGTCTTTGGCTCTATTTGGGCGATCGCGCCCGCTTCGTCCACCACAGGGGTAATGTGGGGATTTTCCTCGTCCCAGGGGTCTCTTTCGGGCAGAATTTGGGATGTGAGATCGTTTTGGGCGATCGACAATTTCCGTATTTGAAATGGCAATTGGTCGTCCATCTGATTCACGGGTAAAGTTGGTTCGCCGTCAGCGGCTGGTTGTGATTCGGGCTTTTGGGTGGGAAATTCGTCTGAATTCATGAGAAATTTGGTTCGGCGTGGGGCACGGAAAGTTAAAAATTAAAAATTAACAACTTGTTTAGTCTTGACGGGGACAGCGTTGTTCTAAGCACGTCTGTAGCATTTTACGATCGAACAGAACCGGCAGAAAGTGAATGCTGTTAATTTCTTTGAAGTAAAACAAAATCGGCACAGCGGGCCAAAATATCCGCCAATTTTGCCATTGTCGGAAAGGAAATTGGCGGATCAACTTGGACGATCGATAAATGTCCAAATCCGTTGGAGTAAACTGTAGCCGGATCGTGGCGGCTTGGTACATCAGAAACAAGCCGAACAGCGCCAGGGGTAAACTCACCCACTTCTGCACAAACAGCAGCGGTACAGCAGTCAGTACCAGAACTAGGGGAATCGCATAACTAGGGGCGAGTTCGATCGTATCTGTGGGCGCAGTCCCAGAGGTAGTTGTCGTCACGGGTTTAAATCAGGGGTAGATAAAGGAATATTGCCAATTATTCATATTTTACTGTTTCCTAGCTTACAAGCCTTTGAGTACGCTAGAGCCCGTGCCCTGGAACATCAGCCAAGTCAGGAAAAAGTTAACAATAAAAATTGCCAGCAAAGCCGTCACCACCGCCGTAGTCGTCGATTGTCCCACGCCTTTTGCACCGCCAGTAGTCGTCAAACCCCAGCTAGTACCGATGACAGCAATCAAACCACCGAACACAAAAGCCTTAATACCCGCGCTACAAATATCCCACAGAGTCAGGAAACTGCGGACTGATTCTAAAAACACGGTTTGAGATACGCCGTACATTGTCGTCGCAATCAGCAGCCCGCCGGCGATGCCCGTAACGAGGGACAATATTGTCAGAATTGGCAGCATTAAGCAGCAAGCCAAGACGCGGGGAATTACTAAATAGTCGATCGGGTCTGTTCTGAGCATCAGCATGGCATCTATCTGCTCTGTGACCTGCATCGTACCGATTTCCGCCGCAAAAGCCGAACCGACTCGTCCCGTTACGATCACGGCTGTTAAAACAGGGCCGAGTTCGCGAGTCAAAGACAAAGCCAAAACGCCGCCGACGACATTACCCGCACCAAGGTTAATAAACTCCCTCGCTACCTGAACCGTAAATACCATGCCGACAAAACCCGCAGTCAGCAAAGCAATCAGCAGCGATTCCGGGCCAACTGCTGCCATTTGATCGAGGGTATTGCGGCGGTTAATTTTGCCCTTCAGCAAGTGCAGCATGACTTGGCCGCCCAATAAAATTGCTGCTAGCAACCGCTGACTCCACAAACTGAGGCTCGATGGTGTAGTTGTGCTCAAGGGATTTTGACTCTAGAACAACTGCAAAAAATGAAATCTATCTACAAATCTTAAACAAGTTTCTTCTCTAAAATTTAAGATTTTTGACAGAACTGCCTACGGAGGGCGATCGCTGCCTATCGTAGAAAAGGACAAGTTTATTTTACTTGCACCTTTCGGCAGTTTAGCTGAATTTACTGAATATTATGAGCATTTTCCCTAATTTTCTTCGCTCTTTACTGCTAACGAGCCTATTGAGCTTTATCGCTCCCTTATTGTTAATCGGCGCGGGATTGACTAGCTGTTCGTTGATCGGTCTCGTGCCTGCTCTCCAAGGGGTCGGTCGTTCTGGAGAAGACCAGATTTTACAGTTCTTAGCTACTTTCGGCAGCGGCTGTCCCTTCCAAGGTTTTTTGGTGATCGGCTTAGCTTTTGGTTTGGTGGGTGCTTTATTTGATACTTATGCTGCTTATCAGCATTCGCGCTGGGGTTAATTCTGTTTCGATACAGAAAATGCTAGGGACACAACGATGTTGTGTCCTGCAAAATGTATTGTGTTAAACTTAAATCAGCAATGGTTGGTGAGGAAACTTGGCAATGCCGAGTCAGGGAGTTGGAGGAAATGGAACTGCATCGGAATTTGGAGACTTGACCGGGATGACTCGCCAAGAAGTCGATGACTTTTTGCGAGGACTGGGTGCAGAAATCAGACCGACTAAAGGTGGTTATCTTGAATACGAATTTGCCGATCGTTCGCGAGTCAATATTCGTGCTGATGGTAAAGTTATACGAACCCCAGTGCCTAGATACGGTTCAGATGGCAGAAAAATAAACAAAGGTTTACGTCTTGATAAAGACGGCAGCTTGGTCAAAACACGCGATGAGTTTGGCAACCAAATTCTGGGAACACACAATACGGGAGAAAAAGTGAGGGATTAATATGCCGGATGACTACAACTTGCTTAATTTAGGTGAACTGACATCCCTAGTAACCAATGTCAATGTCTCTTTCTGGGGAAATAAAATTGTATTTGAATGTATTTACGATCCTACACGGGATCGATTGCCTTATACTATCGTATTTCATGACTGCCGAGATATCAGTTGGGAGGTTTTCCATCCAGAAGATGTACAAGATCCAGAAGCTGATTTGATTGGCATTCATTTGGGTGAAGAGGCGCACCGAAAAGCAGCTTTAATCCATACGGATATTTTTGAAATTTCAATTTTGTACGGCAGTTTCACTATTCATAAGGGAGAGGATTTAAATCCAGAACTAGGAGGATTAGAAACAGAGGTTTTAATATCTGAACCGCAAGCAGTATTGTAGCAGCAATTTAAATGAGTGATTGAAAGGACGACTATAACTTACTTGGCTTGGGTGGCTTGACCTCTTTAGTCACAAATGTCAAAGTATCTTTGTGGGGAAACGAAGTATTAATCGAATGCGTCTACAATCCTGAAGAAAGATTGCCTTATGTGCTGGCATTCAAAGACTGTCGCGATATCAGGTGGACTGTACATGATGAAGAGGAAGTCGGCGAACTTGAAGCTGAATTTTTTGGGATTTATTTGGGCGAATCTGCTCACCGCAAGCCTGCTGTGCTTACTACAGACATCTTTAGAGATTTCAATTTTGTATGGCAGTTTTAGAATTCACAAGCAAGAAAACCTAAATCCTCAAATGGCAGATTTAGCTAAACAAAGGTTTTGGTGTCATAAGCAACCGCAGTCTTGTAGCAATTTACAAATTTACAAATTCGCAATTATCAGCATTTTCAAAAAAGAGAGTAGCTATTCAGGATTTACGGACTGCGACCAAGAAACCGGGTTTTTCAACGGAGATTGAGGGTTTGAACGAAGTATTCTGGTTAAAAAACCCGGTTTATGTGTCTAGGACTATATTGTTGCCCGCATCAGTTTAGGATACTTAATATAACTTTTTATCCCAGACGAGGTAGAACACCATGCCTGATATTGTTGATATTGCCGTAGGTGCCGGTTCGTTCCAAACCCTGGTAACGGCGGTGCAAGTAGCTAATTTAGTAGATGCGCTCAAAAGTCCGGGCCCTTTCACTGTCTTTGCACCGACTGACGATGCTTTCGCGAAATTGCCGCCGGGAACTATCACTACCCTAGTGCAGAATGTCCCCCAACTGAGCAGGATTTTGATGTTTCACGTTGTCTCTGGCAAGTTTATGAAGGCTGATTTGGCAAAACTCGGTTTTGTGACTTCCTTGGAAGGTTCGCCGATTAAAATTGATTGTTCTGACGGTTTTGAAGTAAAAAATGCTACTGTTGTCGCGGCTGATATCGAAGCTGACAACGGTGTCATCCACGTCATTGATAACGTGATTTTGATGGGATAATTTCACCTTTAAACGTTGCTACGGGAGCGAAGCAGGTGCATTGTTCTGCCGCTTCGCTCCCGATCGCGCCACTGTTTTTTAGCAATTAAAGGTAATATAAATATAAAAAAGTTGTCTTTTCGCCGGATGTATTTTAAGATGATTGTTTAAAAAAATTTGAAAATCGATAATTATAATATAAGCAAACCAGTGTGGTGAGCACTATGCAAATCCTAGCCGCCAGCCTCAAGGCCAAAGTCCGCCAGCGTACCTTGGAACTGCAAGTTCTCAATGAACTTACTGCAAAAGTACAAATCGCTCTGAGTGCTGATGAAATTTGGTCTGCGTGTCTGGTACATCTGGCGCGCCTGATTCCTGGGGAGACGATCCTCTTCGTTGGCGCAGCCCCCGTAGGGGCGGGCTTCGCTAACGCACTTTTAACTGTAGCAGACAATACAATACACCTGCAACAACAGTCACAGCCCTTAACAACCCGCGCCAGAGATGAAATTGAAGCACGTTTGCAAGCAGCCCGCGTGGAATGGCTGGCGGGAAATCGGGATTGGGCGCACAACATCGGTGGCCCACCAATTGCTCAGTTTAAATCGGTATTGATGGCACCAGCTAACCCGGATCAAAGTGAAGAATTATTAGCAGTATTTTTTGTCGGTGCAGAGCAGGAATCTGCTTTTAATTTTGAACACCTTTGTTTGCTGCATACTGCTGCTCAAATCTGTGCTAATTCGCTAATGACTTTAGCAGCTCAAGAGACCGATGTCAAGGGAGAAACTGAAAAAATTCCACTATCCGATGCGGATGGTAATGTATTTGCAGTTTTAGGTATTTCTCGCGAGATTGCTCAATTGCAGGCCACAGATGAAGCCAGGAATCAAAGCCAAGCTAAACTGCAAAAAATTACTGCTAGTGTACCGGGCACTGTATATCAAATTGACTTGCATCCAGATGGCTCGATGACCTTCTCGTTTGTGAGCGCCGGTTGCCGAGAATTGTATGAAATAGAACCGGAGGCGGCTCAGCAGGATATTAATGTAATTGTTGACATGATTCATCCCGAAGAACGAGATGATTTTATGAACTCGCTGAGGCTTTCTGCTGAAAATTTCCAGCCTTGGCGGTGGGAAGGAAGAATTGTCACTCCGTCGGGAAAACTTAAATGGGTGCAAGGAGCTTCCCAGCCAGAATTTAAAGCATCGGGGGAGATAGTTTACTACGGCTTGTTCACGGATATTAGCGATCGCAAACAAGCGGAATTAAAACTGCAACTTTATCAAGAAATATTTTTAAAGTCTAACGATGCGATCGCCATTTTAGACCCCCAAGGCTATTATTTAGAAACAAATCAAGCTCACACGGCTTTGCTGGGTTACACTTCATCGAAATTGTGGGGAAAAACCCCTGCAACTCACATGGGAGAACAAGCATTTGCGTCGGTGCTGCAAAGCTTGGCCGAAACAGGGAGTTATCGAGGCGAAATAACCTGTGTTAAGGCTTTGCAAGCCGGAATCTTTGAGGTAGAACTTTCGGCTTTTGCGGTTCTCAATGATGCTGGGGATGTGGTTTGTTACGTCAGCGTCAAAAGAGATATCACCGAACGCAAGCGAGCTGAGGAAAAACTTAAACTTTATCGACAAATATTTTTAAACTCCAACGATGCGATCGTAATTATCGATGCTGACGGGTTTTTTCTCGAACAAAATCGCGCTCACCAATCGCTGCTAGAATACACAGACGCGGAATTAGAAGCAGAAGCGCCGCCGCTGGTGGCGGGCGAGCGTTTTTCGGCAATTGTCAAAAGTTTAGCGAAAACTGGAACTTTTCGGGGCGAAATTACCAACTCTACTAAAAAAGGTCGCACGCTGGCGATCGACGTTGCGGCATACTCTGTGATTAACAACAGCGGCGATGTAATTTGTCACGTCTGCGTCAAGCGCGACATTACCGAACGCAAAAAAGGAGAAGAAGAACGGCAAAAATTTGTGTCGTTGATTGAAAACAGCAGCGATTTTATCGGTATGGCTACCCTAAAAGGCCAAACGCTGTTTGTCAACGAAGCCGGACGAAAACTGGTGGGTGTAGAGAATCTTTCGGAAGTGCTTTATACAGAG
This sequence comes from Lyngbya sp. CCAP 1446/10, assembly GCF_026130175.1. GTDB lineage: Bacteria > Cyanobacteriota > Cyanobacteriia > Cyanobacteriales > Microcoleaceae > Microcoleus. The sequence continues at coordinate 15,696 of NZ_JAIGNI010000153.1, read as the reverse complement.
ATATGGGATTATATCGGCCCAACTTTTCAACAGAAATTCAGTCAAGAGATTTGGCCAAGAATCATCAGTCAGGGCCAGTGGCAAGGAGAAGGTCAAATGCAGCACTTGCCCAGCGGAAGACGCATTGATGTTGTGATGAATGCTTTTCTGGTCAAGCACCCTCAAAGCAGCGAACCGCTGTGCTTTGCTGCGGTAATTCGCGATGTCACCGAACGCAAGCAAGCTGAGAGAATGCTGCGGGAACAAGCAGAACAAGAACGGCTGGTTTCGGCGATCGCCCAGCGAGTCCGGCAGTCTCTCAACCTCACTCAAACTCTAAACACTGCGGTAGAAGAAGTGAGGCAGTTGCTGGCAACTGACCGCGCGGTAATTTATCGTTTTGATTCCGAGGAAACAGCGAGTGTTGTTGTGGAATCTGTAGGGGATGATTGGAGGCCGTTGCTGGGCATAAAAGTTCCAGAAATATCTTTTGGCGAAAGTTATCTATCGCTATACCGCGCCGGAAAAATTCAAGCAAGGGCAGATATTTATACGGCCAGTTTGAGCGACATCCACCGAGATTTTCTGGTTAGTTTGCAGGTAAGAGCTAATTTAGTTGTACCAATTTTTATCGGCGATGAAACTCAGGATTTGGCAATAGAAGATTCGCCGGAAACTCCTCTGATTGGGTCGCAAATCGAGAGTTTGGAAACGAGTCAAAATCGCTTGTGGGGATTGCTGGTTGCTCACCAGTGCAGCGGCCCGCGCACTTGGACTGATTCTGAGGTGGATTTGTTGGGAAGGTTGAGCGTACAGTTGGCGATCGCCATTCAGCAATCTACTTTGTTTGAACAAGCGCAGCAAGCCCGAGAAGCCGCCCTGGAAGCGTCTCGCATGAAGTCGCTATTTTTAGCAAATATGAGTCACGAAATCCGCACTCCGATGAATGGAGTGATGGGCATGACTGATTTGCTGCTGAAAACCAATCTTACTCCCGAACAGCTAGACTTTGTGCAGACGCTGAAACTCAGCAGCCAAAATTTGCTTTCGATCATTAATGATATTCTCGATCTGTCCAAACTGGAAGCAGGAGAAATGCGCTTGGAAATGATCGAATTTGACCTCAGTATCTGTCTGGATGAAGTGCTGGATTTGTTGGCAACTCCCGCACAAACCAAAGGTATAGAATTGGTGGCGCTGATTGACAGAGACGTGCCACTGCAAATTAGAGGTGATGCAGCACGGTTGCGGCAAATCCTCACTAATCTGGTCAACAATGCGATTAAGTTTACAGAAGCAGGAGAGGTGGTGATTGAGGTTTCGACTGACAGGACTCCGAGGTTGTTCGGAACCAGCGATGAGCAGAAAAATTTAGAGAAAATTCAACCGTTAAAACTGGGAACCAGTCGATCGCTATTTTTGATGTTTCAAGTCAGAGATACAGGAATCGGGATTGCTACAGAAGACCAAAAAAAGCTGTTTCAATCTTTTAGTCAAGTTGATGCTTCTACTACGAGAAAGTATGGTGGTACTGGTTTGGGATTGGCTATTTCTAAGCAGTTGGTGGAATTGCTAGGTGGTAAAATTGGTGTAGAAAGTACCCCTGGTAAAGGTTCGACTTTTTGGTTCACCGTGCCGGTTGTTAAGGAAAATTTAACTGCGGTTGAGACAGCGTGCGAAGTAAATTTAGAAACGGTGCTGGCTGGCCGAAAACTGTTAGTTGCTAGCGATAAGCCGACAGTCCGAAAAGTGCTGCTGAGAATGGCTGTTTTGTGGGGAATGGAAGTTGAGGAGGTTGAGAATGGTTGGATGGCGATCGCATCTTTGTACAAAGCTGTCAGCATAAAATCCCCTTTCGATATCGTTTTGGTTGATATTCAGTTGCCGGAAATGGTGGCGGGAAGTCTGGAACGTTTGATGATTGCTGAGCCGGCAATGCAGCAGACAAAGTGGGTGGTGCTGACTTCAATTACTCAGATCTCGGAGGCGAAACGCTTTGTAGATATCGGTTTTAGCAGCTATTTAACTAAACCTGTGAAAGCTCATCGGCTATTTGAGTGCTTGGTAAATGCGATCGCCCCTAGTGCTGAAATCGATCTGTCGCTGGCAAATTCAACCAAAAATCAAGCCTCAGTTATTGACAACCGGGAGTTAGCCAGCTTAAAGATTTTGTTAGTTGAAGATACTCCGATCAATCAAAAAGTTGGTCTAAATCAACTCAAGGTTTTGGGATGCACGGCGGATGTGGCAAATAACGGCGCCGAGGCGCTATCGATGGTTGCCCTCAAAAAGTATGACATTGTGTTGATGGACTGTCAGATGCCGATTTTGGATGGTTACGAGGCAACGCAGGAATTGCGCCGGATGGAAGCGACAAATGCTGCTGGTTCGAGGGAGCCCGATCGCCAGACGGTGGTGATTGCAATGACGGCGAATGCTTTGAAGGGCGATCGGGAAAAGTGTCTGGCGGCGGGTATGGACGATTATATTAGCAAACCTATTGCGATCGAAAAGTTAAAATCTGTACTTAAAAATTGGTCGGCACATTTGAAAATTGAAAGTCCCAAGTTTCAGGGCGAGGAACTCCAAAACTCTGCTTCGGATCTAGACTCTGTAGTGGATATGGCACGTTTGCGTGAAATTGCGGGGGCTGATTTAGATTTTGAGCGGGAAATTCTGCAAGCTTTTGTGGTGGATACTGGCGGTTATTTAGAAGCTGCTAAAACTGCGATCGCCTTGGGAGATGTGGAGACACTGGCCCGTCGCGCGCATCAAATTAAAGGTGTCAGCGCTACGGCGGCGGTGCGGTTAATGCCCCAGATGGCAGATCAACTTCAAATCCTGGCGGAATCCAACGATTGGGAGGGGGCTATGAAAATCATCGCTGAATTGGAAGTAATTCTGGCGGGGGTTCAAGAGTTGGTGGCTGCTGATTAATTGATTTTTGGGTTTTCTGGCTCTTGGGCCCGATCCCAAATAGCTCCGATTAGCCCGCGCGATCGAGAGAATGTAAAGATTGTTAACTTTTTATCAAAATGTGTCTCTGAATATGAAGAAATTAGAAACTATTATAACATCTTGTGTGTTGTAGGTTTTGACACTAATATATTCAGTTATTGTGGTCAAATATAAAATAATCATTAAGCCGATAACTTAGGTGCTTTTCGTCGATCGGCTTGAAACACTAAGACCAACCGATCGCCCAGCCAGCCCATTCAGTGCGTATTTACGCTCAACGAGGTTTTATGACTCCAGTCATGTTACGCCAACTCTGGTCATTAATTGAGACCACCCAAGCCACTCTGTTAGTGAATTTGGACGATGCAACCCTAGTACAGTGGCTGCTGAAGCAGTTAAAGACTAACTCTGCGCTCAATGGCAAAGAAACAGATTTGTTGAACGAATACATCGAGTCTCGGCTGTCGCTAATCCGCGATTTAGCTGAGCAGCGCCTAGCACCAGAGCGGTTCTGAGCGCATTAAATTAAAATTGGATAAAAATTGTAGGAAAGGTCGATCGCCCGTGATAGGTAAAAAATACAGGCGAGTAGTCGGTATATGTCAGGGTGTAGCACCGGGTTCAGAATGGTTAATTTGAAGCCGCCTGATGTTGTGCGATGCCGATCGCCAAAGTTATCGACAGCTACAAGGTAGGATCGTCGAGAAAGCGTTCTACTAAAATTTATGCCTAAATGGGGATTTCTGTTGGCAAGTATGTTGTTTGTCGCACCATTAGCATCTTGTCGAGATCGATCGGCACAAGTCGGACAAACACCAGCGACAAATGCTGCTGAAGGTAAATCGCAACAAGGGCCGAGCCGGATAGATACAATTGTCAGCCGCGGCAAACTGATTTGCGGCGTTAGTGGCGAATTGCCAGGTTTTAGCTTTGTAGACGAAAAAGGCAAATATTCGGGACTCGATGTTGATGTTTGCAGGGCTATAGCGGCGGCAATATTTGACGATCCCGAAAAAGTCGAATACCGAAAGCTCAACGCCAAAGATAGATTTACAGTTTTGCAGGCCGGAGAAATCGATATTCTCAGCCGCAATACCACCTACACGGCGAGTCGCGACAGTACGACGGGACTGGAATTTGCCCCGGTGATCTTTTATGACTCTCAAAGCATCATGGTCAAAAAAAATAGTGGCATCAAAAGTTTAAAAGATTTTGCGGGTAAATCTATCTGCGTACAAACAGGTACGAGCACTGAACAAAATTTGTCCGACCAAATGCGAAAATTAGGAGTTAAATACACTCCTGTGGTGTTTGAAGATGTGAATAGTACCTTTGCTACGTATCAAGAAGGTCGCTGTCAAGGAGTTACGGCCGATCGATCGCAACTGGTCTCGAAGCGCACAACTCTACCGAATGCCGATAATAACGTTGTTTTGCCGATCGTGATGTCAAAAGAACCGTTGGCCCCAGCCGTGAAAAGCGGCGATCCTAAATGGTCGGATGCGGTAAGATGGATCATTTTTGCGACGATTGAAGCTGAAGATTTGGGAATTAATTCTGCAAATGTAGACCAAACTGTCGCCAGCACTACAGACCCGAACGTCAAACGTTTGCTAGGAAAAGAAGGAGATTTAGGTAAAGGTTTGGGACTCCCGAACGATTTCGCCCTCCGGGTTGTGAAGAAAGTGGGGAATTACGGGGAAATGTACGATCGTAACCTCGGCCCGAAAAGTACACTTAAGTTAGACCGGGGTCAAAACAGACTTTGGAAAGATGGCGGTTTGCTTTACTCGCCGCCCTTCCGTTAATTTCATCAGTAGGGTGCGCATTGCGCACCGGTTGAGTCTGTAGGGTGCGCATTGCGCACCGATTAAGTTTGTAGCTAATAACTACAAGATATTTTAGGCAGCAATGTGCTCAGCGCGTACCCCACAGATAAGGTGCGCAGTGCACACCCTACAAGATTTTTGCGAGTTTTATGCGATCGACCAATTTTCTCGATCTACTACATTAAACAGTTATGAATACAGAACCTAAACCGGGCAAATCCGAGAACTCATCCAAATTCAAAGATATATCAACACTACTGCGAGACGATCGCTTCTGGAAAATAGCCGGACAGGCGATCGCCCTAATTTTAGTAATAACAGTCATCGCCATTCTCTGGGACAACCTCAGCGCCAATTACGCGCAACTGGGGATTGCATTTGGATTTGACTTTCTCAATTCCCAAGCATCCTTTGACATCGGCGAAAGCGTGATTCCCTACAGTCCCGAAAACAGTTATAGACAAGCTTATTTAGTCGGTTTAATCAACACGCTGCGGGTGATGGGTATCGGCCTGATTTTCGCAACGATTGCGGGTTTGACTGTAGGAATTGCGCGCCTTTCCGACAATTGGCTACTGCGAAATTTAGCAGCTTTGTACGTAGAAGTTCTGCGAAATACGCCGTTATTGCTGCAATTATTTTTCTGGTATTTTGCAGTGTTCATTTCCCTGCCAAAATTGGAAGACAACCCGCAGATGAGAGGGCCGATTTACTTGACAAATCGTGGCATTGCTGTACCTTGGCCTGCACCTTTGCCCGGTTTTGAGATTTGGTTGATTTTGCTAACTGTCGGGGTTTTGGCGGCGGCTGGGCTGTGGATGTGGCGGGCGCGGGTGATGCTGGAAGAAGCTAAGCCGGGAAGACAGTTGTTTTGGGCTGCTGGTGCGATCGTCCTAAGTGCAATCTTAGCTGGGATTATCACCCAAAATCCACCTTTTCGCCTCGATTTTCCGCGCCTGACATCAGCATTGCAACTCGAAGGAGGATTAAAATTAACTCCAGAATTTGCAGCTTTGGTGACAGGACTCAGCTTGTATACTGGCAGTTACATTGCAGAAATTGTCCGCGCCGGAATTCAGTCAGTCTCGCGAGGCCAGTGGGAAGCGGCCAAGTCTTTGGGACTGAATTCTGGAACAATCATGCGGATGGTAATTTTGCCGCAAGCTTTGCGGGTGATTGTGCCGCCTTTAACCAGTCAGTATCTGAATTTAGCTAAGAATTCGAGTTTAGCTGTGGCGGTGGCTTATCCCGACGTTTACTTTGTGGTGGGTTCTCCGACGTTGAATCAGACCGGTCGTGCGATCGAAACAATGCTAATTATCATGGTAACATACCTAACAATTAGTTTGATAATTGCTCTATTCATGAATTGGTACAATCAAACCGTACAAATCAAGGAAAGGTAAACAACAGTGGACAGTGGACAGTTGACCGTTGACAGTTGACAGCGAAGTCAAAAGTTAAGTTTATTATAATCTGGAACTAAGATTGAAATGAGTTACAGAGATTTTGACTTAAAAACAGTAACAAAAAATTTCTCTTTGACGATTAGCGATCGAATCAATCTGTTCTCTAATGTGCCAGAATTAGAACCAAGTCCCTTACTTGTAGAAATTCTCAAAGAGAACGTACCCATTGCTTTAAGTAGCAATACTGACAAGTCTCGATCATCCATGATTACCGCACCGATTTTAATCGAACTTAGAAAACTCTTGAACCATCAAATTGGTCTTTTTTGTGGAATAGATTTTACAGTTGATACCGAAAAAGGATTAAATGGAAATTGCGATTTTTTGATTAGTCATTCTTCACACTTATTAATGCTTACCGCACCAGTAGTTGCAATCGTCGAAGCACAAAACGAAGATATCAATGCAAGTTTGGGGCCATGTGTAGCCGAAATGTTGGCAGCTAGAATATTTAATGAACGTGAAGGCAACCCAAATGCAACAATAACTTATGGGGCTGTTACTAGCGGCCAAACCTGGAGATTTTTAAGATTTAAAGAACAAGTAATTGAAATTGACTTAACAGAATATTACCTGAGAGATGTCAATAAAATATTAGGAATTTTAGCAAGTGCAATTAAAAGTGAATGACTCACACTTTGATTTACCACTATCAAACTTGAGAAAAATAAAATGACACAAGAATTAATCGCCCTTAGAAATAGCATATTGCAAGGAAGATATACGGATGCTTTAGCAATAGTCGATGAGTTAGATGGAATGAGCAAACAGGCAATTTTGCGACACATTCAATCTTTTTTAAATGTTTTACTGATTAACTTGATTAAAAATCAAGCTGAACAGCGATTAACTGGTTCTTGGGTAAATTCGATTCGGAATTCAATCAGAGAAATTAAAAAGGCAAATATTAAAGACAATAAAACATCTTATTACATCAATTCTGATGAATGGGAGAGTTTCATAGAAGAGGAGGTGATTGAAGATGCCATCGCAGAGGCTGCGGAGGAAGTATTCAACGGTGCTTATAGTCAATTTCAACTTGCAGAGATGGTGGATAAAAACCTGATCATCGAGACTGCTGTGAGATTATTGAACTTAACTTATATCCATTCCGCAAAAGATTTACCCGCGGTGTTAGCCTCACATTTAAGTCAGTTACCTGGTGGGGAAAATTGGATAAATCGGCGACAATAAGTAGTCGTAGGGTGTGTCGCCGTTGAAAGTCCCTAAATTTGACAGACAATCTCACCGCGACGAACCTGATAAACGGTGTTCAGAAACAAGTCTAATAGTTTTTTTAGTAGCAAGAATTGAGAAAATTTGTATAAGTCACAATCTTCGCTCGTTATCAGTATCCAATCTAAAATCTAACATCTAAAATTGCGAAAACTATGGAAACAACTCCCGTACTGCCGCCCCCAGCCACTGAATCGCCCACACCTTGGAATTGGGCGCGCAAAAACCTATTTAGTACCTGGTACAACAGCATTCTGACAATAGTTTGCCTGATTGTCGCCTTCCAAACTATCAAAGGAATTATCCTTTGGGCTACAACAAAAGCTCAGTGGCGGGTATTAGAAGCCAACTTGCCGCTATTTTTCGCGGGCAGATTTCCCAGCGAATCTTACTGGCGGCTGTGGATAGTGGCGGGAATAATTGCTTTGTTGGGAGGTTTGACTTGGGGAAATATTCAGCGGGAAGAACGACTTTGGAATCCGCCTACACTGATTTTACTCGGTGCTGCGGTTGTTGGTGCGGTCATTTCGCCGATCGACCAAACCTCTCGCTTCTACCTCTTAGGAATTATTATCGCAACCGCCGCCAGCTATGTCGCCGCCAGACAAATCAACCCTAAAATCCTGGGTTGGATGCCTGCAATCTGGGCTCTTTCCTTCCCAGTAATTCTGTGGCTAATTAAAGGCGGGCTGGGCTTAACAGAAGTCTCAACAAATGATTGGGGCGGTTTAGTGTTGACGCTGTTTTTAGCAATTATTAGCATTGTGCTTTCGTTTCCCCTGGGAGTATTGCTAGCCCTCGGCAGACAAAGTTCTTTGCCAGTCGTTAAATTGTTGTCAACATTATACATTGAAATTGTTCGCGGTTTGCCTTTGATTGGCATCTTGTTTTTAGGTCAAGTGATGCTGCAATTATTCTTGCCGCCGGAATATCCCAAATTAGATAGAGTGATTCGGGCGATCGCCGGATTAACATTATTCAGTGCGGCATACTTGGCTGAAAACGTGCGCGGAGGCTTGCAGGCCGTACCGAGGGGGCAAATAGAAGCAGCAAGGGCGATCGGGCTAAATACACCCCTACTCACAATTTTGATTGTACTACCTCAAGCGTTGCGAATTGTCATTCCGGCGATCGGCGGTCAATTCATCGGATTATTCATGGATACATCCCTACTTGCCCTATTCGGAATGTTAGAATTAATCGGCATATCCCGCGCAGTTTTAGCAAATCCATCCTATATAGGCAGGTACGCCGAAGTTTACATATTTGTCGGCATCATTTATTGGGTATTTTGCTACTCAATGTCACAAGCTGGCCGCAAAATAGAACGAAGTTTAGAAAAAAGTCATTAGTTATTAGTCCGTAGTCATTAATCTGTAGTCATTAGTCCTTAGTCATTAGTTTGTAGTTATTAGACAATTTCTAAACACAAATATCTATCAGCGTTCATCAACTTTCATCAGCGGTTAAAAAATAAAAAAAATGATAGAAACTCAACCCACAAGCCCAGAAACAGTAATCGTCGCAGAAAACGTCCACAAATGGTACGGACAATTTCACGTACTGCGTGGTGTCAGCATGAACGTCAACCGAGGTGAAGTCGTCGTCGTGATGGGCCCGTCAGGTTCCGGGAAATCGACGTTTATTCGCACTTTCAACGCTTTAGAGGCTTATCAACAGGGTAAAATCACGATCGACGGAATCGAACTTTCCCACGACTTGCGCAACATCGATAAAATTCGCCAAGAAGTAGGAATAGTGTTTCAGCAATTCAACCTATTTCCCCACCTATCAGTCCTACAAAACGTCATGCTAGCCCCGGTGTGGGTGCGCCGCTGGCCCAAGAAAAAAGCTGAAGAAGTAGCAATGCAACTGTTAGAAAGAGTGGGGATTTTGGAACAAGCACAAAAATATCCCGGACAGCTATCTGGCGGACAGCAGCAACGGGTAGCAATTGCACGTTCTTTAGCCATGCAGCCTAAAATCATGTTATTTGATGAACCGACATCAGCATTAGACCCAGAAATGGTGCGGGAAGTTTTAGATGTCATGCGAAATTTGGCTCAAACTGGAATTACAATGGTAGTGGTGACTCACGAAGTCGGGTTTGCGCGCGAAGTTGCCGATCGCATTGTATTGATGGATGGCGGTGTTTTGGTTGAAGAAGCCGGGCCGGAAGAGTTTTTTCAGAACCCGAAGGAAGAACGCACGCGCAAGTTTTTATCTCAGATATTGTAGGAATTGGGCGAAGCGAAGCGGAGGGATTGGGCATTGGGCATTGGGCATTGGGCATTGGGAATAACAAATAACAAATAACAAATAACTAATGATCCAAAGAATGCTTCCGCTAATTAAAGATGCAGAACGCCTAGAAAGCCGCCTCAAAGAAATTCCGGCGGTTCCTGGTGTATACTTAATGCGCGATGAGGGCGATCGCATTCTGTACATCGGCAAATCCAAAAAACTCCGAAACCGCGTCCGTTCCTACTTCCGCGAAAGCCAAAATCTCAGTCCCCGCATCGCGATGATGGTGCAGCAAGTACGCGAAATTGAATTCATCGCCACCGACACAGAAGCGGAAGCTTTGGCGTTAGAAGCAAACCTCGTAAAACAGCATCAACCTCACTTTAATGTCCTCCTCAAAGATGATAAAAAATATCCTTATTTGTGCATAACTTGGTCAGAAAAGTACCCGCGCATTTTCATCACCCGCAAACGCCGCGCCGGTAGTGCAAAAGACCGCTACTATGGGCCCTACGTCGATACAGGGGCGCTGCGGAGTACGCTACATTTAATTAAGCGGATTTTTCCCTTGCGACAGCGCCCTCAACCGCTGTTTAAAGACCGTCCCTGTCTGAATTACGATATCGGCCGTTGCGTCGGCGTTTGTCAGGGGTTAATATCTGCGGAAGATTACCAAAAAATTATCCAAAAAGTTGCGATGATTTTCCAGGGAAGGACTCAGGAATTACTGGATATTCTGGAGCCACAAATGGAACAAGCAGCCGAAGATTTAAACTTTGAAACTGCGGCACGGATTCGCGATCAAATTAAGGGTTTGCAGTCTTTGAGTGCTGGTCAAAAAGTGTCTTTACCTAATGATACTGTTTCCAGGGATGCGATCGCCCTTGCAGCCGACACCCAGCACGCCTGCATTCAATTATTCCAGATTCGTGCCGGTCAATTAGTCGGCAGATTAGGATTCATGGCTGATGTTCCCGCGTCCCCAACGCCTTTGCTGCCAGAAAATGTGAGTGAAAATAGTTCGCCTTCTTCCCAGGAATCACGAATAGGGAAATGGGAATTTCAATGCGGCGTGGAACCGGGAGCAATTTTGCAGCGGGTGTTGGAGGAACATTATCAAAATGTCGAATCTGTAGAAATTCCCAGCGAAATTTCTGTGCAGTACGATTTGCCAGAAGCGGAAATATTAGCAGATTGGCTGAGCAATCGCAAGGGACGAAAAGTGACAATTTTAACACCGCAGCGGCAAACTAAGGCGGAGTTAATTGAGATGGTGGAACGCAATGCTGAGTATGAATTGGCGAGAATGCAACGATTGAGCGATCGCAATTCTCAAGCCATGCAAGATTTAGCAGAAATTCTAGATTTGCCAGAAGTTCCCCACCGTATTGAAGGTTACGATATTTCTCACATCCAAGGTTCGGATGCGGTAGCTTCCCGCGTCGTATTTATCGATGGTTTGCCCGCAAATCAACACTATCGCCACTACAAAATTAAGAATCCTGAAATTAAATCGGGTCATTCGGACGATTTTGCGAGTTTAGCAGAAGTTATCGGTAGGAGATTCCGAGATAAAAAAGAAGAAGGAAGTTCGGCAGCGGATTATGTAGCGGATTTAACGGATGGGAAGAAGGAAGATGAATCGAGTAATGTAGGAGAACCGGAAGAAATCAGCAGTTTCTCTTCAGTTTCTCATACTATTTCTGACAAACCTGACTTGATTATGATCGATGGTGGCAAAGGTCAATTGTCAGCAGTTGTGGAAGTTTTGCGGGAGATGAATTTGCTAGATGAGTTGCGGGTTGTCAGTTTGGCAAAGCAGCGAGAGGAGATATTTTTGCCGGGGGAATCTTTGCCAGTGCCAACTAATTCTGAGCAGCCTGGTGTACAGTTATTGCGTCGGGTGCGGGATGAGGCGCACAGATTTGCTGTGAGTTTTCACCGGGATCAAAGAAGTCAGAGAATGAAGCGATCGCGCTTGGATGAGATTCCGGGATTGGGACACCACCGCCAAAAACTGTTGTTAGCACATTTTCGGTCGATCGACTATCTGCGTTTAGCGACTCCCGAACAGTTGGCTGAAGTTTCTGGGATTGGCCCGCGTCTGGCGCAGCAAATCTACGATTATTTCCATCCGTAAAGCTTTCGCAGCATGGAAGAGGCGGATTTTTGGGGCGGGCTACAAGTCCCTATTCAACCACTTTCAGAGAACCATTAAAAAATTTTGCACAGACCTATTGCTATTCTCCGAAGCTTGTGGTATGTTTAGGTTCTGTGTGTGCGGGCATAGTTTAGTGGTAAAACTTTAGCCTTCCAAGCTAACTATGCGGGTTCGATTCCCGCTGCCCGCTCTTTAATTAAATTACCTCAAACCTAGGATAAATCAACGGTTTGAGGCTTTTTATTGGTAAGAATACGGGTGGATCGTGCATGGGACTGACTAGAAATTGACTACAAACTGAGTATCAAATGACCAAATTGGAGACAAATTGACTAGAAATTGACTAGAAATATTCAGTCTCTAGTCAACCCTTCCCCCAAAACACGGAACCGCTAGTGACATACTCCTACGCCAACTGAGTACAGTATGGCGTAGGCTTCTCAGTGACTCCAGCTATTGCTTCGGACATTGACTGAGCGTTAAAGACGGGATGACCCACCGCCCTATTTTTTATATTTATCGCAGCATTATGATCGCGGTCAAGACTACATCTACAATGTGGGCAGTCGTGCCATCTTTCATGCAGCTTTTTTTGTACTTTTTCGCCACAACCAGAACAATCTTGTGAAGTATTATAGGCACTTACTGGGATTACCAACAGACCAGCATTTACGGCTTTGTTTGTTAGAATCGACAGAAAGCTTGACCACCCAGCGTCCAACACAGATTTAGCTAGTTTTGTACGAGCAAGTCCTTTAACATTCAAATCTTCAACTGCAACAACATCATATTTTTGCAATAAATTATTGGCAGTTTTAAAATGAAAATCTTTGCGTTTGTCTGCTACTTTTTTGTGACATTTCCCCAGTTGTTTGACTGCTTTTTGCCTGCGGTTACTGCCTTTTTTACGACGCGAGACTCGCTTCTGAATAGTTCGCAGGCGCTTTTGAGCTTTGCGGTAATGTTGAGGAATTGCCACAGTCTCGTTTTCTGATGTTGTCAAGAAATCCTTCAGCCCAACATCAATTCCAACAATCTTTTGAGGATTAAAATCTGGTTTAATTTCAGGGACTGTAGAATCTTCTAAACTGAGAGTGACATAGTACCCGTCAGCTTTCTTGGTAATAGAGACGGTTTTGATTTTGAATCCATCAGGTATCGAACGGTGCAAAACAACTTTAACTTTTCCGAACATGGGCAAGTTAATTAAGTTGTTTTGCAAGCAGCCGTCTTTAATTTGAGGATAGGTGAACGTGCGGTAACGACTGCGTTGTTTAAATCTTGGTCTACCGCTGCGTTTTCCGTTACCATCACCTTTGAGGAAACGATCAAACGTTACCTTAACTCGTTTAACTGCATCTTGGAGGACTTGAGAGTAAATCTCGGCATACCAAGGATGGGTCTTTTTGAGTTGAGGTAACGTTTTTTTCTGGGTGTAGTAATCGGGATTGTCCCGCAGTTCAGGTAAGTAGCAAACTAGGGGACACGCATTAATGGATGAACGATTTTGCTCGTACCAGTTGAATCGATCTGCCAACAAATAGTTGTACTGTGCACATAACATTGACAGCCATCTGTCAATCTCAATGGCTTGTAATTTTGTTGGACGTAATCGATACTGGTAAGAAGTTCTCATTTAAGCGGTGAATGTGTAATTTTAATCGCGATTTATCAATTACTGTTAATATACTTGAATGCGTTACTTTATGTCAAGTAAGCGAATAAATATTTTATTTATACATTCAAAGAAACTTCTATTATTAAGTATTAACTTTTATTGCCCAATCTCAACTGGCTACAGAAATGGTTAAAAAGGTGTATTGAAAAAAGTCGAATAAAATAATTTGTTCGCCTCGTCATCCACCCGTCATCGGTCAAAACATAGTTTTGAATTGGTTGACAGGTGGAATCAGGAGTCTCACCGCGTCTTTCATCCCACACTAATCGAAGCGATATAATGTGGGGATTCCCGTCTGTTTAGCTAAATCAAGACTGGGAGAGCAACTCTAGAACAGCGTCCATATCTGCCAAGTCCGCCTTCGATTTTTTGCGCCGCGCTTTCAACTGGTTGAGCAAGTCGGCCGCTTCTACTTTTGACAAATCGGTTCCGACTGTCGCCAGGTTTTCTGATTGAGTTGGCTCACGACTGGCAAGCTCGGACTCTAGTCTGTCGATTTGCTCGTCCAGTTCTGCGATCGTTTCATCCTTCGTTGCCAGTCGAGAATTTAGCTCAGAGATTTCTTGATTTTTTCTGACGACTAGGCGATCGGAACCATCTAAACTCTGGCGCAAGCTTTCGAGTTCCTCTGCGATGTCCGGCCTGAGTGATTCTGTGGGTGATTCACTCAGGCCCTCAATTTTCCCAGCCGTTCCTCAATCTCTTCAAACCGCTCAGATAACTGATTTTCGAGTTCAGCCAAGCGTTGAGCTACTTTGTTGCCTGGTATGGTATCTCGTGTGGCACTAAGTATGGTATCTGGTGTGGTACTAGGTATCCCGAAAAATTGTGCCAGTGCTTTATTAACTGCCGCCGAATACATCGGCCCCTTCTTAGATTCCATACTGTTAGCGATGCAGAATTCATTCAGCGCATCCTCTACAGCCTTATCGAGATATACGGCGATGTGTTTCTTGTCTGTTGCCATAGTATGTTACCTTCTAGGATCGGTACAATACCAAGATAACATATTAATCGTCTGGTAACACACCTATAAGATAATCAACATACTCAGTAACACACTATTAGTTATTCGTATGTTACCAAGTATGTTACTATAGCTTAGTGACAGGCTAGTAACATACTCAAGAAAGTTACCTAAATTCATAGGTAATACCATTTTTCTAAAGTTATGCTAGACTTATCTAAAAAGTAAAGGAGAACATTAAAATGTCTGGTCGTCCTCATATAACGATTGCCGAATCTGTAGAGGTATTGCTAGAGATTCGGAAACAACAACAAAAAATCTTAGCATATAATAAAGTTCAAATGCTTTATTTATTTCAGTCAAAACAAGTAGAAACAGTCCGAGAAATATCGTCTATTTTGGGCAAAAGTGAAACTACAATTCATCGTTGGCTCTTTCAATATAAAGAGGGTGGTATAGAAAACTTGTTAAAAAATCGACAGATTTTTGGCAGACCCAAAAAGTTTTCTGTTGAAGTAGCGGCTTTAGTACAACAAGAATTGAGAGACTCCGAAGGGTTTTCTAGTTATAAAGAAGTTCATCTTTGGCTCTGGTTGATCAAAGAGATACCTAGTAGTTATCAAGCTGTATACTCCTTGGTCAAAGGGGAGTTAAAAAGTAAATTGAAAAGACCAAGACCCCGGAGTAGTGAGCAAGAGCCAACGGCAATTAATGAATTCAAAAATAGCCTATCTGAGAGAATCAAAGCCTTGCTGGATAAAGCTCATGACCAAGTAAAGAAATACAAAAGATTTGTTTTTTGGTCTAGTGACGAAACTCGACTAGGGCTACATACAATTCAGAGACGAAGGATCACACTACGGGGTGTGAAACCCGTAGGAAAACATCAATGGAAATTCAAATGTTTCTGGCTTTACGGAGCAGTATCCCCATCTACTGGAAGAAGTTTTTTTTGGGAGTTTTCCCATTTAGATAAAGTTTGTTTTCAAGCATATTTGGAACAATTGTCGCTTGAATATCCCGATGAATTGCAGATAATTCAAGTCGATAATGCCCGTGGTCATCTTTTAAGCACATCTGAATTGCCAGACAATATTATTTTACTATTTCAGGTAGTGATAAATATGTAGTGATTAGATATTCATTGGCTCAAAACATAGTTGTAATGATGGATA
>NZ_JAIGNI010000152.1 GCF_026130175.1 Lyngbya sp. CCAP 1446/10 | reverse complement strand
GAAAAGTAGCTAATGGATTTAAAGAAACAATGAAAATTATTTTTGATGAATATCTACCAAAATGGAATTATCGTGCAGTGCCGACTATTTAACCAACGCTAAAGTTATTAAATTTTCATTCCTAACTGGGATTATATTTAATTGCAAGCCCCTAACCGTTAATTTCCCAAGCCGGAGTCCCTTTAATCTTCGCAGCTTCGCAAAGATCTCGCCGAGCATTTTTTCCTTGAGGATTGCACTCGATATAATTGATAATGCGAGCCGCCTCTTTGCCAAAACTTGCCTTCTGCATCTGACAGTGTTCGCAGGTAAAAGAGCCATACATTTTAGCTCCCACTCTTTTTAAATGCTGTGCTAAAGCAATTTCCGAAGCACCAGAAGATGTTGTCACCTTCAAGCTAGTTTCCTTAGCAGTACCGAGATTATTCACATCTGCATAAAGACCGATCGAGGAAATCAGCACTAACATAGATACCAGAATTCCTATAAAAAATAATTGACCGATATCCTCCCACTCGCGACCGATTAATGCTAATACAAACAAGCTAATTGCAAACAAAGCAGACGCAACACAATAAATACAAACTGCTTTGATATCAACAGCCAGTACATACATCAAATGTATCCGCTCAATAAATCGGGGTAACAGCAAAAAAGAAGGTTCACAATCTAGGCACAGCATGGTAGAATATGATTCATGACGC
>NZ_JAIGNI010000001.1 GCF_026130175.1 Lyngbya sp. CCAP 1446/10 | reverse complement strand
GTTCGACTTGCATGTGTTAAGCAGACCGCCAGCGTTCATCCTGAGCCAGGATCAAACTCTCCGTGTTGGATTGTTTTTTTTGGCTGAGAGTCAAGTTATTTGAGTTTCACATAAATGTTCACTCTTTCCCTTGACTTTTTTCTCGTTGTTTGTGATATTAAGTATTAGCGATGCTTTTACTCTCTATCTTTGATTTTTTTGACGAGGTTAATAGTGCTTTAAGCTTTCAAACTATTCTTTTTTCTAGGTTCAGTTCTGTGCCTTAAGTCCGCGGTGTGAACCGCCTTCTCTCTGGCGCTTTATTAATATACTTATTTCGCAAGGGGTTGTCAAGCTTTTTGGGAAACTATTTTTGAGTTTTTTTTTGAAGCTTGCAGTGTCAGGGTTTTACCTGCTCAGGCTGGTTCAAAACTCCGCTCGCCCACTCTGCTTTATGGTTGGGGGCTGCTTTTTGACCTGGAAAGTCGGTTTTGATCGGCGGTTGGTCATGAAGGGTAGGTAGAATTCTCGGTAGTGCCCTAAAGGTAAGGATGGTTGAAATTCCTTGGCAGTCTGGAGTTCATTGATTTACTACCGTGTAGAAAGATCCAAGTATCTGCTCAGGACAGGGTTCAAAGTGCTGATTATTTCGTTCATGTCTTGGCTTTGTAGCTGCAAATACATTAAAAAAGCCAGGATACTTCAGGTCTGTAAGGTTGGCTCCAAGCTCTGAAAGCCTTACATGAAAAGAGCTATGTCCATCCTTACCTAAATAGGACTACCGAATTCTCCAGAGGTGAAAGATCTTGGGACTTACTCAGAGATCAGGCTTTTGTTAGGGTGTGAGGCCCGATCGCCCGCTTCACCATCACACCACCGGGTAGTTGCTGCATCTCACTCATATATATAAGTAGTGTCTCCATTCCTTCGACTTGACTGACCGAGAGTGGGGTATGCCCTAAAGCCGATCGCCCGCGTGCAAGTGCTGTGATACAGAAATTGATTACAACCACTATCAGCCGTTAAGACTCGATCCTCTGCTGCAAGCTTCGCTAACGCAAGTTAGTCTCCTCAACATCTATATCTAAAAAGTGTAAATAACTCTCGGACTCAGTATTCGCAGCAATCACCAAACCAGTTTTCCCCCAAGGGGCGATCGCCCGAGGTGAGGCAGGGCCACTAAAATTCCCTACTTGAATGCCTTGACTGTTTAATACTGCTATCTGCCCCTCAACATCTGCCAACACCCATCCCCAATTTGTTACACAAGCAGACACGGGTAAACTTGTCATGGGAATTCGCGCTAGCTTGAGCGGCCACAATTTCATGGACAACACGGCGGCTTTACCATTTTGGGGAATTCCCATCAACGTATAAGGCTCAGGTGTCAAGAGCATTTGTCTGATACAGGCAGATAATTTTACGGAACCGACTGATGTGCCACGGCGAGTGTAAACCCTAAAAATAGTTTGGGGATTTTTAGGTTCGTTGTCAGGCCAAATTGCTAAAACGTGTCGTCGATCCAAGAATGTTAATTCTGGTAAATAGTGTTCGGGTAGTGGCACAGTAGCGATCGGCTTCAAGACTTTTTCTCGATCGCCCGCATTACTATTGCCAACTAAAGCATAAAAACGCAGCTCGCCGGGAACAGCTACTGTCAACCAGCGACCGTGAGAATCAATAGCAGCTTTAAAAGCATCTGCACCTTGCCTTAAACCCATATCCAGTAGGCACTGAGGCTCAAGAGAGCGATCGTCGTTTAGCCAGTAAAGTTTTTGCTGAGTGAGAATGAAGCAGCCCTGGGAAGCAGGTAAAATGCCACGCACGATTTCCGGCATTAATATAGAAGTCGGCATTTCTTCTGTAACTAGCTGTTGTCCCGGCTGACACCAAACCTTCACCTCTTTACCTACAGCAGCGTAGAGATACTTTTCCGTGGCAATTAAAGCAGTCAGCGGTGCAGGAAGTATCAGCGGCTTTGGCTGCGAAACCCAATACCGCACAGTCCGAAGTAAATTAATAGCCGGTTGTGATGATTTTTCCTCTTCGACTTCGCTCGCAGAGTCAGTGTCCGACTTCAGACTTTTAGCGCCGCGGGTTGCGGGATTTTCCCAAGGGACAATGCAGTCGCCCAATTGCCTGACAGCGGGGTCGTACATGATTAGCCGCAAAGCTTGAGCCATTTGGGAAGCACTGGCAAAACGGCGGGCCGGCAGCTTTTCCAAGGACTTTTTGACTATTGCTTGCAAAGGTTCGGGGATGGCATCGGGAAGTTGCAAGCGTTGATTCAGGTGCGCCCACCTCAAGTCTCCGGGGGCTCCACCGAAAGGACGGTAGCCCATTAGTAACTCAAATAGTAGAATTCCCACTGCATATATATCTGACATGGGGGAATAAAGACCGTAAAACCGCTCTGGGGCCATGTAAGCGGGGGAACCTACGGTAGCGTCGGGAGAAATTTCTTGGTGGAGGCGAGTTGTACCGATTTCTGGTAGGCGGCGCGCGATACCAAAGTCAGACAGCCTGGGCGACCAACCTTTGGAGCCTAAAGTTAGGAGGATATTTTCGGGTTTGATGTCGCAGTGAACTACGCCTCGGCGGTGGGCGTAGTCTAAACCTGCTAAAAGTTCCATGACTAGCTGTAAACCTTCGAGCAGCCGCAAGGGGCGGTCTTGTTTGAGCAGGTTGCGGAGGGTTCCTCCTTCGCAGTAGTCCATAACCAAGTACCTGCCTGTAGCTGTGTGTTCGAGAGCTCGGCAGGTGACAATGTTGGGGTGTTGCAAGGTGATCAGAAACCACAACTCTCGCAAGAATTCGCTAGTTGGGGCTTTTTGATGGCTGAGTTCTTTGAGAGCAACCAGTTGGCTGGTAAGCCGGGAATCTTTGGCGGGAGTTTCTCGAACACTGGCACAAAAGACTCGGCCAAATTGCCCTTGTCCGACTAGCCCTAAAATGCGGTATTTAGAATGTTGCATCGGTCTAATTATAGAAAAAGCTTGAGCTAGTATTAAAATATGTAAAGAATTCTGACAAAAATTCAAATTTTTGAATCGATCGCCAGGTACTGCTATATTATCTCAGGTTCATTCTCCGTCGGCTAAGATCGATCGCTCTCGTAGCATCTACTAAAATCTTTGAGTTTCGCCGGGGAGTATAAATCTTGTCAGATTCGGGTGCCTGATCTGGAACTGCCTGTGGCTGCTATTTTAGTCGATCGCGAGTATTACAGTTTTTTCAAGGCCGTCCAAGAACCATCTAAGGTTTTAGCTTGTTCTCGGCTAAGCTGAGGAATAGGGGCGACTCAACAGCAATTACTACAACAGAAGCGCGGTTATGCAATATGGGTTTTAGAGCCGGAAGCCCATAATGTCGTCAAGCCATCTTCACCTTTTTGAGTGTTAGCCAATTTTTTTTGGCTTTGAATATGTCGATCGTACTTGCTAAATAGTCAATTTGACAGGATGAAAAATCAATATGGTTAAAATTATTAGACTAGATCCAATTGCCGAAGAAATGGCAGTGGAAACCCGATCGAATATCCTGTCTGCCTTACTTTCCAAAGACTTAGACGTTCTCAAGGAATGCGGGGGGCGTGGAATGTGTGCTACCTGCCACGTTTACATTAAAGAGGGCATGGAAGGCTTGTCTGACATGAACCGCCGGGAAAAGAGGACGCTGGAAGTCATTACTACAGCTAAAGCCAATTCGCGACTTGCTTGTCAGGCCCAAATTATGGGCGAGGGTGTAGTTGTACAGATACCTGCGGGGATGTACATTAATGCTATCGAAAACGTGGAAGCTCTGATCGGCCGCCGGGCCCAGCAAGATTTGCTGCACCCAATTACCGGTCAAGTAGTTGTGGAATCGGGAAAGTTGATTACTCGTTCGATCGTTACACAGCTTAATGAAACCCGCTTCCAAGTAGGACAGTATTTAGTTCGGACTAAAGAAGCTTAAAACTGATATGTTTGTATTTTAGTAGTAGAGAAAAACCTATGTTGAGCCAACTTGCGCGTTTAAGCATGGAAGCAGATGGACGCTACGCGACCGCTGAAGAACTGGTATTTTTGAAAGACTATTTTCAGTCTTTGAATCACCGAATGAGTGCTTATAAAAAAATTCAAGCCTCTGAAAAAGAAATTATGCGACTGGTGGAAGCACAAATGCAGTCTATCGACCCTAGTTTATTTCGCCGGGGGTCTCAAGATGTGACTGAAAAGTGCCGTGGAGATATTCTGCGGGTGTTGAGGCATTCGGCGGCAGCACTGTTGATTAATGATACTGAACGGTTGCGCGATCGGCTGCTGCTTTGGTTGCAAACTATTTTAGGCGCTGTTCAAGTTCGCAATAGTGCGACAGTGACCTACGATGTGATGAAAAAGGTACTCAAACAATATCTCACTGCTGAAGAAGTCAGCCTATTTTTTCCGATTCTGGACATGAACCGCACTTTACTCGGCAAATAATCAAGGTACTGGTATCGCCTTAACCGCGATAGATTTTGCCGTTAGGAAGAATAGCTCCAATAAAGTTCGCTCCCCTCAAATCCGCCTCACTCAGAATGGCTCCCCGGAGGTTGGCTCCTGTCAAGTCAGCTTTCCGCAAGTTGGCTTTACTCAGGTTAGCTTTGCTCAAGTCAATTTCATGCAGGCAAGAATTAGAAAGGTCGGCACTGATCAGGTAAGCTAGGCTCAAGTTGGCTTTGCTGAGGTTTGCCCCGCTCAAGTTAGCTTCCATCAGATAAGCACCGCTGAAGTTGGCTTCGTTCAACAATGCGTCTGCCATATTGATTCCAGTTAAAAGTTTGCGGCTCAAGTCTACACCGCCCAGATCTGCCCCACTGAGGTTGATACCGCTTAAGTGGGAGCCATTCAAAGTAATCTTTCTCAGGTAGGTTTTGCTCAGGTCTGCTTTGCACAAATTGGCTCTGTCCAAGCAAGCTTCGCTGAGGTCTGATTCGCTTAAACACGCACCGTTTAAATAGGCTTGAGTGAGGTTAGTTCTCCTAAGATTGGCTTTTAACAGGTTGGCTTTGCTGAGGTTAGCACGGGTTAAGTTGGCTCCGGCTAGGTTTGCTTTGGACAATTGGGCTCCGGTAAGCTGTGCTTCGCTCAAGTCTGCCTCTTTGAGACTCGCTTGACTCAAGTCTGCATCTTTGAAGTTGGCCCCGTTGAGATTGGCTTTAATCAAATAGGCTTTACTGAGATTTGCCTTGCTGAAAACGGCTTTGGTGAGGTTTGCTGCGCTCATATCTGCACCCATGAGATTGGCTCCGGCGAGGTTGGCGCCGGTGAGGTTTGCCCAATTCATGTGAGTTCCGGCGAGGTTGGCGCCGCTGAGATTGGCGCCGCTGAGATTGGCGCCGCTGAGACTTGCGGCGATGAGGTTGGCGCCGGTGAGATTGGCTCCGGTGAGGTTGGCTTTGCTGAGGTTGGCTCGGCTCAGATGGGCTTTGGTGAGGTCGGCTTGACTGAGGTTGACACCGATTAAGTAGGGTCTGTGCTGGTGTTCGTTGAGGTTGGCTAAACGTAGAGTTGGGGTATCGTTGGAACGGTATAAATCGATCGGACTCAACACAATGCCGCGCAGGTTTGCTTGTCTAAAATCTCTTTCGCCGGCTGCATATCTATTTAGAAGTTCATTGGCATCCATTAAGTTCGACCAAAAAATTTGAGGTTGTGGTTGCTTTTGAATTTTTATGAGTTTATTGGGGACTTTATAAATCGTCTAGCTGGGAGTTATAATTAGGGGGTTTTTAAATAGCTAAAACCAGTTTTTTAAATTTGGTAGTTTTTTGATAATTTAACTCTCAGCTTTGATGATATGGTGGATAAAATCGTTGCCGAAAAATCGAGATAACAGCTATTATCAACCAACTAATAGCTGTAAAAAAAAAATCAATTTTTTTGGCAAAGCTGACTGATAATAGCTTCGTGAGCTTGTCCTTCTTCGACCATAGAATCTGCTGGTTGGAGGCGATCGCGCAACCCTAAAATAAAGCGGTTGCAGTCCGATCCCAAGGATTCACAGGAGGTTTGTAGGCAGTGGAGTTCTCGACCTGTAAGCTGACTAAAGAAGGAACTTAAGATGCCTGCTTCTAGAAAACAGGCTGGTCGCTTCGACTTGGGAGCTGTTTTAGCAAAAAGAGAGTTGGCAATCTTTACTATTAAAAATCCCTGTTCGGAATGGCTGGGATCAAGTTCAAATGTTCCCCATCCGTGAGTTTTCCAGCACTGTTGCAAGGACTGAATAAATTCTACCATTTCCATTTCGGAAACTGGCTGATTATAGTATTCGCTGACTTCTTCGCAAAAACGCACGTAGAAGTTTTTCCCCCACCAGCGGCCGCAGTTAAATAGCACGAGGCGGGAAGCTTGACCTGTTTCTTTTTCTAAGCCGATATAAATGGCTTTAATTAGTGTTTCTGGGAGTGCAATGAGCCGATCGCCCCGGCGGTTTTCGAGCAGGCCAAGTTCGAGGTCGCCTCGGACGTAGGCATCGCTGGCAAAGTAGTTTCCAGGAAGTCGGGGCTGTTTGAGTAAGTCGGAAATATTAATCATCGGGAATTGGGAATTGGGAATTGGGAATTGGGAATTGGGAATTTGTCTACTCTTTATTACCTGCGTCAATAATCATTGACTGTGCTTGGTCAAAAAATGGTTGCAATATGGCTCGTGCTTGCTCGGAAAGCAGTTCTTTCAAGCGAGTTTGCAGCAAATTGCAAACAGTTGCTTCGATTTTTTGAGTTTGGTGGGCTGCGACTATGCCGGGAACCCAGTCGAGGAGTCGCTGTTCGAGAAAAACTCCATCGTTCAGCAGCATGGCCATAGCGCAGTACCGCAAGACTAAGAGCCAATGTTTGAGCGATCGTTCTAAGGTTTCTTGTTGTTCGTCGGGGAATTTTTCTTGTAGCTTGTTGGCTACTGGTTGGAAGATGCTTGCTTCCTTCTCTCGCAAAAATTCGTAAATTTTTAAGCGCTGGGCTAGGATTGCAGCTTGACGCTTAAAAGCTATGAGTTCTTCGCCTTTTAGAAAGCGGGTTTCTGCCTGATCCAGCAGGGCCTCAATCTCAGGGTGCATGATTTTTCTTAAGTGGTAATCGGTAATTGATCAAAGGAAGGAAGCAGGAAGAAGGAAGAAGGAAGAAGGAAGAATGAGGGATTGCCCTATTTTTTGTTTTCCATTTTCCACACAGATTAAAAGAGGTCGAATAGGTCGTCAATGGTGATTTCTGCGGGTTCGGAAATATAAATTACTGGCAAGGGTGGCGGTAGCGGCAGGGCGCCCACTTCGGGAATTCCTTCCCAAGAAATAGCTTGAAAAAAGTCTGCTACCGATCGGGTTAAAGTCATGACTTGACCAGAAGTCGAGCCATTTTGGGTTTCTAAAGGTTTTCCCAGCCAATTGTAGTGACTAAAGAAGTCTTGGACAGATTTGTCCAACCATGAAGTTTGACTTTTCATCTTTCTTCCTGCCTGGAGAGGCTCACCATCACTGTACATCGCGAAATTGGTGAGAGAAAGGCAGGGCAGGGGATATGCCTTTCCGGGTTGTTTACCGCAATATTTCACCGTGTTCGAGTCGATTTTGAATATCGCGGGCGTTGGCACCTTCGTTGAGCCAGAATGCTGCTGCATCAATTTTATCTGGGTTGCCGAGGAGGAATTTACAATAGGTTTCTCCCATTGAATAACATTGGAGTTCTATGCAACTGAGAGGCTTTTTGACTAGAGATCCGAAGAAACCGGCAAATAAACCGGCGTAAATGTGACAAACTGGTTTGCCTACGTCGCCCAAAGTGCGAGCAACTGCTGAGTCAAAGACGTTGATGAAGATGCAGCCGTTTTTGCGATCGCTCATGTCAACTTCCCAGCGACCCCAACCTTGAGCCGTGAAAGGCCACCACCAAGTTTCTAGCAGAAACATCAGATTCGACTGGCGAATGTTCTGGCCGAATTCGGCGCTAAACCATTTTTGAAAAAATTCGGAATCTTGCAGCCCCCACTGGCAACCAATAGTATACATGATTACAGAGGAAGCCGGGCCTACTTCTTCTTCGAGTCCTTCTACCAAACCGATGATGAAGTCTTCGCTGGTAAAAATGTTGCGCGACTCGTTCCAATCGTTAAGTGTACCAAGCTCGCGATCGAAGACAAAAAAATCCTGAAACCTATAGTGGCTGTGAGTTTTAGGATGCTTTTGCTTCAGTAGGGATTCGCTGTGGGTGGAGATTTTTTTTTGAGCTGTAGAGACCATTTAGCGGGTTACTCCTTTTTGGTGTAATTGCTGAAAAATAGGGTCAAATAGAAGAAATAGATTTACCTGTGTATCCAATTTAACGTTATTTTTCTGAATGCAGGCACAGGGAATAAATTTTTACTGCAATATTATTAAGATGTGAAAATTTTAGGATGCTGAATTTAGGCGCGTGTTGGGACTTCTGCCTTTGGACAATTGCTATCTGACGCTTGGAGGCGAAAGTCGGTATAAGGTTAAACGGCGATGTGTTATCGTTTTGTGCAAGTTGTTCACTATATATAGGGCATATGGGGATGAAACATCACGCTTGTATTGCGATCGGCATCAATCAATATCAGTTACTCCAGCCTTTGAGTTATGCGCAAGAGGATGCAGAGGCACTTTACGGTTTTTTGACTGAGGAGGCTGGTTTTGCGCCGGATGGATGTCTGTTGATGACGGATAACTCGCCGTCGCTGTGGGGTCAATCTACGTATCCGAATCGGGAAAATATTCTGAGGTTGACGGAAAGTCTGTGCGCGGAACATCTACAACAGGGAGATTTACTCTGGTGTTTTTTTAGCGGCTACGGTGTCAGCTATGAAGGCAAGGATTATTTGATGCCGGTTGATGGTGATCCGGCTGATATTCAGGGTACGGGAATTCCGGTAGAGTTGCTGTTGAATACTCTGAAAAATGCTCCTACGGAAACGGTTTTGGTGCTGGTTGATATGAACCGCAGCCAGATTGTGAAGGCGGGGGAAACGATCGGCACTCAAACGGCAGAGCTGGCGCGGGAGCTGGAAATCCCGACGGTGCTTTCTTGCCGCCCGAATCAAGTTTCGCGGGAAACTTCTGCTTTGCGTCAAGGATTTTTTACGACGGCGCTTTTAGAGGGGTTGCGATCGGGACAGTGTACCACGCTTAAGGGTTTAGACCGTTTTTTGACCGATCGACTCCCGGAGCTATGCGATCACCATTTGCGTCCGAAACAAGAACCTTTGATGGTGGTGAATCCTCCAGGAAAGGCTCATTTGGTGATTTTGCCGGATGCTCTTGGAGTGGCGACTGCTGTGTTGGCAGGACGCAACGGCAATATGGCGGTTGCTATGGCTGATGGGATCGATCGCCCGCAAATGGCGACGGCTACGGCTCAAATTGAGATGCCGGAGGCTACTCGCAACGCGATTGATGGGCCGGTTGAGATGCCAGCGGTATCGAAGCAGCCGAATACTGTGGTTCGCGCAGGTGGGGGGGGCGATCGACCGAATTTGCAAAAGCCCGATGATACGGATAACGGGGGGTCGGACAAGTCATTTTTACAGCAGCTAATTTTGTGGAGTGGAGCTACGGCTTTGGTGCTGCTGTTGGGTGTTTTTTTGACAAACAAATCAATTTTTATTGGTCAGCAGGAAGGAGATCCTCGATCGACTACTGAGAATTCCCAAAACCCCGGCCCTCCAAAAGCTGCTGGTGGTGGAGTGGCGCAGAACCAACCGCGTGCGGTGCAAGCAGCGACTGATAGCAAGCAACCTCCGTCGAGCCAGCAGGTGTGGGCTGAGGCGAAAACTTTCCTCAAGGATGGTTCGGCTTCTAGTTTTAATCGAGCGGTGGTTAAGGCTCGAACGATTCCGCCTAGCGATCCGCTCTACCCGCAGGCTCAGCAGGATATTGAGCGCTGGAGTTTGGTGATTTTGGATATTGCTAACGGGCGGGCTGCTCGGGGCAATTTCTCCGGGGCGATCGGCGCGGCTAAATTGATGCCTGATGTGAATCAAGCGGTTTACAATCAGTCGAAACAGGCGATCGCTCAGTGGGAGGAGCTATCCAAAGAGCAGGATGTCAATGTTGCTTTGCTATTGGCGGCTGCGAGCCAAATTAAGCGGGGGGCTGCCTCTTCTTACAGTAAAGGAATCCAGCAAGCGAATAAAATTCAACCCGGTCAGCCAAAGCATGAAGAAGCTCAGCAGTTGATTGGAGAGTGGAGCGAAGCTATTCTCAAAATTGCTCAGTTGCGTGCCTCTCAAGGAAAGCTGAAAGATGCAGTTGAAACTGCTTCACTGGTGCCGTCAGATACCAAGAGTTATGAGCCTGCTCAAAAGGCGATCGCCAATTGGAAAACTAAGCTGCAACGCCAGAAAAAAGGTTGATTTAGTTAATAATTTCCCGGTTTCCCACCGGGAAATTATCTTAGCTAGGAGCCCAGATAGGTCTAGCAATCGATACCTCTTGACACTGCAAGAAGACACCGATACATCGATCGTATTAAATAAACCATAATATAATCGACTATTTCCCCTCCGACGACCCAGCGAGAGGGGATTTTCTATGCTGTCGGGTCGATGCGTTTTGGGAGGGTAAAACATATCCTAGAGGCGGTTTTATTAATATCTTTCATGTACGACCTAGATCGACCCGCCACACCAAAGTTAAAAACCTCCTGATTCTTTCACTAATTGGTATTTTATCACTTCAGATCAACCAGTTAATTATACTGGATATCAACTAATTTAGTGAATTGCATAATCGGCGATATATAACTGCTATCAAGCATTAACTGCGAAGCTCAAATCGGCACTTTCAAGCTTGATGGTACGGGTATTGACGTGTTGATTTGTTTGATCAAATTTTTGGGCTGTTAGGAGCGAGTGACGGATGGAAAACTGTGAAAAATTGTGCTGCTTTTAAATTATTAGAATTAATCGCTTTGTTATAAATTATACAAAATGAGCCGTACCTGGCAATTCTAGTCGGCGTGCGATCGCCTCTAATGAATTCAGAAAACAAATTCACCGCTACAGAGAGTAAAATGTCTGGATTCGCAAGCTGCGAGTCTTCGTTGGCGCGGACATCATAAAGCTGCCTTAATTAACACAAATCAGGGATTTGCAAGAAAAGCAAAAAATATATCATCAAGAAACAAGAATAAAAACTTGCTCGCTTATTGTAGCCACCGTAACAATACGTATGCCTGAAGTTATAGTCCACAGCGAAGCAGGTGGCGGGATCTAAATCAATAGGGTGATGTGGTAGTGTCTGGGTGTTAAGAGGAGTGCTCCAAGAGGAATATTCGGCGATCGATCTCTTCCTAATCGGGGAGGCTGAAACCTACGAAGGCAAGGATCTGGAGACTGTGCTGATTTTTTTGAACCCCGGAGAGTAGCGTTAGCACTAAACTCTGCATTATTGTAGGATTCGAGCCAAATTTGTAACAGTTCTTAACTATGAATAATTCTGTCAAAACTGCTAGTATAGTGACACTTTTGCTAGCAAAAACAGATAAAGTAAATAAAGTTGGCTAGCTCTAGAGGCCCCGATCCCCATCCAGGGGATGTTGAATCAATTGGATTCGTACCAAGTGGTTTTAGAGTTACAATTGGAAGCAAAGCATCGCTATTTAACTGAGTTCTTTAGTTACTTTTACTTTCTGCTATGAACGTGGATTTTATCAAAGCCCAAGTCAGGTTGCTACAGGGTGCAAGTTCATCGGAGCGAGAAACCCTTATTAAAAACATCGGCGTCTGTGCTGGCGTGATCAGACCCGGAGAGTACGTGACTCCACAACGGAAGTACGCCATCACTCTCTGGCTGCAAACAAATGCGGTGCGGCTCCGGCTTCCCCAACTTCCTATGGATTTATCGGGCCACAAGCCTTCACACGGAAGTAATTAAGGGGCAGCGACGGCATCACATAAAGGAGTCAATCTTGCCTAAAGGTGCTTTTTTATTGAGCTGTACAGCGTCAATGAGACACGATTCAGATTGAAAAAATGTTTGTAGGGAGAGTTGGGCCCGAAAAAATGCCTGGGGATCAGAAGTGGCCGACCACTTTGGTAGAAACAGGAAGTGAACGTCAAACCTGCTCTAAAAGTAGATTTGAGTAAGTTTTACAGAACGGGATTATTGTCCACTAAAACCTGGGTTATTTGCTTTTAGATTTGAGATTCAAGATTGAGTTCGTGCTGGATAAATTTGCTATTTGTGGATCGGCTGAAAAATCAACCCTATCCAATAGATATAACTAATTACATGGGCAGTCGTGAGACTGCCTTTACTTTTGAGTTCGGAGGCACAAGTGCTGTAAGTTACAAGAAACGCATCTACTTGCAGACAGAGTTTAGAGTTCTCATATATTTGTCAAGAAAAATACTGTGCCGAAAAAACAAAAATTTCCTTATTTAGTTGGTTCCCGATGGACTTCTCACCAAAAAACTTGGGGGTGGCGGCACTTTCAAGTAGTCAACAGAAAAAACGAAGGTCAATGGGTATTTGCGGAAATGGTGGCGGCTTGCGATCCCAATGTCCGTTTCTGGCTGAACGCCAAACAGCTCAAAGATCGATCGCTCTGGCAAGCTGGATGGCAGTCTACACAAGAATTAGAGGAATTAGAAGTGGTAGAGTAAAAGATAGCGCTTTGGGGTAGAGTAAGGTAGAGATTGGTAATCGGTCATAGCAAGAAGGTAAAGTAATGAACAAAAAAGTTGTGTTCTTGGTGTGTTTGCTAATTAGTGCTGGATTGGGCGGTGCAGTTGACGGAAAGTCGATCGCAATTCCAGTTTGCTCTAGCAACAATATTCTGTCTGCCGATATTCCACCTCCCGCAGTGGACTTGTCGAGACTAATCCTGACTTTACAAGACTTGCCCGTAGGTTTTGCAGAGATTCCACCGGCGACGGTTCAAAAACTGTCCAGCGGTCTCCAGACATTGAAACCAGCAAGCGTGTTTGCTTATAACAAGAGCGACGACCAGCACTTTCAAATAATCATAGGATTTACCAAAGATCTGACCAACCTGATCGATCGAACTCAATTTGATGCAGCAATGCGTGAAGATATTTTTGCAAAAGAATTCTCGAAAGGTTTAAATAGTAGTGGCAACAAGGAAGTTAACTTTACTAATCTTACTGCTTTAACCTTAGAAGAAAAGATTGGCGAGGTATCGCGTGGTTGGACAAATCAAGGACAAATACAAGGTGTAACCATGAATGTCGAAATCGCGGTATTTCGGCGGGGTAAAATAGGAAGTTATCTGATAATTATGTATCTCGACGGCAGCAAACCGCCTGTAACGATTAGCGAAGCCGCAAGCAAACTTGACAAACGCATAATAGAATTGCAACCCGACTTAGCTAAACCACAATAAGTGGGTGCTGCAAGCGGTAAAAAAATCAGCCTTCTACCTGCTGATGACACTCAGATTAGTTACATTAACAAAACTCGTGCACAAATAGCATAAAAACCAGGTTTTTATGCTATTTGTACCGATGACTGTTACCAGAAAATTTAATCGATCGCACCTGTTTCTGCATCCAGAGATGATATCATGTCTGTTGAATTGCCCGCAATCACATTTTGTCGCTTAGTGGGGGCGGGTTTATAGATATTTTAGATGTGAATTAGAGATTGTTTGCGAACCCGCCCCAACAAGTATTATGTTAATTGACCCGACACGCTCTGACTGAGAATAAAAAGCCTGATTACAATAAATGATACCGAAATACCTATGAATGCCGCTGTTTCCCTGCAAAACGCCTGCAAAATCTACAATAAAATTCCCGTTGTCAATGACCTTTCGTTCACAATTGAAGCCGGAGAAATGTTCGGTCTCCTGGGCCCCAACGGTGCTGGCAAATCGACGACTATTCGGATGCTGACTACCCTGACTAAACCCAGCAGCGGTCAAATTCAGGTAGCTGGATATGACGTGATGCGCCAAAGTTTGCAAGTTAAACAGTCCATCGGGGTTGTCCTGCAACAAACCAGCGTGGATAATGAGCTTTCTGTCTGGGAAAATATGGAGTTTCACGGGCGGATGCACCACATCCCAAATCCGAAACGGCAACAGTTGATTAAACAGTGGTTGGGATATGTAGAATTAGCGGAAAGGCGAGATGATTTAGTAAAAACTTTGTCGGGCGGAATGAAGCGGAGGTTGCAAATTGCCCGATCGCTTTTGCATGAACCGGAAATCTTATTTTTGGATGAACCGACTGTAGGGTTAGATCCGCAAACCCGACGGCGATTGTGGGAAATTATTCTAGATTTGAATAAGCAGGGAATGACTATGCTGTTGACTACGCATTATATGGATGAAGTGGAGTATTTGTGCGATCGCATCGGGATTATGGATGGCGGTAAGTTAATTAAACTGGGAACGTTGGCGCAACTGCGGCAGGAACACGGTCAAGGGTTGGTGATGAAGCAAATTGGCGATCGCTGGGAATACAAGTTTTTCCCGACTCTGGAAGAGGCTAATTTTTATCTGGATGCGAAAGATGATAAGACTGGTATGATGGTTCGTCCTTCTAATTTAGAGGATATTTTTGTAGAACTGACTGGCCGACAGTTGGATTGATTAATGGCCGACAATAGACTCGGCGATTGAAATCGCTAAGTAGTCGTGCAAAATTAATTACACAATATTTCGCGTGAAAGCCTTACCTAGCAAGGAGTCTTTATGTAATTAATTTTGTGTAGTTACTTACTACACAAACTTTCGTACGCCTCCGCGGACTAGGAAACAGAGCAGGATTTGGTATAAATCGTTCCGACTTATTTTCTAGATAACTAAATCCTGATTCCTGCAACGTCTCAATTCCCAATTACTAATTCCTAAATGACTCGCTTAGCCACAACAATAGAAGCCATACTTTACTTAAAAGGTCAGCCGGTGTCGCTTGCAGAGATTGCTGAGATTGCCAAGTGCGATCGATCTGAAGCCGAAGACGCCATCATCGAACTCATGTCTGACTCTTCCCACCGCGACAGTGCGTTAGAAGTTGTTGAAACGCCGACGGGATACAGCCTGCAACTCAGAGACGAGTTTGCCAGTTTAATGCAAACTTTAATACCTCCAGAATTAGGTGTTGGGGCTTTGCGGACGCTGGCGGCGATCGCCCTGAAAGGTGGCATCACGCAGCCAGATTTAGTGAATTTGCGGGGGTCTGGGGCTTACCAACAGGTGCAGGAACTGGTAGAAATGGGTTTCGTGCGGAAACGGAAGCCAACGGAT
Organism: Lyngbya sp. CCAP 1446/10; assembly: GCF_026130175.1. GTDB lineage: Bacteria > Cyanobacteriota > Cyanobacteriia > Cyanobacteriales > Microcoleaceae > Microcoleus. The sequence continues at coordinate 218,141 of NZ_JAIGNI010000001.1, read as the reverse complement.
GGGCGATCGTATTGGTTACAAGTTACCGAAAAATTTCATCGGTATTTTCAAGTAGACCAACTACCCAAACAACTGCAACTTGACTTTCAGGCAAATTTGGGCCCAAGCAATGACGATTGACACTCCGGGCGCGTGAACGCACAAGGATTCTTAGATCTTAGACCGGACTTAAATCAAGAACATTGCTGCACATGACCCAGAGATCCAATCTCCCTAAGCGTTTACGATCTCAAAGATCGAAGTTCCGACGTGCCCCGTCGTACTTATCCCGCGATTGAGGATATTAATTGCGGCATTACGATCTCTGTCCATCTCACACCCACACTGACAAGTATGAGTTCGAGTGGATAGAGATTTCTTAACCACAACACCACAACTGCTGCATTCTTGGGTTGTGTAAGCTGGATTCACCGCAATGGTAATCCGACAGAACACTTTTCCAAAATATTCTAAGAACATTCTGAACTGATACCAAGAAGCATCGCTAATCGATTTGGCTAAGCAGTGATTTTTGATCATGTTAGACACTCTCAAATTTTCGTAAACTACTACATCGTTTGATGTGATTACGCACCTTGCTAGCTTGACAGCATGGTCTTTACGTTGTCTACTTATTTTGAGGTGTCGCTTACCTAAAATCACTCTAGCTTTACGGCGATTCAAACCACCTTTTACTTTCCGGCTTACAAGACGTTGAGAGCGTTTTAACCCTGCTTCACCTCTACGCAGAAATCTAGGGTTGGGAACCATTTCGCCATTTGAATCAGTGTAAAACTCTTTAAGTCCCACATCTAATCCAATCGTTTTGCCTGTCATGGTCGCGAGTTCTACTCGGTCTACTCGGATACAAAACTGGACGTAATATCCATCGGCTCGTTTAATTAGTCGAATTCGTTTGATTTGGTCTGGCTGATAGAAATTAAGATCGCGAGTGCCTTTTAGCTTCAGCTTGCCAATGCCGCACTTATCTGTAAAAGTGATTGATTTCCTATCTTCCGCAAGCTTCCAAGAATTAGTTTTATATTCAACGGATCGACAGTCTTTTTGGAATTTGGGGAAGCCAACTTTCTTTCCTTTGATACCCTTTTTGATATTTTCGTAAAATCGGGAAATACTAGCCCATGCTCTCTCCGCACTTGCCTGTCGAGCCATTGCACCTAACTTGTTCGCAAAGTCAAATTCTTTGGCCCAAATCGCACAATACTTAGAAAGATCGAACCAAGATTTTGCACCACCATCCATCCACAGCCGGATTGATTTATTGCGAATGAATTGACAAATTCTAATCGCTTCATCGATCGACTGAAACTGATTTGGTTTTGCGTAAGCCTTGAATTCGAGAACAAGCATTTTTCTATTCCTCCTGTTCCTACAATAGCAGACTCGTCATAGGAATACTCAACGATCTGTCAGAATTCGGAGAAAGTCCCCCTAGAAGGGGGAGGCTCGCGTCCCCATTTCTTTGGTAGAATGTAGCCAGCCAGAAATTAAGAATCGCCAAATGGTTTTTCACCCTGACTTTGACCATGACAATGCCCAACAAACCGCAGTCAACCCACTTCTGAAGTACCTCCAACACCAATCTCCGGAGGTTCTAGCCCGCATCGCCAAGTCCGCCAGCCCTGAAATCAAAGAAATTATCTCTCATAACGTTCAAGGACTTGTCGGCGTCTTGCCTTCGGACAATTTTAACGTCGAAATTACCACTGACCGCGAAAACTTAGCAGGTTTGCTAGCTTCAGCGATGATGACAGGCTATTTTCTGAGGCAAATGGAGCAGAGGATGCAGCTAGAAGAAAATTTAGCAAGCACGAGTTCGATTCAACCAAACTCTCCCAAAGAAAAGTAAAAATATCAACGGGTTGGGTAAGCGAGAAAGATGAAAATTGTTGAAAAAATAAACATTCCTGGACAGACAGGGAATTAAGAAACCGGGTTTTTAATCCTATATACCTCGCGATACACGGAGGATTTTGGTGGAAAAACCCGGTTTCTGCCTATCTAGACTATCGAGCATCAGATTCATCTTTCATCCTCCACCGTGGCAACTAACCACCTGCGGGGCTACCCGATAGGGGAAAAGCACCGGGACGTACTTTAATTTTCTGAACTTGACCCAAACGGTTAATTTCCACTTCGAGTTCTTTGCCTACAGATGTGTTTTCCACCCGTTCTTGCACGTCTCCTGGAGTGTTGACCGCAATTTCGTCAACTTTTTGGATGACATCTCCGGCGCGCAAGTCGGCTTTTTGAGCAGGGGAATTTTCCACGACTCGGATCACGGCTACGCCTTGATCGATCGTAATTTTATTATCGAGTTGTTTGTTGACTTCTGCCTTGGTGGCGGGAGTCAAGGCGATCATTTGAATGCCGAGATAGGGATGTTCGGCTTTTCCTTTGGCGAATAACTGATCGGAAACTCGTTTGGCAGTTTCGATCGGAATTGCAAATCCCAAGCCCTGAGCGTCGGCGCGAATGGCGGTATTGATGCCAATTACTTCGCCTTGATCGTTGAGTAGCGGGCCGCCCGAATTGCCGGGGTTGATGGCGGCGTCGGTTTGGATGAAGCGGACTCGCTTATCGGGGATGCCGACTTGGGAACTGGTTCTACCGGTGGCGCTAATAATGCCGACAGTCACGGTATTGTCGAGACCTAAAGGATTCCCGATCGCGATTGCCCACTGTCCCGGTACAATGTTATCCGATCGACCGATAGTAACCTGCGGCAGTTCCTTGCCATTAATTTTCACAACAGCGACATCCGTCAGCGGATCGACTCCCTGCACCTTACCCTCAAACTCGCGGCCGTCTTTGAGCGTCACCTTAACAGTATCCGTCCCGGAGACAACATGAGCATTGGTCACGATGCGGCCATCAGCAGTGAGAATAAACCCCGAACCCGTACCGCGCTTGACTCGTTCTTCCGGCTGTGGCAAATTGTCCCCAAAAAACCTGCGAAACAAAGGATTTTTGAAAGCTTCGGGCACTTGATTCGGTACCTTGGTTGATGCGTCAATCCGCACGACAGCGGGGCCGACTTTTTCGGCTGCTTCCGCAATAAAATTGGGATTGGTGCGATCGACTGGGCGATTTTCCTGAACTGGAGGAGACGCATAGGGCGGGATTTGCTGGCGCACCACGGGCAAAACCAATCCGGTTTCCAGATTGTTTGATCCTTGTAGATAGCGATTCCCCAACCATCCGATGCCTCCGCCAATAGATAGCAAAGTCACATAAAGGGTTATTTCCTTAAAAGATAAATTCATATTTAACAACTCCCGTTGAATACCTCATCCCCGCAGAAACCTTTGGCATCAAGCATTTTTGTCTTGGCCACAGGTTAAGGAAGCGGGGCGGGGCTTACCGCTTCCTCAAGAACATAGCTGTTAACAGACAAGTGCTGATGTGCCCAACAAGCAAAAATTGCTTGATTTTCAAACAGCCAAGAAAACCAATAATTCTTATCGTAACTTGGCTCGGCCTGGGATTTGCGGTATCGGGTGCGACTAAAGCTTTCAAATACGCACTTTCACCAGGCGAAAAAATTGTCAATTCTCCGAAATGAATACTTTTTTCCGTGCATAATGACTTTTAAACGCTTATTTTTGGTCATTTGTGCGATCCTAAAGGTCGATCGCCCCGCCCAGCAAACGGCGGCAAATCTTCCTGCCGATGCGCCTTTAGAAAACCCCGATCCGAGTCGCGATTGCCTGGGGCCGGCTTTGGCTCGATCGCATCGCCACACTAAAAAAACCTAGGAACAACCTACGGGCAAGGAACATAAACCTTAACATTAGGGGTGGTTATGCCTTTTTTTTGCATACTTAAAGACTACATCAGCGCAAAATGAGCCCAAACCGTTAACTGGTTAATTAAGTGAGATTCCTAAATGGCGTAGCCATAAGGGTTGGAAAGCTAAGCCCGTGGCGAGATTTGAACTCGCGACTTCCTCCTTACCAAGGAGGTACTCTACCCCTGAGTTACACGGGCATAAAATATTAAAAATCTTAAACTAAAATGTTTAACTTTTAATTTTCAACTTTTAAATTTTATGTGAATTGTGGTGGGCCGGGCTGGATTTGAACCAGCGTAGGCGTAGCCAGCGGATTTACAGTCCGCCCCCATTAACCGCTCGGGCACCGACCCATTTGTACCCACAGTTAAACACCTTAGCACCTTCATCTTGATTTTGCAACATTACATTTAAAACTCTAATCATTCAAGGCTGAACACATAAGCCGAAGTCTAGCAAACAGGAAAATTAAACTTTCCAGGGCTAACGCACTGCGACTGAAGAAACGGGGTTTTTAACCGAATCTGAGGGTTTTAATGACTATTTTGGTAAAAACCAGGTTTGTTGCCATCTGTGCATCCACGAATACTTTAGACTTCTTGGATCAATATTTGATTAATAGATCAACCGCAGATGTCAGGCAGATAAACGGAGATAAACGCAGATAATTTCCAGAATTAAAAGCGAATAGGTACGAAGTGCACCAAGTCTAGGCTAAACGGAAATTCCTAATTCAATAATTCGCCGGTTTCTTGCAGGGAGTGCAGGCGGCGGTAAATGCCTTTTTGGTTCAAGAGTTCGTCGTGGCTGCCAACTTCGACGATTTTACCGCCGTCTAGTACGACGATCGCATTGGCTTCGCGAATTGTACTCAGTCGGTGGGCGATAATTATGGTGGTACGTGTACCCAAAATATTCTGCATGGCTAGCTGGATCGATCGCTCTGACTCATAATCCAAACTAGAAGTAGCTTCGTCAAAGATTAACACGTCCGGCTCCACCAACAGCGCCCTGGCAATTCCCAACCGCTGCCGCTGACCGCCGGACAACCGCATTCCCCGCTCCCCGACAACGGTATAGTAACCTTGGGGCAACAAGCTGACAAACTCGTCTACTCTGGCGATGCGACAAGCTTCTTCAACTTGCGCGAAAGTTGCTTTTGGATTGCCGTATTTCAAATTTTCCAGCAGAGCACCGTTAAAAACGTCTACTTCTTGGTGCACAATGGCTAAACGTTTGCGGTAGCCAGTCACGTCTAAGCTGGAAATGTCCTCTCCGTCGATCAGAATGCGGCCGGAGTTGAGCTCGAAATACCGAAACAGCAATTTAACTAATGTTGATTTCCCGGAACCCGATCGCCCGACTAATGCTACTGTTTGATACGGATGGATCAACAAATTTACATCCTGGAAAACCGGCTTTTGGCGATCGTACCCAAATGTCAGTCCGCAAAACTCAATTTTCCCACTAAATCTATAGGGCGAAGCGGATACAGCATTTTCTGTTGCTAAATTGGCTGCATCTACACCGTCTGGCAATTGCATAAACTCGTGAAACCGGATCATTGAAGAATACCGGCGGGCCAATAATTCGGCGATAATGCTAATCGGACGCAGTTGGGAATACGCCATGCTTGCTAAGGTGTAAACCGTAACAAAGTATCCCAGAGATATCTGGCCTGCGACTGTTGCTGCTAGGCTAAAACCTAGAACTGAAAACAGGCAAATCTGCACGATCGTCTGCTGGTAGGTTCCCAGAGTGACGTATCCTTTGTGAATGCGATTAATTACAACTTTCAATTCGCGATCGAGTCTGGTTGTTTGCTTTTTGAGTTCCTCTGTTTCAGTGGCAAAAGCTTTGACTGTTTTGATGTTGGTGATAATTTCCGAGTTGTGACTTTCGGTATCTTCGATGTATTCATCCAGTATTTCTTCCCGCGCAGTCACCCATTGAAGACTTTTGAGGGTGAAACTGAGGATGAATATGAAGGAAACTAAAATTAATAAGCCGATGCGCCATTCTATTAACCAGATAACTACAAAGATCCCGATTAAGCGAACGACTTCCGGGATGAATTCAGCGGCAATTTCTGGGTATGTCCAAGTATGGTTGGCGATGCCTTTGGCGATGCGGCTGGCAATCCGTCCGGCGTTGTTTTCGTCGTAGAATTCTAGGGGTAAGGTGAGAATTTTGCCGATCGCTCCTCTCATCTGATCCCGTCGCGCTGTCAATGGTACTACCCAGTGGAACCAATTTCCCACCCAAGGCTGTATGGGTGCTTTGGCGACTGTTACCAAAAAAATCAAGCCCAGCAAGACGGATAAGGATAATATTTTACTTGCTGGCTGCTGGGTAAGTGAGCCGATCGCTGCGATCGATTTTTGGGTTACTGTATCTGTAGGTTGACCCGACAATACGTTTAATAATTGACCGATCGCGTAGGGTACAGCTAAATCGGCGATCGCAAACAAGCTGGATGCACCGATGCTCAACAGCGACATTTTCGAGTAGCGGCTGTAGTATTTGAGGATGTCCCGAAAGCTTGCCATAATTCTTTTTGAGATACAACCCTTGCAAACACTTGAGTTTTATAACTGCGCGCTCCTGGCGTTTTGATTACAAGTGTACTACAAAAAAGGTGGATCGGGGATATCTCTGGGGCTCGCAGTAGAGAAGTCTAGCTCGCTTTTGAGTGCGATCGAATGAAGCAGATTTATTGCCCGCGATCATATTTCATATGATGTCCGGTCGATCGACCATAATATTTGGGTAGGTTTACTGACTTTTGGGCAACAATTGATTTAGCGCATCGCACAAATATTTCTTCACGGTGTCTCTGCTTGCACCCACCCCACTGGGAAGGGTAAAAATCATCTCGACAGTTAACAGATTGTCATCCTCTGACGCAAATACATCGATCGGCAAAGCGCGCTGAAATGCTGTTGCCGGATTTTCGGCTTTCATTACACCCATGCTCACATCGGTGCTGACAGTCTTGATACCTTCGCGGGCTAAAATTGGTCTTAATTGAGAAAATGCTCTCTCTACTGATAGCCCCTCAACCGCCAATTTCAAAGGTTTCAATTTCTTAAATTTGGCTTTTAAGATTTCTGCTTTAACAAGTGGAAACCACAGACCTTCTATGTTGAGGCAGTCTAATTTGAGAAATCTTTGCAGGCTGCGCCGGAGGCTCTCAAATTGAATCGGATCAGGCATCAAAGAAGCATCAAGGGAACACTAACTTGTTTTTGGCTCAACAGATATACCAGAATCTTTAGAGTCAGGTATTCTGCCAGTTTGAGTTTTTTTTCTAGATGGCTCTGGTAAAATTGAAGAAACATTATTTCTAGATGGGGCAACTTAACAATTTCGACCCCATCTTTTTTTAGCTCAAGTTGGATAAATCCCCCACTTCTGGGGCTTTTGACGGAGTTGTCACCCCGTCAGAAGTGCGGCTAATAATAAAATCCGCGATCTCGATCAGAGGTTCAGCTTTTTCCCCAAAGATTGCCAGTTCCAGCTTAGCCGCCTCAACCAATTGTCTAGCACGGCTTTCAGATTCCTCAATTCCCCACCAACTCGGATAACTCACTTTTACCGCCTGCACATCCTTGCCAACAGTTTTTCCTAACTCCTCTGGAGTGGCAGTAATATCCAGAATGTCATCAACAATCTGGAAAGCCTGCCCAATATTCTGACCATACCGAGATAACCGCAGCACATCACTAGGCGTTGCCCCAGCAAGCATAGCCCCACAAACTACAGAAGCTTCTATAAGTGCACCAGTTTTGTGAGTGTGGATAAAAGTAAGAGTTTCCTCAGAAACCTCTGAAACTCCCTCCGAATCAAGATCGACTACCTGCCCTCCCACCAATCCCGTCGCTCCAGCAGCGCGGCCCAAGTGAGCAATAACCTGCAACACCTGCTGAGGTGGTACATTCTGCGTTTTAGCAGCGATCAACTCAAAAGCATAAGCCAAAAGACCATCCCCAGTCAAAATAGCGATCGCCTCGCTATAAACCTTATGGTTCGTCAGTTGACCGCGCCGATAGTCGTCATGATCCATCCCTGTCAAATCATTGTGGAGCAGCGACTTCGTGTGGAGCATCTCCAAAGCACAAGCCGTCGGCATCGCCATTTCCACAGTCCCGCCAACCAGTTCGCAGCTTGCCAAACACAGGATCGGGCGCAAGCGCTTACCCCCCGCCAACAGGGAGTAGCGCATCGCCTCATAGATTTTCTCAAGTTTATCCGTGACTACGGGAACGGCACTGTCGAGAGCCATCCCGACTTCGGCGTTGCGTTCGGCTAGGTAAACCGATAAGTCGAAAGAGGGTTCCGGTTGGGGCGAATACGTTTGATTTACCAATATCATTTCTTGTTTTTTTGTAATTGTTCTAATTTGAACTAAATTGAGCCACCAGCCAGCCGCTTCAACGGACACTCAAGCCGTAGGGACTTGGAATACAGCACTTAAATTAACCATTCTACGAGCCTTGTGGCACCTACGATCCTAACCCACATTCCCCACCCGCTTAGTTTCACACAGTATAATTACTCACAACAATCGATTTTTCAAGTAATAAATTATGCCTTTTAAAAGGTTATTCACCGCAAATATGCGCTACAAAAGTATAATTTCAAACTTAATTACTCGATAAAAACAAGCAAAAACCGATTGTGATAGTTGAGGGTGCCGAATGTGGGTTACAAGCTCCAGCTACTGTAGTTCCTGAACTTGGAATATGCTGTAGTTTAAAAAGCTGGGCAACACAGGTTTTGGCATACCTAATCTTTGTGAGAACTGCTATAAAGCTTTAATTGCCGTTTGCTTGTGGGGTGGACTAATAGCACAAACACAAAATCAAGGAACGCTTAGCGCCCGATCGCCACATCTTCCAGAATACCAAGGGCATCAGGGACAAGGACGGCGGCAGAGTAATAGGCAGTGACGAGATAGGAGGCGATCGCCTTTTCATCGATACCCATAAATCTCACCGACAAACTCGGTTGGTATTCGTCCGGGATACCCGTTTGATGTAGCCCGATCACACCCTGATCTTCCTCACCAGTCCGCAACACCAGAATCGAACTGGTTTGGTTCTTGGTAATGGGAATCTTGTTACAGGGAAGAATCGGTACATTGCGCCAAGTCATTACCTTGGTTCCATCCATATCGATGCTTTCTGTAGAGATACCCAGACGATTGCACTGCCGACCGAATGCTGCAATAGTTTTAGGATGAGCTAGGAAAAACTTCGACTTCCTCCGACGGGTAATCAATTCATCCAAATCGTCGGGGGTAGGCGGGCCGCTGCGGGTGTGGATGCGCTGTTTCAGGTCAGCATTGTGTAGCAACCCGAATTCCCGGTTATTGATCAAATCGTGTTCTTGCCGTTCCCGCAATGCCTCAATCGTCAGCCGCAATTGTTGTTCCGTCTGATTCATCGGTTCATTGTACAGATCGGAAACGCGAGTATTGACTCGCAACACAGTCTGGGCAATGCTTAACTGATATTCGCGGGGGGAGAGTTCGTAATCAACGAAAGTCCCTGGCAACTCGGTTTCCCCAACATGACCCGCAGACAACGCGATTAAAGCTTCACCATGCTTATTCTGTGGTTGTTGGGCACGAATCCTCAACTGCTCAACATGAGCCTGCAAAGCCTCTGACCGATCGATCGCTTCCCGAAACGCCTGTTGTGGTAGCGCCAATACCGTGCATCGGGTGACAGCCTTAATTGTGAACTTCCAAGTGCTTTCTGACTGCACCAACTCCCGATCGCCAAAATGGTCGCCATCCGCCAGCCCATCCAGCAGAGGCTCCTCACCATACTTGCCAACAACCGTCTTGTTGACCTTGCCATGAGCGATTAAGAACAAGCGATCGGCTGGCTGACCTGACTGCACGATGATGTCACCGGGCGCGAACTCCTGTTGCACAAACCTACTAGCCAAGGCGCTCAACACTCCAGTGTCGTTAAACCCTCGCAGCAATGGCAACTGACAAAGTTCTTGGGGAATCACCTCCACCACCGTTCCAGTGTTGCTGAAAGTCAGTCGCCCATCAGCCACGGTATAGGTCAACCGACGGTTGACTCGATAGGTGCCACCCTTCGTCTGCACCCACGGCAACATCTTCAACAACCACCGAGGTGTAATTTCCTGCATCTGCGGTGCAGATTTGGTGGTTGTTGCCAAATTTCTAGCGGCGGCTGTACCCAAACTCAGTTGAGATTGTCCGCTCTCAACATCAGAACCCGAATCATTAGAATAAGTCATTGCCTCATCCTCTAGTTACTAACAAAAGTGCCTGCTCAAATAATTAAGAGGTTAAGGCAATAACACTTTTGTCAATGAGTAATTACGTTCGATTTTAAGCGTAATTACTTATTGACAAAATTCGTTTACCTTAACCTCTCAGGAATATTTAGCGCCCGATTTCGACATCTTCGAGGATGCCGAGTGCGTCAGGAACTAGCACCGCTGCGGAGTAGTAGGCGGTGACGAGGTAGGAGATGATGGCCTTTTCACTGATGCCCATGAAGCGGACAGACAAGCTAGGTTGGTATTCATCTGGGATACCAGTTTGATGTAAGCCGATCACCCCTTGTTTTTCCATACCAGTACGGAGCAAGAGGATAGAACTGGTGCGGGCCTTGGTGACGGGGATCTTATTGCAGGGGAAAATCGGTACGCCGCGCCAAGCTGTCACTTGAGCGCCGTTCATATCTATGCTGGTGGGATACACACCCACGCGGTTGCACTCGCGACCAAAGGCAGCGATCGTGCGGGGGTGAGCTAGGAAGAATGCCGGCTCCTTCCATACCGTTGCTAGCAATTCATCCATGTCATCGGGACTAGGTGTGCCGCTAGCGCTGTGGATGCGCTGTTTGAGGTCGGCATTGTGCAGCAACCCGAATTCCCGGTTATTGATCAACTCGTGTTCTTGACGTTCTCGTAATGCTTCGACGGTCAGCCGTAATTGTTGCTCGGTCTGATTCATCGGTTCGTTGTACAAATCTGCGACCCGTGTACTTACTCGTAACACGGTTTGAGCAATGCTCAACTCATATTCGCGGGGAGAAAGATCGTAATCAACGAAGGTTCCTGCTAAGGGAGTCTCTTCAGCATGATCCGTCGCCACTTCAATGGCGGCTTCACCTTGAGATGTTTGGGGCTGACTCTGGAGGGCGCGGAACCGATCGACATGAGTACGCAATTCCTCAGACTGACCCATCAGTTGCTCAAATGCCTGTTGGGGCAGCGACAACACTATGGTTCTGGTAACAGCCTTGAGTGTGTAATGCCAGGTGTCCTCGGACTCTACCACAGTTCGATCGCCGAAATGGTCGCCGTCGGCAAGCACATCCACAACGACTTCATCGCCATACTTGCCAGCACCAATCTTGTTCACCTTGCCATGAGCAATTAGGATGATGCGATCGGCAGCCTGACCCAGCTCAACTATGATGTCGTCAGGGGCGTACTCCTGCTGCACAAATTGGTTCGCCAAGGCGGCCAACACATCAACGTTGTCAAACCCTCGCAGCAATGGCAACTCGGTGAGTTCGTGTGGAATTACCTGCACCGTTGCGCCAGTGTTGGTGAAAGTGACTCGTCCATCACCCACGGTATAACTCAACCGACGGTTGACGCGAAACACACCACCTTTTGTCTGTACCCACGGCAACAGCTTCAACAACCACCGGGATGTAATTTCCTGCATCTGCGGTGCAGATTTGGTGGTGGTTGCCAAATTTCTGGCGGCGGCTGTCCCTAAACTTAACTGGGGTTGTTGACCTTCAACATCGGGACTCGAATCATTAGAATATGTCACAATTTAATCCTCTACGTTTCTGGTTACTAAACAATTACTCGGTCTCACTAGACCGAATGCTCACAAAAAAAACACAACAGAAAAACTTATTTTCCTACAAAATGGTCGGAATTGTTTGACGAAATATTGCTAGAGCAACTGCTCGCGCCGACCAAGGATACAAGCCTTGCAGCCGAAGTCCCCAGTCCTGTCGGCCCGTTGAGCAGCCGCACTATTGGGGAAGCACTATTACGCAATTCAAATTCCTTGTAGCGGTCTACCGTTATATGCCACCTGAGTACGCCGCACATCCACTGTTCTAATTTCTCAACGTATTCGAGTAGTTTCTTGCGGGTACTTTCATCCAGGTTGAAATCATCGAACAGGGCAGGCAATTCAGTGGCAACAATGTGTTGAAACTGTTGCGCCCGCGCCGTCATCAGATTGTTCACAATCTCGACAGCCTGGGGGATATCGCAGTTGAGGAAATTCTGCACAACCAGCACGCAGTTATGGATTTCGCCCTCGAATTCGATTTCTTTCTGGTAGGAGAAGATATCGTTGGTGAAACAGGAAAAGTCGGCGGCGGAATTTTCCAGCGATCGCATTGGTCGGCTATAGTAAATTTCCAGCGGAATCTCGCCGCCCTGGGATAGTCGAGACAGGCTCATGGTCAAATCCGAGCCAAAGGTCTTTCGACGCATCTCAATATAATCGATCGGGTCTGGAATCCGATTTTGCACTTGGTTAGCCAGTTCCCACACCCAACTATCTGTCATATCCTGAATCGCGCGGCGGAACTCAGTCCGGGCGGTAGAGGACATCGGGCCAGCGGTGCGAGACCAAATATCTGCCAAGCCCATTTCTACTGGATTAGTCGGCACGGCGGGAGGTGTGGAGTCGTCCAGAGGCATGAACGCCCCTAGTCTGGCGTTGAACACTTTTGCCCCAATTAGATCCCGTTGGTTGCCGTAGATAGCCGGGAAGTAATCATCAGCATAGGTTCCCCAGACCAGCCAGCAGGCAGTCAGATTTAGCTCGTCGGCCGATCCTTTGGAATGGATCAAGGCCCCGCATAAAGCCACGTCAGCCACATCAAATTTATGGTCATTCCAGATGAAAGCATCGGGAATACCCGGTAGCGATGCCAGCATCCCCATCCGCCGCGCCCATTCCTTAGAATGCTTCCGCGCCGTATCCAGATTGGGATTCAGCGTGGTAGAGAAGGGCATATAAAACTTCGGCAGTTTCACTGGCCCGACAGGCTTGTATGGCGTATGAGTAAAGCTCTTGAACCTCCCCAAACCCAAGGTGGCGTATAACGATTCGATCCGCGTCGCCGATGTGCCTAGCCCTGTGGGCCCTCCCAGAGTTAGCGTAGGAGTCGAAGAATTATCCGCTTCCGTTTTGTTCATGTAGCGGCTGGATCTCATGTGCCACTCGTGACCCCCAGATTGCCAGTCCTGAAGTCCCTTGATATATAGCAGAACGCTTACCTGCTCTGCGGGGTCTATACCGTACTCCGCAAACAGGGAGGGCAACTCAGTGACAGCAGTGTTGTCGAACTGGTATAACCGCGAGCTTAACAGTTCGTTGGTCAGGTTAGCTGCCTCTTGGGTACTGATATTCAAGAAGCGCTCCAAAACCAACACGCAGTTGGAATTCTCCCCTTCTTCTTCGACTTCTCTCTGGTAGGAGAACAGGTCGTTGCGGAGATGCACCCCATCGGCAAAGGTGTCTTTCAGCACCCGCATCGGTCGAGTGGCGGCAATTTTCGCCGGAACTTCTACAAAGGCGGCGTGTTCCACCAGATTCGCAGACCAGGGGGCACCGCCCACTTTGCGCCGCATCTCGATATATTCGATCGGGTTGGCAATCCGATTCTGGTTGATATTGGCGAGTTCCCACATGGACTCTTCCAAGAGGTGCTTGGTACTCTCAAAGAAGCGCTTCCGCCATTCCACAGACTTAGTAAAAGCGGTGCGAGACCACAGGTTTGCCAAGCCGCGCTCTACGGGGTTGGTGGGAACGGGAGGGGTGTCGGTGGGGTACACTGGCATGAATGCTGGGAGTCGATCGAGATACTCCTTTGCCCCTGCCATATCTTGGCTGCGTTTGTAGATTTCTAGGAAGTGGTCGTCGAAGAAGAACACCCAGACATACCAGTCGGTTACTAGGTCAAGCTCTGTTGCTGGGGCATCTGGATGGGTATAGGAACAAAGCAAGGCGTAGTCGTGGGAGTCAAACTTGCGCTCATCCCAAATAGGCTCGCCTTGGGCTTCTTCTTCTGAGCCAAGTATCCCCATCTCGTAGGCCCAGGCCTTGGAATGCGATCGCGCTGCTTCCAGGTTTGGGTTGAGCCTCGCCGGCCAAGGCATATAAAAGTCTGGGAGTTTGAAAGGTTGCATGATCTGCGCTTCACCTTTTATGATCGGGTCTTCTTGTTGCTGTTTTTCTTCTGAATCCTGGTTAACGATACCCCAAAAAGGTCGTTGCTGAAACTATAATTGGCTAAGCGAGGCACTGTCCCATCCTTCAATTAGTGAAGCAGCAAGCGGAGCGATCGCTTCAACATCAAGGGCAGACTTGGAGTAGCACAAGGTCTTGCGATGCAACCGCGCCAAGTAGTGCCGCCACAGAGTGTTCTCTCCCTGGCGGGCGTGTCATATACGTCTTGCTCACAATCTGGTCTCCTTCTGAGCAATGCTTTCTAGGTTTTGCGTTCTATTCGTCTTTTAGCTGAAGGTGTAGGCTGATTGCAGCGCCCACCAGATGAGGAAGCCGATGCCGCCGCCAAGGACGATCGCCGAAATGGCGATCGCGATCGGGCTGTCAGCTCCCTTGAACTTCATGATTCCGCGATTTAAGTCTGACATGAGCAGTGTTCTCCCACAATTGCAGCTTGATTGTAGCTTTGCTTTCGGCGGATGACGGTCAAAAACAATGCAATTACTGATTTTTTTAAGAATCGGGCTGCTCGAATTTTAGGCTGGCAGAGGCATTGGGGCGCTTTGACTGGGTTTATGAAAAAAAAACTTACAAAAAAGACTTGACAAATCCCCAGAAGTGAGAGATTATATTTAAGTGCGCAGGAAATGCGGGTGTGGCTCAGTGGTAGAGCGTCACCTTGCCAAGGTGAATGTCGCGCGTTCGAATCGCGTCACCCGCTTTGAAAAATCAAGAAAATAAACAAAACCGGAAAGTATCGCAAGAAACTTTTCGGTTTTGCTTTGATAATGGTTAAAAATACCTAAGTTGATGGTAAAATTGAGTCCAGAACTTGCAAGTAGAAATTGTCGATCGGGCGATCGCTCGGAACAGGCAGTTACAAGTCTTAATTGGGCAGAATTGAAAAGTCTGATTAAGTAGATGTGTTAACGATTATTTTTGCAAAAACGCTTTTTTTATCCGATCGCCCGTGCCATCCCAAAAAGCTCCAAAGATTGACTTAAACGATGAGTACCCCTGCCCTTGCCGGCGGAGGGGTCGTCTCGTGCCGATAATACTGACAGAAGCCTTTGGCTGCAACCGTTGTCAGCAAATATTTGTGTTGGACGAAAGCGGACACGTGATCGAGCAACTATCAACAAACTATCCTTACAAGCAGGCTTGGCGATGGACTGGCGAGCACTGGAACAGAGCAAATCCGGGTTTGAAAGCCCACTACTTGCCCCTGGCCCTGGGGATGATTTTGGTGCCTATAGTGATTTGGTTGCCCCTGGCGCTACACTCGCCGGGCCCAAATGTTATTCTGTGGGCAATGGTCGCTGTGCTGCTAGCAATGCTGCCGGCGTTGATGGTATGGCTAGCTTACAGGCGTTAATTAAATGATCATAGAGGATTTTAGCCATTCATCAGAGGGGGCAAATGTCGCCCGCCACGCTTATCAAGCTTCTATGGAGTTGGCGGCGACAAAAAGTACGGATCGCGCTGCTGGTTTGCAGGCGATGGCGATCGCACTCAAACGTCGCCAAAATGACATTTTAGAAGCAAATACTCTGGATCTAGAAGCGAGTCGCGATATGGCGATTCCTGAGTTGATTGTGGAGTGGCTGAAGCTGACACCCGAAAGGATTAAGACAACTGTTCAAATTCTGGAACGGTTGGGGGAAATGCCAGATCCGATCGGCAGAGTGATCAATGCTTCTTATCAGGTCGATCGCTGTCAGGTATACTGTCAATCGCTGCCGCTGGGGGCGATCGCGCTAATTTACGAGGCGTTTCCAGAGTTGGGGGCGATCGCGGCTGGTTTGTGTCTCAAAAGCGCTAACAGCTTGATTCTCAAAGGTGGCAGCGAAAGCTGGCAAACTAATGCTGTAATTGGAGAAGCTTTGATTTCGGCGATCGATGAGGTCGGTTTGCCGTCAGGATGTTTGCAGGTACTCCCGCCGGATCGGGGCGCTTCGATCCGGGATTTGGTGACTCAAGACCAATATCTCAATTTAATTATTCCCTACGGTAGACCGAGTTTGGTGCAGCAAGTGGTAAGGCTGTGCACAGCGCCCGTGTTGCGATCGGCAATGGGCAATTGTTACCTCTATTGGTCGCCGACTGGTAGTTTGGAGATGGCAAGGTGGATGATTTTGGACAGCCATCAAAGTGTGCCAGATCCGGTAAATGCGATCGAGAAAGTGCTGATCGATCGCAATCAAAAGCCTTCTTCTTTAGTCAGGCTGTGGAACAGTTTAAAAGAAAAAGGCTTTCAAATTAGCGGAGACGCAGATCTCGTCGCAGATTTCCCAGAGTTGAAGCTGGCTGAGCCCTACGAGTGGACTCAACCTTATTTAAACAAAACCATCGCGTTTAAAGTTGTTGACAGTCTGGAAATTGCGATCGGCTGGATCAACCGCTACAGCAGTGGCCACGCTGACTGCATCGCCACTGAATCTTACCTAGAAAGCCGCCAATTTGCTCTGGATGTGAACAGCGCCTCTACTTTTATTAATGCCTCGCCTCGGTTTTGGCGCTATCAAAATCAGGGAGATGCGATATTTTTGGGAATGTCCAACCAAAAAGGCTATCGTCGAGGATTGATCGGGCTAGATACGCTGACGACAATTAAAGAAATTGTTCAAGGTAACGGACAATTTTAAGGAGTTATGTTCTCCGGCTTAGCTGTTGAATGGAATTCAAGAGAGAGCATCTTTTTTAAACAAACTTTGTAGTGAGGAGTTCAGTCCTATCAGTCGGCTTTTAGTAAACAAAGACTAATAGCCGTACTACGAAAAAAAATTATTGTAGGCGATCGATCGGAGATGACATGAGATTCCAAATCTAGAGCAATAGGATATATTTTTGTGGCTTGATTTGATTTTCTATACGGATGGCTGAGAATTAAAAACTTCCAATAATTACGTTTTTATGATATAGCAACTGCCACATCGGTGAGGACATAAATAACCGGAATGAATAGAGCCGATACCCGTCAAACATCAATAATTTGATTCCCATTATGCAACTGTCAACTGTCAACTGCTATATGTGTCAAACGTCTGGGTAACAGTTATAAATTTCACAAAATCATGATTTGCCAATCCTAAATTATCACAAAGTCGATATAATTAAAAAAGGAAAAACAATCTGACTGAAATTAGGGTGTAATTAGCAAACAATGAATTCAGAAAAAATGCTCATTTCTTCAGACGAGACAGTCGATCGCGAAACGCTAATTAATCAATCGACATACATTAAAAAATTGCGTCCGCTGCTGCCACCAGAGGCTTTTGAACCCGATCCTAGCAAGTTAACAATACTCTTAATCAATCTGGGAATTTTATTGTTGGGATGGGGGATTGCCGACTATCTCGATCGCTGGCCTGTCTATCTTTTATGGCTTTACTTACCTTTAGCCGCGATTATGGGCAATAGTATCATAGTTTTGCTATTTAGCTCCCACGACTTGATGCACGGTAGCGTTCAGAAAAAGTCTTGGCTGACTTATCCGATCGCCTTTTTAGGTCTAAGTATGCTATTGATGCCACCCACTCAGTGGAAATCCCTGCACAACCTCGTACACCACAATACCACAAATTCCTTAGCAGACCCCGATCGCAATTACCTGTACCAGCAACCGGATACTTGGGGAAAATGGATTCAAAATTTATTTGTACCGTCGGTAGAAGTCAATCCGCTGTGGTTGATTGTCGGAATGGCCGGATCGTGGACAGTGCATAACTTCCGCAACGTGTCCTCGGTGTTGTTATTCAACGATAAATCTGTGGATTACGTACCGGCTGCGTTTACAGTTAGTCCGAAAGATCGATCGACAATCGCCCTAGAATGTCTGGGAATCCTAGGAATTCATCTCAGCATCTTGTTTTACCTAGACTTTAACCCGATTAAAGTTACTCTGGCGTACATTTTGCCGATCGCACTTGGTCATGCAGGAGCAATGTTTTACATCTACACCAACCACATGGGTTGCCGGATGACCAGCATTAATGACCCGCTGATCAATAGTGCTTCGCTGCGAGTTCCTAAAATATTTGACCTGCTGCACTTGAATTTTTCCTACCACACAGAACATCACATTTTCCCCAGCATCAACTCAAACTATTACCCGATGGTGCAAGAATTGTTACAAATTCACTATCCCGATCGGATGAATTTAATTGATGCTGGAGAAGCTTGGCGGTTGCTTAGGGAAACACCCCGGCATTACAAAGATGAAGTAACCTTCACTGATTCATTAGGAGAAATGTCCGTGAATTGCAGTATTCTGGAAGAATACAAAGGCTGATTTAGTCATGTTTTAAAAGTAAGGTGCGCCCGCGCACCCACGGCTGGTACTTGATTCTTCAGTCCGTGAAGGCGGACTTCGTTTGACAAGAAGCGGTTTCAACCGCCGACTCTTCGTTTGTATAGAGGCGGTTTTAACCGCCGAGTAGGATCAGCGGTTTTTAACCCGGATTTGGTATTACATACTGATGCTATTGATCACTAAAGAAGGTTTGAGAGCAATATATGGCACTAATCGCTTTTTATTGTTGGCATCAATCTTCTGTTCTGCGATATTCAAATCTTGCTGGAACTGTCTGACTAACTGTTGAATGGGAGTTCCCTCAAAAACTTCGTCGAAGGTGGCACGGTAGAGTTCTCGGAAAGATCTATCGTAATAACCCAAACGGTCATATTTATAAGCTGACAAAGTAAACAGAATTTGCAGTTGGTCTGCCGCTCGTTTGTAGGGCGGAAGCAACTGTAGAAGCTTCTGTTCCGTCATTACTTCTGGAATATCTGGCTTGAGAATTGCCGGAATATCCCGGTAGGCAGCCAAAGGCATATTGGCGGCAAAACTCATGTATTGATGCTGGGTGTAATTCACAGCCGAATGCTGCGGCCCGCAGGTAAAAATCACTGTTGTGACAATTTCAATCAATTGTTGAACATCGTCAATGCGCTGTGGCATTCCTTTGACTTTACCCCCTGTATCTGAGGATAATTCTTGCGCCCAGCGTTGCAGTTCGCTATCCTCTGCAATTGTCTCCTTCGTCGGGTAAAAGTAGTTGAGATAGCCGGATACAAAGGTTTTAATTGCGTTCCAAAGCAGCAATCCATCATCTCGGTAAGGGTAGTGAGGTAGTTGAGTTGTGTTGTCCATTTCCCGATTTTTAAGTTCGGTTGGGAACGCAAATTGATCGAGACTCCAGGTAGTGCAAGCTTCTCTGCTGATTTCGATCGTTTCTGCCAAGGTTCCTGCCAGCAACTCATCAACTGGGCCTCCAGAACTGATCAACTGAGTGCGTGCGAGATTGTTGTTGGTCAACATGAAGCGGAAGTGGGGTTTGAGCAGTAAGCTGAGGGGATGATTTTCAGCTAACTGTCGGGCTGTGACGATCGCGATCGGTTCCATGACAAGATGGGTTCGACCTAAATGCGAGCTCATTTCGTGGTGATTGGCATCTGCTATCTGCACGCAGACTTTGGCAAACAACCAATCCAGGGGCGGATCGGATGGCGTGTAGATATGGCTGCCCGGTTTGGGGTCTAGTTGAATGGCAATGGGTGCCATTTCACCGCGATCGCGCACTCCCGTCCACCGCCAAGCGAAGAAAGCACGGGGTTTCGGCAAGTATTTCCTGCCCTTTTCATAGGTTCCTCCTTGAATTCGAGCAGGCGTGCGATAGTTTGGGTCAGTACCTGTGTAATCGGCAATGTAAATACTTTTTTCCCGTAACAGTGTGGGGAGCTCCAATAATGGCTGCGCGGTTGCCAGTTTTGTGACGATTTCTGCGCGGGGATCGCTGGGATCTAAGAGGCGGAGCACCAGCGGATTTGCCCCAGACAAGCGCTGTTCGGCAAAAGAGCGATCGGTTTGGTAAGTCTTTGCAACTTGAGGCAGCCGCAGCACGGGAAAGAAGTCTTTATAGTCTTGGAGTTCGTCGAGAGGATCTAGAAAAGATCTCGCCTGGACTGCCAACATATTTACAGGAAGTTCAGCGGTTGCTAGTATTCGTTCTCCAATATAGTCGCTCGAAAAATTCTCGATCGCTGGCACGCTTTTTAATAATGCCAAAGGTGATAAACTGTTATAGTCAAACTGATAAGCTTGTTGCTGGCGAGTTAAGTAATCGGTGCGCTGTTGTTTGTTCAGATCGTCTTGAGGAAGGGAAGGTTTCATGATTTTTACCAGTTATTAAATTTCACCCTTGTTTTTTAGTAACATATAGGTAAAAATTACCACTAAACGAGGATGGGATGAACTGAATTTTGTGACTATATAATAGAACTTGATACTATCATAATTCGTAGATGGTAATTGTGATCCGGACAGTTTCGACTGATGTTGCTGCTACCACTCGCAGCTCTCCAAGTACGGGGATTTTGGGATACTCAGTCAAGCTGCATCCCGAACTCAAAGCCATAGAGCAAAGCGAAATTTATCCTAATTCAAAGAATCTCTGCAACAGTAGCTTCGGTTTCCCTTGGTTCAAGTCAATCTAATGAGTTCATGTTCGGTTATCTAACGATAATGAATACCAAGAAAGTAAAATTGGAACAGTAGTCGTAGGGTGTGTCGCCACCAACAATCTCTAGCTACATATCGACAATTTAACAGCGACGCACCTGATCGCAATAGGTTCATAAAGAAACACAAAATTTATTGTGTAGCAATCTTTTGTCAAATTGGTATTAGTCTTTGCCTAAGACAGACTATTTGCGCCTTTGCGTCTTTGCTTAGAAGTTCATTCATACCGTGAATCAGCAATCAGAGAGCAACAGTAAAATAACGCCTCACGCCTACTACTTATTCTTTTTCACCCGCATATATAGCTCTTCCATCGCCTCAATAAACGAACCATCCTTTTGCCAAAACGGCGGAAAATCTCCCTGTTTCTTGACCACGATCGCACTTACGCCACTTTGCACCCCCACCTCAATCGTCTGCGGCAGCCGCTTCGCACCGTGCCAAAACTCTCTCAGGCTGATTGTTTGCGCTTCATTGGCGATCGCCCGCGTGTAGTAGGAATTCACCGCCACAGGGGCCGCTGCATCCGCCGTCAACTCAGCAGAAAGCGCCATTCCCAAAGGCGTTTTTGCCAATTCGCGGTGCAGCACTTCCTTAGAAAGTCCCCGTAATTCAAACAGTAAAAACGGATCTTTGTCCAATTCGGCCGCCACCAAATAATAAACTCCCGCAATATGTTTGCAGGGATTACTATAGTCTGGACAAGAGCAAGTCGTTTTAAAATCCTCACGGCTGCTGGGTAAAAGGTGCAATCCGAAGGGTGAAAAAGCCTTTTCAATATTGTCGGGCATTTCGTTGAGCAAAAGCCGGGAAATGAAACTGGCCTTCGATGCCATTTGGGCGATCGCCACTTTCCACTTGGCCTGACTAATCGGCTCAAACTCAATTTGAGTTGTGTAAAGCGGCTCCTTATAAACCCCAAAATAAGGATTAACCGAGCCTCTCACCTGTGCCATAACTAAGCCATCATTCATGCCAAAGCTTTTTACCTTACCATTCTTTGCATAGGAACGTCCCCGCCCGAGTCGTCCAGAATCGGTAAACTTTTCCAGCGCGCTGATAAATTCATTACCCCACCAAGTCCGAGTAAATTGTGACATCTTTAATTTCTCCTAATCTAAAACTGCATTTTTATTCAGCCTAATTAACTTCTTAAATGCCTCATTATCCAACTCAGTCAACCACGACTCATCAGCACCAATAATTGAGCCTGCCAATTTCTTTTTATCCTCAATCATTTGGTCAATCTTTTCCTCCAAAGTGCCAATTGCCACAAACTTATGGACAAACACGTTTTTTTGCTGCCCGATCCGAAACGCCCGATCCGTCGCCTGATCTTCCACCGCCGGATTCCACCAGCGATCGAAATGGAACACATGATTAGCTTTTGTCAGCGTAATTCCCACACCGCCCGCCTTCAGTGACAAAATAAATACCGAAGGCTCTGATTCTGGATCTTGAAACTCTGAAATCATCCGTTCCCGTTTTTCGCGACTCGTTCCCCCGTGGATGTAATAAGTGTTATAATGTAAAGTCTGTTTGATGTATTTTTCCAACGCACTTCCCAATTCAGTAAACTGCGTAAATACCAATAAACTTTCGCCTTCAGCTTTCACTTCTTCAATCATTTCGATCAGCCGTTCCAATTTGTGCGATCGCTCCGGTGTAAACTCACTTTCATCCTGCAAAAACTGGCGCGGATGGTTGCAAATTTGCTTCAGCTTCAGCAGCGTCGCCAAAATCATCCCCTTGCGCTTCATCCCGTCAGCCGCGTCAATTTCTTGCTCTACCTCTTTCACAATGGCTTCATAAAGCGAAGCTTGCTCGCGGGTAAGATTGCAGTATAGTTTTTGCTCAACTTTGTCGGGGAGATCCTGAATAATTGACTTATCGGTTTTCAGGCGGCGCAGGATAAAAGGTTCTACTAATTTTTTCAGCGCTGCTGATTGTGTGCGACTCCCATGTTTTTGAATCGGCAATTCAAACATTTTCCGAAACTGCGTCTCTTTTCCCAAATATCCAGGATTGAGGAAATTAAAAATTGACCATAAATCCAACAAGCGATTTTCTACTGGTGTTCCAGTCAATGCTAACCGATGGGTGGCGGGTAACTTTAAAATCGCCTTTGTTTGCGCCGCTTTCGGATTTTTAATATTTTGCGCTTCATCAATTACCAAGCGATGCCACTCAACACTGCTCAACAGCTTCTCATCTTTGCGCGCCAAAGTAAACGAAGTAATCAACATATCGCAATCTTGGACGGCGGCTTTAAATGCTTTGGTATCTTGCAAGCGCCCAGGGCCGTGGTGAATCAGCGATCGCAATTCTGGAGCAAACTTTTCCATTTCCTTTTGCCAGTTGCCAACTACGGAAGTTGGCGCAATTAACAGCGTGGGTAAAACCGCATTTTTGCTCTTTTTAGTAGTAGATAAAACTTCCCTTTCTTGCAATAATCGAGCAATTACCTGCGCCGATTTACCCAAACCCATATCGTCGGCAAGACAGCCATTTAATCCCAGACTTTCCAAATAACTCAGCCAAGAAACACCGCGCTTTTGATAATCCCTTAACTTACCCTGAAATCTTACTGGATCTGTAATTAATTCGAGCCGACTCTTATCGTGCAGCTTCTCCAACATATCCGATAAAGCTTGATCGCGCTCCACCTCCAACTCTTCACTGGCTTCTCCTTGGGCCGTCAACTTCATAAAGTCAATCAGGCTGACATCGGGATTCTCTTCGCGATGTTTTTTCCAAAACTCCAGCATTTCCTGCATTTTATCTTTGTCCAGTTCCATCCATTGTCCTCGGAACTGTACCAGCGGCGTTTTACTATTAACTAACGCCTCCCATTCTTGTTCGCTAACTCGTTCGCCTCCGATCGCCAATTCATACTGATATTCCACCAACGAGTCCGCTGAAAACAATCCCTTACCCTTGATTGCAGCGCTTTTCTGACTGCTGCCCTTGACTTGTAGCCGAATCTTCGCCCGCTGTCGTCCCTTCGGCGTCCACCAAGCCGGCACAATCACCTTATATCCGGCATCTTCTAGTACCCAAGCGGACTCGCTGAGGAAGGTAAAGGCATCATCTAAGCTGAGGGAAATGTTAGCAGGTTTGTCGGTTTCTAGCCCATTCCAAAGCTGGGGATAAATGCGCGCTGCGTAACCGAGATTTGTCAGCAAATGTTGCTCGAAGTTGTCGCCGAATTGTTTCTGTAACTGTTTTTGTTCAGTCGATCGCGATCGCCAATAATCCTGCAACGGCACCCGCACAGATGGGTCTTGTTTTGCCGCCACCTGAAACTCTAAAATCCAAGGCTGTTCGGGGTTTTCGGGGGATTGCAATTGAAAGCAAAGGGAGAATGAGTCAGCAGATTGATTGCGCGTAATGCGATCGCGCCAGGTTTGCCATTGCTGATATCGATCTAGGCTGACTCCCGCGATTTTTCGTGTTTGGTTGAGACAGATTTGGAGTAAAGAATCCGCAATCTTATTTTCAAACGCTGCTGTGATTGGTGTTTGAGTAACAATTTCTGCGATCGCACATTCTGAAAAATGCCGCAGCAACATTTCGCGATCGTAGAACTTTGGCGTCATATCTGCTAGTTTGAGCTTGTTAAAACCCGACGCGCAAACTAAAGGCATCCATTCAACATAGCGTTGTAAATCAGTTTCGTACTGCGCTGAAACAATTTCCCATCCCGGATAAATCTCAAAGCTTGGTGCAGTCTTGGCAGTTGTTTTAGTAGTTTTTGCAGTTTTTGCAGTTGTTTTTGTTTCATCGGCTTTCTTGCGCCCGCGCGGGGCTTTTGCAGCGGGTTCTGATGTTTCGATGGGTGCGATCGGAGCAGTTTCTCGATAGCGCAGCGCCGGAATATAATGATCTTTCAGAACAATTTGCTTAAAAAATTGGGTGTAGTGATACCAAAACAGCAAGTCTGAGCCGAACTGAACTTCTGCCAAATCGTAGAGGGCAAAAAAATGCAAATCATTCAATACTTTAGTCAAAGTGTGGGTAGCGATGGACACACAATCGACTTCCCAATATTCCAACTCAAATGTTTCGGGTAACTCTGTCTCTAAATATCGCGCTAACTCTAAAGATGGTAACGGCTGCTTGTCGGCAGTGGGGAGTAAAAAGTACCGAGGGGCGATCGCGTATTCTAGCCCCATAGCACTTGTATTGCTGACTGGTGACAGTTGAATCCCGGCTTCTTTCGTTAGAAACTCTGTTAACTGTGCCGCCTCCAATTGTCGGGGATGAGCCTTAGCACGCTGCTTTTTCTTTTCAGTAGTTTCAACCCAAAGACAAAACGTTCCACCTTGAACAAAACTTTCTTCTGTTTGAGGAATCCAAGTGCCGTGCAGGATTTTCATAGGTTATACCAAATGCAACCTTTGGCAGCCTATCATATCATGAATTAGTCAAAAATAAGACGGCGGTTGAAACCGCGCCTATACAAACAATGTCCGAGCTCAGAGGGACTAAAGAGAATAACATAATTTTACCGCGCTATCTTTAACCCGCGCACCATCCGGGTTTTGCTTGTGTAGACGCGGTTTCAACCGCCGAGTCTTCTTGACGGTGGCGTGAGTTATGGTGGCCCGGAGGCAAAGTTCGATCGACAAATTAACCAAAAATATCAACAGTAAAGTGTCCGCAGTCAGATAAACTAATGGCGATCGCCCTCAAGACAATTTGATGCTATGTGGGACAAAATTGCCGCGCACATCTCTGAAGCAACCGGAGAAACATTTTCCATCGACAACCGCCGTTCAGTCAGCGGCGGCTGCATCAACCAAGGCTATGCTATCAGCAGTAGTAAGCGCACTTATTTCGCGAAAATAAATCAAGCTTCCCAAGTCGCGATGTTTGAAGCTGAGACTTTGGGTTTGCAGCAAATGGGAGAAACTCAGACGATTCGCGTTCCTGAACCGATTTGCTGGGGAACAGAAGGCAATTCTGCTTATATTGTGTTGGAATGGCTGGATTTGCGAAGTGGCGGGGGCGAGATAGCTTGGTCAGAAATGGGGCGGAAACTGGCTCAAATGCACAAATACATCCCCCCGAATCCACCTTTGGCAATGGGGAGGGAAGAGCCTAATGATAGCTTGTGGAGGGGACGTTTTGGTTGGAGTGTTAATAATACGATCGGCTCAACTCCTCAAATTAATCAATGGACTGCTGACTGGGCGAAATTTTGGGCCGAACATCGGATTGGCTATCAGTTAAAGTTGGCTAATCGTCGGGGCGGAAATTTCAGTCGGGGGGAAAGCTTGCTAGCAGCTATTCCGAAGTTGTTGGATGGTTACAAGCCTCAACCTTCGCTGGTTCACGGGGATTTGTGGGGAGGAAATGCGTCGGTAACTGCGGCGGGGGAACCGGTAATTTTTGACCCGGCTGCTTATTGGGGCGACAGAGAAGTCGATATTGCCATGACTGAACTATTCGGGGGTTTTTCCGCAGCGTTTTATCGGGGTTATAATGAGGTTTGGTTGCTGGATTCAGGCTATGAAAGACGCAAAATACTTTACAATTTATATCATATTTTGAATCACTTTAATTTGTTCGGCGGGAGTTACGAGTCGCAGGCTAATCAAATGATTAATAGAATTTTGGGTTAAGATTTCAATATTAATTGGATTAGAGCGAATCACAAATGAAGTTTTGGAACTGTTGCACCAAATTGGGATTTATAGTTTTGTTTTTGAGCATCATCAGGGCTGAGAATGCTTTAGCTGCTTTACCCTTACAGGTGGGTGTCTATCACGGCGGCGGTTCTCGATACATTCAAATTGCTGAAAAACAAAATAGAATCTGCTTCAAAGGCTTTTCTTCTAACGGAGTTACTGTGGCTTCCGTTACGACGGATACTAAACGCGAAAACTTCTACAAAATCAACGGATTTGACGGTACATTTCTGTTGCAACAAGATACAGATACTGTCTTATTCGGCCCGATAAATCAGTTGATGAAGTATGTGGCAGATTATGGTTTTTCTAGAAATTTAGATGATAATTTGCAGCAGTGTCTTAGTTCCGAAAAGCCTTTCTTTAAACAAAAATCAGGCGGCCGAGGCGTTCGCTAAAAAGCGTGCATTTATTTAGATGCTGTAGGGTGCGTCGCCCTCCATAATCTTTCAACCAAATCGAATATCTGATAGCGATGCACTCCTACAAGTGGTAGTTTAACTAATATAGTTTTTCTGAATTAAGGTGCGTCGCTGTGAGATTGTCGATCGGACTTTAATGAATTTCGATGTATCCGCACCCGACAGCTACATATTAGTAAGGACACGACATTGGCGTGTCCCGACAGCTACATATTCGTAGGGACACGGCACTGCCGTGTCCCTACCAGTCAAGTTATTTACTTCTGTTTAGCCGCCGCTTTCTTCTTCGCCTCCTTCTCGGATTTCTTAGCCGCCTTCTCAGCTTCAAGTTTGGCGAACTTTGCTAATTCTTTCTCTTCCGTTATTTTATCCAGATAGTAGTGGTAGTCTCCGAGATAAGTTCGAAAGTCCCCGTCGCGAACTTCTACTATTTTGTTAGCCACTTGGGAAATAAAATAGCGATCGTGCGAAACGATAATTACTGTGCCGTCGTAATTTTTAATCGCCTCTTCCATCATCTCTTTCGCGGGAATGTCGAGGTGATTTGTCGGTTCGTCCAAAATTAGCAAGTTCACCGGTTCCAGGAGCATTTTTGCTAAAGCTAGACGGGCTTTTTCTCCGCCGCTTAAAGCGCCAACGTGTTTGAATACTGTTTCGCCGTTAAACAAGAACCGCCCCAACAAAGTCCGAACTTCTTCATTTTTCCAGTCGGGTACTTCGTCGTGAATGGTTTGCATCACGCTTTTATTCAAATCTAAGGCTTCGGCTTGATTCTGTTCAAAGTAACCGGGAATGACGTTGTGGCCTCCCATTTTAACGGAACCTTCGGTGGGCGTTTCTAAACCCATAATCAGGCGCAGCAGAGTTGATTTGCCTGCACCGTTGGGGCCGAGAAAGGCTATTCGATCGCCTCTTTCAATTAATAAGTCTGCTCCCAAAAACAGGATTTTCTCACCGTAGGTATGCACTAAGTTTTCAATTATTGCTACTTCGCGGCCACTGCGGGGTGCGGGGGGAAACCGGAAATGCAAGGTTTTTAAGCCGCCGGTGGGGGCTTCGATGCGCTCGATTTTGTCTAACTGTTTCTCGCGACTTTTGGCTTGGGTGCTGCGTGTGGCGCTGGCGCGGAATTTTTCAACGAATGCTTGCTGTTTGTCGAGTTCTTTTTGCTGGTTTTCGTAGGCGTTGAGTTGGGCTTCTCTGGCTTCTGCTTTTTGCAGTAAGTATGAGGAATAGTTGCCGAGGTAGGTGCTGGAAACGCCGCGTTCGGTTTCGACGATTTGGGTGCAGAGTCGATCGAGAAATTCGCGGTCATGGGATACGATTACCATCGGGGTTGTCAGCCCTTTGAGGTAAACTTCGAGCCATTCGATCGTTTCTAAGTCGAGGTGGTTGGTAGGTTCGTCTAACAGCAGGATGTCGGGTTTTTGGAGAAGAATTTTGCCCAAACTCATCCGCATTTGCCAGCCGCCGCTGAAGGCGCTGACTAATCGATCGCTATCTTCTTGCTCAAATCCGATTTCTGGTAAAATTTTCTCGATTTGGGCTTCTAAACCGTAGCCGTTTAAGCCTTCAAATTGCCGTTGTAGCCGATCCATTTTGTGGATCATGTCGTCGAGATTTTCTGGGGTGGCGGCTTCGAGCTCTCGGTGCACCTCCATCAAAGATTCGTGGACTTCGTTGGCTTCGCTGAAGGCGCGCCAAAATTCCTCTTTGACGGTGCGGGTGGGGTCGATTTCAAATTCTTGGGAGAGGTAGGCGATGTGTAAGCTGGCGGGGCGAATGACTTCGCCGGAGGTGGGTTCGATTTCGCCGGCGATGATTTTGAGTTGGGTGGATTTACCGGCACCGTTGACGCCTACTAAGCCGATGCGATCGCCCGGTTTGACTTCCCAGGTGACATCTTTGAGTACGACGCCTGTGGGATAAATTTTACTGATGTGTTCGAGTCGCAGCATTGTTATCGAGACTGGGGAAGGGGAGGTTTAGCGGCGGATGGGATGCCGGCGCTGAGGTCGAGTTAATCTTAACAAATTTTAATTAAATTTAGACATTGATAAGATTTGGGTTTGGGAGGGCGATCGATTTGAGATTTTGGATTTTTGATTCTGGATTTTAGATTCTGGGCGCAGGGCTAGCGAGAAACCGGTTTTTTTAGGAAAATACTTGGCACCAAGCCCCAGATTCGCGAAAAACCCGGTTTCGAGGAGTGTGTGAGGGCGATCGCACTTGGGGAAGTTGAGGAAACAGGGCTATCGTGCTGTCTCAGATTGAATTTCTCGAATAATGGTTGAAACTTCTTCTTCTGAATCTAGATGTCGTGCCAAAACTTGGGCTGTTGCTTCTAGGAGGCGATCGCTAAACAATTTTGTTAAATCTTGCCGCAAACCTTGCCCAATGTAAAACTTGAGCAAAGCTGACAAAGGCATATCTCGATGCAGTGCTATTTTGTTTAGGGATTCTAAGGTATCTGTTGGGATTTCGATTGATACAGTTGTTGTTGGGCGCGCTCGGACTTTTAATGTAAGTTCTTCTTCAGTGTTGTTCATATAATTTTCTTTCTGTACGGGTAACTGGACGTGCAGAAATTATGCGGATTCGCAGGCTGCGTTCTACATAAACCACTAGCAAGAGGCGTTGAGTAATAGAGTACCCTATAATAAAATCACATTTCTCAGTCTCTGAACTAGCATCACCTTCCTTGTAGAAGGGGTCTAAGAAAACTTCGGTCGCTTCTTCAAAGGTAACACCATGTTTTTCTAGGTTGCTTTCTGCTTTGTTGTTGTTCCATTCAAACTGAATGTCTTGGAGGCGATACAAAGTATCCATATATGAATCTTAACACAGTCAAATTTAAATAATGTCATTTTTGGAGTAGCTGGGCATAAACATCATCCTCAGTATTATCCCAAATTGCATCTAGCGATACTCGGCTTGTCTGAAGCCAGAATTCAGACTCATCATCAGGTAGGAAAGTAACGAGAATCCTTGCACCTTCAGGAATTTCTATTGGTTCCAACAATTTAATTTTGCCTTGGCGAACGATCGCCCAAAGTGTCTTTAGCATCATAGGGTGAGTCCAGAATCGTTCGGGTTGTATCTCAATATATCGGATTCGTTGAGGACTTGCCCAATCATGACTGATAGTTCGATCGGGCGATCGCAATGAGGGCGATTCCCTACGGGATAGCTTAGCCGCGCGTGTTTTGTGTTTGCTGGGAATTGACGAAAGGGCGATCGCTCTTCAACAGCCTTTTTGCAAGCAATTCGACAAGGTGGCGAAGAAGTGAGGAGAGAAGTGTGATCGCTTTTAGGAGTGAAAGGGCGATCGTCCGATCGCCCTTCACCACCTTTGTATCCGGTGCAACCATCAGGGGATTGCGGATAATCGCGGATGTTAATTCGGCTTATGTCACGACAGTGGCAGGTTTAAGCATTTTTAAAACAGACGGTGCTTTGACCAAGTTTTAACCAATTATCACTCGATCTAGGGCCACTTTTCCTAATTAGTATAACTCTCAGAAACGTTGTTCAATTTGCTGGAGTTATCTTTCACGTTGTTGGCGATATGTCATCACATTTTAGATGATGCTGAAGGGGAAAAACGCCAATTTTTGATTCCCAATTTCCCCTGCCCAAGTATATTTATTTTTCGGCTATTCGATCGAGTTTTTCCCTCAGCAACAAATCTAACAAAGAACGCAGCACAAACAAGCCACCACATCCGGCAACAGCAAAAGCTACGATCGCCCCCGTTTGATATCCGCCCACCAGCAGCACTGCACCCGTCAGTACCCCAAAACCAGTCATACAGGCAAAAATCAGAGTTTTTAAGGCTAAATTAATCCGTTTCAGGGCGCGATCGCTCTCCATGTTACGGACGCGAATTTGCAGCTCGCCATCTTCAATCCGCTGCTCCAAACGCTTCAGGAAAACTTGCGATTTGCTCGGCTGCTGCAACTTGTAGGTGATGAAATTTCGCGCTTGAAGAGCCAATTCTCCGATCGCATTTTTCCGTCCTTTACTTACCGCAATGGTCTTCACAAAAGGCTGAGCGCATACTAGGAAATTGTAGTTAGGATCGAGAGTTCTCGCAATGCCGTCCAGAGTCGTCAGCGACTTGACAATAAACATCATTTGTGCAGGCAAGCGAAACGGTTGTTGCTCGAACATGATGTACAGTTCGTTCTTGATTTCATTAAAAGCTTGAAAGTCGATCGGCTTATCAATAAACTTATCCAACAGAAAAGCAATCAGTCTCCGCACCGGCATCATATCCGGCATCGGCTCAACTAAGCCGATCGTAATTAAAGTATCGAGTACCTGATCGGTATCCTTTCTCAGCACAGCAAAAAAAGTCTTGACCATTTCGTCTTTAGCCAAAGACTTCACCTCTGCCATCATCCCGAAATCATAAAAAATTAAGCTGCCATCTTCTGTCACCGCTAAATTTCCCGGATGCGGGTCAGCTTGAAAAAAACCATCAATTAACAACTGCTTCAAGTAACAGGAAATTCCGAGTTGATTGAGCTTCGTAATATCTACTCCAATCGCCTCTAAGCTAATCCTATCATCTACTTTAATACCGGGAACATATTCTAAAGTCAGCACTTTTTGTGTCGTGTATTGCCAGTAAACTTTCGGGACAATAATTTGAGGGAATTCCTGAAAATTATGGCTAAAGCGATCGGAATTTTTCCCTTCTTGCACATAGTCGATTTCTTGATATAAAATCTTAAAAAACTCGTGATAAATAGATTCTAGGTCGTACTTGCGCGTCCAAGGCAAATGGCGATCGCAAAAACGCATCACTTGCCGCACCGCCTTCACATCCAAATTAAATAAACTTTCTAAACCCGGGCGCTGCACCTTGACAATCACATCTTCCCCGGTGTGCAGCCTCGCTTTGTGTACCTGTCCCAGACTCGCAGCAGCGATCGGCAACGGGTCAAAATCGCGGTACAAAGCATAAATATCCTTGCCTAACTCTGATTCTACAAGGGCGATCGCCTCTTCGGAACTAAACTCAGGAACCCGATCCTGCAACTGTTCCAACTCCTTGACGTACTCCAGCGGCAGCAAATCCGCGCGAGTCGAGAGAGACTGCCCGATTTTAATAAAAGTCGGGCCTAAATCCAGCAAAGTATTCACCAACCAATGGGCGCGAATTCTTCTAGTTTGAGCAGAATTATTTTGCAGCAGTCCATCCCACCACAAAAAAAACATAAACTTTGCCGTCGCAGCAAAAACGTCTATTTGTCGTGCCAGCGGCGAATATTTAGAACGTTGCCAACGCAGGAGTTTCGGTGCAGCTTTTGTGAGCATAATATTCGTCGCGATCGATTTTCGTGCACCGCAAAGATTTTAACTGGAAAAGGCAGAATTGGGAACCGGTGCTTCAGACCGACAGCAACACCGGCAAATGACACGCGAACTACCATAGAAGCAGAAACCGGGTTTTTTACGACAATACTGCATCAAAACCTTGAATTCCCAAATAACCCGGTTTCTTTGATATTGATGTGCCTAGGGCTAATGAATTTGGCTTGCAGGTGTCCTCGTCTCCGCCACGAGGCCAAGAAAGCGCAACTGCAAACCTCAAAAATCCAACGCCTTTGTTTAACTATTCTTCCCGATTAGAGACATCTGCTGCAAATTGGGGCAGAGTCAGAGTAAAACAGGTGCGCCACTGATCAGCAGTTTCAGAATTTTCTGACGGACTGCTAGAAACATCAATATTACCATTCAAGTGCTGTACTAAGCTCTTTACCAGAGCCAGACCCAAACCAGTACCCCGAATACCACTTTGGTCAGTCACACCAGTGCCGCGGCGGAACCTGTCAAAGATGTGTGGTAAATCATCATCAGAAATACCGCGCCCGCAATTAGAGACGCTCAAGAAAATAAGGTTGCTTGCTTCAGACACATCCAAAACTACCGCAGTCCCATCATCCGAGAAATTGCCAGCATTCGTCAGCAATTCCAGCAGAATTCGATTCAAGCTATCGAAATTGGTTTCGGACCACAACGAGCGCTCCGGTAAATTCACCACCAGACTTAATCCTTGATCCGCCCATTTTTTGTTAAAATCTTTAGCCAAATCCTGAATTAAAGGCTTGAGGTCAATCCTGATGCGAGACATAGGCGTTTGCTGAGAATCTAATTCTTTTAGCTTCAGCAAATCCTTAATCAGATTGATTTCCTGATTACATTCCTGATCCAGAATATCCAAATACAGAGTTATCTGCGCCGGCGATAATAATTCCCATTTCCGAAAGAGTTCAACAACTATCTTGATCTTCGTTAGAGGATGTTGCAACTGGTCGCTCGCGGCAGCAAGAAATTCATCTTTGAGCTGATTTAACCGTTGCAGTTGCTCTACTTGTTTGCGAGATTGTTCGTACAATATTGCCTGTACGTCAAGACTGTGCTTTAACTGAGCAGTTCGGTTTTCGACAAGAGTTTGTACTTGCTTGAGAGTTTGAGTTTGGATGATCGCCGTACTCAATTGAGCGGCGATTAATTCTACAACCTCTAATTCTTCAACTTGCCAGATCCGGGACGATGAGTGCTGCAAAACCAAGAATCCCAATACCGTGCCTTGTCCGCTTGTCCCTACTAGGGGAACCAACAAAAGGGCACTGATATCCTGTAGTTTCAAAATTTGTCTGATGTGTTCTGGTTGTTGCGCCAGCAGTTCGCGGGCGTCGGCAATCGCAAGGGATTGGGGAACCCGGTTGAATGCTTCCTGGCACAAACTAGACTCCGACATCCAAAAAGCAGGGAAATGATTTGATTGTGAGCTTGGTGTTGTGGATTTGGAATTAGCTGTTTTTTCCTTGGTTTTGGTTTTTGATGTCGAGCTTTTTTTGCCCGCATTGCTTGGTTCTATTGCTGGTTTATTTAGGTCTTTTTTCTGACTGGATTCGCAAACTAATTCGACCTTGGCTTGTGGCGTTTGATTGGGAGAGCGAGTTTTAAATAGAGGGTCTGTATATTTCAACAGCAGGATTTGACCTCTATCTACTTCCAGGGTATCGGCGGTTTTTTCAATTACTCGCTGCAAAATTTGATCGACTTCTGAATTCGTGTCGATCGCGGCAGCGACTCTGCCGAGGAGATTTTTGTATTTCGCTTGTCGTTGTAACTGTTGGTTTAAACTGGCAATTTCTTGAGTTTTTTGAATGTCAGCAATCGCGATGCCGATCGCCTCTAATGCTGCTTCTAGGCGCTGGCGATCGGCTGCTGACCACTCATGAGGTTGCGACTTACCAAGAACGATCATCCCATTTACAGCCCCTCCAAATCGCGCAGGCGCTGCCAAAATTGCCCGACAAGGCAGCGGTGTCACAGGGGAATTGGGCGATGAAGCTGCCGAAATCTCAAGATAGTCGGAGATGGCCACTATCTCACCGTCTGCTAGCACGTTTACCAGGACAGGATGTTCGAGCGATATGCTAGACGATGCTAATTTTGTGCTTTGGGAGTATTCGGGTGTTTGAGTTGCGTCCGCAGCGTTTGGTCGATCGCTCCTCTGAAGCCAGCAAGCATTCGGAATTACTACTTTCTGGTCAGCTACAGCAGCAACCAAACAGAAATCTGCCCCACAAGCAACCCCCAAAGTATTGGCTATTTGTAGCAGCAGGATTTCTCGATCGATGTTGGTCGCGAGAATTTGGTAAATTTGCTGCCCCAGAAGGGCAGGATCGACTTGGTACTGCATAAGACGATCCAGAAATTTTTGGACTGATACTGGTTCTGCGATTTGTGGTAGATGCAAAGTGCAAGACTCTGACGGCGATCGGTCGATCGAAGTAAAGTCTTGATTTCCCTGGTAATCGATCATGGCAACGAAGCCTTTATTTTAAAGTATTTGAGCTGGATCACGGTACAAATATAGAAACCTGTTCATAACATTCCAACCGACTATTATGATCCTGCTTTCTGCGTTCGCGCAGCCCGTCGGCGGGTAACTAAATCTGTAAAAGACTTACTCAGATCCGACCAAGTTCTATTTTGCTGTTTTCTAGCCTTGCATCTGTACGGGTTGAGCTTTAGCATCCTTGAGCAGTTGAGGATAAATTCTATTCCCACTAATTTTGACTATTATGAGTATGAAGCTTTTCTTCAGACCGCTTAGTGACACCCCTCTCCTGACTCTGTGATGTTTCTTATTTAAGTTTGTGATCCTGATAAAATTTTATTGTGATATAAATCAGTCGATCGAGTGACTACGATCGCAAAAATTTAAACTAAAAAAAATTCTAGTCATCACAGATCTGAGATTTTTCGAGTTTTCTGTCAAAAACTCATCGATCGCAACTTCTAGAAACGCTGGGCGAGTTCTCTGGTTAAATTTATCCGACTTCCCTGCCTACTTATTTTGTGCTTCCTGTTGGGCTTTATCGCTATTTTGGCGGTAAAGTGCCGTCCGGTTGACAGCCGTTGCATAGCGGGGATGATTCGGGGACACGGCAGCCATCAAATCCGAAGCTTGCTGCCACTTAGTTGCTACTACTAACCAATTTTCGCGAGATTGAGCCGTTTTGCCGTCGGTGGCTGCTTGCTGGGCCACTCGTACTGCTTGTCCAAAAGGGTCAACAGCAGAATTAGCATTTTCTTTAAAAGTTTTCCCAGCAGGTGTCGTTGCCAAGGGAGTGGCACTGGCAACTGCTTGGCTGGTGGCTGTTGTGCTGTTTGGCACTTGAGAATTGAGTCCTTTGTAGATGGCGGCCGCCGCAGCGAGCAACAACACGGTCAAGCTGATGCCGCCGACGATACTGCGCTGAAATGGTCGCGGTTGCCGCATTGATCGAGGTGCAGCGATTCTCGGCAAAGCCCGCTTGCCTTGAGCTTGGCGTTCGTGATGGGCGGCGGCCAAACGCTTGAACAAATTCGGCTTTTTGAGTTTAATTTCTTGAGACCACAGTAATTGATTTTCTGGATCGTGGCTAATTTCTTCGAGCCACAGCAGTTGGTGTTCTCGCACCAGCCGGCTGTTGATGTTGACTCGGCGAATATTGCGGGGCGAGAGGCCTTCCAAAATTTCTCGAACTCGATCGACCAAACTAGACTGTTCGAGCAGTTGGGATGTTGCAGCTTCGCACAGTAGTTGCAGCACCCCATCGGCAAACACGGCTCTAGCCCTGACGCCTGCCTGTGCCAGTTCATCGTTCAGAATTTGAATAATTGAGGAAACCGATCCCTCGCGAGCTTGTCGAGCAATGTCATCTACTGGATTCGCCATAAAAATATCTTGATGCTTAGCAATCTGTATAACTGTTAATCTAAATGCTCGGATCTGATTTTCGCCTATACAGATTATCGCCGACATTCCCCGGTTAAAATGGACAAATGCAAATCTTGCATTACCAATCCGACATAAAAATATCACGGCAGCATCTGAGAAGCCAAGAGGAAATAAACTATGGGCAAAGTAATTAGCGGTCAAATTTTTGTTTTAGATGACAACATCGATACAGATCAAATTATCCCTGCCGAATACCTGACTCTGGTTCCCTCGAAACCGGACGAGTACGAGAAACTAGGCAGTTATGCGATGATTGGTTTACCCGATCGCTACGACAAGTTTATCGCGCCCGACGAACAGAAAACCCGGTATCCGATTATCATTGCCGGCGAAAATTTTGGCTGCGGTTCTTCGCGGGAACACGCTCCGATCGCTCTGGGGGCTGCGGGTGTCAAAGCGGTGGTGGCTTTGTCTTACGCGCGCATTTTCTTTCGCAATTGCTCGGCTACTGGCGAATTGTACCCAATCGAATCGGTCGATCGACTTTGCGACTTATTTGTCACAGGCCAGGAAGTGACGATCGACTTTGCGGGCGATCAAATCATCAACCACACTCTAAATGTTACTTACTCCCTCAAGCCTTTAGGAGATGTCGGGCCAGTAATTGATGCCGGAGGGCTATTTGCCTACGCACGCCAAACCGGAATGATCGCAGCTCGTTCTTAAGCTAAAACCTGAAATGTAGGGTGTTCTTCGGCGCACCTTACAAATATCAGTAGAGCCTCAAATCGCATCAATAAAACTCAATAAAATCCGCTGGTGAGCACTGCCGAAAGGTCGCACATCTCCAGATTTTTCAGAATAGCATTTGCCAGCCCGAATATCCTCCGTTGTCAACAACTGCATATCCCAACCCTCGTGCAAAACTAAATCCTTGACATCCGCACTAAGTTGTGAGTGAAAGACATGGCGAAGAACATCTCCTTCGACATCGTGACAGAAAAAAGAAACAGTTGCAGGAGCCCAGCTAATTTCCTCTACTAATTCCCGCAGCAAAGCAACTTCCGCAGTTTCTCCGGGTTCCAAGTGTCCACCAAACAAAGCCCAATGTCCGGGATACCTAATATTCGGAACATCGTCCCGCAACTGGCAGAGAAACTTGCCGTCTTGGTATAAAATTGCGATCGCAACGTGAATTTGAGTCATAAAGAAGTTCGGCAACGGATTATGTAACGGATGTAACGGATTTCAGCATAAATAAACATACCCACAGCGCCCAAGTAGAATTACAAACTTTTGATTTTCATGAAATCGACGTACTTAATGATTGAAAAACAATAGCGTGTAGCTATTTTCCTTGATCAGCCACTGGAGTACGCTTGAGTTGTTCCATTTCCTCAACATAAACTTCACCTAAATCTTTACCAACCAAATCCTTCAGCTTAATACTTTTATAACGGACTTCTCCCTTCAGCAATACTTCATCGCCAAGCTTCGGCAAAGCTTGCTTAGTTAAAATCCAAATCTTACCAGTACCGTCTTGAAGTTGATAAGCCGCATTCCCCACAAACGGAGCGCGATTTTCCACCTTTCCCCGGAGATAAACTTCACCATCGACTTGCCGCTTTTGTTGAATGTCGCCAATACTAGCAACATTAAAACCAAGATTGAGTTGAGACATGGGTAAATTGCCACAACTGAGCAAACCGCTGGTAAGTATTAGCAATAAAGAGCCTATGGAGTATCTTTGAACCCAAACTTGCTGAATTACAGTAGTCATTTGTCAAATGATTTGAGATTTGAGATTGTGAGATACGACTTACTCTAACAGAATCCCAAGAGTCGATCGCAAGTCAGAAATTTCTCTAGTACAATCCTTGACGGCGATTAAGCTAAAATCTAAAATCGTCAGCCCCTAACCCAGAGTCTACAATGGATGCCAAAACTGCTCAAATACTAGATGGTAAAGCTTTAGCGACCAAGATTCAAAGCGAGCTGAGCGATCAAGTCCGCGCCCTACAGCCCCAGATGGGGCGTCCTCCGGGACTTGCGGTGCTGATGGTGGGCGACAACCCAGCCAGCGCGGCTTACGTGCGTAACAAAGAGCGTGCCTGCGCTAAGGTTGGTATAGCTTCCTTTGGCCAGCATTACCCAGCAAATGTGACTCAAGCGGAACTCGAACTTGCAATTCATGCACTCAACGAGGACGATCGAGTAGATGGCATTTTAGTGCAACTACCGCTACCAGAAAACTTAGATGCAATTTCGCTGCTGTACCAAATTGCCCCAGACAAAGACGCTGACGGACTTCACCCTATAAATTTAGGCCGCTTGGTGCGATCGGAGCAAGGTTTGCGCAGTTGTACTCCCGCCGGAGTGATGCGGTTATTACAGGAATATCAGATTGATTTGAAAGGAAAAAATGCTGTTGTTTTGGGACGCAGTATTTTGGTGGGTAAACCGATGGCGTTGATGTTATTAGAAGCCGATTGTACTGTTACTGTAGCTCATTCGCGGACGCAAAACCTAGAATCAATTACTAGCCAAGCCGATATTTTAGTAGCCGCGGTCGGCCGCACCGAAATGATTACAGCTAATATGGTTAAACCGGGAGCAGTAGTAATTGATGTTGGTATTAACCGTGTTGTCAATCCAGATGGTACTAGCCGTTTGGCCGGAGATGTAGATTTTGATGATGTGAAAACAGTAGCCGGATTGATTACGCCGGTGCCGGGAGGAATCGGGCCAATGACTGTTGCTATGTTGTTGGAAAATACAGTTTCGAGTTATACGAAAAAAATGGTTTGACGCGCGAATAGCGGTAAGGTGCGCAGTGCGCACCTACATAATTAGGTGCTGCGGTTTATTCAATAGCAAATTCGCTGAATAAAACCACAAATGACGGACGAAATAATTCGCTACTACAGAGGCTAACTCTGCCGC
The DNA here is from genome assembly GCF_026130175.1 of Lyngbya sp. CCAP 1446/10. GTDB lineage: Bacteria > Cyanobacteriota > Cyanobacteriia > Cyanobacteriales > Microcoleaceae > Microcoleus. The sequence goes on along the minus strand of NZ_JAIGNI010000001.1, from coordinate 179,253 downwards.
CTACGCCGACTACTGCTTAACAGCAACAACCCGAATTCGGCGATAGTCTGCACTCCAATTACCGTCGTGGTAAAGGGCGGGCCGCAAACGTTCTTCAACTGTACGAATTACGTGCGATCGCACTTCCTGCGACAAACCCGACAAAAACCCGCCTGCAAACATCTCAATCCAATTTACCATACCAGCGCTGCCACCTTCTAGGGGAGTTGGGCGATCGAACAAAACCGCATAACTCACCTCAAAACCCTGGTTTTCCAGCAGCAGAGCATACTCGCCGATACTCGGAAAATACCAAGGATTAAGCGATTCAGGCTCCGAACAGCCAATTTCTGACAAAACGCTCAAAAGTGCACGGGCGATCGCTCCCACATTCCCCTTACCGCCAAACTCAGCAACAAAACGCCCACCCGGCCGCAGCGCTTTTTCCACACAATGAATCACAGCATCCGGCTGCTTAATCCAGTGCAAAACAGCATTAGAAAACACCGCATCTAACGGATCTTCCACTTGAAAATCCTGCGCATCCGCAGCCGCAAAGTTAATGTGAGGATAATTTGCTTGAGCCGTGGAAATCATAGACAAAGAGGAATCAATACCTTGAACAAAAGCACCAGTTTGAGCAATTTTTTCAGTTAACTGTCCTGTACCGCAGCCCAAATCTAGAATCCGTTCTCCAGCCTTCGGAGCGAGCAAATCCAAAAGCGATTCACCGTACTCCCAAACAAAAGCATGATTTTGCTCATAAAGAGCTGTATTCCAAGAATCTTGTGACATTTGAAATTCCTCAATTTGTAAATTACAGAGCTTGAAACCGCTTCTATACAACCAAAACCCGGATGGTGCGCGGGTTGAAGAGTGTAGCGATAAACCGGGTTGCTGAGACAAGTGCGCGATTGGTTATTGAATTATTTACCAGCAAGCAAACCAATTGCATCCCCCTCAATAGGACAAAATCTAATATTTTCCAAAATCTCCGCTGATATCCAAATTAGCCATTGTTTAATTCTCAACTTCGCTTATTAATCACTGTATTAAATGCCATCATTAATGTCCAATATTTTTTTAATTCATAACTTATACTTTTAAAGTATTAATGCTTGAAGATGTATGGAACTGCGACATTTGCGTTACTTTATTGCCGTTGCAGAGGAACTGAATTTCACTCGCGCAGCGGAAAAATTGCACATGGCTCAACCTCCGCTAAGCCAACAAATTCAGCATTTGGAGGCAGAGTTGGGCTTTCAACTGTTTCGCCGCACCAAGCGGACGGTGCAGCTAACCGCTGCGGGACAGGTTTTTTTTGAGGAAGCGCAAAAAATTCTGCTACAAGTCGATCGGGCAATTCAACTCGGCAAACAGACAAGCCGCGGGGAACTCGGCCAACTGACTGTAGGCTTTGTGAGCTCGGCAGCACACAATATAGTTCCAGCCATCTTGCAGGCGTTTCGCACTCGCTATCCCGCAGTCTGCCTCGAATTGCACGAACTGACGACAAACGAACAGTTGCAGCGGTTACGGGAAGGACGAATTGATATCGGCTTCGTGCGCCCTCCGATCGAGGAAGATGGCATAAATTCAGAAATCGTTTTTCGAGAGCCTCTGATCGTGGCGCTGCCAGAAACGCATTATTTAGCCGATTCACGCGCTGTTGTGGAATTGCGATCACTCTCTGCCGAAACGTTCATCTTATTTCCGCGTTCCCAGGCTCCGGGACTGTACGATGCGATCGTCAGTCTGTGTCTGCAAGCAGGCTTTAGCCCGATCGCAGGTCAAGAAGCAATTCAAATGCAGACAATTATCAGTTTGGTAGCAGCCGAGATGGGGGTGGCGATCGTCCCCGCATCCATGCAAAACTTCCAGCGCAGTGGGGTTGTTTACAAATCTTTGCCAGAATCAACCTGCATGGTGGCGATCGCCCTAATTTGGCGCAACTCTCCCACCCAGGCGGTGCAGCGGTTTTTGGAAGTCGCCAGACAAAGTGGCGGATTTGAGATTTGAGACTGCTGATTTTAGATTGACGGCTAATTTGACAAAGTTATTAAAACTCAAAGATTTTCTGTGCAACAACACCCGTAGAATAATTAATTGATGCTCGGATTTCGGGCAACCACTACCGTAAAAGTCGGCGCGATCCGACCCAAACGGCTCACAGTATCCCCAATCACATTCAGTACAAGAGAGCAAGGGATGGTATTTGCAACAACAGAAATGGATTCGTCCCAACCGGAATCCGCTTTCGACTTATCTAGTTACCTAGTCGAGCAAAAAAAGGCGATCGAGGTAGCTCTCGACAGTGCACTACCGGTCATCTACCCAGAGAAAATTTACGAAGCAATGCGCTACTCGCTGCTAGCGGGAGGAAAACGCCTGCGTCCAATCCTGTGTGTGGCTAGCTGCGAACTGGCTGGCGGCACTGCTGCTATGGCAATTCCCACAGCTTGCGCTTTGGAAATGATCCATACAATGTCGCTAATTCACGACGATTTGCCGGCAATGGACAATGACGACTATCGGCGCGGTAAACTGACGAACCACAAAGTCTATGGCGAGGATATCGCCATTTTGGCTGGCGATGGTTTGTTGACCTATGCTTTTGAATTTATCGCTACTCAAACTCAGAACGTACTCCCCCAACAGGTGTTGCAGACGATCGCCCATTTGGCGCGCGCATCCGGCGCTGCTGGACTCGTAGGCGGTCAGGTGGTTGACCTGGAATCGGAAGGAAAAACAGATGTTTCTCTGGAAACATTGAATTACATTCACGCTCACAAAACCGGCGCGCTGTTAGAAGCCTGCGTGGTTTGTGGGGGAATTTTGGGTGGAGCCTCAGCAGCAGATTTGCAACGGTTGTCTCGTTTTGCTAAAAATATTGGGCTGGCTTTCCAGATAATTGATGACATTCTGGATATTACTGCTACTCAAGAAGAATTGGGCAAAACTGCTGGCAAAGATGTTCAAGCAGGGAAAGTGACTTATCCTAGTTTGTGGGGAATTGAGGAGTCTCGGCGCCAAGCCAAACAGCTTGTTGCTGATGCTAAGGCTCAACTGGCAGTGTTTGGGAGTAAAGCCCAACCTTTATTGGGAATCGCGGATTTTATTACCAGCCGCAGTAACTAGAAATACTAAAGAATATGCAGGAAATTTGCAGCGGCATCTTAAACAATCATGTACTGATAGTTGCTTTGATCGCTTGTCTGTCGGCTCAAATCATTAAATTGCCGATCGAATTAATCAAAAATCGCAAGTTTAATCTGCGGTATTTGGTAACAACGGGCGGAATGCCCAGCTCTCACTCGTCTTTTGTGGGCTCTTTGGCTACGGGAGTCGGACAAACGATGGGATGGGAAAGTCCAGAATTTGCGATCGCAGCGATCTTTGCAATTATTGTCATGTACGACGCTGCTGGAGTGCGCCAAGCTGCCGGCAAACAAGCTCGCATCCTCAACCAAATTATCGACGAGTTTTTTGAAGAAGACCACAACCTGAATGAGGCTCGCCTCAAAGAGTTGCTGGGACACACTCCTTTTCAAGTGCTCGTCGGTTTGGGGCTGGGAATCGCTATTTCTTGGATCGCAGGGCCTGCATATTAGTTAACAGTTAACTAATGACTGTTAACTGTTAACTAATGACTGTTAACTACTGACTACTGACTAATGACTGTTAACTACTGACTACTGACTAATGACTACTGCCCAAATTCTGCTTGCAGCAAGTCGTCGTTGTCGTCGGCGATGGTGGCGACAATAGTAATGGCGCGTGAAATTTCCCCAGCAGAGATTTCGGCGATCGCCCGATTGGATATTACCGCAACTTGGTTGTCAACGATCGCAAAATGAGATTCCAAAGTAGACAGCCAATTCATTTCTAGAAGTTTCCGCATTAATTCCGCTTCATTCTTGGCCGGCAACTGGAGCACAAAAGCCCAGACAGTCAAAGTATCATTTTCGGTTTCGCCCGTGAGTTGCACGAACACTTCAACACTACCGTACTTAAATTTCCAAAGATGTCCGCCAGCTTCATTTTGACCGACCATCACTTTTTGGTCTACAGCCATGCTGGCAATCACAGTTTCAATTTCTTCTGCATAGCTGACTGCTGTGGCTTTTTCGACCTGCTCAGAGGCGATCGCGCTTTCACTCGATAGGCTTTCTGCGGAAGCTGTTTGTGGGTTCGGCTCGCTGTTAGTCATGATTAATATTTAAACGGAAAAGTATTCCAATAATCTTTACCAATACAGTTTACTTCCTATTTAGGACTTACCTAAATAGGACTGATAGGATTTTGGATTTGAGATTAAAGAATTGGGTATGACTTAAATAATTACTGGTTCCCAGACAGAGCCTCGGAACCCATGTCCTAAGGCTCTGCTTCGCCTGTATCTAAGCCTTGGGCTTAGCGGCCGCGGGCTTCTTCTCAATGGGTTTTAATCCGTTGAGAAACATCGGCACAAATTTTTCCACAAATGCCTGCGGGTCTCGATTCCAGGCGCGTTGAGCTACATCGACTCTCGTCATTTGCAAGTCGGGGGCGAGCAGGGTTGCCGGCAAGCGTTCCATCAGGTATTGCGGACGTTCCCACAGGGGCATGGTGTTAGCAATATCCACTAGATGGGTGACGCGACGCAGTTCTGCCCCCAGCATGATATCCATTCCCGATGCAAATGCTGCTTGTTCGATCGCCACATACTTCCGTTTTGCCTGTTCCACCTTCTGGCGATGTGCGGGGCTCTTGGCAGCAATTGCGCCCAGCCAGCGGTTGCCCCAGCGGACGTGACCAGCTTCTTCGGGAAAAATCTTTTCGATGGTTTCGCGGATTTTGACGTTTTCGTCGGTTTGAGGAGCCTTTTTGAGGGCGTGGATGTGGGCAGAGAAATACTCGCATCCCCGCTTCTCGGTGACGTTAATTGCGGCTAGGGAAGAAATTACAAAATCTTCGCGGTCTTTGGTGGGGTCTTGTTGCTCGCTGTCGAACAACCTTTCAAATTCGTCAATGTAGGAGACTCCCGGCGGCTTTCCCACCTTCTGGCCGATGTCTACCAGGAGGTCGGTAAGCCACATGGCGTGTCGCGCTTCGTCAGAAATGTGCCGGGAAAGATCCCGCACGAGTTCTGCCGGTTCGCCGTCTAGCTGTTCGATCAAGTCCGTGAGGTCTTTGCAACTGCGCTGTTCGCTGAAGCGGTAGCGGTTGAGGGTGATCAGGTGGATTTCGCGATCGCGCACCACTTGACTTAAAATCTCGCGCGCTCCCATGCCGTTGCGAAGCTTACGGGGATAGGCAACTGTCATGTTTGTATGTTGTTTTGTAAAGATACCTATATAAGTGTAACGCAGTTTTGAGGACAACCAATTCCCTCACCCGGCAGAAAAAAGTTGTTGTGCGCTCTTGTCAAAGATCGATGTTGAATGTGTTGTCAAGTTAATCAAAAAGTCGATCGCCCTAGATTTACTTTCCTGTATTTACGTTTAACACCGCAGTGGCGATCGCGAATTGTGCGATCGGCTGATCCATGTATTTAGAAACACATTGTTTTATATAAAATACTATTAAACCGGAATAGTTTCATGTATCTTTAGATAGATATTGTGTGAATTATTTATATATAAAAAACCTGATAGTTTATATCAGAAAATCTGACTGACCTAGATCAAAAATTATGTAGCTAAATTAACTTTTTAGCGTTATATTGATTTACAGAATACAAAACCTAGGTGACTCACTTGGCTGATATTGTTGATACCGCCGTTGCGGCTGGTTCATTCACAACCCTAGTTGCTGCCGTTACAGCCGCTGGTTTAGTAGACACTCTCAAAGGCGCTGGGCCCTTCACAGTTTTCGCACCTACAGACGAAGCTTTTGCTAAGCTTCCCGCAGGTACTGTAGAAGCACTGCTTAAGGACATTCCTAAGCTCACAAAAATCTTGACTTATCATGTCGTTTCCGGCAAAGTTATGGCTGCTGATGTAGTCAAGCTGAAATCTGCCAAGACAGTTGAAGGTTCAGAAGTGAAAATTGATGCTTCCAATGGCGTCAAAATCAATGATTCTACCGTTACCACAGCCGATGTTGCTGCTGATAATGGTGTCATCCACATCATCGATACAGTCTTGCTTCCTGCGTAAGCACAGATTTAGATAGTGCAATACTATCTTGAGGGCGGTGGCTATTGTTAGCCACCGCCCTGTTTTAATTGATAAGTAGAAGGTAGAAGGCAGAAGGCAGAAGGCAGAAGGCAGAAGGCAGAAAATATATACGGCCCGTTTTTTAGGGTTCCGTATTTTACTTTTAATTGAGTGTATTTACTTGGTTGAAAAATAAATATTTTACCCCGCTAGATAATTAAAATTATTTTAAAACTATGATACAGCAGGGGAAATTGGTCGATCGCACGAAGCGATTGTCTGCCCCAAAATTGTCACTGCTGGATTTACCCAGAAAACAGGCTGTAAGCCAATCACCTTCGTACTCTGGGGCCCATTTGTGGTTCATGGGTAGATGCCATGCTTCCAAACCCAAAATTTATCCCAGAAACCGGGTTGATGGGGGCTGGGCTTAAATAAGATACAATGAGAAGCACAAGGAAAGTGCGATCGACATTATTTGACAATCAAGCTATGCAATCTACAACTCAGTCCGAGACAGCACCGGCGATGGACGCTCCCAAACACGGCTTACCCGTTACCATCATTACAGGATTTCTCGGCAGCGGCAAAACAACCCTGCTCAACCACATCCTGAGCAACCAGCAAGGTTTGAAAACAGCAGTTTTGGTCAATGAATTTGGCGAAATCGGCATTGACAACGAACTAATTGTCACCAGCGACGACAACATGGTTGAGCTGAACAACGGCTGCATCTGCTGCACAATTAACGAAGATTTGGTGAATGCAGTTTACAAAGTTTTAGAACGTCAAGAAAAGCTCGATTATCTAGTAGTAGAAACCACCGGACTCGCCGATCCGCTACCAGTAGCTCTAACTTTTTTAGGCACAGAATTGCGAGACATGACTCGTCTCGATTCGATAGTTACAGTCGTAGACGCAGCCAACTATAGCTTAGATTTGTTCAACTCAGAAGCAGCTCACAGTCAAATAGCTTACGGCGATATTATTGTCCTCAACAAAACAGATTTGGTTGAAGAAGCAGATTTAGATTTGTTGGAAGTTAAGATTCGCGATGTCAAACAAGGTGCTCGAATTCTCCGAGCAGTAAAATCGGAAGTTCCCCTACCGCTCATCCTCAGTATAGGATTGTTTGAATCAGGGAAATATTTCTCTGAGGAAACTCCGAGCAGTCACGAACATCACGATCATAGCGCTCACGACCATAGCGCTCACGGACACGAACATCACGACCATAGCGCTCACGACCATAGCGCTCACGGACACGAACATCACGACCATAGCGCTCACGACCATAGCCATCATGACCACTCCGACCATTTAGAAAATGACGGATTTACCTCAATTTCTTTCCAGAGTGACAAGCCGTTTTCTCTAAGAAAATTTCAATATTTCTTAGACAATCAACTACCAACCAACGTGTTTCGCGCGAAAGGGATTATGTGGTTTGAAGAAAGTCCCAAACGGCATATTTTTCACTTGAGCGGCAAGAGATTTTCGATGGACGATGACGAGTGGAAAGGTGAGCCAAAAAATCAACTTGTGATGATCGGTCAGGGCTTGGATACTGAGACTTTGCGATCGCAAATCGAAAACTGTCTCTGTATGCCTGCGCCCAATCGCGGCAAAGGTTTTGGGAAAAACTAAAGCTTGAAAATTCGCAAATTGTACAGAAACCTGGTTTGTGGCTAAATATTGCATTCAGCCTTTTAATACTGGGAAAAACCCGGTTTCTTTGAGATATAGGGATTGTGCAGAAACCAGATTTTTGCACAATCCCTGTATATTTGCATTTAATACTGGTGAAAAACTCGGTTTCTTTAGTAGACATCTTGCAAAAATACCTAGGACGGGCGTCCCGCCCATCCCACACAAAAAAAATTTGTGGGATGGGCGTCCCGCCCGTCTAAAAATTTGATTGAAAAGACTGAGGCAAGAGGTCTAATATTGATGTGTAATACCAAATCCAAGTTAACTACCATTTTTATAATTCGGCGGTTTCAACCGCTTATACAATTTTTTTTAAGCCTGAGTAGTTACGCAATAATAACAAGCGATTGGATGAATTCATAACACATGAAATCGTTGCCCAGAGGCGAGTTTATGTGTTATGATTTGAGCGCCACAGGTACAAAATAGGATGTGAGATTAGGTCAAAACTCTTAAAATCACAGAATGTAATGGGGAAGAATTTAAATGAAAGTAGTTGGTATTCATGGAATCGCCCAAGACTTTTTGGGCAGTCCACAGCTTGAAAATGCTTGGTTGCCTGCACTACAAGGAAGCCTAGAATTGAGCGAACAGCCCCGCTTGACACGATCGGAATTTGGGATGGTTTTTTATGGCGACTTATTTCGCCCATCGGGAATGCGTTCTGCCGGAGTCCCCAAGTTGACAGCGCGGGATGTTGAAACGGAATGGGAGCAAGCCTTACTCGTTGAGTGGTGGCGTGCAGCGGCAGAGTTATCGATCGCGAATCGTAGCGCTGGCGACCCATTAGGCGAAGATCCCGGCATTCAAGAACCGGAGTTTCAAGGTCGGGGACGAACTCCCGAGATTGTGCAGCGTGCATTAAGGCAGTTGTCTAAGTCACGCTTCTTCCGAAACTTGGGCCCGGAAAAAACATTAATTTTTGCCTTGAAGCAAGTTGGTTTATTTCTCCACGATTCGGATATAAAACAAGCAGTGTTGAAACGGGTAGAAGCCAAAGTCTCGCCAACAGAGACAAAAGTAGTGATCGCCCATTCCTTGGGTTCCGTCGTTGCCTATGAAGCTTTGTGCGCTCATCCAGAATGGAATGTACAGACGCTGGTAACGCTGGGTTCTCCTTTGGGAATCCCTAATTTGATTTTCGATAAACTGACACCTCCGCCGGAGAATCGTAAAGGTGCATGGCCGAATATCAAGCAATGGTTTAACATTGCTGATAGCGGTGATATTGTGGCACTTCAGAAATCCTTAGCCCCATACTTTGGAGATGGAGACGATCGCAAAATTGTTGATCGGCTTGTTTATAACGGATGGGAGTCTCATTCGGTGGAAAGGTATTTAACAGCAAAGGAAACGGGTGCTGCTGTTGCCACAGGCTTGATAGTTTAACGTGCTGTTCAAAATAATTTCGGCTGACAATGACTGAATCTAAACGGTTTTTGATTGCGATCGGCTCTGCATCGTGTCCTAAAATGGAACTAGCAGACTTAGCTAGAGTCAAGAGTGATGTCGATCGAGTCGTGGATTTGTTTAAAGGAACACAGCAGGGGTACACCAGAGTTTTATCCGATCAGATTTCGATCGACGCAGAGGCTGAAGACATCAAAAATGCCCTGTCCAAATGGTTTGGCAGTTCGGAAAGAAGTCAGGACGATATCGTTATCCTGTATTATGCCGGACACGCAGGCGACGATGGCAATCTAGGTTCCCACTATCTCTACACATTCAATTCTCGACCCGAGATCTTAAGTACCAAAGCGATTGAAACTCAACAGCTCGTTCGATTGCTATTTGAGGGAAATAATCACTATCCTCAAAATGTCTTACTGATTCTGGACGTTTGTTATGCAGCCGCGGGTGCGAATGGGATTATTCAGAGCTTGACTTCTGGATCGAGTACCCGCAAGCCATCGGGATTTTGCGTTCTGTGTTCGACAGATTCAGATACAGAAGCAGGTGATGGTGATTTTGTGGATGCTTTAGTAAGCGTACTGAAAAATTCTGATTGGGAGGATAATGACGAATTTTTAGAGCTTTCTAAACTGAGGGATAAGATTAACGAATATTTCCGCTCCAAGGCTTCCGCTCAAAAAGCGACGTTGAGCAATATCGATAGCGCAAATCCCCAAACCTTCATCAAAAACCCGAAAGCGCGATCGCCGAACTCAACTGCTTTAGTACAGTCCAGTTCAGCAAATTTAGGTCGGGAAAAAGCCTCAAAACCCGGCCGCAAAGGTTTGTTCGTTTCTCGCAGTTCGACCAAACGATTTCTGGATGATTTTGCTAAGGCGATTCAGCAACCCGACTCCGCACCGTTGATGTTTTATGCTCATGGAATTGGGGGAATTGGCAAATCTACCTTACTAGATGAGTTAAAAAGCCTGCACCACGGAAAGGTGAAATTTCTGGAGGCTGATTTTAACAACAGCCGATTGAGTACACCCATCAAACTGATGAAACACTTACACCAGCAATTGTCAATTCATCAGCCAGAGGCAGATCTCTTCACAGTTCGGTATCAACACTACGAAGAAACGCTGCAACGCCTGGAAAATGAGCCTGCGGAAGAAACTCAAAAAGTGAGCGCTGAGCAGAGTAGTTTGGTTCGGGAATATATGGGAGTGGCGCGAAGTTCGATCGTCACCGAGGATGAATCCACGTTTAATCCGCTTTCAACAAGAGAGCGCTTTGAGAAACTTTTGAGGCAACATCCAGCTACGCAAGGATCTACACAGGAAAAGATGAGCTTGCGAGATATCATGCTCGATCCACAGCTAAAGCTCACTCAGGCTTTTGCAGAAACCTTGATTCAGTTGTCGCAAGATATGCCGATCGTGTTATGGCTGGATACCTATGAAAAAGCACAGAAAGATTTTAATGAATTTTTGGGTAATGAATTACTCAAAGATACGCCATTGCAAGATTTTCCAGTCCGAATTGCGATGGCAGGACGCTACAAGCTGAGTCATGGACGTTATCAGGGGAAGTTTAAAGAGGGGGAGAATCCGCTGATTCGTGAATATGCACTGATTCAATTTGACGAACAAGAAACTCAAAAATATCTAGCAGATATTGGAGTGACAGATAAGGGTTTTGTGAGGCGAATTTGGAGAGCAACTCAAGGATATCCCTATTACTTAAATTTGCTAAAAAAACAAAAGGAAGAGAGCGGAAAAATCACCTTGTCTGGTGGGCAATCTAGCATGGTAGACTTACTGCTAGAGGGGTTAAATGAAACTGAACAACGAGTGGTAAAATTGGCAGCTCACTGTCGTTGGTTCGATCGACCGTTGATTCGCAATTTGCTTCAAAAATTTGAAGTATCGGACATTCTGAATGATTGCAAAAATGGTAACAATATCGATTGGTTTAAGTGGCTGACAGAGCGTGATTTTGCAATTTGTGACGATCGATATCGGATTGATGATGTTGCCAGAAGTGAGATTCGGAAAACCCAGCATCAAGAAGATAAACAAGAATTTTTTCAAATCCACAATTGGATAGCCGATTATTTTGAGCAGCTTGCCGAGCGAGAAGTATCACCCGATCGCTCTCCCCTGGATAAATATGAAAATTCGGAATGGCAGGAGCTGATGATAGAAGTCATTTATCACAGACTATTTGCCAATAAAACTGAAGGAAAACGTCAACTATTAACTTGTTTTTTTGAAGGGGCTTATTTTCAGAAACCATTAATTGCAAGAAGTGCATTTTTGGCAATTGCCTCAGAAGCCGAACTAAAAGAAAACAAACTATTACGGGAAGATATTCAGAAGTTTCTAGACAGCATAGAGAAAACTATCGTATTTGGATGGTACGTCATTCCTCGAAAAAACTATAGCCTTGACATCCAGGGAGAAGAAGATTCGAGTCAAATTAAGTCCAAAATTGAGTCGGGACTAAATGTTTGCTTCCGTGAAATTCAGAATTTAACAGGTTTAGCAAAGTGTCTGGCTCTAATAAGTTACAGTCTGCGGAGTGATTACGACTACACGCGAGCTTTAAGTCTTTTAAATCAAACTCATGCAGAAATTGAGACACTTAAAAATTTCGATAATACTCATTTTCTAGGTGACATTTACTTTTATTTGTCCTTAGCTTTTCATTCAATAGATTTAGACGAACCAGCATTAATTAGTATCGACATATCTATTGAAACCGAATCAGAAAAGTCTCCTTATTACGCTAGAAAGAGTGAAATATTGAATTATTTAGAACGCTATGAAGAAGCCCTAGTCAGTATCAACAAAGCTATTGAAATAGACCCAGTAAATCCTAATTATTACTCGGATAAAAGTTGTTGTCTAGCCTTGTTAAAACGCTATAACGACGCCCTTATTAGTTGTGAACAAGCTATTAAAATAGCTCCTCAAATTTATGGGTTGTATCATAACAAAGGTTTGACTTTAAGCCTAATGGGGGATTATCCAGCCGCGATAAAGAGTTGCGATCGCGCAATTCAGTTAGGAGGAAATAAACCTCCATTACTCGTTAATAAAGGAATCGTTCTCTCCCGTGCAGGCGAATACTCACAAGCTATGAAATTGTTCGATCGAGTGATTCGCGAACATCCAGAAAATGAGGAAGGTTACTACGGAAAAGCCTGTTGCTATGCCCGACAAGGTGACACCGAGCAAGCTATTGCTGCGCTTCAACAAGCAATCCAGATCGCTCCGCGCCGTTGTTGTCGGGAAGCTCGATCGAACCCCGACTTTGACTCCTTGCGGAATGACCAGCAGTTTATTTCCTTAGTGGGAGAGAGTCCGAGTCGCGATCTATCTTCAATTGATGCCGATCGCACTTGAGTTCCCAACCGCTCTGGTTTCTTCGGTAGCTCCGCACCCAGCAAGTAGTATTTTATCTACATATAGCAATTAGAGAGCGATGACTATAAACTCGCACTGGTGGTTTTAGGTCGCAGAAATTCGACATTCAACTGTAGTTTCTTTCCCAGCCACAAAGAATGTGTCGTGTGGTCTTCAACATCGTCGCCTGTTTCGGGATGAACGAGAATATCTAGTTCCTCGCGATGAAGCATTAACCAGGGAACGACTTTGCCAAACTGCTGCGGTAAAAATGCAACTTGATACATCGCTTGGGGGTGGGGGCCAATGGGTTTGTCATGCCAGCGCCCGAGCTGTACCTCAAACCGACTCAATCCTTCACGCACGCGGGCCGCAGCATCGCGGCTATCAGTGTCGAAGTAAATATGGGCGTGAAAATCAACAATTTCGATGGTGTCTTCTTTCATGATTTGCAGTGGGTGATTGAGCCGACATCTGCACAAAACGGCTGTTAACTTTAGGTTAACTTGACTTGCGCTCAAGTGCGAAATTCAGCCAGCAGTGTTGTTGGCACTCGCGGGCCGTAGCTTTGATTGGGGCGAGTGCGATCGCATCTTCCCCCAACAGCCGACAGCACTTTCGGTTCCATACCGTACACATCTCGCAGCACATTATTGACATGGGGAAACGCGAAATACTCCGTCAGTTTCCCCATGAGGTGATTGAAAGGTTGATATCGGTGGCGGTGCACGCCCTACACAATACTGTGCTTCTTCCTTCTTCCTTCTGCCATAAAAACAAATTTGCAGATTAACCGGGTTTCCCAACTGCTGCGGCGTAGGTTCTGAAGATAGTGCAGTTCGCTACACTCTGCCGACTCTCAATTCCGCAATCTCCAACGCCGAAAACCCCCTCAAAAGACCAGTTGGTAAATTGTCCACTCAGCGGCCCCGGAACACCGTCCATCTTTGTCGCGATCGCCGTACCATAATTACAGCTCAGAATGCTTGTACAGTAAGGATTTAAGGGTAATAAAATATATCTCCCACAGCCAGCGCTTAGAATCAAATTCAGTATCCAAAAACTGTTGCATGAGAGAGTGGAACACTGGCATCACTGTGCCTATCTGTATTTCCCTATATTCAATACATAGAGAGTTGAATCAGCACAGCAAGCGAAACCGCGAGCAACTGTCGCCTCACTCCCTGCCCGCTTACGCTACTACCGGATAAACGCCATGACTGTCAAAACTGCCACCAACACCGTCAACTGCAACACCGCTTCTAACCTCAACTTCATTCCGGCCACCTCCGAACAAACCGCCGAAATCAATACAGTGTCGAGCATTGATGTTCTGGCTTTGGCTGAATTCGCCCTCAAAGAATTGCAAGCGGAAATGAAAAAATCCAGCCGCAGCGCTCAAGCAGTGGCGATGCGGATTGCTAAGGAAGTCGAACGGATTTGCCAAAAAAGCGATCGCATCCAAGTTTCCGGCGAAGTTGAAGCTTGGCAAATCACCTTGGCTGAACACCGGTTGCAAAAAACTCTACAATTCTATCGCCTCGGTTCCAAACAAGGCCGCGTCGAACTGCACTCTCACCTCGCGGCGATGATTTACCGTCATGTTGCTTCTTTTCGCTCGAACTTGAATTTCCAAGCTCGCTACAACATGATTGAAGACTTTTTGCAAGGCTTTTACATCGAAGCTTTGCGCGCTTTCCGCCGCGAACACCAACTGGATCTCAACTACACTCCCCACACGCAGCTAGAATTGGCTGAGTACATGGCTTTCACCGAACAATACGCCAAACGTCAAATCGGTTTACCCGGCCGCAATCGCCAACGCCTGATTGTGCTCCGCGCTCAAGGATTTGCTAAGGGCCAACCTCCAGAAACTGCGATCGACATTGAAATGGCAGTAGAATCCGGCAAGGGAGAAGATGCGGAAATGTACAGCCGTTCTCCGGCGCTGCAACAAGTCCGCGAACAAATGGTTTCGGAAACTGTTGATCCGGCTGATGCTGTGTTGCGCGATCGAGTTGTCGCTGAATTGATCGCTTATCTGGAAGCCCAAAATCAGCCCGAATGTGTGAGTTACTTAATGTTGAAATTGCAAGACCTTTCGGCTTCGGAAATCGATCGCGTTCTCGGTTTATCTTCCCGCCAGCGCGACTACTTGCAACAACGGTTTAAGTACCACGTCGAAAAATTTTCCCGTACTCAAAACTGGAAACTGGTTCACGAATGGCTGGGTGCTGATGTCGATCAAAAGCTGGGAATGACTTCGGACAAATGGGAAGCATTTCGTGCTCAACTGTCGCCAGAAATGCAGCAACTGTTAGAAATGAAGCGGAATCAAGAATGCGACAAGGCGATCGCCACTGCGCTCAACTGCACTCCCAAACAAGTTCAAAAACGCTGGGCACAACTGTTGGATCTGGCAAGCCAGACTCGCAACAGCAGCCAAGCTTAATGGGTGATCCAACATGAACGCAACTGTTTTCTTGAGTTTGGAAAATGCGATCGGGTGTGGCACCGGAACCGGAATGCCCGCCCCGTCGTCCGCTCTCAAATCTCCAAATGGGGATGCTAGATTATGATAGATTTTGAGCTAATTAAATATATTAAAACAGCACTAATTTTTCTTAATATTTATGATTCCCAGGTAATCCATGGGAATTTTTTTTTAGAGTAGGAACGGGCTTTCTGGCCCGTTCCACAAAAATTCAATGTTCTTGTGGAACGGGCCGGAGAGCCTCTTGTTGAGAAGGTTGAAACGTATGAGTTTCAACCACAAAGTCCCATAAATGAAGTAGTGAACCCAGGTTTTGTATTATAATTAGCATCAACGATCGCGCCCCAAGAGAAACTATAAAATTTATGTGTCTCAATCCCGGAGATATACTGGCTGAACGCTACAGAATTATTGCTCAATTAGGACGGGGAGGGTTTGCTAGAACCTACACGGCTAACGATCTAAGCAGACCCGGAAATGTGTGCGTTGTCAAGGAAATTCCTTTTCCGTCATCGAACGATCCGCGCGTTTTAAGAATGGCAAGGCGGCAATTTGAAAGGGAAGCTAGCGCTTTGTACAGTCTCGACAATCACTCGTGCATTCCCAAATTATCCGCTGACTTTGAAAAAAACGATCATTTTTACTTAGTTCAAGAATATATTCAAGGACATCAGCTTAAGGAAGAACTCACTTCAGGCAAACAGTGGACGGAGGAGAAAGCGATCGCCTTGTTGCGAGCAATTCTGGAAATTTTAAAATTAGTCCATAAAGAAAATATTATTCACCGCGATGTTACACCTTCTAACTTAATTCGGCGAAAAACAGATAAACAAATTATTTTAATTGATTTTGGGGCTGTCAAAGAAATCAGCACTTTTACCACTGACTCTACAGGTGAAATAACATCGCAGGCGATCGGCACAAGCGGTTATATGCCTGCCGAACAATACAATCCCCGGTCTGTCCCGCAACCATATAACGATATTTACGCCCTAGGAATCATCGTGATTCAAGCTCTTACCGGGAAGGTTCCCACAAATCTCCCGCAAGACCCCCAGACTTGTGAAATAGTCTGGGATTACTCCACGTCCGATCGCCCTGCGGTACAAGTGAGCGACCGTTTCAAAAATATATTAACCCGGATGGTGCGCTTCCACTTTCAAGAGCGCTACCAATCTGTTTCTGAAGTTTTGCAAGACTTGGAGGCGATCGACAAACAGCCCAAGTCACCCAAACCTGTGCGCTTTCGCTGGCCGCTGTTAGGCGTTGCGGGAATTTGCGTCGGATTGGCGATCGTACTTTTAATCCCCAGAATTTCCCCGCTAATCCCCAGAATTTCCCCGCCACCAACGCAGCCTACACCCTCCGCTGATGGTGTAAGTTCCGGTGAAAAACTCCTAGTACAAACCTTCGCCATTTGGCCAAAACAAAGGGGAATTAATGAATTTGCAGACTCTAATTATTCAGAAGCTTTAAAATTGCTCAAACAGTCCTGGCGAGAAGACCGCAGAGACCCAGAAACTTTAATTTACATCAACAATGCTCTGCTAAAGACAATCAAGGCAGACTATTACACGATCGCAATTGTTGTTCCCATCCGCAGAAAGGATGACGGCAGCATTCTTAACGCCAATTTAGCAGAAGAACTGCTGCGCGGCATTGCTCAAGCTCAAACCGAAGTAAATTTAGGTCTCCTCGCTGCAAATGACAGCAATAAAGATTTTCCAGGTCAAGGATTTCTCGAACCAAAAGCTATCAAAGGAAAAGGTCTCAAAGTCATCATTGCGGATGATGGCAATATCAAATCCTACGCAGTTCAAAGGGCAAATTACCTAGTCGCTCAGCCAGATATTCTAGCAGTCATAGGACACTACACCAGCGACATGACCGTGGCAACAGTAGATATTTACAATCAAAATAAACTGGTCGCCCTTTCTTCGGGAAGCACAACAGAAGAACTAACACGCAAACCTCGTAAATTTTTCTTTCGGACGGCTCCGACAACTAGCATAGAAGCTGAAGGTTTAGTAAATCAACTGCTCTCAGTAGGTCAGAAAAAAGTTGCAGTTTTTTACAATCCCAACAGTCCGTTCAGCGCTTCTTTGTGGGAAGAATTCAAAAAGCAATTTGAAGCCCAAGGAGGTTCGACTTTTAGACTCAGTAATTATTACGACTTATCTAAAAATGATTTCAACGCTAAATCAGCAATCAAAGAAGTTGAGAAAACCGGAAAAACGGCGATATTGGTCATTCCCGACGGTCAAGTTACTAAGGCTGTAGAAAATGCGCTAGAAATGATTAAAGCTAACGGCGATCGCAATTGGATTGTCGGGCCCTGGACGCTGTACGAGCCGAGAACGCTAAAAGTAGCAAAACAGCTAAAATCCATTGAAAAACTGGGCATATCCGTGTTTTGGCATCCGACAATTAGTTTTGACAAAAAGTTTCCAGTCAACGCTGAAAAATTGTGGGGAGGCCCGGTCAATACTCGATCGGCTTTAACCTACGATGCAGCCAAGACGCTGATAAAAGCCCTCGAAATGCAGCCAGAACCCAGCCGCGAAGGAATGCAAAAAACCTTAGCCTCTCCTGATTTCAAAGCTGACGGAGCCACGGGTATAATTGAGTTTGACTCGACGACTGGAAATCGCAAAAACCCTCCGAAACGAGTGGCGCATATTGTTCTGTGTTCTAGAGAACAATTTGGTCTTACCTTTGTGCCGATCGAATTTCCCACAGCCGCAGCCGCAGGCTTAAAATGCGACTAACGCTTTGCAGTGCCTGTGGGTATCAGCCCCCAACATTTAAACAAAAAATTAGATATAGTGAACAAAGCTAGTTTTTTTTATAATAATGCTTATGGCGGTCAATCTCGCTCCCTCCACCAGTTCTAGCCTCAAACCAGAAGCCCAGAATATCTGGGCACTCAAACAAGTCTTGCAGACAATTGATGCCGATAGCTGTCCGGGTTCCTATAACTTCCATATGCACACAGTTTACTCAGACGGGCGATTGCAGCCTGAGAAATTGATGGAACTTGCGATCGCAGGTGGTTTGAAAGGCTTTGCTATCACTGACCACCACAGCGCCAAAGGCTACGTTCAAGCTCAAATTTGGCTGGATAATTGGAAACTAAACCATCCCGACAGCACTACCGCAGCACCTAGTTTTTGGACAGGCGCTGAAATTAATGCGGCATTGCTCAACAACGATGTACACATTCTCGCTTACGCTTTCGATCCGGAACATTCCAGCCTCAAACCTTACTTGCGAGGTAAAGGTACTGAAGGCCACGCCTCTTATGCCGCAGCCAGGGTAATTGAAGCGATTCAGGAAGCAGGAGGTTTAGCAGTTCTAGCACATCCTTGCCGGTATCGATCCACAGCAGATCAACTAATCCCAGAAGCAGCCCGTCTTGGCATTGACGGTGTAGAAATTTACTATGCTTATGCTAATCCCAATCCTTGGAAACCGAGTCCCAAACAAACTGCTTTAGTCAAAGATTTAGCTGAAACTTATGGTTTGTTGGGAACTTGCGGAACTGATTCTCATGGCCTGAGTCTTTTAGTCCGAATCTAGATAATTCGGGAATTGGGAATTGGGAATTGGGAATTGGGAATTGGGAATTGGGAATTGGGAATTGGGAATTGGGAATTGGGAATTGGAATGACAAATCTCAACTGTCAACTGTCAACTGTCAACTGTCAACTGACAACTGACAACTGACAACTGACAACTGTCAACTATCAACTGACAACTGACTACCGTTCCGGGAACAACTGACAAGCCCTGATAGTTGGCTGATTTGCCCAATCCAAGCGAGAATTTGGAAATCGATCCATCCAAGCTTCCAAATAAGCTCGATTAGCCTTTTTTTCCTCTGGATCTGAGGTGTTCATCGGATGAGGTGCTAAACCAAAAATAGTCGCTGTCGTCACGCAAAACATCGACTTCTGAAAACTTTGGCAAATTTGCACGCGCACATCATCTTCGCCGCGACAGCTAGTGCGGTAAACTTCTTGCAAATAATCCGGCAGAAAATGCCGCATATCTTGCATCAATTGAGTCGGCGGAATCCCTGCACCTCCGATCGGCAAAGGGTCAGCAAATAAAGCCCCGTAGCCAAAATCTTTTTGTTCTTCGGGGATTTGGTGCGCTTGGGCGTTGTATGAAACTACTCCAAAAAATGCTGTTCCACGAAAGAAAATTGCCTCTACATAAGGCACTGCTACATCTGCTAAAAATGTCAAGCCCGCCGAGGCTGGAATGATATCGTAGTCTCGATCGCCAATCTTGACGCTGTAGGTGATTGGTAGACTGGCGGCACCCACCAAACCTGCTAAGGTAAAATCAACTACGTCAGCGATCGACTTAATTTCCCCGGCTTCGTAGCGATCGGACATATCAATAAATAAATCGCTCATTACCCGCCAAAACTGACCAAGCCCGGTGTAGTAAGCCAGCATCCGCACTTGTTCCGGCAAAAAATTAGGGAAAACTTTGTGCAGTCCCTGCATGAAAAAATTGCCTTTTAACTTAGCTGCGATCGCCTTTTCGACCAAACTGCTAAATTCCGGGGAATCCAAATAAGTGTCCAAACCCCCACCGCCGTGCCAAAGCATGGTTCTCATCACATACTCAGCATACTCAAAATTAATGCGGTCGTGCCACAAATAGCGGATTAATTTCGGTCGATTCACTTCTCCGTTGAAATATTTAAAAAACGGGAAAAGCACTAAAAATTGTTCTTCAGCGATGTAGTTAAGATTGAGGGAGTAGGCATCTAGAACCACACCGTAACTTTTGAGAATGCCGACTACTTCTACTACATTGTCCGTTGATTCTGGAAGCAAAGCTTTGCCTGACTCCAAGATGTCAATGTAGGCGGATAGAGGATGGGCAGAGGGTTTTAATACGGTACTTGTCATTTGATTTGAACCTTAATTGAATAACTGTTTTCCTATCAACCAAATCAGAATTCAAAAGAATGTTTGGGAGCATCTGTGTTTTGCATTAAGAGTGCTGTCCCCGCTCGATAGCGGCAGTAAATGCACGCGATCGGGGACGCTCGCACTGTAAAATAAATGCTTTTTGCAATGCCGGAGATGCTCCCAAATGTTTGTAGTGAGGACTTGAGTCCTCAGAAGTTTATAAAGACGGAAGTCCTCACTACGAACCTATGGAAGATTTCACTCCAAGTTGTGAGCAACTTGTTGAACTTGCGCGGGCACAGCCGATACTAAGCCGATCGCAGTTTTCTCGCTCAAAGCCACTAAAACACCAGGCTGCACTCCCATGATGGCGATAATTACTGCTAAAACCAGCGAAGGAATACGATCGCGCCACCGCACTTGTGGCAAATTCACCACCAAATCGGAAAGGCGGCCGAAAAAGGCGCGGTTGACCATAATTAAATAGTAGACTGAAGTTAAACCAGTGCCGATCATGCAGAGCAAAGTTTGCACGGGAAACACTGGTAAACTGCCCCGAAATATCAAAAATTCAGCAATAAATCCCGCCAACCCCGGAATGCCGGCACTCGCCATCACGCCAAGGATCATTAAACTGCCAATCATCGGCAAACCGCGATCGGGATTGAACAAACCTTTGAGCACATCGATGTTGCGACTGCCGGATTTTTTGTAAACAATCCCGACACTCAAAAATAGCAGCGCCGAGATTAAACCGTGGCTAACCATTTGCAACACAGTTCCCAGCATACTAATTGGAGTAGCTGCGGCGCTGGCCAACAAAATGTAGCCCATGTGGGCGATCGAACTATAAGCTACAATTTTTTTCATATCTTTTTGGGCGATCGCGCAACTAGCCCCGTAAAGCACACTCACCACCGCCCAACTCGCCAACCAAGGTGCAGCCACCGCCCACGCATCGGGGAACAAACCCAAACCAAAGCGCAGCATCCCGTAGGTTCCCAACTTCAACAGAACCCCCGCTAACAGCACAGAAACAGGAGTCGAAGCTTCTACGTGAGCATCCGGCAGCCAAGTATGAAAAGGTACCAAAGGAATCTTAATTCCAAAAGCCAACAACACCCCAGCCAGCAACACAAGTTGCCTCACCAAAGGTAAAGGCAATCCACCTTGTAAATGCGATGCACCCGCTGCACCAACCATATCGAAACTAGAAGCACCGCTGAGCCAAACTACCCCCAAGAAAGAAGCCAGCAACACCATGCCAGAAAATGCAGTATAGATTAAAAACTTAGTAGCAGCATAACCCCGGCGCTCGCCGCCCCAAATCGCAATTAACAAGTAAAGCGGAATCAATTCTACCTCAAAAAACAGGAAAAATAGCAGCAAATTTTGAGATAAAAAAGCCCCCGTGACTCCACCACTAATTAACAGCATCAAAGAATAATAAAGTCGAGGTCTGCGGATAGAGTCATCCGTAGCGTAAATAGCGACCCCTGTCAGTAGAGTATTTAAAATCACCAAAGGCAGAGACAAACCATCAACGCCTAGATTGTAATTCAATCCCAAAGCATCGAGCCAAGGAACAAATTCCGAAAACTGCAACTGACTCGTACTGATATCAAATTGAGCAGCTACAATCACCGAGAGAATAAAAGTCACGCCCGACATGACGAGAGAGGCATTCCGAACTACTTTAGAACTTACCGCACTGGGCCAGAACCCAATTAGAGCAGCGGTCAACATTGGTATCCAGATTAAAGCACTGAGCATCAATTAAAACTTCCCTTGTTACGCAGCTTTGATAACTATATTTAACATTAACGCAAAGCAACTGCATAAAA
Organism: Lyngbya sp. CCAP 1446/10; assembly: GCF_026130175.1. Taxonomy (GTDB): domain Bacteria; phylum Cyanobacteriota; class Cyanobacteriia; order Cyanobacteriales; family Microcoleaceae; genus Microcoleus. The sequence continues at coordinate 157,350 of NZ_JAIGNI010000001.1, read as the reverse complement.
AAGCGATCGGTCAATTTTCTTGTTAAGATAGATGCCAATGTCTCGGTAATCGTCCTATAACCTTAAGTATTAGCGATCGATAAGATTTTCCAATTAAATGGGAGCATCTCATTTATGCAAAAAATATTTTTTCTGGGAGTGCGATCGTCCCCGAAGAGCGAGGTGTATAATACTCGCGAGCGAGGACGATCGCACTACGACACAATTTCACTACCCGAAATTTTACCCGGTGGGAAAATTCCGGTTGCACAATTGTGACCGATTGACATTAAATAAAACTAGAAAAGAAGCAGACAAACTCAAAACAATTCATCTGCGTTTATCCCCGTTCATCTGCCGACATCTGCGGTTCAAAACTGCCAAACAATCAGCCCCAACAACGCAGTAATCCCCGCCACAATAGTCAACACATAAAACTGTGACTGACCGGTGCCACTGTACTTCAACCCTTCGCCGCTGAAAATTGTGGCAAAACCGAACAAATTTACCGCCCCATCTACCACGTACTTGTCAGTCCAAGCGCTGAGTTTAGCAATAGAAGCCACGGCCCAAACCACAGTCAAGCCGTAAACTCGATCGATATAAAAGTCGTAAGCCAACAAATCCTGCACCGCCGGCAGCGGCAGCCGTACCGGTCTAGGTAAAACCCCGTACCAATAAATCGCCACCCCAATCCCAACGCCAATCAAGCCAGATAGCATTAAAAGCGGAACATTTAGAGTCTTCAACAGCAAATTTAAAGTATCAAAATCCCAGGTTTTCGCCCAAGGCCCAGTCCAACTAATTAACAGTTGCCACCGTTGCAAAATCCAAGGCACTAACAGCCCGATTACGGTCAAAGTTACCATCGGTAATGCCATAGTCCAACCGACTTCTGGAGCTCTGCGAGTTTTCGGCTGCGGTTTTCCCGCAAACACTAAACCGAATACGCGAGTTAAATTTAGCGCTGTTAAACAGTTAACCAAAAGCAATACAACTACCAACCACAAGGGCACTGTCCAAAAACCGTTGAGCCAGCGCCGCATCGCCCAAAAGTTACCCATCGGTAATAGTGCTACCATCCCCGCAGCGCCTACTAAATAAGCCATTGTCGTGGCAGGCATCTTTGACCACAACCCTCCCATTTCTGTTAAATCTTGAGTGTTGGTTGTGAGAATAATTGACCCTACGCTCATGAATAATAGTGCTTTGGAGATCGAGTGCGCGAACAGCAACAGCAAAGCAATGTCTACTTCATTGAGTCCCACCGCGATAAACACTAAACCCATAGAAGCGCTGGTAGAATGCGATAAGGCTCTTTTGATGTCGATTTGGGCGATCGCCACCAAGGAAGCGCCAACAGCCGTCACCGCACCCAAAACGACCAACACCACACCAGTCACCGGCGACAGCGCTAAAACAGGCTGAAGTTTAATCAAAATATAAGCGCCAGCACCTACAACAACCGTATTCCGCATAATCGAAGCCGGGTTTGGCCCTTCCATCGCCTCGTCCAGCCACAAATGGAACGGAAATTGAGCGCACTTGGCTGTAGGTGCAGCGATTAAAGCCAAACCTAAAAGAGTCGCTACCAAAGGAGACAAAGTGGCAGTTTCCGCCCATTTTTCTAAATCGGAAAAATTCAAACTTCCCGCTAAAGTAGAAAGCGTCACTACTCCCATCAGCAGCGGTACGTCTCCTACACGCTTTGTTAAAAACGCATCTCTAGCCGCCGTTACTACCAGCGGTTGAGCGTACCAAAACCCGACTAGCAAATAAGTTGAAAGCGTCAGCACTTCCAACAAAGCGTAAGTTAGCAGCAGCGAGTCGCTAATGGCAATGCCACTAATTGCTCCTTCAAAAAAACCGAGCAGCCCAAAAAATCGAGCTAGCGCCCAGTCTTTTTCCATGTAGCCGATCGCGTAAATTTGTGCTAGCAAACTCAGAACTGTAACTAACTCCATTGCTCCGACGCTGATGGTGGAGATTTCGATGGCAAAAGACAAATTTAAGTCTGCTGCTTGCACCCAGTGTACGAGCAACTGTTGGGGGGGTCGATCCCAAGTTGCTCGAAAAATAACCGATCCGTGGATGAAAGCCAACACAGTCATCAGCAAATTGAAGTAAGCTGCGGGTCTCGGCCCTGTGGTGCGAACGGTTCCTGTAGACCACGGCAATGTTAAAATTGCGCCAATTAAGCCATATAAAGGCACCCACCAACAGGCTTGGAGGAGAAATTCGGTCATTTAATTGATCCTTGAAATTTTAAATTACTCGCTGCCTCGATCCAAAGGCAGTTCCGGGCGATCGCGCCACACCGTAAAAATTTGACTAAACCAGATCTTAATAGTTCTGGCAAAATAATTTGCACCTAAAATTCACTATACATGAAAGCATCAAAACTGAGAATTTTCTCCCTACAAAATTACAAGCTTCTCAGAATCAGCACTCACAGAAAAAATGCCCGCCGATTGGCCCAGACTGTCTTTTTTGCCTATTTATTGGTGATCCCTCATGGGAAATCCCCAATTTCATCGACACTGATCGGTCTCGCCTTCACTTACCGAACTCTACCTTACAGGTATTTGTACTCACTTGACTGCAAGCTGGCCGCCCGCATCTACTCCGGCATATATTAAGATTATTAAATAAATATTAAATTATTTTAAGTAACATAAAAAATTTTAATTTTTGTTATTAAACATTATGATGTTAGTTTATATTGTCAAGGTGGACAGATTCCCCTATTCTATAAGGATAGGAAGCTTTACACTGCATTCCTAAATAATGTGGGCCTCCCCGTCCAAATTTTTAGATTTCTCAAAGATTTGTAACGGTAATGCCACTAATCCTCAACTTGGAGATTCAAAAATGTCAATTGCCGTGGGAATGATTGAGACAAAAGGTTTTCCCGCTGTTGTGGAAGCTGCCGACGCTATGGTCAAAGCTGCTCGCGTTACCCTCGTGGGCTATGAAAAAATCGGCAGCGCCCGCGTCACCGTAATTGTGCGCGGCAACGTGTCGGAAGTCCAAGCCTCAGTGGCAGCAGGAGTGGAATCCGTCAAGCGGGTGAACGGCGGAGAAGTCGTCTCTACCCACATCATCGCTCGCCCCCACGAAAACCTAGAATACGTTCTACCCATTCGTTATACAGAAGCAGTAGAGCAGTTCCGAGGCTACTAATTTCTTAGCGCGCTGAAATTTCGTTTGACCAAAAGTTGGACGAAAAGCAGTGCGATGATCGTCAAAAATTTACAGTTTAGTTACCCAAATATTCAATCAGGAGTAAAACCAATGGCAATTGCAGTTGGCATGATCGAAACTTTAGGCTTCCCCGCAGTGGTAGAAGCTGCTGACGCGATGGTCAAAGCAGCCCGCGTCACCTTGGTCGGCTACGAAAAAATCGGTAGCGCTCGCGTTACAGTCATTGTCAGAGGAGATGTCTCGGAAGTGCAAGCTTCCGTCGCCGCTGGAGTAGAGTCAGTGAAGCGCGTTAACGGCGGACAAGTGATGTCCACCCACATTATCGCCCGCCCTCACGAAAACTTGGAGTACGTGCTACCCATTCGCTACACCGAAGCTGTAGAACAGTTCCGCGAAGGCGTGAGCGGCATTCGCCCCCTCAACAGATCTTAAGATAGGCACGAGGCTGTTAGGGGCGTTTGGTAATTAAAAATTAAAAATCACAAATTAAAAATCGCGATATTTTTGATTTAGCATTTTTAATTTTTAATTGAGGTGGGCATGAGATATTGGTTATTAGTCATAAGTCACGAGTCATTAGTCATTAGTCATTAGTCATTAGTTACTAGACGAAAAACTCTAAAATGAAGACATGAGACTGAATAAAGCTAATTGAAAAAAGACAAGTGACGGCAAAAGAATGACAATTACCAATTACCAATTACCTATTACCTAAAATGCAAATGGCCAAAGTTCTCGGCACAGTTGTCAGTACCCAAAAAGAGCCGACGCTGAGAGGATCGAAATTTCTACTGCTGCAATTCATCGATCAAGAAGGTTCGCCAGTTCCCGGATATGAGGTAGCCGCTGACTGTGTGGGCGCTGGTATCGATGAATGGGTTTTAGTGACCCGCGGCAGCGCAGCCAGGATAGCCCCAGGCAGCGAAAATCGTCCGATCGATGCTCTAGTAGTAGGCATTATAGATACTGTCAATGTAGAAAATCGCCTCATTTACAGTAAAAAAGACGACCCATACCGCTAGTTGACAGTTGACCGTTGACCGTTGACAGTTGGCAGTGAACAGTGAACAGCTAATAGCTAACAGTGAACAGTTGACAGTGAACAACTAACAACTAACAACTAACAACTAACAAAGAACAACTGACAATTTTTTTTCAGTTTAGGAGAACTTAATTTATGGCAGTCCGCAGCGTTGCGGCTCCCCCGACGCCTTGGTCGAAAAACTTGGCTGAGCCGAAAATTCACGACACCGCCTACGTACATTCCTTTTCTAACATTATTGGGGATGTACATATCGGTTCAAATGTGATGATTGCCCCCGGGACATCTATCCGCGCCGATGAAGGCACTCCGTTTTATATCGGAGAAGGAAGCAACATTCAAGACGGAGTAGTGATTCACGGCCTAGAACAAGGCCGAGTCACAGGAGACGATGACAAATCCTATTCCGTATGGGTGGGGAAAAATACTTCCCTCACCCACATGAGTTTAATTCATGGCCCAGCCTACGTGGGCGAGGATTGCTTTATCGGCTTTCGCTCTACGGTGTTCAATGCCAGAGTCGGCAACGGCTGCATTGTCATGATGCACGTATTAATTCAAGATGTGGAGATTCCCCCAGGTAAATATATACCTTCGGGAGCCATCATCACTAATCAGCAGCAAGCCGATCGCCTGCCAGATGTTCTTGATTCAGATGTTAAATTTGCGACCCACGTCATTGGCATCAATGACGCTTTGAGAACGGGTTATCGCTGCGCTGACAACATCGCTTGTCTAGCACCAATTCGCAACGAGCAAGCTAAAAACTCAAATATCACTCAAATGAATTATTCTACCCAAACCGGCACCCAATTGAGTTCTTCTCTAGCCGATAGCATCCGCAATTTACTAGCGCAAGGATACAGCGTGGGAGCCGAACACGCCGACGCGCGCCGCTTCCGCACCGGTTCTTGGCGCACTTGCGGCCCAATTTCCTCAACCCGCGAATCTGAAGTAGTCGCGGCTTTGTCAGCTTGCATGGCTGACCACCAAGGAGAATACGTCCGCTTGATCGGGATTGACACCAAAGCCAAGCGCCGCGTACTAGAAGAAATCGTCCAAAGACCCGGAGACAATGGCTCTAATGGTTCTAACGGTTCTAGCGGTGCGAAAACTTACCAATCTAACGGTAGCGGTAAAGTTGCACAAGCTTCTGCGTCAAGTGGCAAATTGAGCGACGCAACAGTGGCTCAAGTTCGCGGCTTGCTAGCTCAAGGCTATAAAGTGGGGACGGAACACGCCGACGCGCGTCGCTTCCGTACTGGTTCTTGGCAAAGTGGGGCTTCGCTGCAAGTCAAAAACGAATCTCAGGCGATCGCTGCTTTGGAAGCTGTGATGAAGGAATATACGGGCGAGTATGTGCGCTTGATCGGAATTGATCCGAAAGCTAAGCGCCGCATAGTTGAAGAAATTATTCAGCGTCCCGATGGCCCGGTTGCTCAATCGGCTAAGTCGGCTGCAACATCGGGATTCAAACCAGGGAAATTTAAAGAAGCTTACACAGGTGCGGTCGCCAGCAGCGGCATCTTGACCGGCAAGACGATCGACCAAATCCGCAACCTGCTCTCCCAAGGCTACAAAATTGGCACAGAACACGCCGACCCGCGCCGTTTCCGCACCGGTTCCTGGAGCAGTTGCGCGCCGATCGACTCCAACCGCGAATCCGAAGTAATTTCGGCTCTCGAAAGCTGTATGACAGAACACAGCGGCGATTACGTCCGCTTGCTCGGTATCGACTCCAAGGCCAAGCGCCGCGTACTCGAAGAAATCATCCAGCGCCCTTAAGAATGCCTGGTAATTAGCTTGTTTCTCCCGTTAAGTGCTCGCGTTGGGCTAATGGGAGAACCAGCCCTGGGATTCAAGTTTGGTTTGAGAGAGTTAGACAACTCGATTGAGAATTTTTGGGCAAACTTTAGGATTTTCTCAAACTTTATAGAAAATCTTAAAGCCCGAACAAAACTTAGGCAAAAAAGGTTTGATGCGTTACTTATATGGGTAAGGTACGCAGTGTTAATCCTGCGTAATTAGGTTTAGATTCAGTCTCGATCGAGCTTTTCAGTATGAGTAAATTCTCGCTTGTTTGATGGATAAGGTTAAATTTTCTTTGGTCAATAAAACCCATAAATTAAAGTCCTTTTATCTAAAAAAATAGCTCCTTTCATGGTAAAGTTGAATGTATTTATCGCCACTGCAATTAAGTAGCAACTCTCAGATTTTGATGAGTGGCGATGTAGTTGTGAATGAGGGTGCGGCGATCGCCCCAGGAGTAATCCTGCAAGCAGATCCGGGTAGCCGGATCTCGATCGCCGCCGGTACCTGTATCGGCATGGGAGTAATCCTTCACGCCCGCGAAGGTACTCTCGAAATCGCAGCGGGCGTGATTCTGGGTGCAGGAGTGTTGGTTGTAGGTGCGGGGACGATCGGCGCAAATGCCTGTATTGGCGCGGGGACGACGCTGATTAATCCTTGTATCGACCAAATGCAAATTTTAGCAGCAGGTTCTCTGATCGGAGATACCAGCCGCCAAGTTGCAGCAGAAGCAACCGCAGCAGCGACAGCAGCACCGGAAACTCCCGAAGCCAGTACGCCACCAGTTGAACCGCCAGTCGATCGCCCGATTGAGCCAAAACCCGCCCCAACACCGCCTCAAACACCGCCGGAGACAGCCCCAGAACAGCCGTCAGACGCGGCCTCAGAGCAGCCCCAACCAGCAAATACACCAACTATTCTCTACGGTCAAGCTCACATCAATCAGTTGCTGGGAACGCTGTTTCCGCACCGGCAAGCTTTTAATCGATCGCAAGAAAACGGTCAAACTTTATCGGGCGGTTCTGGATAGCCCTCATTTCGGCAAAAGGCAGTTATGCTGAAGGCAGAATCAAAAAATATAAATAGGTAATCTGATATTATTGGTAGCTCAACAATTTTTAAGGCTTTGCAGCAGAAATGTGTGTCTTAGAGCTCGTGTAATCTGTCTTCTCATCTGACAAACTAAAACTATCAACAAATTTTTATTTTGAGAAGTTTCTAAAGGTAATTGAAGATGGACGGACAAATAGATCGTAAAAGTGACCCCGATCGCTCGCAGCGCCAGGAATATTTCAAAGACACTGCTTTGGGTTTGGTATCTACCAAAAGTTTTCCGGCAATTGTCGGGACTGCTGACATGATGCTGAAGTCGGCGGGGGTGATTTTAGTAGGATACGAAAAAATTGGTTCCGGTCACTGTACGGCGATCGTCCGGGGCAGAATTTCGGACGTGCGCTTGGCTGTGGAAGCCGGAGCTCAGACAGCAGAACAGTTCGGACAGTTTGTTTCTAAGTTGGTGATTGCTAGACCTTTGGCTAATTTGGAAGTGGTTTTGCCGATCGGCTTTCGGCTGACTGAACTCTCCGAAAGTGGCAGTTATTCGCGGCTGAGCAATCAGGCGATCGGTTTGCTCGAAACGCGGGGATTTCCGGCAATGGTCGGTGCTTGCGATGCTATGCTCAAATCCGCAGACGTACACTTGGCCGCCTACGAGAAAATTGGCGCCGGTTTGTGTACGGCAATTATTCGCGGTGCAGTCGCAGATGTCGCAGTAGCGGTGGAAGCGGGGATGTACGAAGCTGAACGCATTGGCGAGTTGAACGCGGTGATGGTAATTCCGAGGCCTTTGGAAGATTTGGAACAAACTTTGCCGCTGGCGAGTTGCTGGATAGAACACCGCAAACCTGTGATGATGCCAATCTCTGTTGAGCAAAAGGAAAAAGAATTGATCGAACTTCCAGATTTGGAGAAATTGAGAGTTTATGTGGAAGAGGAAGTCGAGCGGTAATCGGTAATTTGTATGTAATTAGCCAGCAAAATTTTGTCAATACTTGCTGCTAGAAATACTGAGATGAAGTTGCTAAACAGGATATAAATTTTACTCAAGAGAAATGCGTGCACCAATTTATACCGATGGGGCGCGTCAAGCTTAATTTGGCTACCCGTGCCGATCGCACCTGCATCGAGAGACACAGAGCGCCAGCGCCAACTAGGATGTTGAGCGACAGTCGTAGCGTAGCGGGGCCTAAGCCATCGGGTAAACAATCGAACTCATAAATTAAATCCGGCCGAGGAGCAGGCTCTTTCAACATGATTTAACTGCTGTTAAGATCGACCTAAATCCTGTTTTGGGTAGATTTCCTGGAATAACTCAAGAGTTACTCTGGGTGTAAACGGATGATGTTTCAACAGATTAACGCCTGTCGAACTCAACACAGAGTACAAAGGAATCACCCCCCACAATCAAGCCATCCTGAAAGTTGACCGCACCCAAGAACCGATAACGTGCCGCCGACAATATACCTCTTGCAGAAATCTTCGAGTCATAGAGCAATCGCAGATATCGAGCAGATAAACACCGATTGACGCAGATGGTTTCAGGGTATTTTCGGATTTTTGCAAGAGGTATATTATAAATGTGAAGTTCCCAACACTTTAGACGCTTGTTCAAACTCCGGTGATTCACCCAGCAGGAAGTCAATCTAAAATCTAAAATCTAAAATCTAAAATCTACTCACCTATGAACCTCAAACAATTTTACAAGCGCGGTTTGTATAGCGCCAAAAAAGGAAACTACGAAGCGGCGATCGAAGACTTTGATCAGATATTGCAGGAAAATCCCGCCGACGCCAAAGCATATAACAATCGCGGCTTAGTCTACTATTATATGAAAGACTACCAAAAGGCGATCGAAGACCTCAGCCAAGCACTAGATATCAATCCTAATTTGTTCGAGGCTTATCTGAATCGAGGTAATGCTTGGCGGCATCTCGGAGAAAACGACAAAGCTATTGAGGATCTCAACTGCGCTTTAGCAAACAAACCTGACAGTCACGCTATTTACAACAACCGGGGACTCGTACTTGCTAATTTAGGGCATTACGAAGAAGCAATAGAAGACTACAATCAAGCTCTCTCTATCAATTCCCAAAATTATAAAACCTATTACAACCGGGGGCGCGCTTACTACCTTTTGGGAGAAAAAGAGGCCGCAATAGAGAATTTCAACGAAACGCTGCGGTTGAATCCTAGATATATCAAAGCTTACATCAATCGCGGCCTCTGTTACCACCAATTAAAAGACAATACGCAGGCGATCGCCGATTACAACACTGCACTAGGCATCGATCCAAACAATGTTTATGCGTATTACAACAGAGGATGTGTGCGCTATAAATTAAAACAAATGCAGTTGGCGATCGAAGACTTTGACAAAGCAGTGGAACTCGATCCGAATTATGTCAAAGCTTATCTCAACCGAGGTTTAGCGCTGTACAAACTCGGAGATATCGCAGCAGCAAACAAGGATTTTTACCACGTCATGTGCATTAATGCTGAAGCTTATTTATACTATCAAGCCCAGCGCTGCACGCCGGATATTAATTCCTACTTCAAGGAAGCGCCGCAGATGGAACAGAATAATGCTGTGGAATACTACAACACAACATTAAATACAATGTCAACTTCTCTAAGTTCGGCAGCATTAAACTCGATTTGGAATCAAGAAGATTTGGATAGCAGAGACTCGATTATCTGTGAAGGTGAATTTCTCAACGAGTGAATTAGTCAGAATCACAAGCTGTCTGCTCCAATCACATTCATAAAATTGGTTCGTAGTGAGGACTTCAGTCCGCATTCATCAAGGACTAAAGTCCTCACTACAAACTTTAAATACTAGCCATCACTTCGCGCGCTGCGGCCAAAGTGCGATCGACATCCTCATCAGTATGAGCCAAAGAAGTAAATCCAGCCTCAAACTGCGAAGGAGCCAGATAAATACCGTGCTCCAACATTCCGCGATGAAAGCGGCCAAACTTTGCTACATCAGACTTTTTCGCATCATCGTAATTGTGAACCGGGCCCGCCGCAAAAAACAAGCCAAACATCCCGCTAATTTGCCCGCCACAAACCGCGTGTCCCGCTTCCTTAGCAATTTTCAGCAATCCGTCGGACAGTTTTTTCGTAATCCTATCCAACTGTTCGTAAGTGCCAGGTTTTTGTAGCAATTCCAAAGTTTTAATCCCAGCAGTCATCGCCAAAGGATTTCCCGAAAGCGTACCAGCTTGATACACCGGGCCCGCTGGAGCCACCATCCCCATAATATCGCGCCTTCCGCCGTAAGCTCCCACCGGCAAACCGCCGCCGATAACTTTACCCAAAGTTGTCAAATCTGGGGTGACACCGAATTTTTGCTGAGCTCCACCGTAGGCGATGCGGAAACCGGTCATTACTTCATCAAAAACTAACAAAGCGCCGTTATCTTTGGTAATTTCCCGCAAACCTTCGAGGAAACCCGCATCCGGTACAATAAATCCGGCATTTCCTACAACTGGTTCGAGAATTACGCCTGCGATTTCGCCCGGATATTCGGCAAATAAAGCTTTGACTGCTTCTAAGTCATTGTAAGGAGCGTTGAGGGTGTTGGCGGTAGTGGATTTTGGCACCCCAGGCGAGTCGGGAAGGCCGAGAGTTGCGACACCGGAACCTGCTTTTACCAAAAACATATCGGCGTGCCCGTGATAGCAGCCTTCAAATTTAATCAATTTATCGCGTCCGGTGAAGGCTCGCATCAGCCGCAAAACGGCCATGCAGGCTTCGGTGCCGGAATTGACAAATCGCACCATTTCAATGCTGGGAACGGCATCAATGACCATTTCGGCGAGCACGTTTTCCAACAGCGAGGGTGCGCCGAAACTTGTACCTTTTTCTAAAGATTCGTGAAGGGCTTTGATGACTTCTGGGTGGGCGTGGCCGCAGATGGCTGGGCCCCAAGAGCCTACGTAGTCAATGTATTGGTTGCTGTCAACATCCCAAATGTAGGCTCCTTTTACCCTGTCAAAGACTATTGGCCCTCCGCCTACGGATTTGAAGGCGCGCACGGGGGAACTGACGCCACCGGGCATCAATTTCTGAGCTGCGGCAAAGATTTCTTCTGATTTGGTGGTTTTCAAGTGTGTTGTAGAAACCAAAGTTGTCTCCTTAGTGAACGTCTGTTGTTGATAGGATACTTAATATATCGACTTCAGGTTAAAGGGTAGGCCGATTAAAGAAACTATAGTAGTAGATTCTATGATACAAACCAATGACTAGCAATATGGGTGAAATTTTTCACGCTTTGACAGCACCGCCAGCGATCGCCCTAAAGTGTAATTTTTTGTAAAATAGTTCTTGACAATTTGCCCATCACTTGCCCAATCTCCTCTCTTCTCTCTGTGTCCTCTGCGCTCTCTGCGGTTAATTAAAAAAAAATATCCGACACGAAAGCGTTAATTTATCTGAAAAGCTGCAATAAAATTATGTCTGTTAATGATGTGTCTAGTTTGAGCCGATCGATTCCCATTGAAAAGATTCATTACGACGATCGCGGTTTAGTACCGGCGATCGTCCAAGATTACCTAGACGGCACAGTGTTGATGATGGCGTGGATGAATCGCGAGTCCCTGCAAAAAACCCTCGCAACGGGTCAAACTTGGTTCTGGAGTCGATCGCGCGCCGAGTTGTGGCCAAAAGGAGCGACTTCGGGACACATTCAAAATGTCAAAGGGCTGCGTTACGACTGCGATAGCGATGCTTTGCTAGTGACAGTGGAACAAGTTGGAGATATTGCTTGTCACACGGGAGAAAGAAGTTGTTTTCACCAAGTTGATGGGGAAATTTCACCGCCGCCGGGGGATATGTTATCTCAATTATTTGACGTGATTTGCGATCGCAGAGACAATCCTAACGAAACTTCTTATACTTGTAAGTTGTTTGAAGGAGGCGACAACAAGATTCTCAAGAAAATTGGCGAAGAGTCGGCGGAAGTTGTGATGGCTTGCAAAGATGACGACAAAGACGGGATTGCTGGGGAAGTTGCGGATTTATTTTATCACGCTTTGGTTGCTTTGGCTCACCATCAAGTTGATTTGAGAGAAGTTTATCGCAAATTGGGCGATCGCAGAAAATAATGGACAATTAAATCGATACTTAAACCGCAGATTTGAGGCAGATAAACACAGATAAACGCAGATATTTTCCAGAATTGAGAGCGATTTAATGCTCTGCAAGTCTAATATGCGATCGAACACCGAAAAGTGGTTGGTAGGGGCGGGTTCATCAACCATATTTGCCACTCACAAATAAGCTGAACAAACCCGCCCCCGCCCCACGCAAAGGCTATATTATCGCCACTTATTAGAAAGTAAAAGTAGTGCGAAGAACACCCACCCCTACAGTGTCATTATCCTTAGTACCTTCAGGATTGAACAACACAAAAGCCCCCGGTGTAATGCTGATATTATCGTTAACTTTGAAACGATAATAAGCCTCCAAATGGTAAGGAGTTGCTTTGTTAGCCTGGAAACGAGCACCGCCACTTACCGAATCGCGATCCAAAGGCTGTCCAAACAGAATACCTGCATTATTTCCTGATTTGAACAAATCTCGGAAATGTAAACCAAACATCCAACTGTTGAAAGTTGTAGAAGCATTGCTTCTTTCAGCATCAGCAATTATCCAAGCTCCATAGGTAGAAACAGCAACTTTCGGAGAAAGCCGCCAGGTTGCAGTACCGCCAAAGGAATTCATCCTCACGCCACCGTTAACAGGTTCTCTATCTCTTCCCAAAATCGAGCCCAAATCCGCATCAGATAATCCTGTAGCCAGAATATTCAATTGGTGGCGGCTGTAAGCGTAATTCAAACCAATGTCAATACTGCTAGTTGGTTTAATCGTTAACTGCGCCGCAGCAATTGTACTTCCCTCAAATAAACCAGCCCCCAACGGAGTAGCTGGAAAGCCTAAATCGTTAGGCAAAGCAGCATTTACACTGCCGTACAAAGCCGTAAGATTGAGCTTTTTAGAAACGTTCCAGATAAACCCGCCTGCCGATGCCAAACCGCTGCCAGAAGTGCCGCCGGATACGCGCACTACAGGGTTGTAACCTCCAAACCTAGAAATAGCTTCTTGCCCTTCTCCTGCAAAAGGAGTGATTGCTTGAAAAGCATCGGAAGTTTCCGCCTTCGGGCCAGCAAATAAAGTAATGCTGTTAGAAACTGGAAAGACGTAAAGCAGTTTATAAAGTTCAACTGTGTTAGCGCCAACGCTAGATAAATTCTGAGGGTTGATTCCGGGAAATTGCGGCTCAAAACTCAGCCTTGCTTGACTGTCAGATAAACCGCTAAATGCTCCCGTTGACAAACCCAAATCTGGCCCAAAGCTGCGAATGTTGTAAGCTTGCAAGCCTGTGATTAATGTGTCTTTGCCGGTGAAACTGGTAAGCAGATTCAAGCGCACTCGGTAATTGAAGACTGTCTGAGTATCGCTGTTATTGTTTTTGGTAGTGTCAGCCACACTAAAAATGGCTTCGCCGCTGAGTTTAGTTGTTGTCGAAAATTGATTTGCTTCTAATTCGGCGGTGCGGGATTCTAAAGCATCGACTCTACCGCGCAAAGTTGCTAATTCTGCCGCAAATTCTTCTTGCAATCTTTGCAATGTAGTTAAGTCTTCTTTTGTCGCTAAATTTCCAGTACCTGCTTTAATTAGCTCTGTTACCTTATCCAAGCAAGCGTTTAAACCGGCGGCGAATTCGTAGCGAGTCATTGCCCGATTGCCTCGGAATGTGCCGTCTGGATATCCCGCTATGCAGCCGTATCTTTCTACGAGAGATTGTAAGGCTTGAAATGCCCAATCTGTCGGGCGCACGTCGGAGAGTTGTGAGACAGATGTTACTTGTTCGAGTTCGGTAGATTCGGGAGTTTGGCTGTTGGTTGGTGCGGGCTCTAAGGAAGCGCTGTTTTCGATTTCAGCTAACTTTTCTAAAGTAGGTGTTTGTGTTTGAGCAATGGCTGGTGCCGGGCTTGGGGCGGGAATCGCCGATGTTGTTTCTGCGATTTCGGCTGGTGCCGGGTTTGGGGCGGGAATCTCAGATGTGGTTTCTGTGACTTCGGCTGGTGTCTGCGGGTTTTCGGCTGGAATCGCAGATGTTGTGTCTGCGATTTCGGCTGGGGCTTGGTTGGCTGGTTTTTCGGCTGAGTTTAATGAGTTTTTTGGGGGATTTTCTGCGGTTAATGCTGCTGTTTCGGGCTGATTGAGGTTGGCGAGGCGATCGTCTGTTGAGGTGGTACTATCAACTGGTGGCTCCTCGATTTGTTTGAATTCTGATGTTTCAGGGATTTTGAGCGGATTTTCAACAGTTGTATTCAGGCTAATTTTATCATCTGACTCTTTTAAGTCTTGAGTGCTTAATGTTTCTTGATCTGCAACCGGTGGCATGGCTGCCAATGGTAAAGAAGCGACAAGTAGATACAGTAAACCTGCTCCGCCGGCACTAAATAGTAAATGTGTTTTCACTGCGACTCCTCACAAAGAAATTCTAAAATTGCTAGTAGCTTTCTAGCGATTGTAAATCTATTCGGCAGCCAAAATCACAATTTTTAAGTTCATAACTTTTGGATTTTTTATATCTTTAATAAGCTCTGTAAGAGATGACGCAAAAATGGTGTCGCTGTGTTCTTGGTAGGTGTCAGGTGCGCCGAAGTACCATACAGATAGACTGTGTACGGAGGCGACTTTGTATAAAATAATTGCCTTAGTTTGCGGAGGCAGGGGCGACGATCGCTCTACCGGGTTTTTCGGCACAATATTTGCTTAAAACTTTCTATTTTGGTTCCAAAATCCGGTTTTTTGGTTCGGGTATGTGTGCCAAAAATGCCGATCGCAGTTTTAGGGCGATCGGCATTTTTGGCAATTTCTTTATTTGTCTAGTTTACATATCACAAAAGTTGTTTCTTTGCAATAATTTTTGCTTTCAACATTGGATCGAGCTTTTGCAAAATTGCGATCGCCACTATCACGCTAACAGCCAAACCCAACCAAAAATTATCCGCCCCCAATTTACCCTGATCCAAGGCGAAACCGCCCAGCGGCGGC
This sequence comes from Lyngbya sp. CCAP 1446/10, assembly GCF_026130175.1. Lineage (GTDB taxonomy): Bacteria > Cyanobacteriota > Cyanobacteriia > Cyanobacteriales > Microcoleaceae > Microcoleus. The sequence continues at coordinate 142,187 of NZ_JAIGNI010000001.1, read as the reverse complement.
CCGATTAAATAGCCGATCGCCCAACACTGAGAATTAAGCGCCAAATACACCCCCCGCAAAGAATCCGGCGCTAAATCTACCACCAAAGCCGAAGCAAAAGGCGTATAAGCAACTGTCGCTAAGGACAAAAAGCTCAAGCCTAAAACAGCTAAAAATAGATTGCCAGTTGCTGCCATTCCCGTCAAGCCGATCGCGATAAATCCGATTCCCCACAGCAGCGCCGAAATCATCAAAGCTTTCGGATGGGAAAACCGCCTCAAAGCCTTAACAATCGGCATTTGCAAAGCCACAGTTAAAAATGTGCTAAAAGCAAACAAAACGGTAATTGTACCCGTAGAAAAGCCCATTTCCGATGTCCCCACCGGCACAAACTTACTAAAATACAGCGGCATCGTGGTTTGAATTTGGGAAATGTAGAGAGTGAACAAAATATTTACCGAGGCATATACTAGCAAAGTGCGATCGTTCAACGCCACCATCCAGCCATTTTTCAGATTTTTTGGACTTGCATCTGTTGCAGTAGAAGGTTTGTAGGTTTCTGAAATTGCGCTCCAAACCACCGCAAACAACACTATAAACGAGATACCGTCGATAATAAAGAGCGATCGATAATTTCCCGTCACCGCAATCAAAACACCGCCAAAAATAATCCCAACTTGTAAACCCAAATTATCAGCAAGCCGCGTCAAAGCAAAAGCCTCTTGTCGCCGATCGCCCTCCGTTAAATCCGCCACCATTGTCTCGGTTGGAGGCCAATACAAACCTACGCCAAAACCCATCAGTACATTTCCTGCAACTAAACCTGCAAAATCATTAGTTGCCGCCAGCACAAAAGAAGCGACAGCCGCAATCATTGTCGCCAGCAATAAAGTTCGCCGCCTTCCCCAAAATTTAGAATCGCAAAAAGAACCGCCCAAAACGCGGCCGAATATTCCCGCAATTGAACCGATACCCAAACCGATACCAACAGCAGTTGCAGATAAACCGACGCGATCGACAAAAAAGATCGGCGCGTAAAATAAAGTAAAACCGGTGCCGCTTTGCGAGAGGAATCTGCCTGCGGCGAGAATCCAGACTTGAGTGGGGAGACGGGGAAGCCAAGAGGATAGTTGAAATTTAGGCATTATTATTTATAAGAGTCAGGAATAGTCGGCGGTTGAAACCGCGCCTAGACAAACGATGTCTGCCTCCGCAGACTTAAGAATTAAGTTGGTAGGGTGCGTCAGCTTTTAGCCGTTAATTATCGATCGCACAATTCGCTGCTGACGCACCTTACAATTTTATAGAACTAATAAAAAATAGACTTTGCGGTTGTTTAGTTCCTCGCAATGACATAAATAATGCGATCGCCAGAACTTTTAAACTGTTCGATCGTGCGATCGCCAGCCAGCTTAACAATACTTCTCAGTCAGTTACACAAAAGTTACCATTAATTTAAAAATACTTAACACGATTTTCGGAAAAAGTTAGTTAAGCTCTAGGAAAGGCAGAAAAAAATTTAGTGGGTTTAATTATATGACAGCTATTACATCAAGAGTGGAATCAATCAGACCTCGCTGGCAAGCAATTGTCATGGTAGCCTTAATTTTTTGGCTCAGCGGTAGCCTGATTATCGACCTAGTAATTATGCCTAGCCTGTTTGTATCGGGGATGATGACATCTCCCGAATTTGTCACAGCCGGAAACTTAATGTTTTGGGGATTCAACCGCGTTGAATTAATTTGTTCGGGCGTGATAGCAACCGGTTTAATGGTTTTGAGCAATTTATTCGGCGATTTCGGCAAGCGCAGCCGCACAGCAATCATATTATCATTGGTACTTCTGGCGATCGCCCTGATTGACACCTACAACCTCACACCTCAAATGAGCGCCCTGGGAATGCAGCTAAATCTGTTCGACTCCGCAGCAGAAGTTCCCGCCGGGATGAATTTACTCCACCAAGGATATTTTGTCTTAGAAGCCATCAAGTTGGCTGTAGGCGCTACCCTCCTCGGCTGGTGCTACCAAAACCAAGTTTAATCGACACAATTCTCAGAGGTTGAGTTGAGAAAAAACTCAAAAATTAGCGGCGGGCGTGAATTCACACTCGCCGTTAATTTTTGGGAATTTTAGCCATCTTGATATATTTCAGTCAATCCTACTCGGAAGCTTCAGCCTCATCAGATTTTGGCCACAGCAACCGCAAGCCCATCACCGCAAATCCGATCGCCGCGATCGTCTTTACCAATCGCTCTGGTAACACCTCCGCCGTGCCTTGTCCAACCAAAACGCCAATTAAGCTAGCTAACAACAGCGCCGACGCAGTGCCAAAAAATACAGCCCTGGGCGAGTTAGAACTGCTACCAAGGGCGATCGCAGCTAATTGACTTTTGTCACCCAATTCTGACAAAAACACCGTCATAAAAGTTATTCCTAAAAGTTGCCAATCCATGTTTATTTTTTAGTTATAAATTTGTAGGGCGCACAACGCGCACCGGTTGAATTTGTAGGCTTACCCACAGGCTCCCAGAAACCCGGTTTCTTTCGACTTACCCCCACGTCATCAGTCATATCGTTTCCGGTAAATTGACAACAATAATATTGGTTCGTAGCGCGTCCTGGTGTCCGCTCCCGGATTGCGGACTAAAGTCCGCACTACGAACCATTTTTGTTGTGGTAATCGACCTGACATCATATAATTACCAACTCTTCAATTCTTCAATTCTTCAATTCTTCAATTCTTCAATCGTTTAGCGCAGCACTTCCCACAGCAAAGCCGCCGCAATCGCCAGCAAAATCACCCCTGCACCTCTCTCCAAAGTTTTCGGAGCAATCCGACTAGCCATCCACCTTCCCAGCACAACCCCCAGCAAACTGGTTGCTATCAAAGCTGAACCCGCACCCGCAAACACAATCCAAGGATTCCGAGATTCAGCCGTCATTAGCAAAATCGCGAGCTGAGTTTTGTCTCCAATTTCCGCCAAAAAAATAGTTACAAACGTCGAAGCAAAAATTGCCCAGTGCTTAGGCTTCAGTTCTTTTTCTTCCTGACAAATATCGGCATTTGTACTCACTGAGAGTTCAACCTGCTCCGGGGTTAAAGCAGCACAACTCTTAGAAGCCTCTATTATTTGTGTTTGTATGTGTTGCGGCAAATCGGAATTGGGGGTTGGTGAGTCAGAAGCAGACAAGCTTGGCGGTAAAGAATCAAGTTTCACGGGCAATGAGTGCTAAACGCTATTTATTTTTGACTTCTAGTTTTAATCTTAACTTTCTCTGTGCCTGATTTTACTTGCGACCTGGTAATCTTTTTTACCGGAGTTTCCAGAAACTGATTCCCGAAACCACTCACCGCGCCCAAATACTGACAAATCGAACCAGACAATTTTAGATTTTAGATTTTAGATTTTAGATTGGGGATGATTCACTGGATATGAGTTTGACACTTCCCTACAGTTGTACGATTTGGGAAAAATGGTACAACCGCGAGATTTATCTGTGGAATCAATTTTTCAATCTTCAATCCAAAATCTTTAATCCAAAATCTTCAATCCAAAATCTAAAATTGTATTAAGTGCCGTAAGTACGATCGCCCGCATCACCCAAACCAGGTACAATAAAACCCTGTTCGTTGACTGTTTCGTCGATCGTCGCCGTGTAAATAATCAAACTCGGGTACTCTGCACTCAGCATCTTCAAAGCTGGAGGAGCAACCACCACAGAAATAATCCGAATCAAACTCGGATCAATTCCCCGCGAAGTCAACTCCTGCATAGTCGCCACAATCGTCCCACCAGTCGCCAGCATTGGCTCGCTAATTATCACCCGCGTTTCCGGGTTAAACTGCGCCGGCAATTTATTCAGATAACAACTCGGTTTCAGCGTCTCCTCATTCCTCACCATCCCCAGATGGTAAATCGAAGCCAGCGGCACCACAGTCTGAATTCCTTCCAGCAGCGACAAACCCGCCCGCAAAATCGGTACCACAACTAACGGAGCTTCGGGGTTGATAAACGTCGCCGGACATTGGGCCAAAGGTGTCTGTACCGTTGTCTCCACAGTCGGGAGCCACTCTCGAATTGCCTCGTAGGCCAGCCACCTTCCCAATTCTGTCATCGCAGAACGAAAAAGTACCGATGGGGTGCTAACGTCGCGGGCGACAGCCAGCCAGTGTTTAATTAACGGATGTGGAGGAACGTAAACGCGCAGTTGCAGGGACATGAGGAAATTGCCGAGATTGCTAGGTTTGAGGGATTTGATGCACAGAGCGATCGTTTTTGTTGTAGCCCCCCTAGGGGCGGGATTCGCTAACGATCGCTCTGTGCAACTTATCACAATCTTTAATCGAAAATCTAAAATCCCAAATGGTATCACTACCTTGGTTTGCCAACCTCAAGACCAGCTTATTGAAATTCTTTGCCAATAGTATTGACATTAGTTGGCAACAAGGCTATATTCATTTTAGTGTTCTCCTCTCAAAGGATCGGCAGACGGGGGCAGTCGGCAATGGTAGACTGCTCTCGCATTTTTTTTGAAGCCAGAAGCTTTCCGAAGGAAGAAGGAAGAAGGAAGAAGGAAGAGGGAAGAGGGAAGAAGGAAGAAGGAAGAGGGAAGAGGGAAGAAGGAAGAAGGAAGAGGGAAGAGGGAAGAAGGAAGAAGGAAGAGGGAAGAAGGAAGAAGGAAGAGGGAAGAAGGCATCCGAAGGAAGAATTTAGAACAGGCTGACGCACCAGAGGCAGAAGGAAAATGACAGAGGCAAGAGTTCAGGAAGGGCGATCGACTGTAATATTATAAAAATATTAAGATTTTTAACCTAATGTCAGCTCCTACCCAATCCCAGTTATTTTCTCCTAACTCCGGCCCTACAGAGCAAGAGTTTGATGTGATAGTCATCGGTTCCGGCATTGGCGGACTCGTGACAGCAACCCAGCTAGCAGCCAAGAAAGTCAAAGTTTTAGTGCTCGAAAGCTACACAATTCCCGGCGGTAGCGCTGGATATTTCGATCGAGAAGGCTACAGATTTGATGTCGGAGCCTCCATGATATTTGGATTCGGACAGCGCGGCACCACAAACCTCCTCACCCGCGCCCTCAAAGCAGTCAACGTCACCCTAGAAACAATTCCCGACCCCGTACAGCTTCACTATCACCTACCCGACGGCTTGGATTTGGAAGTTCCCCAGCCTTATGACAAATACTTGCAAGAATTAACCGACAGATTCCCCCACGAACGTCAAGGAATCCAGAAATTTTACGGCGAATGCTGGAACGTCTTCAATTGCCTCAACGGCATGGAATTGCTATCCCTAGAAGAACCCGGATATCTGGTGCGAGTATTCTTTCAAAATCCTTTAGCTTGTTTGGGATTAGTAAAATATTTACCTCAAAATACTGGCGACATTGCGCGGCGCTACATAAAAGACCCGACTTTACTGAAATTTATCGACATGGAATGCTACTACTGGTCTGTAGTACCCGCAGACTTAACACCGATGATTAACGCCGGAATGGTATTTTCCGACAGACATTACGGTGGCATAAATTATCCCAAAGGCGGAGTCGGTCAAATTGCCCAAAAATTAGTCGAAGGATTAGAAAAATGTGGCGGGAAAATTCAATACAAAGCTAAAGCAAAAAAAATTATCACAGAAAACGGCCGCGCTGTCGGAGTCGAACTGACAACCGGCGAAGTTTACCGCGCTAAGCGAATAGTTTCTAACGCCACGCGCTGGGATACTTTTGAAAAATTACTGCCCGCAGCAGAGATGCCAGCTAGCGAGAAGAAATGGCAGCAGCGCTATCAAAAAGCACCCAGTTTCCTGAGTTTACATTTGGGAGTGGAAGCAAGCGTAATCCCTGCTGGTACTGCCTGTCACCATATTTTATTAGAAGCTTGGGACAAAATGGAAGCGCCGGAGGGAACTATTTTAGTCTCAATTCCGACCGTGCTAGACCCGGATTTAGCTCCGACAGGATATCACATCGTTCACGCTTTTACTTCGAGTTGGATGGATGAGTGGGAAGGACTTTCGGCGCAGGAATACGAGGAGAAAAAAGAAGAGGCTGCAGGGAGAATTATTGACAGATTAGAAACAATTTTCCCCGGTTTAGATGCTGGTTTGGATTATATGGAAGTGGGGACTGCGCGTTCTCACCGCCGCTTTTTGGGCCGCGAAGACGGAACTTACGGGCCGATTCCGCGACAAAAGTTAATGGGTTTGTTGGGAATGCCGTTTAATCGAACTTCTATGCCTGGTTTGTATTGTGTGGGCGATAGTACGTTTCCGGGACAAGGTTTAAATGCGGTGGCGTTTTCTGGCTTTGCGTGCGCGCACCGAATTGCTGTGGATTTAGGGTTCTAGGAGGAATGTGGCAACACAGGTTGCCCCATTTCTAACTCAGGACTTATGGATTGGGAGGTAATTCTGTCAAATATCTGACAGTTTTTCTCGGATAGAGTAAATGTCTTTTTTGTCACCATCTTTACGTCTCCCTAGTCCTACAACAACAACCATAACTCGCTCTTGCTCGACTTTGTAAACAATGCGATAGCGCTGTCCAACGGCTCGGATACTGCGAAATCCAGATAAGTTGTCAACAAGCGCTTTGCCTTGCTTCTCTGGTTCAATTTTGAGTTTATCGATGCGATCGCGCAGTTTCTCCATAAGTTGTCAACAAGCGCTTTGCCTTGCTTCTCTGGTTCAATTTTGAGTTTATCGATGCGATCGCGCAGTTTCTCCTGTTCTCGTCTATCTTTGACTTCCGCCAACATTTCCAGCGCCAACGGCGTAAGTTGGATTTCGTATTCGATTGAATTTGCTTCGCCTTTCATAGTCCCAGTTTTGCCTTAGCATTTTCCCAGGAAATAGTTTTGCCTTCGTCTGATTGGGTGATGCTTTGGCGAAGTTTGGTAACGAATTCAATATCGGTGAGAATATCCAAGGTTTCGAGGAGTTCAGTCAAATAGTTGTAGCTGATTGCCGCCATAACGGGAACACCGTCTTGAGTGATCACGATCGGCTGATCGGTAAGTTCTTGAAGTAGGTTGGGAAGCTGCTGCTGTGCTTGGGCAATGGTGAGTCGTTTGGACATGGCTGTATTGTACAACTTGAATTAATATTATGAGAATTAAAGCAATACTAATTTTAATTTAGCACCTGGGTTCAAATACGAAGTATCAACTAAAAACCCGGTTTCTGGGGAGAAACCGGGTTTTTTAACTGAAAAAGGGTGTTTTGCATTCTTTAAAAAGAGTTTACTGGTCGTAGCTGCCGCCGACACCGATTTTGGTATTGTAGATTTTGGCATCAGTAATAGTCATATCTTCCATTGATGCGCCGGATACGTCGGCCGTGTTGATGATGGCTGCGGTCAGATTTGCCCGATCGAGGTCTGCGTCATTTAAACTGGCGTTAGTCAGGAAAACTGCCGTTAAGTTAGCACCAGTCAAGTTAGCCCCCGTCAAGTCAGCACCTTCGAGGTTAGCGCGATAGAGGTTGGCACCTTTCAAATTTGCTTCTCTCAAATCTGCACCAATTAAATGAGCCCCGGTCAAATCTGCTCCAGACAAGTCGCACTGAAAACATTGCCCGGTTGAGAGTAACTGCTTGACTTGAGCCGGATTTTCGGCACGAGCCGGGCCTGCGAACAGTAAAGGAGCAATTAAAAGAGTAGCTGTTAATAGATGGCGTTTCATATTTTTTTCCTCTGCCTATTATGTGTTTAAGTTCTACTGTTTATATCTACAATTTTACCACGGTTGTTTTCCTAGCTTGCAATCGATATCACATATCTACTGTGATATCGATTGCCCCTGACAGCGCACAGATGGTTTCCAAAAGCTCGCAAAATTTAATGTCGCAAAACTTAACAATGCCAAAGTTTAAGACAGTGCTTTTTTGTAGTAACATCTTCTATATTAGCTAAAATTGCCCGCCGATGTGTCTTTCTAAAGAAGGATCTAATTGACAACGCGATCGATAGTTTTAGCAGGTAGCTCGATCGCAAAAAATTCAAAACGAATACACTATTTTTAATAAAAGTGTCACGAGACCGAAAATTTAACTTAAAATAAAGATCGGCTTATAACTTTATAGGTAGAGCGAGAGCCGTCACTGGCCAGATCCCCAACCAAAGATCGGGTGCATTTTTAACAATAAATTTTAATTATGTCTCAGCAGCGCTGTAAAAATCCACATATTGCTTGGAAAGCAGCGCTTTTTGGGAATTTCGCAGAGTCAGCGCGATCGCAAAAATCAATTCAATATGCTCAAAAATGATTCCTCCAAGTATCTGCCGACTTTAGATCAAGTAATTGATTGCTCCCCCTTGACAGTTGCGCCCGATACCCCACTAGCAGAAGTAATTACCCTGATGGGCCAACGGCGCGGAAGTTGCCCTCTCAACCCAGACATTTCACCAACCGATATCTACCAACAACTAACAGAAATCGCAAATCCGGTAACCTCAAGCCCAGTTAGAGATGCTAGAGGTATCTGCGTCTTTGTTGTGGAATCATCTATCGAAAAATCAGACCCGCAATCTGCTCAAAATTCTCAATTGCAAGGAATTTTCACCGAGAGGGATCTCGTCGATTTGATTGCATCGGGCAAAAAATTAAAAAATGTTACGATCGCAGAAGTTATGCGACAGCCGACGGCAACGCTGACAAATGGTGAAGATAGAGACATTTTTAGCGCCCTAATTCTGCTCAGCCAACACAGAATTCACCACCTGCCAGTATTGGATCGCAGCGGTCAACTCCTAGGAGTAATTACCCCGGAAAGCATTCGCCTAGCAATGGTGCAACCGGCAAATATCTTAAAAATGCACAGCGTCAAAGAAGTAATGACCGCAGAAGTCATTCAAGCGCCTCGCTCAGCGTCTGTTCTGAGTTTAGCTGAGTTGATGGCGCAGCACCGCGTTAGCTGCGTCGTAATTACAGCATCAACAGAATTATCGATGAATTTGCCGTTCCCAATTCCAGTAGGTATAGTCACAGAACGGGATATTGTGGAATTTCAAGCTTTAGATATAGATTTGTCGCAGACGATCGCCCAAACTGTGATGAGTAGCCCCTTATTTAGTCTCAAGCCAGAAGACTCGCTGTGGGTAGCTCATCAGGAAATGCAGCAGCGTTTAGTCCGCAGGTTGGTAGTAACCGGGGAACGCGGAGAACTGTTGGGAATAGTTACTCAAAGCAGTTTGCTGCGCGTACTTGACCCGATGGAAATGTCCGGGGCGATCGACATTTTACACGCAAATGTTCAAGAACAGACTAGCGAATTGCAAAAAGCGATCGCAACCCTCAGCTTGACTAACGCCAGACTAGAAAGCGAAATCGCTACCCGCAAGCAGGCAGAGGTGCGGCTGCAACTATTAGAATCTGCCGTAGTTAATGCTAACGATGCGATCGTAATTATGGATGCCGGAGACAGCGAGATCTCTGATCCCAGCATCATCTACGCCAACGAAGCTTTTACCCAAATGACGGGCTACCTACCCGCAGAAATCATCGGACAAACCCCCAGTTGCTTGCGCGGCCCGGAAAGCAACGCGGCTCAAGTTGCCAAAATTCGCCGCGCTTTCTCTCGCCGAACACCCTTGCGCCTGGAATTGATCAACTACCGCAAAGACGGTTCAACTTATTGGGTGGAACTCAACAGCGTCCCTGTTGCTGACGAGTTCGGGAACCTCACGCACTGGGTGTCTGTGCAGCGGGATATTAGCGATCGCAAGCGCATGGAACAAGCCTTTTTTGATGAAAAAGAACTCGCTCAGGTTACTCTACAATCGATCGGCGATGCAGTCATCACTACTGACAGCGACGGCTGTATTTCTACCCTCAATCCAGTTGCCGAAAAACTCACGGGTTGGTCAACCTCGGAAGCTAAAGGTTTGCCCCTCGCCAGTGTGCTGAGAATAGTTGACGAAACTACCCGGATACCGATCGAAAATATCGCCCAAATCGCTTTGTACGAAGGTCGAATTGTTGACCAAGGACACAACAGTTTACTGATTGCCCGCCACAATCGCGAATTTGCGATCGACCACTGCGTTGCCCCCATCCACGCCAGCAACGGCACAATTGTCGGGGCAGTCGTTGTGTTCCGAGATGTCACCCAAGTGCGAACTCAAGCTCGGCAACTCACCTGGCAGGCAACTCACGACCCCCTGACGCAATTGGTCAACCGCCGTGAATTTGAGTACCAGCTAGAACACGCCCTACACAGCGCTCAAGGTTACGGCCAAGAACACGTTTTACTTTACCTGGATCTCGATCGCTTCAAAATAGTTAACGACACGAACGGTCACATTGCAGGGGACGAACTGCTGCGCCAAGTCAGCCTGCTATTTAAAAGCAATATCCGCAAAACCGATATTTTAGCGCGTCTGGGCGGTGATGAATTTGCCGTACTCCTGTACCAGTGTCTACCTGAAAAGGGCTTAGAGGTTGCAAAATTGCTGCTAGAAAGCATTCAGGAATTCCGGTTTGGGTGGCAGGACAAAACTTTTTCGATCGGCGTTAGTATCGGTTTGGTGGCAATTAATCCCAAAACAGCATCGACATCTGGGGTGTTGAGCGCGGCCGATATTGCCTGCTATGCTGCTAAAAATAAAGGCCGCAATCGGGTGCAGGTTTATCAAGCGGGCGATCGAGAATTAATCAAACAGCGCGACGAAACTCAGTGGGTAGTACAAATTAATCAAGCTTTAGAAGAGAATCGCTTTCGTTTGTATTTTCAGCCGATCGTACATTTGCTCAACTCTCCCACCACCGGCACCCACGGCGAAATCCTGCTCCGCCTCCAGCTTGCAAACGGTCAGTTGGTGTCGCCGATGGCATTTATCCCCGCGGCTGAACGCTACAACTTGATGCACGCGATCGATCGCTGGGTAATTCGCACTTTATTTAGCAATTTATCTCAAACTTTCACGGCAAATCTCTTAGTCCAAAACCCCGGAGAAGAAAGCGATAAAATAGTAACCTTGCCTACTTGCTGCTCCTTGTCTAATTCACAATCTTCATTTGACAAATATCGCAGCCTTTATTCAATCAACCTTTCTGGGGATAGCATTAACGAAGAAAAATTCATCGACTTTATTCAAGAGCAGTTTTCTATCTATCAAATACCGCCGGAAATAATTTGTTTTGAAATTACCGAAACCGTGGCGATCGCGAATCTCAGCAAAGCAGCCAGCTTAATTTGGAAACTCAAGGAACTCGGCTGCCAGTTTGCCTTGGACGACTTCGGCAGCGGGATGTCTTCTTTTGCTTACTTGAAAAACTTGCCTGTTGATTATATCAAAATAGATGGCAATTTTATTAAGCATCTGGCAGAGAATCCTATTGATATTGTCATGGTGGAAGCTATAACTAAAATTGCTCACGTCATGGGAATTAAAACTATTGCCGAGTATGTAGAAAGTCAAGCAGTTATGGATAAACTTAAGGAGCTTGGGGTAGATTACGCTCAAGGTTATTTTTTGGGAAAGCCTCAACGTTGTAATTTATGCTCTCCTATTGCAGAGGAAGTTTTGGGAGAATTTTCGGTTGATTCTTTGGCTTTTAAGGGCAAGTTAGCTTGTTGAAGAGTTGACAGTTGACCGAAGGAAGAGGGAAGAAGGAAGAAGGAAGAAGGAAGAGGGAAGAGGGAAGAAGGAAGAAGGAAGAAGGAAGAGGGAAGAGGGAGAATTGCCCAACTGCCAACTAACAACTAACAACTGCCAACTGCCAACTGTCAACTGTCAACTGTCAACTGTCAACTGTCAATAGCAGCTTCGATGTACTGACTGTCTAAGAGAAAAGCACCTTTTTCAAAGCGAATGCCCCAATAATTGCCGGGACGCCGATCGAGTACAATACCCTCAGCGCCGATCGCAATTACATTCGCAGGCCGCAGCATCGGCATCGGTTCGGCAGTTTTGACGAAAGGCGGCATCGCCACAACTCGGACTTTTTGACCGATTGTAAATTCTTTTTCCATAGTTTTTATGCTTTTATTGGCGATCGTGGCACGGCTAGCGTCGCCAAAATTCATTGTGGCGCACTTTGGCAGAACTTCCCCCTACAGCTTTGTGTCACACTAATAATTGATAGAAAATGGCTGATCTGAAAGTAGGGGATAGTTGATATGGCTACAAATCGTCGCATTGAGCGTGTAGCTTCAATGATTAAGCGGGAAGTCAGCCTGATGTTGCTGAATGGAATCAAGGACGATCGCGTAGGTGCGGGTATGGTTAGCGTTACCGATGTAATTGTTTCGGGAGACCTTCAGCATACAAAGGTTTTTGTCAGTATCTACGGTACTGATGAGGCGAAAGCCGAGACTATGGAGGGTTTGAAATCAGCAACTAGCTATGTCCGTAACCAGTTGGGCCAACGGGTGCAACTGCGCCGCACGCCGGAAGTGATATTTCTCGAAGACCGTTCTTTGGAACGCGGTGATAAAATGCTGACACTGTTAAATCAGCTTTCTATCGATCGCAAACCAGGTATGTTTGATGACGAAGAATTGACGGGTGATGGCGAAAAATTGACCAATGATGATGATGATGAAGCAGACGAGGATTAATAATTAGCATCTGAAGGCAATCAACAGTCAACAGTCAACAGTCAACAGTCAACAGTCAACAATTCCCACTTACCCATGATTGACAATCTTTCCTTACCCGAACTGGTAGCCCAGATGTTTGTAGTGCGCGCTTCAGGCTACTTGTTCGACCACCAAATTCGCTATCGGGCCTGGGAACCAACGGCCGACAAACTCCGCTATTATCTGGAAAAGTTGGGCGTGGGCGGTGTGATTTTGGTGGGAGGAAGTGCTGCTGAGTTGGCGGTGCGATCGCACCAATTGCAGTCTTGGGCCAAATTTCCGCTACTGCTGGCGGCTGATATTGAGGAAGGTGTCGGCCAGCGGTTCGCCGGGGCGACTTGGTTCGGGCCACCGATGGCTATGGCTGAAATTGCGACGCATGATGCAGGTAAAGCCGATCGATATGCTGAACAAATGGGATCTGTGACTGCGATCGAAGCTAGGGCGATCGGTCTAAATTGGATTCTCGCACCAGTCGTCGATGTTAACAACAATCCCGACAATCCCGTGATTAACGTCCGCGCTTTTGGCGAGACATCGGAAATTGTCGGCAAATTGGCAAGTGCTTTTATTCGCGGCGCTCTTGGGCACCCGGTTTTGACTACAGCTAAGCATTTTCCCGGTCATGGAGATACGGCGGTTGATTCTCACTTGGAATTGCCGGTTTTGCCGCATTCGCCAGCGAGATTGGCTGCTGTTGAGTTGCCGCCTTTTGTTGAGGCGATCGCCGCTGGGGTCGATGCTGTGATGAGCGCCCACTTACTGATTCCGGCTTGGGATGCCGAGTTTCCTGCTACTCTTTCTCGCAAAATTTTGATTGGGAAGCTGCGGGAAGAGTTGGGGTTTGATGGTTTGATCGTGACGGATGCTTTGGTGATGGGTGCGATCGCCAATAAGTATGGTGTTAATGAAGCTGCTGTTTTGGCTGCTGAGGCTGGGGCTGATGTTTTGCTGATGCCACTTGACCCGGAAGCGGCGATTCTGGCTGTCTGCGAAGCTGTGACTCAAGGGCGGATTCCCATATCACAAATCAAGGAATCTGTCAAACGAATCTGGGAAGCTAAAGCTAAAGTCGGTTTGTTAATCAAGGAAAAGGAAAAAGCAGCAGATTCAATGTCGATCGACTCGATCGACTTAAGTTTGCTAGCAAATCCAGAAGCAAGGGCAACGGCTGTCGATATTTTGCGAGATTCTTTGAAATTTGGGGGAAATCTACCTTTAGTCGCGAAAAAGCCCTCAGAAAACCAGGTTTTGCGGAATTTGATTATTGTAGATGATGTTTTGGGTTGCGAGTTTTTGGGCAAACACACTCCGGCGATCGCCCTGCCGGAACAGTTTGGTTACGAATTGCAACTAATTGACGATCGCACAGGCGCGATCGTTGATAATACAGGTGCAGAGCATTTTTCTCCGACACTGCTGCAAATTTTCATTCGCGGTAATTGCTTTCGAGGCAGTGCTGGTTTGACCGAAGCAGCCCAAGATTGGTTTAAGAAATTATTAAGGACGGGAGAACTGCAAGCTGTGTTAATTTACGGCAGTCCCTACGTTTTAGAGCAATTTTTGCCGCACTTGCCTCCGAGTATTCCTTATGTATTTTGTTTCGGGCAGATGCCGATAGCGCAATCTCTCGCTTTAGAATTGCTGTTCGGCATTAACGAAACGGGCAATGCTTGAGCTTTTGGACTCCTGAATCTTTCCTTTGCTTAGTCAGGACTTAAATTGATCAACCTGGTTTCTCGCCAGAAATTTGGCTTTGAGCTGCGCAGCATCCAGAAACCGGAAATCGGGCGCGGACTCCTAAGTCCTGAATAGAGCTTTGCAGCAGCTCAGCCTGTTAGCCTAAAAAATGTACCGCGTCTCAACATCTAAAGAAAGATACGATCGCTTACTCATCATTCTTATAACTTTTTTAAAATTGACCAGTAAATAGTATCTCTGTATACAGAAAAAAATAACTTACATATTGAGAAGTTTGGATTATATTATTAACAGGGCCATAATTTTTTTTAGTAAAACCTTGAGGGCGCATTATGATTCACTCCACTATTCACAAACTTCGCTACTCTTTAGATGTGATTCAAGATGAAGCACGCCACCTCGTACATGAGGGCATCCTGAGCCGACAACAGCCTATCTACACCTTGTGTCAGTTCATCCCGCCTCGAGAATGGGCTTGTGTCGAGGGAGAACTCGAAAAATGTGACTTCTTGCTGCGCGATCGCATCGCCGACCTGATCGGTTCTGAAAACTGGGACAATGACTAAAGTTTTGTTCTGTTAAATAATTTTGCAAGTAAGTTGCAACTAAACTCCGGCTGTATTAAAGATGATCTACTCTTTAATCCTGGGAATTTTCGGAGCGCAAATTTTCCAATTCGGCCCTCAGCGCTGCCATCTGTGCAGTTAATTCTTGAATATCTTTTACGTCTGGTTGTACAACCGAGTCGGGAGGAGTGTCAGTTGCTGTATCCGATTGCCGATGCGAGACGGATGCGTCGCTGTCTGCATTCTCCCTCACGCCCGGTTGAGAGAAAATTGTATCGACAAAATTCCGCGCTTCTCGATCGGTCATTTCTCCTTTTTCCAGCAACTCATCCGCGAGTAGACTCAAATCTGGCTGTCGAAGTTTGTCCAGATTTGCTTCTCGCTTCACGGGATCTTGCAATGTCTCAATTAAAAAGGAAGTTGCACCTAAAGTTAGGTGAAATCCTGTTTGCAGCATTTGAGGCAGGTTGTCGGGATTCATCTAAAAAATGCCGCTAGAACGTTTTTCGGAGTTTTTGGTTCGCGAGTTGCCAAGAGCTGGCGGGCTTGCCACTTCTGGGCGTGAAGATGCGAAGTTGTCGATCGCGATCGCCCCGCTTCCAGAAAAATCAGCCTTTCGGGGGATGCTTTTTTTTCGAGCAATGCTTATTGTATCATTACTTCGCGAATTGAGAAATGTCAAGTGTAAAGTTTTGTAACGAGCGATCGATCTGGGGGCTTCAAATTAAGGATACAGCACCTCTCCGGTGGATGGGTCAAATATAAATAGCCGATCGAAGTCAAGCTGTACCGTCAGTCGATCGCCCGGACGCAAACGAACACCCGCCGGTACTTGTAACTGTACAGTAGTTTCAGCGCTCAACGCAGGCAAACTCGCCCGGATTAAAATTTCTCTCCCCAGAGGTTCCACTACCTTTACCTCCACATCAAGAGGCACTTTTTCTAACGCCCAAACATCAGTTTTAAAATCATCATCTGCTGCTGTTTGAGACGTAAAAATTTCTATATTTTCTGGACGAATGCCCAAATCAAATGCTTGTCCTTCGCTGGGTTGCAATCTTTTTTGAAGCGATGGCGGACAGGATAAAGATTGACTTCCTACCTGAAAAGATTCGTTAGCATAAATGGCGGGCAAAATGTTCATAGCCGGATTGCCTAAAAAAGTCGCAACCATCCGGTTAGCAGGTTTAGCATAAATGCTTTGCGGGTCTCCAATTTGCTGAATTTTCCCCCCATTTAAGACAACAATCTTATCAGCTAAAGTCATCGCTTCCACTTGATCGTGGGTGACATAAACTGTGGTAATTCCTAGTCGTTGATGCAGTTGTTTTAGTTCGGCCCTAGTGTCGTCTCGCAGTTGAGCATCGAGGTTGGAAAGTGGTTCATCTAGTAGGAAAACTTTGGGTTCGCGGGCGATCGCCCTTCCGAGTGCTACCCGCTGCTGTTGTCCGCCTGATAGCTGTTTGGGCTTACGTTTGAGCAGGTGGTCGATCGAGAGCGATCGGGCTACAGTTTCAACTCGTTCTTGAATTTTAGTCGAGTCAACATTCCGCATCCGCAATCCAAAAGCCAAATTTTCTGCGACAGTCATGTGCGGATAAAGCGCGTAATTTTGAAACACCATTGCCACATCCCGCTGTCTCGCCGGAATGTTGTTAACTAAATGATCTCCAATATAAAGATTACCAGAAGTTGCGGTTTCCAAACCTGCAATTGTCCGCATAATTGTAGACTTTCCGCAGCCGGAAGGCCCGACTAATACCCAAAATTCCCCATCCGGGATTTTGAAACTGATGTTTTCGATCGCGGTGACGTTTTGGTAGCGTCTGGTAATATTTTCTAAGCGAACATTTGCCATTTGTAAATTGGTAATTGGTAATTGGTAATTAGTGTTTTTTACCTTCTGCCTTCAGAAAACTGTTCTAATTCTAAAACTGTGCGGTCTAATTCTTCAACTAGAGGCGTTGATTCAGCTTTGCGGAATGCTTGTACCAAAGAACGATAGTACCAGAGAGAACCGTCTTTGCCGCCTTTAAAGCGTTCCCAAACCGAGTCGCCCAATTGACGGGAATCTTTGAGGATCGATCGCACATTATAAAGTTTATCAGCCGCCGAGACTAATCTGACCGAACCTGAAGCTGTGAGAAGGCGATCGATATAAGCTTGTTTGCGATCGCGCCAAGGGGGTTTCGGTGTCTCGTCGCTGTCGGTACAGCCGTCTACAATCGCTGTGACGGTATCGCCAAACCGACGGCGGATGGCTTCGCGAGTGGTGGGCCCGCCCTGATCTTCGATCGCATCGTGAAGCAAAGCTGCGATCGCCTCATCTTCCGAAGCCCCATACTCTAAAGCTATACTAGCAGTACCTAACAAATGAGCAATATACGGAACGCCGGAACCTTTGCGGATTTGAGTTGCGTGCAATTCGGCTGCATAGATAAGGGCTTCAGAAAAACGGTTTGAGAGTATCATTGCAATAGAGTATGTGTTGAGTAAAAGTATTGATTTGAATGTTTGACTAAAGCGAGGCAATCACGATGACAACTACTTTAATTTTATCAAAAATGTCTCAAAAAAACTCCGAAAATTTTACTGAAACACAACCCCAAAATATTATATCTTTGGAAGAATTTCTCGTCAAGCCGCCGGAGAGAATGGAGTGGGTTGACGGTAACTTAGTGGAGAAAACAGGCATGACATTTAAACACAGTCTGGCTCAATCTAAATTAGCCCGTTACTGGGGCAATTACAAAGACTCCAGCGGACAGGGAGGAGAAGTTCTTACCGAAATACTGTGCCGAACAGCTAAACAGGGCCGCCGTCCCGATGTCGCTTACATCACTCCCGAACTGCTGCCACCATCAGGCAATTTTACAGCATTTTCCCAAAGTTTTCCCCTAATTGCCGAAGTTGCTTCGCCTGAAGATAGCGCCGAGGAATTGTTTGCTAAAGCTCAGGAATATTTGGAATCTGGCTGTCAGGAAATCTGGCTGCTATTTCCTGAAGCGAGATTAGTATTTGTGAATGCAGGTCAAGGCTGGCGTTTGTTTAATGCCGATGAAGTAGTTAACACTCAAACTATACTTGCAGGTTTTAGTATGGCAGTTAGTGAATTGTTGGCTTGAGGAATTTAATCGATCGCGAATAATCCCAAAAACCCAGTTGATCCGAAAAATAAAATGATAAACTAGAAACGACTGAACTATAGCTGAGGACTTTGCAAATTATGCCAACTGCAACTGACATCGGTACATTAGTAACTCGTTCTGCCGAGATTAGCAGTCGTCCAATGATTGCGGGGACTAGAACTTCTGTTGCTAGAGTAGTAGTTATTTACAAACAAGGCGCAGCAGCCGAAGAGATTGCCCGTCGGATGAGTCATCTGAGCCTTGCTCAAGTTTATGCGGCTTTGGCTTACTATCATGCTAATCGTGATGAAATTGAGGCAGATTTAGCAGAGGAAGATGCTGAATACTGGAGACTGGCGACCTTACACAAAAACAAAGCTTAACAGGTTTGCAGATGAGTAAAATACTACTGTACATTGACGAAGACTCAATGGATGAAGACTTTTTACAAGCCTTGAGATCGCGTAATGTGGATGTACTGACGGTTGCTGATGTTGGAATGCTACATCGATCCGATGAAGAGCAGCTAGATTGGGCAAGAGAACATGGTCGGGTTATCTTTAGTTTCAACACTAGAGACTTTTACCGATTACACGCAACTCTGCTGGAGCAAAATTTGTCTCATGCAGGAATTATTTTGGCTCCGCAGCAGCGATACGGCATTGGTGATTTAATGCGCGGAGTTTTAAGGTTGATCAACACTAAGTCGTCCGCCGAGATGCAGGGACAATTAGAATTTCTCAGTGACTGGGTTTTATGAGAATGTGCGATCGCATTTGTGAATGCAGTCAAGGCTGGCGTTTATTTAATACGGATGAAGTTCTAAACACCCAAGCTGTACTTGCAGGTTTTAGCATCCCAGTTGGCGAATTATTAGCGTAAAAATAACTTGCCATAAATGCTCTTTTGTGAAACAATCTAGGATGTTGTAATGTCAAACCACCTACAGTTGGCATCAAAAATAAAAATCTCATGGACAGATTCAGAGTAGAAGTTATTTCTCAGACACCAAATCCTCAGCAAGTAGTTTATGCTGCACTCCATCAAGACTATACTGAGAATTTTGTATTTGACGAACGGGATTCGTGGCCATCAGAGGCAGAATGTGGCGAAGTAATTGTTAAAAGGCTCCTGGCGGGCGATCGTGGGCATTATGGCCCCTTAGAACATCCCCAAATTATTTTTAATTGCGGCTATTTTCCTCACAGTGTCATGCAGCAGGCGAGGACTCATCGTGTCGGAGTATCATTTGATGTTCAATCTCTACGCTACACGGGAAATCAATTTCTTGATGCCGCTGTCGGCAAAAAAGATATCGAAGATATTTTTTACCTGCGTCCAGTAGATTATTATACTGACCGGGAAGGCAAAAAATATTACTATTCTCCTGAACAAAGAGCAAAAGATTTAGAGTGGTGTCTAGAAGCTGCTAAACGTTACAAAATTGACTTCGATGGTGGGATGTCCGAGGAACACGCCAGAGGTAAATTACCCTTTGATTATCGTCAGCATTTTGTAGTCAGTTTCAATTTAAGGTCTTTTCTGCATTTTTCCGATTTGAGAAATAAGAAAAATGCTCAACTTGAAATTCAAAAACTCTGCGAAATGATGTGGCCTCATTTTGAAAGTTGGGCTCCGGGCATAGCTAAGTGGTACACAGCTACTCGTCTGGGAAAAGCAAGGCTAGCCCCGTAAGATGATTGCCTTTTCTGGCTAATTGCGTAGGCCAGAAACCGGGTTTTTTAAGCAAATTTAGCTAAAAACCCTCAATATCTGTAAAAAACCCGGTTTCTTGAGCTTTGTGTGTAAAAAGTCGGGTATCTCAAACAAGAAAATTTCAGGTTGACTAAAATCAAGTAAACAGCAAACAAAATGAAATTAAAAATTCTGCAACTCCATGAATTAGCGATAATTCCCCAATACGCCCATGAATCTGATGCTGGACTAGACTTATTTTCTATAGATGAATTAGAAATTAATCCCGGAGAAAGTAAGTTAATTCATACAGGTATATCCATAGAATTACCTGAAAAAACTGAGGCTCAAATTCGTCCCCGAAGTGGTTTAGCTCTCAATCACAAAATCACTGTGCTCAATGCACCAGGTACAATAGATGAGGGCTATCGAGGCGAAATCGGAGTGATCTTAATCAATCACGGTCAAACTTCATTTAAGGTGACAAGAGGCATGAAAATTGCTCAAATGGTAATAGCGCCAGTAATTCGCGTTGAGATTGAAGAAATTAAAATGTTAAGTTCGAGTTCTAGGGGAGATCAGGGATTTGGATCAACTGGACTCTGACAATAAATTCTCGTTGCGATAAAGTTCTCATTCTAAATTTTAAATGAACAATACACCAGACAACTACGAACCACCTCACAGACCAAATTGGGACGAATATTTTTTAATGTTAGCAAAATTAGCTGCTACTCGATCGACTTGTTTGGCTTTTCCCGTCGGCGCGGTAATCACGAAAAACAGGCAAGTGCTAGCTACGGGTTACAACGGTTCGCCGTCAGGATCCTTACACTGTACGGCTCAAGGCTTCTGCTATCCCGGTTTGAGCAGTTGCGATGCTAGTAAAACTTTGCCGTCGCGGGCGGTTCACGCTGAAGCAAATGCGATCGCCGCTGCTGCAAAACATGGCATATCTACCGCTGGTGCTAGCATTTACGTCACCTTAGAACCCTGCATTTATTGTTTGAAATTAGTCATTTCTGCTGGGATTCGGGAAGTGTTTTATGAAACAGGTTTTAACAGCGGAGAAAAAGCTGAATTGAGAGATTCTTTTATCGCTGAAGGTATTGTTGAGTTTACACAAATTAAGCTATCTGAAGATACAGCAAAAAAGGGGGCTCTATTTCTACTGAATCCTACATCAGTGCTAAAAGAAGAACGGGCGGTTGAAACCGCGTCTATACAAACAAAACCCGGATGGTGCGCGGGTTGAAGATTAGACAAGATTGTATAAATCTTTGATTGATCAGTCAACCGCAGATTTAACGCAGATAGTTTGCGACTTTTGCAAGAGGTCTACTCAACGGTTAAAATGACGTTATTTTCTTCAGTCAGCGGAGGCGGACATCGTTTGATAAGAAGCGGTTGAAACCGCCGTCTGCATCTCAATCAAACTCATTCACAACTTGCAAATAGTCGATCGCCGCATCTATCCTGGAAGAATACTTAAAAGCAAACTGATCGAACCAATATCTCTCATCGGAATTCTTATCCAAATTTTTCAGCCAAACTTGAGCTTGCCTAACTTTTTGTCTGTGCGTTTGTACTTCCAACTCCGGCTGCGTAACCTTTGCGGCTGGCCGCGGTTCCAGTGCAGTCACTTCCTGAGCTTTGTTTTGTGCTTCGTGCTCAGGCTTAAGCGGTTCCAGTGCAGCCACTTCCTGAGATTTATTTTGTGCTTCGTACTCAGCCTTAATTTGGGCTAAATCCTTGTCTAAAGTACCAGCATACAAATTTAGATCTGATGTTTTAACTGTTGGATTTGACCGCACTGTTGCTGGTGGCAAAGGCGCTTGGGCTGGCACTGGTGGCTGATTTTTCAACTCAGCTTTTTTTTGAGATGCTTGATATTCTGCCTTAAGTTCAGCTAACAGGCGATCGATCGATTCCATGACTTAAAACCCCCTAAAAAATGCTGTTGCGCCAACTAACACAAATACAATCGCGCGAAGTTGACCAGAAAGAATTGGTTTAAAGCCGGAACCCTTGTAGGGAGAAATTAAAAGCAGACTATTACATCACTCCAATCCTCTTCCTTCTAGGTAGAGGTCGCCCTCAAGCTGTCAACTGTCAACTGTCAACTATCAACTGTCAACTGAATAAACCGCTTTCTCAATCAGTTATTGCATTCAGCAATACTTCCGTCAGGGTCATTCCTTCAATATCATCCATCGTCACAGTATCAACGATATCGAATTTAGCCCCGGCGCTTTGCAGTTCGTCATCCAATATCTTGAGAAACTTAGTAGCTTCTGGGGCATTCCCTACTTGAATGAAGGAAATCGCCAGCTCTTCATCTCGATCGAGCTTCCGCGATGCTTCTATAATCGTTTTCATTACTTCTTTGCGATCGTCCGGTTCCCCGTCCGTCACCACTAATATTGTTTTCCCATTTTGCTTAGTCTTACCGGATGCTTTGCGCTGAAAATAACTGTTCAGAGCGTCTTGGAGAACCGCCGCCAAATTTGTAGTCCCGGAAGGTTCGTTTTCTAGGAATATTTGCACGACTTTAGCTGCTGTTACGTTGTCGTAGCGTTTGAAACGACCGGAAAACAAATAAACTGTTATGCCATCAGGGTCAAGTTCTTCGCATTTATTCGCCAGTGCGATCGTCGATTCTTGCATCAGCGCCCAGCGACTTTTCCCGCCCATTTGGTCTTTCGTGTACATACTGCCGCTTTTGTCAATGATTATTGTATAATCGCGGTTCTGAAGCATATTATTTTTCCTGTTAATTAAGAAGTTTTTCCCAAAAAGAGCAAAACCAGCGAGCCTAAGCTGTTGAGCTTGATTTGCTCGCTGCGTTTTTTAGTTGATGTGCGATCGCCAATACCGGAATTTAAGCTGCAACTAAAGCATCTTTAAGCGGCTTCCAGGTAAAAGTGCGATCGCCCCCCATCTCTACTGCTATTTTAACTCGCGGTTCTAGCGTCGGCAAAACAGTCAAATACTCAACTTCCTGACTAGACAAAATCTGCCCTTCAATAATCCAGAGTACCAGTCCTTTTGCTTTCGGTGGCAAATTATCTAATTGAGTTTGCAACATCGGCGGCACGTAGTAGGTATAACCCACAGCCCCTTCGTTGCCAGTAGTTTTCTTGCCCAAATGCGGCGGCCGCACCCCATGAATCCCCGTCAAATACATCGCCAAATCGCCCAAGCCCCGCGCCGTAATCGTGTACGCACCGTAGCCTTTTGCCCTCAGCCTGCGCAGGTAGCGCCCCTCAAATCCTCCCTCTAAAGGAACGTACAGGGCCAGCGACCCCGACTTTTCCAAATCCCGAATCATATCCGCACCAGTGGTAATCAGTCCCATAAATTTGTCTTGCCTGTGGTTTTACATTTGGTCGATCGCAGGAGAGCGAGCTTAAAGTATTATAAATGCTAAAGCTGAGGCGAAAAGTTATCAAGATAGGCCTTGACAAACTGCAAACACTTCATGTAGTGTTATTAGTTGGCGCTGTCAAGGATACTGAGTAGATTACTATTCAAGTCCTAGCCCAAACAAGCAAGACCGAAATAAAAGTCGGAGATAGAACAGGCAAAAAGCCTCGAATCTCAACCCTTGCAAGACTTCCACAAGCTCCCAAATTTAAAATTCAAATTTTAAACACCGAGGAAAGCTGTTGGTTGATAACAGTTAATTGCGGAAACACTGAAATAGATGTTTCTGCACAAGAGCAAGCGGATTGACGTAAACTTCGTAATCCGAAACCTCTTGCGTAAACAAAAGGAAGAAAAATCCGTGTCTGTAGGCATTCTTGGCACTAAACTAGGCATGACTCAAGTGTTTGACGCTGAAGGGAGAGCAATCCCCGTCACCGTCATACAAGCAGGGCCTTGTACAGTAACTCAAATCAAAACAAAACAAACTGATGGCTACGGTGCCATTCAGATTGGATACAGTGAAGTCAAACCAAAGGCTCTCAACAAGCCAGAATTGGGACATCTTGCCAAGTCGGGGGCGAATCCATTGCGCCACTTGCAGGAATACCGCTTGGAAGACACCAGTTCCTTTGAATTAGGCCAACAGCTAAACGCTGATGCCTTTACACCGGGACAGATAGTAGATGTCATCGGTACAAGCATCGGTAAAGGTTTTGCAGGCTTTCAAAAGCGCCACAACTTTAAACGAGGCCCCATGTCTCACGGTTCTAAAAATCACCGCGAACCTGGATCGATCGGGCCTGGAACAACTCCCGGTCGTGTTTATCCCGGTAAAAGAATGGCGGGACGTATGGGCAACGTTCAAGTCACCGTCCGCAAACTCACAATTGTCCGGGTGGATACAGAGCAGAATCTGTTGCTAATTAAGGGAGCAGTTCCCGGAAAAGCTGGCGCTTTAGTCAATGTTGTGCCTGAGAAAAAAGTAGGACGTTAGTCAGTAGCCAGTAGTCAGTAGTCAGTAGTCAGTAGTCAGCAGTCAGTAGTCATTAGTTGGCGGTTAGCAGTCAGCAATAACTAAGAACTAAAAGCTGAAAACTAAGAGCTAATAACAGACAACAGACAACAGACAACTAAAAACAGACAACAGAAAACTCAAAAACAGACAACAAACACAAAGCGACAAAGGACAAAAGATATGGTTAACTGTGTAGTGCGAAATTGGCAAGGCGAAGAAGTTGGAGAAACAACTTTAGAGCTTCGCGTAGCCAAAGAAGAAAATGCGTCTCACGTTGTTCACAGAGCATTGACGCGGCAAATGAATAACGCCCGTCAAGGCAATGCTTGCACCAAAACGAGAGCGGAAGTCAGAGGCGGTGGCCGCAAACCCTGGCGTCAAAAAGGTACCGGCCGAGCCAGAGCAGGTTCGATCCGTTCTCCACTGTGGCGTGGCGGCGGTGTCATCTTCGGGCCAAAACCGAGAGACTTTGAAGTCAAAATGAACAAGAAGGAACGCCGTCTCGCTTTGCGGACAGCATTCTTCAGTCGTACCGAAGACATGATTGTGGTTGAAGAATTTGCAGAGCAATTTCCGAGACCGAAAAGCAAAGAACTGCTGAGTGCGATCGCCCGTTGGGGTATCGACTCCAATAAAAAAGTTCTGTTAATCTTGCCAGAACCGCAACTCAACGTTTACTTGTCAGGACGCAACATCGAATTAGTCAACGTCATCTTGGCAACTTCCCTGAATGTTTACGACGTTCTTGCGGCTGACAAAATTATCGTTACATCTACAGCCATAGCTAAAATTCAGGAGATTTACGGTGAGTAAAATCGACCCCCGCGACTACGCAGATTTGATCCAGCGTCCGATTCTCACCGAGAAAGCTACCCGAATGATGGAATTAAATCAATTCACATTCGACGTAGCCCCGAAAGCGACCAAACCTCAAATCAAAGCTGCAATCGAAGAGCTATTTAAGGTTAAAGTCACCGCTGTCAACACCCAAAACCCGCCGCGCAAAAAGCGTCGAGTTGGTAAATTCGTCGGTTTTAAACCTTGTTACAAGCGAGCAACCGTCACTTTGCTAGACGGAGACTCGATCCGCAAACTCCTATTCCCAGAAGTTTAGCCAATTTTGGATTTTAGATTTTAGATTAAAGAATTGCAGTTAGCTAGTGCAAATTCCCCATCTAGGAAACTGGCAAGTTAACTGATTAATCCCAAATCTAAAATCTAAAACCGCAAAGTCCAAAATCCCAAGTCTAAAATCTAAAATCTAAAATCGATTATGGGCATTCGTTCTTACCGACCTTATACCTCTAGTACCCGAGAAAAGACCGTCTCGGACTTTGCTGAAATTACGAGATCAGAACCAGAAAAGTCTCTAACCAGCAACAAGCACACCAAACAAGGCCGCAACAACCGAGGCGTCATTACCTGTCGCCACCGGGGAGGCGGTCACAAACGGCTTTATAGAACGATCGACTTCCGCCGCGACAAACACAGCATTCCTGCTACTGTCAAGGCGATCGAGTATGACCCCAACCGCAACGCCCGCATCGCCCTCCTGTTCTATAAAGACGGCGAAAAACGGTACATTCTGCACCCGCTCAACTTAAACGTCGGTACAGTAATTGTCTCAGGCCCAGACGCGCCGATCGAAATCGGCAACGCCCTACCCCTGAAAAACATTCCCCTCGGTACCAGCATCCACAACGTCGAGCTAGTACCAGGTAAAGGCGGACAAATCGTCCGTTCCGCAGGCTCCAGCGCTCAGCTAATGGCAAAAGAAGGTACCTACGTCACCCTCAAACTGCCATCCGGTGAACAACGCAAAGTCCGCGCCGACTGCTACGCTACGATCGGTCAAGTTGGCAACACAGACGCGAGAAACGTCAGCCTCGGTAAAGCCGGTCGCACCCGCTGGAAAGGCCGCAGACCAACAGTTCGTGGTAGTGCCATGAACCCGGTAGATCACCCGCACGGTGGTGGCGAGGGCAGAGCGCCCATCGGGCGTCCAGGGCCAGTCAGTCCTTGGGGAAAACCAGCATTGGGTGCCAAGACTCGAAGCAAGAACAAGCGCAGCGACTCTTTAATCGTTCGGCGCCGCCGCAAATCTTCCAAGCGTGGCAAGGGCGGCAGACAAAGTTAAGGAAGAAGGAAGAAGGAAGAAGGAAGAAGGAAGAAGGAAGAAGGAACAACGAAAAAGTTTTCCGTGCTCTTTTATTCCTGCAACTTTCTTCCCAATTCAATTCCAACTACTAATTACTAATTACCAAAATCATGTCTCGATCGTTAAAAAAAGGCCCGTTTGTCGCAGATCATCTGATGACAAAGATCGAAAAGCTCAATGCCGCAGGCCAAAAACAAGTAATTAAAACTTGGTCGCGATCTTCCACAATCCTGCCCCAAATGGTAGGTCACACGATCGCAGTTCACAACGGCAAACAGCACGTCCCAGTCTACCTGACAGACCAAATGGTCGGTCACAAACTCGGAGAATTCTCCCCCACTCGCACCTTTAGAGGTCACGCGAAAAGTGGTGATAAAAAGGCCAAAAGATAGCCTAATTAGGTGACAGGTAATAGGTAAGCGGAAAAACTTTTCCCCAATTACCAATTACCTTTTCCCCAATTACCATTTACCAATTACCCAAATCGAAATGGCTATAGATACCACATCCGAAATTAAGGCGATCGCCCGTTACATCCGAACATCGCCCTTCAAAGTGCGCCGAGTCCTCGACCAAATTCGCGGCAAAAGCTACCAAGAAGCGCTGATTTTACTCGAATTCATGCCCTACCGCGCCTGCGAACCAATTGTCAAAGTTTTGCGATCGGCAGTAGCCAACGCCGAACACAACGCAGGATTGGACAAAAGCAAGCTCGTAGTCTCTCAAGCTTACGCAGACCAAGGCCCAGTCCTCAAACGCTTTAGACCACGCGCTCAAGGTCGCGCCTACCAAATCCGCAAGCCAACTTGCCACATTACGGTAATAGTTGCTCCGATCGCAGAAGACTAAACCAGGGAAAACGTAATAGGTAATAAACAGCTTAAAGTAGAAAAAATAGGTAATCACCAATTACTTTTCTTCAAGGCACGGAAATCACGGAGTGGCAGACAGTTGTTTTTTACTTCTTTCTTCTTCCTTCTTCCTTCTTCCTTCTTCCTTCCCTGTTACCAATTACCAATTACCAATTAACTCATCAAATATTATGGGCCAAAAAATACATCCAATTGGTTTTCGCCTCGGCATTACCCAAGAGCACCGCTCTCGCTGGTTTGCTGACCCGAAAAACTATCCAGAACTCTTGCAAGAAGACTTCAAAATTCGCAAGTACGTCCGCAAAACCCTCAGCAATGCTGGCATTTCTTCGGTCAGAATTGAACGCAAAGCCGATCAAATCGACCTAGAAGTATTCACCGCCAGACCGGGCGTTGTCGTAGGCCGCGGCGGAGCAGGTATCGAAACCTTGCGCGTCGGTTTGCAACAACAACTTGGCAGCAATCGCCAAATTCGCATCAACGTCGTCGAAGTTCAACGAGTAGATGCAGATGCCACGCTGATCGCAGAATACATCGCCCAGCAACTAGAACGGCGCGTATCCTTCCGCCGAGTAGTCCGCCAAGCAATCACCCGCGCTCAAAAAGTCGGCGTCCAAGGCATCAAAATTCAAGTCAGCGGACGCCTCAACGGCGCAGAAATCGCCCGTACCGAATGGACGCGCGAAGGCCGAGTCCCCTTGCACACGCTGCGGGCCGACATCGACTACTCCTACTGCACCGCTCAAACCATCTACGGTATTCTGGGTATTAAAGTTTGGGTATTCAAAGGCGAAATTATTCCCGGACAGGAACAAGAATCCGCACCGAATGCAGCAGTGCCCCGGACTAAACAAAAGCGCCGCCGTCAGAACTTTGAAGATCGATCGAACGAAGGCTAACAGTCAATTGACAGTTGACAGTTGACAGTTGACAGCGAAGGGCGAGTAAGTTCGTGCTGTCTGCTATACCGATTACCAATTACTGAATTCCCTAGCCATGTTAAGCCCTAAAAGAACAAAATTCCGCAAACAACAGCGCGGGCGAATGAGCGGTATTGCCACCCGCGGCAACTCAGTTAGCTTTGGCGACTTCGCACTCCAAGCGATCGAACCCGCCTGGATCACTTCCCGCCAAATAGAAGCCGGACGGCGCGCCATGACCCGCTATATTCGCCGGGGCGGCAAAATCTGGATTCGCATTTTTCCCGACAAACCAGTCACCCAGCGCGCAGCAGAAACCCGGATGGGTTCCGGTAAAGGCGCACCTGAGTTTTGGGTAGCCGTGGTCAAACCCGGCCGGATTATGTTTGAAATTGGTGGTGTAACCGAAGAAATTGCCCGCGAAGCAATGCGTTTAGCATCTTTCAAATTACCGATTAAAACCAAGTTCATCACCCGCGCGGAAGACCCGTCATCGTGATAATCGAAGGTAGAATTAGGTCGGCATTGGTTAAAATTTTAAAGGGCTACAGCAATTTAAAATCTGCCATTCATCACTTTTCTGTCCTTCGACCTTCAGGATTTAGACAATTCTGTCGTCACTAGACCGCTAACGAGAAAGCACACAATTATGTCTTTGCCCAAGATTAAAGAAGCTAGAGAATTAAGCGATGCAGCACTAGCAGAGCAAATTTTAGCCGTCAAGCGCCAACTAATGGAATTGCGGCTTCAGCAAGCTACTGGCCGCATGGAAAAGCCTCACCTGTTCAAGCACGCCAAACACCGCGTCGCTCAATTGATGACAGTTGAACGCGAGCGCCAAGTCGCTGCTGATGCACAAGCTACTGCTGAAAAATTAGCCGCATCTCAAGCAGCCGCAGAAGCAGCTCCAACCGAAGTCAGCCCAGAGTGAGCAGCTCAAAAAAACTCAATCGCACAACAAAGATAGGTAGCTATGGCAGTTAAAGAACGAGTTGGCGTAGTAGTCAGCGACAAGATGGATAAAACCGTCGTGGTAGCAATCGAAAACCGCTCTTCCCACACCAAATACGGCAAAATTGTAGTCCGCACCAAGCGCTACAAAGCTCACGACGAAGAGAATAAGTGCAAATCGGGCGATCGCGTCCGCATCACCGAAACTCGCCCCTTGAGCAAAACCAAACGCTGGATGGTTGCTGAGATTTTCGGTGCAAAAAATGGCTAACAGTTAATTTCTAATTGCTCGCGTAGTGCGATCGGCTTTCTCCAGCGATCGACCATCCATTAGCAATTAGCAGTTAGCAGTTAGTAAGCATCAAATTACCTTTTCCCCAATCACCATGATTCAACCCCAGACATACCTCAATGTCGCCGACAATAGCGGAGCTCGTAAGCTCATGTGCATCCGCGTATTGGGAGGCGGCAACCGCCGCTACGGCGGAGTCGGCGATGTCATCATTGCCGTCGTCAAAGACGCCATCCCCAATATGGCAGTCAAAAAATCCGATGTCGTCAGAGCCGTCATTGTCAGAACCCGCAAAGCTTTACGTCGCGACAGCGGCATGAGCATTCGTTTTGACGACAACGCCGCCGTGATTATCAATCCCGAAGGCAACCCCAAAGGCACTCGCGTTTTCGGGCCAGTCGCCCGCGAACTCCGCGACAAAAACTTTACTAAAATCGTTTCCTTAGCCCCAGAGGTACTTTAAAATGTACGGAAAAAAGGGTAAACCAACTAGCGAGCCGCAGCGCTACAGAATGCACGTCAAAGCAGGCGACACCGTGCAAATAATTACTGGCAAAGAGAAAGGAAAAGTCGGAGAAATCTTAAAGACATATCCTAAAGTCAGCAAAGTAATTGTTAAAGGCGTAAATATCAGAACCAAGCACGTCAAGCCCCAACAAGAAGGGGAATCGGGAAAAATCGTCACATTTGAGGCTCCCATTCACAGCTCAAATGTGATGCACTATTCCGAAAAAGAGAAAATCGCCAGCCGCGTCTGCTATACATTTAGTGAGGATGGCCGTAAACTGCGACAACTCAAAAAAACCGGAGAAATTCTGGATAATTAGTCATTAGTCCTTAGTCATTAATTGGCAACTAACAACTGGCAACTAACAACTGACAACTGACAAAGAACAATTCCCTGACCAAGCCCAGGGACAGTTAACGAAACACAAAAACTATGCCGGACAAACTCAAAGTTCTTTATCAAGGAAAAATCGTTCCGAAACTGATGGATCAGTTTCAATATACTAATATCCATCAGGTTCCCAAACTCGTCAAAGTTACCGTGAACCGCGGTTTGGGAGAAGCATCTCAAAATGCTAAGGCACTCGATTCGTCGCTCAGCGAAATTGCCATCATCACCGGGCAAAAACCCGTGGTGACGCGGGCGAAAAAGGCGATCGCAGGCTTCAAAATCCGCAAAGGAGTACCAGTCGGCGTGATGGTAACGCTGCGTGGCGATCGGATGTACGATTTTCTCGATCGGCTGATCAACCTCGCACTCCCCCGCATCCGCGACTTCCGCGGCATCAGTCCCAAAAGCTTTGACGGGCGCGGCAACTACAGCTTGGGTCTGAGAGAACAGCTAATCTTTCCAGAAATAGAATATGACCGCATCGATCAAATTCGAGGCATGGACATTTCAATTATCACCACAGCAAATACCGACGAAGAAGGACGTGCCTTGCTTAAAGAAATGGGAATGCCGTTCCGGGACAACTAAGCACTAGAGTAAGAAGCAAAAGATGGCAGCTAACGATACCATAGCAGATATGTTGACGCGCATTCGCAATTCTTGCATGGCGCGCCACCAAACAACACAGATTCCAGCTACAAAAATGACCCGTAGCATCGCCCAAGTTCTCAAAAACGAAGGCTTTATCAGCGAATTTGAAGAAGCAGAACCAGAAGGGATTAAGCGAACTATAGTGCTTTCTTTAAAGTACAAAGGTAAAACTCGCAAGCCCATTATCACGGCACTTAAGCGAGTCAGCAAACCAGGACTTCGCGTTTACTCGAACCGCAAAGAACTGCCCAGAGTATTAGGAGGAATTGGCATTGCCATTATCTCCACCTCCAGCGGCATTATGACCGATAGAGAAGCCCGACGCCAAGGTTTGGGCGGTGAAGTGCTTTGTTATGTTTGGTAGTCATTAGTCATTAGTCATTAGTCACTGGTCATTGGAAACAGACTCAAGAATCAATCACTAAGGACTAATAACTAAAGGCTAATAATCAAGGACTAATAACTAAAAACAAAGGACAAAAAAATATGTCGCGAATTGGCAAGCGTCCGATTAGCATCCCCACCAAAGTCACCATCACCCTAGACGGTCAAAAAGTAGCCGTCAAAGGCCCTAAAGGTGAACTTTCCCGAGTAATCCCAGCCGAAATCGTCATGGGACTCGAAGGTGAGACTTTACTCGTTACCCGCCGAGACGAATCTCGCGTCGCCAGACAACTGCACGGCCTCTGCCGCACCCTAGTCGCCAACATGGTCGAAGGTGTCTCCGCAGGTTTTCAGCGTCGCCTAGAAATTATCGGCACAGGTTATCGGGCACAGGTTCAAGGACGGAACCTGATTTTAAACGTCGGTTACAGTAAGCCAGTTGAAATGCCCCCTCCAGA
Organism: Lyngbya sp. CCAP 1446/10; assembly: GCF_026130175.1. Classification (GTDB taxonomy): domain Bacteria; phylum Cyanobacteriota; class Cyanobacteriia; order Cyanobacteriales; family Microcoleaceae; genus Microcoleus. The sequence continues at coordinate 110,495 of NZ_JAIGNI010000001.1, read as the reverse complement.
AGGCATCACAGTGGCAGTTGAAGGCAACACCAACGTCATTGTCTCCGGCATTGACAAAGAACTCGTAGGCAACACAGCAGCCCGCATCCGCGCGGTGCGTCCGCCCGAAGTTTACAAGGGCAAAGGCATTCGCTACAGCGGCGAAGTCGTCCGTCGCAAAGCTGGTAAAACAGGCAAAACAGGTAAGAAGTAAACATGAAGCTTACTCGCAAAGAATCAGTCCACCGCAGACACCGCCGCGTGCGGCGCAAGGTATTCGGCACCGCCGAACGTCCCAGATTAGCGGTATTTCGATCGTCCAATCACATCTACGCTCAAGTAATCGACGACACGGCACAGCACACTTTGGCTGCTGCGTCAACCCTCGACCCAGAACTGAAGTCAGATCTCAGTTCTGGCAGCAACTGCTCCGCGAGCGTCCAAGTCGGTCAGTTGATTGCCAAACGCTGTTCCAGCGCTGGCATAGCTAAAGTCGTCTTCGATCGCGGAGGCAACCTCTATCACGGTCGCGTCAAAGCCCTCGCAGATGCAGCTCGCGAAGCCGGGTTAGAATTTTAGGAAGCAGGAAGTTCGGCAACGGATTGTGTAACGGATGTAACGGATAGCAGGAATCAGGAATCTCGAATCTCGAATCAAATTCTTATTTTTTTAGATAAAGAAAGAAGAAACAATCGAGAACAAAATTCTGAATTCCTAATTGTTAATTTCTACTTGCCAACAACCAGTTAGCAATCTTCAATTCCCACAACACAAAACTATGGCAGAACAAAAAGAACAGCGCAACAAGAAAAAAAGCAGCAGTAACAACAAAGGGCGCGAAAAAGAATCCGAATGGCAAGAACGAGTTGTTCAGATTCGTCGCGTTACCAAAGTAGTCAAAGGTGGTAAAAAACTCAGCTTCCGCGCCATAGTCATCATCGGCAACGAACGCGGTCAAGTTGGAGTGGGAGTCGGCAAAGCTAGCGACGTAATCGGTGCCGTTAAAAAAGGCGTTGCTGACGGCAAAAAGCACCTAATTGAAGTCCCCCTCACCAAAGCTAACTCCATCCCTCACCCGATCAACGGTGCAGGTGGCGGAGCCAAAGTAATGATGCGTCCGGCAGCACCCGGAACCGGCGTAATTGCAGGGGGAGCAGTGCGAACTGTTCTCGAACTAGCAGGAGTCCGCAACATCTTAGCCAAACAGCTAGGTTCCGGAAATCCCTTAAACAACGCCAGAGCAGCAGTCAACGCTCTCTCAACCCTCCGCACCTTGTCCGAAGTTGCTCAAGAACGCGGAATTCCAGTAGAAAACCTCTACGGTTAGGGCATAGAGCATGGGAAACCGTAAGTTTTGAGTGTTAAGTGCTGGCGTTGAGAATCAAAAATCCGCAACTCAAAACTCACGCACTCAAAACTACTGCGCACCCGCTCTCTAAATACCAATTACCAATTACCAATTACTAAAACTATGAGATTGCAAGACGCCCGACCCAAAGCAGGCTCCCAAAAGCGCCCCCGACGCTTAGGCAGAGGTATTTCTGCCGGTCAAGGCGCGAGCTCCGGTAAAGGGATGCGCGGTCAAAAAGCTAGAGCCGGTAGTGGCACTAGACCCGGTTTTGAAGGTGGTCAAAATCCTCTTTATCGTCGCCTGCCCAAGCTGAAAAGCTTCCCTTTAGTGAACCGCAAAGAGTACACTATCATTAATGTAAGTAAATTAGCATCCTTGCCAGCAAACACAGAAGTTACTCTCACCTCTTTGATTCAAGCAAAAATTGTCACGACAGACGATGGGCCGCTGAAAATATTAGGAGATGGCGAATTGAATGTGGCCTTGCAAGTGCGCGCCAAGGCTTTTACCGCAGGTGCTCGCACCAAAATTGAAGCCGCCGGCGGAAGTTGCGAATTAATTGCATGAAGATTTGAGGTTTGAGAAGATGTCCAAATCTCAAATCCTCAAGCTGGCTATCAGAAAATCATTTAGTCGAAAATCCCAAATCTAAAATCCAAAATCGTAACTATGGACGTTAGTAGAGAAAAAGCGCCAACTGCACAAGAGACATTCATGCAGATGGCTCAAGCAGCTGGTCTGCGGGGCCGCATCCTCGTCACCATTGGCTTATTGATTTTAGTGCGCCTGGGTGTCCACTTGCCAGTCCCCGGCATCGATCGCGCCGCCTTTGCCCAAAACGTCCAAAACAGCCCTTTAATTGGCTTTTTGGACTTGTTTTCAGGAGGTGGGCTATCAGCTTTGGGGATTTTCGCGCTGGGGATTTTGCCCTACATTAATGCTTCAATTATCGTGCAACTTCTAACTGCGGCTCTGCCCAGTTTAGAAGATATGCAGAAAAATGATGGAGAAGCAGGGCGACGCAAGATTTCTCAAATTACTCGCTACGTTTCTTTGGGCTGGGCTATTCTGCAAAGCGTTGGCATTGCGATTTGGGTCAGTCCTTTTGCTCAATCTCCGGGACCTTTTTTCATCCCACAAACAGCTTTGGCTCTCACAGCCGGCTCGATGTTTGTGATGTGGATATCGGAAGTGGTGACGGAACGAGGTATTGGGAACGGAGCCTCGCTGTTGATATTTATCAACATTGTGTCGGTTTTGCCGCGTTCTTTGGGACAAACGTTTGAGTTGGCTCAAAGTGGCGACACGCAAGTTGTCGGCCGTGTAGTGGTTCTGCTGCTGGTCTTTTTGGTGACGATTGTCGGGATTGTTTTTGTTCAGGAAGGTACTCGTCGCATTCCGATTATTTCTGCCCGTCGCCAAGTCGGTCGCAAGGTTTATCGGGAGAGTCGCAGTTATCTACCCCTGCGCTTAAATCAAGGCGGAGTGATGCCGATTATTTTTGCATCTTCGGTGTTGATTGTGCCTTCTTTCCTCGCTCAGTCTCTCAATCAGCCGTTTTTGGTTCAAGTTGCTAATGTGTTGAGTCCGAACGGCCCGGCGCCTTGGGCTTACGCGCTGTTTTATCTGACTTTGATTCTGTTCTTCAGCTATTTTTACGCTTCGTTGATTGTCAACCCCGTAGATATGTCTCAGAACTTGAAGAAAATGGGCGCCAGCATCCCTGGAATTCGTCCTGGTCAGAAAACCAGCGATTATGTGGAGAAGGTTTTGAACCGTTTGACTTTCTTGGGAGCGATTTTTCTCGGTCTGGTGGCCATTGTACCAACGGCTGTAGAAAGTGCGATCGGCGTCCAAACTTTTAGAGGGTTTGGTGCAACTTCCCTACTAATTCTAGTGGGTGTGGCGATCGAAACGGCTAAGCAAATTCAAACTTACGTCATCTCCCAGCGATATGAAGGAATGGTGAAGTAATCGCAATGCAACTGATTTTTATGGGGCCTCCAGGGGCAGGAAAGGGAACTCAGGCTCAGGTTTTAGCAGCTCTCTGGAAAATACCCCACATTTCTACGGGTGACATCCTCCGCGCCTGCGTGGTAGCGAAAACTCCCTTGGGTTTAAAAGCCCAAGCCTACATGGATGCTGGTGATTTGGTTCCCGACCAGTTATTGATGGATATCGTACAAGAACGCATGAATCAACCAGATGCTAGTTCTGGCTGGATTCTAGACGGATTTCCCCGCACTGTGCCACAAGCAGCGTTTTTTGACAAACTACTCTGTGATGTTAGCGGTGCTGGGGGAACGTCTGGTAAGGACTGCGCTCTCAGAGCTGTCAATTTGGACGTACCTGACGACATTTTGGTGGCTCGCCTGCTGTCGCGGGGGCGCCAGGATGACAATGAGGAGACGATCCGCCGTCGGTTGCAAGTTTATCGCGAGCAAACTGAGCCTTTAATTGCTTTTTACCGCGCCCGCGAACAGTTGGTTGCGGTTGATGGCGATCGCGATATGGAAGTAGTCACCGCAGAACTGCAACAAGCTCTCTCTGGCGACTCTTGAACCCTCTCAATAGGGCTTGTTACTTACAAGCTTTTGCTAAGATGTGTTAACTAGGAGCTTTTTGTGCTATAGGGTTTGGTGAGGGTTGCTAGAAACAGGATTGAACTCGATACTACTTGCCACAACTTTACTCCAGTAAAGCTGAAGCGATCGGTTAATTAAGTCAAGCAGTCGATCGAGTTACCCGAATTATTGCCCCGTGCCCCTTCGACTCCTGCTTTGTAAATAGGTTTTGAAGCAAACGCCGGGACACTCCTAGTTAATCAAATGTAGAGTTGAGGTAAATACCAAATTGTCTAAGCAAGATTTAATTGAAATGGAAGGGACAGTGACGGAATCACTGCCGAATGCGATGTTTCGCGTTGACCTAGATAATGGGTTTAACGTTCTAGCTCACATTTCCGGTAAGATCCGCCGCAACTACATCAAAATTCTGCCTGGCGATCGCGTCAAAGTTGAATTAACTCCCTACGACTTGACCAAAGGCAGGATTACTTATCGCCTTCGGAAAAAATAGGCTTAGATAAAACTTTCTAAAAACTAATTCTAAGTTTAATTAGAGAGAATTTGGTAAAAAGCTTCAAATTTATGCTATAATGCTACGTTTGTAGTGTTGCCGAGAAGGCCGTCAACAACCCAGCGGCGTACCGGGTTAAGTCATTGCTACGCCGTTTAAGTATCGCTCGTCCACATTTTTGTGCAGGCGAACTTTACCCAGCAATGGGAGTGGGTGCAAGCGAGCTCCTTCATAAAACAACCCGCACTTTATACAATTTAATCGAGGAGAGGTCTACACCTTGCCCAGCCTCTCCTCCCACCGCTCTACGGGCCAGCGTGCCTGCTCTCCGGTAGAGCGGGGTTCTCCAGGCAGGAAGAAAGATGAAAGTTCGAGCATCTGTCAAAAAAATTTGTGAAAAATGTCGCGTCATCCGCCGTCGCGGTCGAGTGATGGTGATATGCACTAACCCGAAACACAAACAGCGCCAAGGTTAGAAAACAGGAAGATTGGGATCTGCACACAGGTGCTGCCTAATTCAACATTGTAGCCAAACAGGAAAACTAGGGAGACAAAAAGTGTGGCACGGATTGCCGGGGTAGACCTTCCACGCGATAAGCGCGTCGAAATAGGTCTGACATACATTTACGGAATAGGCCTGTCGCGGGCCCAAAAAATTATCGCTGCAACAGGCGTCAATCCTGACACTCGCGTCAAGGATTTAACAGAGGCCGACGTGACCATTCTACGGGCTCACGTAGAAAGCACCTACCAAATCGAAGGAGACCTCCGGCGCTGGGAGTCAATGAACATCAAGCGCCTGATGGATATCGGGACTTACCGCGGTCGCCGTCACCGTTTGGGTCTGCCGGTGCGGGGTCAACGAACCCGTACCAACGCCAGAACCCGTCGAGGCGTCCGCCGTACAGTGGCGGGCAAGAAAAAAGCACCGTCCAAGAAATAACAGCAGTTTGCAGGAAATTTATGTTCCTGCCGACTGTTTCCTCGCCTTTGGGGAGACTAATTCAATGAAAACGATAAAGAGACTAATATGCCGCCACGACAACAGACAGGCAAGAAATCTGGTGCAAAAAAGCAAAAACGTAACGTACCGAATGGGGTAGGCTACATCCAGTCTACCTTTAACAATACGATCGTAACTATTACCGACCTTAACGGCGAAGTAATATCCTGGGCATCAGCAGGTTCCAGCGGTTTTAAAGGAGCTAAAAAAGGTACTCCCTTTGCAGCTCAAACAGCAGCAGAAAGTGCAGCCCGCAGAGCCAATGACCAGGGAATGCGTCAAATAGAAGTAATGGTGAGCGGGCCCGGAGCAGGTCGAGAAACTGCAATTCGGGCGCTGCAAGGGGCGGGACTAGAAATTACCCTGATTAGAGATGTTACCCCAATTCCTCACAACGGCTGTCGCCCTCCCAAGCGGCGTAGAGTCTAAAACGATTTGAGATTTTAGATTTTAGATTTTGGATAATGGCTAACTGCTTAAAGTGAAAAAATAATGCTTCTAACTGTTGCCCCGTCCATCCAAAATCCGAAATCCGTTCAGGGGTATGCTCTGCAATCTAAAATCCAAAATCAAAAATCCAAAGTGGAAAAGGGAGGTCACTCTGTGGCGCAGTTTCAGATTGAATGTATAGAGTCTAATACTGACAAAGACCGGAGTCAGTACGGTAAATTTGTCCTGGAACCGCTCGATCGCGGTCAAGGAACAACTGTCGGGAACGCGCTTCGGCGAGTCCTGATGTCAAATCTGGAAGGAACGGCAGTAACTTCAGTGCGTATCGCGGGTGTCAATCACGAGTTTGCCACGATCGAAGGGGTACGTGAGGATGTTCTGGAAATTCTCCTGAACATGAAGGAGGTTGTTCTCAAAACTCATTCTCAGCAGCCGCAAATCGGCAGGTTGCGGATTGAGGGGCCAGTCACAGTTACTGCCGATCGATTCGATTTGCCCTCTGAGGTGGAATTGATCGATAAATCGCAGTATATTGCGACTCTCTCTCCGGGTTCTGTTCTGGAAATGGAATTCAGAATTGAAAAAGGCATCGGATACCGAGCGGTAGACCGCACTCGCGATGATGGGTCGGCTTTGGATTTTCTCCAAATTGACGCTATCTTTATGCCGATTCGCAAGGTTAACTACAGTGTTGAAGATGCTCGGCTGGGCGGCACTGTCGAGAAAGATCGATTGGTGATGGAAATCTGGACTGATGGCAGTGTGACTCCTCAAGAAGCTCTGAGTCAGTCTGCCCATATCTTGGTAGATTTGTTTGCTCCTCTCAAAGATATCACCCAAGATTCTCTGAAACCAGAGTACCCAGGTGAGGCCGATCCTACGAGCCAAATCCCGATCGAGGAATTACAGTTGTCTGTCCGGGCTTACAACTGTCTCAAGCGGGCTCAGATTAATTCAGTTGCAGACTTATTGGATTATACCCAAGAAGACTTGCTCGAGATTAAGAACTTCGGGCAGAAATCCGCAGAGGAAGTGATTGAAGCTTTACAAAAACGCTTGGGCATAACTTTGCCTCAGGAAAAATCAGCTAAAAGTTAATCAACGGGTAACGGGTAAAGCTGTTCGGAATTTTAAGTGGGTGAGTTCTTGGGTTCAAGAATTCACGGCTCAAAACTCGCGGACTATCCCTACGCCCAATTACCAATTACCAATTACTAACTGCTATGCGCCACCGCTGTCGCGTTCCTCAACTTAGCAAACCGGCTGACCAGCGCCGCGCCCTACTGCGTTCGCTGACTACCGAATTAATCCGCCACGGTAAAATCACTACTACTCTTGCCCGCGCTAAAGCGCTGCGCTCAGAGGCGGACAGGATGATTACTTTGGCCAAAGATGGCTCCTTGGCCGCTCGTCGGCAAGCTATGGGCTATATCTATGACAAACAGTTGGTGCACGCCTTGTTTGAGGCTGCCCAAGAACGGTACGGCTCGCGCAATGGGGGCTATACCCGTGTAGTGCGAACTGTCCCCCGTCAAGGAGACAATTCCGAAATGGCGATCGTTGAACTGGTTTAATGCAATTTTGGGTTGGAGATTTTTGATTCATGACTAACAATCCAAAATCCCCAATCGAAAATCCCCGATCGATGCAGCGCGTTGCTCTGGTGATCCAATACCTCGGCACTGACTTTCACGGTTGGCAGCGACAGCCGAACCAGCGTACAGTACAAGAAGAAATTGAAACAACAATATCGAATGTGCTGGAACGGCCGGTAACGCTGTACGCCGCCGGGAGAACTGATGCGGGAGTTCACGCCGCTGCTCAAGTAGCCCATTTTGATGCTGATGGCCCAATTCCGGCTCACCGCTGGGCAAGCGTTCTCAACTCTCGACTGGCAAAAGATATTTTAATTCGAGCTTCGGCAAAGGTGGAACCTACCTGGCACGCTCGGTTCTCAGCCAGTTGGCGGCGCTATCGCTACACCCTTTATACAGACCCGATTCCTAATTTGTTTGTGCGTCCTTATGCTTGGCACTGCTACCACGCGCCTGTGGACGAATCTTTGATTCAGGCCGCTTTGACACCGCTAATCGGGCGGCATCACTTGGCGGCTTTCCACCGCGCGGGGTCTGCCCGCCCCCATTCTTGGGTGGACGTACAAGCAGCAGAGTGTCACCGTTCTGGGCCTCTTATCTATATTGAGGTTCAGGCGAGCGGGTTTCTGTACGGGATGATGCGGCTGCTGGTGGGGTTGCTGGTGCAGGTGGGTCGGGGGGAAAGACCGATCGACAATTTCACAGATATCTGGGTCAACGAACGCCGAGAAATGGTAAAATACGCCGCTCCCGCTCAAGGTTTATGCCTGCTGCGGGTTGGCTATTCAGAATTTCCCTTTCCCCCAGATGTTTGGTACGACACTCAGCCAAAATTAGTCATTAGTCAGTAGTCAGTAGTCAGTGGTCAGTAGTCAGTGGTCAGTGGTCAGTGGTCAGTGGGTAACTACGAAAAATAAAAAACTAATTACTGACAATTGCCAACTGACAACTAACAATTGATAACAACTAACAATTGATAACAACTGACAATTGCCACCTAACAACTAACAACTGACCACTGCCAACTGCCAACTGCCAACTAACAACTAACAATTACCAATGAACAAAACTTACGTCCCTACTAAAGACTCCCTAGAGCACAAGTGGTACGTGGTCGATGCCGCCGATCAGCGGCTGGGCCGTCTGGCAACTGAAGTTGCCACGCACCTCCGGGGGAAACACAAACCCACTTACACTCCTTCAATGGATACCGGCGACTTCGTAATTGTCATCAATGCTGACAAAATTGCTGTTACTGGGAAAAAACGTACCCAGAAAATCTACCGCCGCCACTCTGGTAGACCGGGCGGTATGAAAACAGAAACTTTTGCAAAATTGCAAGCACGTTTGCCCGAAAGAATTGTTGAAGAAGCTATCCGAGGAATGCTGCCTCACACTTCTCTGGGCAGACAACTGTTTACGAAGCTGAAGGTGTACGCTGGCCCTAACCACCCGCACCAAGCTCAACAACCAGAAGAGTTAATTATTCACACGATTCCGGGAGGAAATGACTAATGCAAGCAACAGATACATCCGGCCGCGCTGTGTACTGGGGTACCGGTCGCCGCAAGTGTTCCGTAGCGCGGGTACGTTTGGTTCCCGGCACTGGCATACTGACTGTCAATGGTAAAGAGGGGGATTTGTACCTGCAATTCAACCCTACTTATTTGGCTCTTGCTAAGGCTCCTCTGGAAACTTTGGGTCTGGAAAATGAGTATGATATTTTGGTCAAAGTCGAAGGCGGCGGGCTGACAGGTCAGGCTGACTCGATTCGCTTGGGTGTCGCTAGAGCGCTTTGTCAATTAGACCCGGACAACCGGAAGCCTCTGAAGACTGAAGGCTATTTGACTCGTGACCCACGGGCTAAAGAACGCAAAAAGTACGGTTTGCGGAAAGCTCGGAAAGCTCCTCAATACTCGAAACGGTAATCGAAGGAAGAAAGCCGTTCGACTACACTCAGGAACCGAAAAAGGAAGAAGGAAGAAGGCAAAATTATCCAGATTTTATCTTCCTTTTTTTTTCAATTCTCTTTCTGATTGCTGATTCCGAAAGATATAAGGCAACAAAATTCCTGGTGTTGTTAGTACGCAAGTCCGATGACCAAATAAATGGGACTCAAGCCCCGTGCTTCTAGCACGGCTTTCTGATACGATGTGGGTGGGACTAATCCATAACCCCCACCGGACAGTGAAGGCTCCAGTACGTTGCAAGACCGAAGTAGAGAGTGGACTTCTGAAGACCGGGAAGCCGAAGGGCAATGCGTTGCAGCCTGAAAGCAAAAAAACAGTTAATTGCATGGTGTTTCATTAGTCGCGGGCGGGCAGTTCGAGACTCAAAATGGACGTTGAGAGCGTGTAAGACCTCTTTGGAGGCTGTGCTTGATGAAGCGTCAACCCCATTCAGCGACCGCATCCTGTTCGTAGGTTGTGGCGTGGTGAGGAATCTCTGTGGCTTTAGCCCGGAGAGGATGTCAAAGCTAAAATGGTTGTAAAGTCAAAAATTAGAGAGTAAAAAAAATGGCGAAAGCTGGCATTCACCCTGAGTGGTATCCCGAATCTCAGGTTTTTTGCAACGGGGAACACGTGATGACGGTTGGTTCGACTAGACCAAAGCTTCAAGTTGATGTTTGGTCGGGGAATCATCCTTTTTATACTGGCACTCAGAAGATTATTGATACTGAAGGTCGTGTGGAACGCTTTATGCGGAAATATGGCATGACAGATGTAGAAATGCCGCAGGCAGATGCTTCCTCTGGGCCTCTGAAAATGGAAGAAACCAAATCAGATGCTGCTAAAGGCAAAAAGAAGAAGTAGCCGGATTGTCAATTGTCCGCAGTTTGTTGAAAGTAGTTTTTGCTGACGACAACTTGCCACCCTCGGGTTTTAGATTTTAGATTGAAGAGTTGCAATGCGGCAGTTGAGTTCGATCGCGATTCTACTCCAACTGCTATTCAAATCTAAAGTCTAAAATCTAAAATCTAAAATCTAAAATCGATTGACAACTGACGGAGGACATTTGACAATGGCTGAATCTTATTTGCTGGATAAATTGAAGTCGGTGGAGCAAACTTTTCATGAGTTGACTCGCCGCATGGCTGACCCGGATGTGGCTAGGGACAATTATGAGTTTCAACGGGTGGCAAAAGCTCGATCGTCCTTGGAGGAAGTGGTAGATACTTTTGATCTGTGGAAAACGACTCAGGAAGATTTGGTGGGCGCGCGACAGGTGCTCAAGGAAGCTGCGGGCGATCGAGAAATGCAGCTTATGGCCGGGATGGAAGTTGAGGAACTTGAGTCGAAGCTGGAGAATTTGGAAAGTCGTTTGAAGGTGTTGCTGCTACCGCGCGATCCGAACGATGACAAGAATATTATGCTGGAAATTCGGGCGGGTACTGGCGGAGATGAGGCTAGTATTTGGGCGGGTGATTTGCTGCGGTTGTATTCGCGCTACGCTCAAACTGAAGGCTGGCAGGTGAAGTTGGTGAGCGAGTCACTGGCGGACATGGGCGGCTTTAAAGAGGTGATTCTGGAAATTACGGGCGATAGCGTTTATAGCAAGCTGAAGTTTGAGGCTGGGGTGCACCGGGTGCAGCGAGTGCCGATGACTGAGGCTAGTGGTCGGATTCATACTTCGACGGCGACGGTGGCTGTGATGCCGGAAGTTGATGATGTGGAGATTCATATCGATCCGAAGGATATTGAGATGAGTACGGCTCGATCGGGCGGTGCTGGCGGCCAAAATGTGAACAAGGTGGAAACTGCTGCGGATTTGTTTCACAAGCCGACGGGTATTCGGATTTTCTGTACTGAGGAGCGCAGTCAGTTGCAGAATAAGGAGCGGGCGATGCAGATTTTGCGCGCGAAGCTCTATGACATTAAGTTGCGGGAGCAGCAGGATGAGGTGAAGTCGCGGCGTTTGGCTCAGGTTGGTACTGGTTCGCGATCGGAGAAGATTCGCACTTACAACTATAAGGATAATCGGGCTACTGACCACCGTTTGGGGGAGAATTTCTCGCTCAATAGTGTTTTGGAAGGGGATATTGAGGAGATTATTCAGACTTGCATTTCTCAGGATCAGCAGGATCGTTTGGCTGAGTTGGCTGCTTCTATTAATTGATGGAGCGATGGAAGGCACATCTTGGGGTGTGCCTTTGTTCTGTGATGGCTCGGCGGATGTGGTGGAGTAGGGTGTCCAAAATTTGGTTGGCGATGCCTACGGCTGGCTATGACTACGCGATCAGATAGTTGAAATGTTCGAGGTCGTATTGTACAACTTCTTCTAGTGCTTGTAAGGTTTGCTGGTTTCGGCGGGTTTTTATCGCTGCGATCGCCTCTTGTTGCCAACGGGCAAATAATCTGTAGCTGAAGTTATATTAGATATAGCCTTTCTCAGATTCATTTGGCTGTTTACCTTATGAAGCACATTATGAAGCAAAAACTTCCCCGGATCAACCCGACTACGCTGATTAAGAGTTTGGGTCGATTTACCCTGATCGCGACATTTTCTTTGGGTCTGGCGACTTTAAAAAACTGGGAACATTATAAAAAATATTGGCATGGCACAATTTTTGCTGTGCAAACAGTTGATTTCAATATGTTATCTCATACTTTGCCAGGAAAACTATTCTATACCTTATTGCAAGGAAATATAGAAGAATTACAACGAACTTTAGACAGTAACTATGGATTATTTGGACTGATTGTTACTGATTGCAAAATGGCTGCCAAAGATTGCCTATCCGAGCAAATTCTTTATCAATCCAAATCTTCTTTTAGGTGGACAAAGGAAATTTAATTAGCAACTTTATCAAATCATCCATACGACTTACTACAAAGTCCACCTCCGCTGCAAGCAGAGCGGCAATATGCTAAACCTCGTGATATTAAACCCATCCCTACTGGTAGAGTTAACTCAGGAGAAATAATCGGTCGTGTGTACTATGTCCGGGGAGTACCGCCGACATTTATTGAAGATTCTAATAATTGGATTAAAGATCCATTTAAAGTAACAGGTTCCCGGAGTCTTTACACATCGACAGTTGCTTTATTTTTCGTTAGTGGTTTGAGCGCGTGGATAATTATTGAGGTGGTTTTATCTGCCAAACGGAATGAGCAGCGTCTTGCACAGCAACAACAGGAACAATTGCAACGGGAAATTCAACAGATTAAGCGGCAATTAGAAGATAAAAACCAGCAAACTATCGAATTAATTAAGCAGCGAGAGAGAGGTCTTGCTGAACTGGAATCTGATCGGCAAAAACAGGAGCAAAATAAGAGAGAACTGGAAAATCAAATTGCATATTATGAAAGCGAACTGGCTTTTAAAGAACAACAACAGCAAGAAACTGCTCAAACTTTAGAATACTTGCAATTACTACGGCAAAAGTTGCAAGAAACGTCTCAGCGAGAATCTGAAGTAAAGCAGGAAATTAAGCTGCAATTAGAAGAAAAAAACCAGCAAACTATCGAATTAATTGACCAGCGAGATAGAGGTCTTGCTGAACTGGAATCTTACCGGCAAGAACAGGAGCAAAATAAGAGAGAACTGGAAAATCAAATTGCATCTTATGAAAGCGAACTGGCTTTTAAAGAACAGCAACAGCAAAAAGCTGCTCAAACTTCAAAAGAATTGCAATTACTACGGCAAAAGTTGCAAAAAACGTCTCAGCGAGAATCTAAAGCAAAGCAGCAGAGTGAAGAACTCAATCAGAAAATAGTTGATTTGAAGCGCGATCTAGATTTAAGACAACAGCAATCTCGTCAGCTAGAGCAACAGTTAGAAGAAATACCTAATATTAATGAACTCACCGCCGCACTAGAAGGAGCTAGGGCAGAATTAGATCGGAGTAAGGAACAGTCAAGAGATGGGGAAAATTATTATGTGGAAGAAATTGATAGGTTAGAAAAAGAAAAAGTCCAGCTAAACAGCGAAAAAGTCCAGTTAAACAGCGAATTAGATACATCTAAAAGCAGAACTCAGTTCTTAGAAGATCGAAAGAGGCAGTTAAAAAGGCAACTCAGTGCAGCCCAAGAGAACACTCAAACATTAGAAAATACTATTGAACATCTAAACGTTCAGCTTCAAAATCTGTCGCAAAATTCCCATTCAGGTATACCTTGGAATCAATTGCCAAGAATTTCAGGCAGAAGAGCTATCGGGTCTTTAGAACGTTTGGGATTCATCAGGCAAGATAGGGGGGGTGGCAGTCACGTTGTTCTCAAACGGGTTCGGGTTGTACAGCAAATAGATAGTTGTAATGTGCCACTCCATGATGAATTAGCTTCTGGGACATTAGCTAATATTCTTGGCCAAGCAAATGTCACCCTAGAGGAGTTTAAAAATAATTTATGACCATGTTGAATCTGAAAAAATTAATTTTAATGGAGTTTAATAGAAAATGAAATTTAGGGTACTCGAAACACTAATTGCTAGTTCTATTCTTTTATCAATTTCATCCTTGTCATCTGCTCAAAGTAATCAACAAGGTTCTACAATTCTGCCCACAGGAACTTACTACTCTCAAGGAACCATGTTCAATAATTCCCGAAGAGAAATTGCACATAAAAACAATAGAATCTGTATTAAGATTGTCAAGGGCCCTGCAAATCCTTACAAGGGAGTGGAAGATATCACAATTAGCAGCGTGTCTTTTCAAAAGGGGAAATTCTATATTGATGCTACCGGAGAAGAGTTAATCTTAGAAAAAAATGGAAAAGTAATAAATAGTGGTCGTGGTGGTGTATGGGAGTATAGAGGCACCTCACCAGATCCCAGGAGTCAGCCTATACAGGCTCAAAAAATGGCAGAGTGTGTAGCGGCTCAAGGACGATATGTACAGAAGATGCAAGGAATATCTATTTCAGGAATTGATTTTCCCAAGCATTAACCATGATCAACATAGGTGGGGGTTAATGGGGGACTAGGCGCAAGCTAGGCTGAGCCTTTGTTCTGTGATGACTTGGCGGATGTGGTTGAGTAGGGTGTCCCAAATTGCGTCGGCGCTCTGGACGGGATATTTGAAATGTTCGAGGTCGTATTGTACAATGATTTCTAGGGGCGCTAGGGTTTGCTGGTTTCTACAACTGGCGATCGCTGCGATCGTCTCTTTCTCCCATCTGGCAAATAGTCTGTAGCTGAAAAAGGAACTGCATTTTTGCCCTTTCTTGTTCAGATAAACGACTATTACTTGATGTTGTTTGGGGTAGACTTTGACTATGCGGTTGACGGGCATTTTCAGGGCTTCGGCGGCTTCCGTTTTGGAAATTTGCCAGCACTGGGGTTTGAGCCAACCGGAGGCGGTGAGGCTTTGACGGTTGCGACGTGAGTTGTGGGTGTTTTGGCTGCGTCTTTTGGTCATTTTTGCTTCCCCTGAATTTATACAAATAGAATTATTATCACAAATCTATTTACAGATTAACAGGTAAAATTTTTGCTGTCAAGCAAGAAAGACAATTTTTTTGGTAGATAAGTAAACTAGGAGTTGTGTTGATCTGGTGACTAATACTGTGGACGCAGAAGCTAGGAAAAAACTGGTTGAGGTTGTGAAGCTAGCCCGTGGCTCCATGAGTTTTAGCGCTTTTGGTAGGCTATTGGGAGTCTCTGGGTCTGCTGTTCAGTATTGGGAGAAGGGACAGGTACTCCCGGATACGAAAAATTTGACTCAGATTGCAGCAAGAGCGGGCTTTACAATGGAAGAATTGATGGCCCATCTCGAAGGCAAGCCAATGCCGGAACCTGTCAATACCAACGACCTGCTTAAGAAAATTCAATGTATGCCGATTAGTGAGTTAGCCGTGGTTGTTCGAGCCGGTGTGGAGCGGTTGGCTGCTGCTGCTGAGGTTTCTGGGAATTAGGGCTGGAGTCCAAGTCAATTGGGCGGTAAACTGGGAGTTCTGTTTATCTGGTGACGGCAGTTGTGAACGCAGAAGCTAAGAAAAAATTAATCGAGATTGTCAAACTAGCTCGCGGTTCTATGAGTCAGCGTGGATTTGGCAAGCTTCTTGGGGTATCTGCGACTGCGGTTCAGTTGTGGGAAAAAGGTCAGAGTATCCCAGATACAGAAAATTTGGCTCAGATTGCCGTGAGGGCAGGGTTTACACTTGAAGAGTTGCTTGCTCATCTGGAAGGCAAGCCCATGCGTGAGCCCGTAGATACTAACGATCTGCTGAAAAAAATTCAATGTATACCTATCAGTGAGTTAGCCGTGGTTGGTAGAGCGGTGATGGATAGACTCGCGGCTGCGGCTGAGTCGTCTGGAAAATATAGTTGATGTATCAGTTGGCAAGTAGACTGGTAGAGACGGTTGAGTAACCTTTGAGCCGTGAATATCGAAAATAGACAAAAACTTAGTGAAATTATCAGAAAAGCGCGCGGAACAATGAGTCAGCGAGCGTTTGGTAAGCTTTTGGGCGTTTCCGCTACTGCTGTTCAGCTTTGGGAAAGAGGCGATACGGTTCCCGATACGGACAACTTGGCTAAGCTCGCTGCGAGATCGGGTTATACGCTGGAAGAATTTCTGAGATTGTTGGATGGCAAGGCAGTTTCAGAAGCTCCAGAAATCAACGATATTGTCGAAAAAATCCAGTTTTTGCCTCTGGGTCAAGTGGCGCTAATTGGCAGAGCTGTGGCGGATAGATTCGCGGCGGCGGCTGAGGTTTCTGGGGATTAAGCACTTCTCTCCTCACTTCTTCCCCACGTTGTCTTATTGCCTGCAAAAAGGCTGTTGAAGTGCGATCGCCTTTTCGTCAATTCCCAACCAACACAAAACACGCGCGGCTAAGCTATCCCGTAGGGAATCGCACTGAGGACGATCGCCCGATCGAACTATCAGTCATGATTGGGCAAGTCCTCAACCAATCCGATATACTGAGATACGACCCGAAGGATTTTGGACTTACCCTATGATAAAGACACTTTGGGCGATCGTTCGCCAAGGCAAAATTGAATTGTTGGAAGCAGCCAAAATTCCCGAAGGTGCAAGGATTCTGGTAACATTCCTGCCTGATGATGAATCTGAATTTTGGCTTCAGACAAGCCGAGTATCCCTAGATGAAATTTGGGATAATACCGAGGATGATGTTTATGCCCAGCTACTCCAAAGCAGTTAAAACAATCCTTACGATATTGGTTGTAACTGTGAATAATTATACCGCACGTTAGGCGATCGCCCGAACGCAAGTCACAAGTCTCCAAGCATAAAAAGAATTAGAAAGTGCGATCGCTTTTTCAAAGGTACGGGTAAATATCCGAAGTTTAAGAAAAAGTTTCAACAGAATTCATTAATTATCCAACATGGGAGGAGCTTGAAGCCGATCGCCAAAACAAAAATGATACCTAGCGTGTGGGTTGGGCTTGTTGCCTTTACCAGTTGCTAGATATCATTTTGATATCAAAATTGTATTTTTCAATACCCCCAGGGGAATTCGAATCCCCGTCGCATCCGTGAAAGGGATGTGTCCTAGGCCTCTAGACGATGGGGGCGCGTTTTGCGTTGCGTTTGCTTGTGTTCCGCACCTTTATTACCTTAACTAATCTTTCTGAATTTGTCAACTACTTTGCGAAAGTTTTTTTTCTAGTCATCCGAAAGCTGCTCACAGTAGGCTTTGAGGATGGCGGCGCAGTTGCCGATCGCCCCCAAGTGAGCAATCTCAAAGCCGTGGGTGTTCTGCGTGGGGAAAGCCAAACAAGCGGCGCGGGCTACATGGCCGAACTTCATGGCGATCGAAGCATCGCTCCCAAAACCGCTAATCACAGCCAACTGCACCTGTTTGCTGGCTGCTGTGGCTGCGGCGCGCAATTGGGCGTTCAATCCTTCATCGTAGACTCCGTAGCCGTCCTGAACCAGCAAAACCGGGTTTTCGCCGTCGTCGATCGGGTATTCCGCAGCCAGAGGGCAAATTTCCAAAGCAATCAGCGCCTCCAAAGGCTGGCGCTGCGTGAAATACAAAGCTCCGATCGCCCCAACCTCCTCCTTCGCCGAAGCCACCAAATAAACATTCACCGCAGGCTCTGTCAAACATTCCGCCAGAGCCAGCAAAATCGCCACTGAAGCCTTGTTGTCCAGGGTGTAGCTTGCGATCCAATCTTTCAACCGCAGCGGGCGCTTGCGGTGCTTTCCCACCACCATCCGCGTGCCCGATCGAATTCCGGCCTCGGCCAATTCCTCGGCGGTACACTTGGTTTCAATCCAGGCATTTTCCCACTTGACAGCAGCATCTTCCTGCTGAGCTTTTTGAGGAGATTCGTGAGAAACGTGGCGACTCCCGAAGCTGAGAATGCCGCTAATTGTTTGCTTGTCTCCCAACAAATCGACAACACCTTCGCCATAAACCCAAGGAAAGGCGCCGCCCAACCTGCGAACTTCAACGCGGCCACGATCGCCTATGGTTTTAACTAGGGCGCCAATTTCGTCTTTGTGGGCGGTAATGGCGATCGACTTTTCGGGATTGCGGCCTTTAATTAGGGCGATCGCATTATCCGCGCGATCGATCCAAGCATTCACTCCCAGGGCTGCGAATTTTTCCATCAACCGCTGGTTAATTTCCGACTCCGCACCGCTGGGTGAGTGTAGCATGACTAACTCTTCGATTGTTTGGAATAGGCGATCGAACTCTAACATTTTTGATTCTCGTCTTTTCGAGCGTATTTTGACATATTTTAAAGCAGATTTATTCTGTCTAGCAATCCTATTTTCTGAAGTGAACCCGATTTTTTTTTATTAACAACAGAGACCGCAGAGGGATGTTTAAACATTGACACACCTTCGCCACCAAAGAAACTGGGTTTCCGATACCTTTGCGCGCTGACCTCATAAACCGGGTTTCTTGCGATTCTTCTCGTCACCAAACCTAAAATTCGTAGAAACCAGGTTTTTCGTCCCTAGGTCAAATATAGTCCGAAATATTGTTATCATAAACTTGAAAAAATATTAATTTCTTTCTATGTTTTTCCATAAACTTCAGCAACTGATGCAGCGCAAAATTAGAGCAAAAAAGTTAGGCATAGAATTTAACAGAGTTGCTAGCTTTCAATTACCCGATAATTTGCTTGTCCAAGGAAAGCGTCATCAAGTCAACGTGCCTTCAGAGAAAGGTATGGACGGAGAATTTATAGAAGTGCTTTTAGACGACTGCTACGGAGTCGAACAATTATCTCAATCGCTGAGGACAATTATTGATGTTGGAGCGAATGTCGGGTTATTTCCGATTGCGGCGAGGAATAGGTTTCCCCAGGCGGTGATTCACGCCTACGAAGCTAATCCCAACTTAGAAATTTACCTCAAACATCAATCTGAAATCGCAAATTTTACGTATTTTATGGAAGCTTTAGGAGACCGAGATGGTAAAGTAGTGCTGGATATTCGGGAAGTATCGGGAAAAACGCGATCGACTGTCAGCGAAAACGGCGACATACCGATGGTATCGTTGAAAAGGGCGATCGAGCGAATGGGCGGCAGCGTCGATTTAGCCAAAGTAGACTGCGAAGGTGCAGAATGGCTGTTATTGGAAGACCGAGATTCTTGGCAACTCGTGCAAAACCTGTCTTTAGAATATCACTTGTGGTCTGGTCACACTCACGCCGAAACCCGACAAATTATTGAAAATTTAGGATTTGAGGTCAGAAAACAAATACCAATAGATAAATGGTACGGCTTAATCTTAGCATCCCGAACCCACAACCCTCAATAATATAGCAGAAGGAAGAAGCAAGAAGGAAGAAGCAAGAAGGAAGAATAAGGAAGAAGGAAGAAGGAAGAAGCAAGAAGAAAGAATAAGGAAGAAGGTTTGTAGTGAGGACTTCAGTCCTCCAAGTTTTAGAATGACTGATGTCCTCACTACGAACCAATTTTAACAGGAGTTGGGTTAAATCTGTTCTTCACCTTGATTGAAATGGTGAATTCCTTGATTTTTCTCGACGTGCGCAATAGTATCTTCGGGAATATTGAGGATACCTGTGGATGGTTCTTGACTTTGTGGCAAAGCTTGTTCCTTGTTTTTGCGATCGGCAATTTCGCGCTGCAACTTATCAATTATTTGTTGAAAACGAGCTGCTTGCTTGAGCATTTCCTGTTCAGAAAAATCTAGCAATTGAATCAGGTTAGCAACCTGATGTTCAAGTAATTGATTTTCATAAACATTGTGAGATTGTACAATGTTTTCCGATGTTTTTGAACAAGTGAAAATATCTTTTTCGTCGAAAAGAGACAGGGCTGTTTTGACACTAAGTGCCAAATGTTTAAACAGTTGGGCTGTGCTTGCAGGAATTTTTACTTTGATAAAAATGACTACAATAAACAAACTTCCCGACTCTAGCAGTCCCCCAAATGCCAAGACAGACTTGACTCCGTAGGGAATAATTAAGGAATCTTGTTCGGGAATAAAAGGGCTGCCTTTTGCCTCGGATACGTGAAAAATATTTAATACTGCGGGTTCTAATTGCCGGAATCTTTCTGGCTCAATTCCGATCACTGTAGGAATGTCTAAACCGAACTGTTTGATTGTTTCTGAAATCGCAGGCATTTTATCTACTAATTCGGTACTAACTAATGGAATAGCTATATTTTCTGCTGCTGTGTGCCGAGAATTCCAGTGCGGGTCTGCGCCTGCTGCTGCTAACAAAGTCCAGCATTTCATGTCGGCTGCTGGGGATTTGCCGTTCATTAAGCGGCGGGCGGATTGTTGCAATGAGTCTTCTAATTCCCCGTAGGGATGAGTCTTGAACAAACGCACCAAAACACAGCTATTTTCTCCTGTTTGTGAATCGCAAAAATGTTGGTAAATATACTTGACAATTTTCTCGCTGCTGGCTTCCATACTAGCAGAATTTCTACCGAACTGGCGCAGGACTAAACTGCATTTCGCGATGTCTTGCGGGGTAAATAGGCTAATATCGTACATTGAAAAACGCTCTCCCAGACTCAAACACTCTTTTTCATTTATCCTTAAGTCCGTTACCCCATCCGGAATCATACTGAGAGTTTTGAAAAGTGTTGGTTAAAATATGTACAAAATTGGTCAGGAAAATGCAGCGATTGTGCGGAATAATACAGAAATTAAGACTAGGTAATAGAAAAAATCTATCGCTTAGGAGCGCCTTGGCGGACACAGAGGCTGGTGTATGGTGTTTGAAAGGATTTTTGACGCTGACTCGCGCAGAGAAATTTAAGAAACGGGACTTTTCTACTACTATCCCTCGGCTGTTACGGCGAGTTTTCGTGCGTCGAACTAGGTTTCTGGGTAATATCGTTTCCGGTAGCATCGGTATTATTCAATTCTTGATCAGGTGCGTGAGTGTAAATAGTCTCATGCGTGTGGATTTAATGATTTCTAGTTCTCACGCACCCTACAAATAAATAGTTCCGATGCTGTTTACCGCCCCAAACAACTTTACTGGGCTGGTTGAGATTTGGCTTGGAGAGCATCTTCAGCCGACAATCCCTGATCTTGAATGCCAAAATACCACAAACTAGCAGCAGCTTCGGCGCGAGTCACGGATTTCTTGGGCTGAAACAGAGTTGTAAAACCAAAAACGCGACGAATATTCGCCAAGTCTCCATTGTTAAAATCAGCTAAAACTGCCCGCGACGACTGGGAATCAATCTTAGAAGCATCTTGAAAACCCCATTTTTCTTTCACTCCCTCAATGTTTGCTGTGGGTAAAAGTTGACGAGTATCTAATGGTACTTTCCAGAGAATCATTGTTTCGCGGGTTAAAGGTGCATCGGGACGAAATTTCAGATCTTTCGTTTCTCCAGAAAGCGAACTCGGAATTAAACCGGCTTCTGCTAAACCTTGAATTGCTGAAAAATCTGGGTCTGTTTTGGGTATGTCGGAAAATGCCGGTTCGCTAGATTCTACTGCTAATCTAATTTGTTTGGCTTGACGGCTGGTATAAATCTGATTGTTTGCTGCTACTAACCAGCGGGCGTATTCGCGGCGGGTGACAATTTTGTTGGGTTCGGGTAAAGTGTTGTCAGTTTCTAAATTAGCACCGCTTTTTAATCGCACTTTCAGCACTTCCAACTGAGCCAAATCTGCCACATACTGCTGCAACTGTTGAGGAATTTTGGTGTCTAGCTGGCTAACTTTTGCTGATTTGGGCGAAGGAGATGGCGTGGGAGTAGTTCCCTCTGAATTCGATGGAGTTGGTGAAGCGGTTGGAGATGCGGTAGACTCGGAATTGTCAGGTTGGGGACTGGCTGCAATTTCTGGGCTGTCTTTGCTATAGTCGATCGCAAATTCTGTAGAACCCCCTACTTTTTGAGTCGGAGAAAGCGACACTGTTACCCGCAATTTATCTCTGGTTGCTACCAAAGAACCTTGTCCTTCGGTGGTTGGGCGGCTGACTATTTGCCAATTGCGCCGTCCAAACTCTGTCTGATAAAAGTTTTGAACCGAATTAACCGGATCTGTGCTTTCCCAACGCAGCCGCACATTTTTTGGCGAAGCATCGGTTGGCGCACCAACTTCGACCAACTGAGCATTAGGATAGAGTGGAATTTCTGTCGGGAAATCGTCCGGGAGTCTGGCGGTTGTGCTGGTTTCAACTGCTGTCGCTGGTGACGGGGAAGATAAAACCGCTGGATTTTGTTGTAATTTGGGATCGGCGGCTATGGATTCTTCGAGGGCTTTACTGTTGGGGCTGTTTGCGCAAGCTGTGACAGCAGCCAGCAGACACATAGCTAGCCAAGTATTTACAGCAGCGAGTATATTAGTTTTATTGGTTTTACTGGTTTTAGCTTGCCCCATCGAGTTGCGTTGCCGTTGAGTAAATATAGTATTCAGCATAAATCCCTCGTTTGCGGATATATTTCTAGGCTAGCGCAGATCGATCGGACAAATATAATTTTTACCGAAATGAAATTTCTGTATATCATCCTAGTTACTGCTACATTACTCGTCTCGGCCCTCAAGTTTACCAGTCCGGCAAAAGCTGAAGTTGCCCCGCTGCGGACGGCACTTCCTCAGCCGGAGTGGCACCCGTTTTGCTCGGCGATGGGTCAATTTGCGATCGATATGCCGGGAACTCCCAAAATTAATACTGAAACTTTTTCAACTCAAATTACCACTCATACATACAGATCGATCTTAAAAAACCAAGAAACTTATTTACTTCAATACTTTGACCTAGATTTTCGGATCAGCAACAATAATATCAAAATTACTTTAAATAATGCCGTGGATTTTTTTGTCGTGGCTGCGAATGCTAAATTGCTGCAAGTACGGGATATTTCGCTGGGTGGCTATCCGGGAAAAGAGTTTGAGTTTCAGCCACTTTCCCCCAAACAACCTGTAGGTGTAGGTCAAGTTTTTTTGGTGGAAACCCGCATTTACGGGCTGCTTACTACTACCCCAGAACCAGAAAATGCTCAAAAATTTCTCGACTCTTTTCGTTTGTATTGAAGCAGGAAGTTCGGCAAGGGATGTCAGTCATCAGTCATCAGTCATCAGTCATTAGTCATCAGTCATTAGTCATTAGTCATTAGTCATTAGGAAAAAATAGTTTTGAGTGGCGAGCTGATCTATTAATACAACTTATAGCGGTTCTCAAAAAAGTGAGGAGAGCCTCATGCCCTATGCCCCATGCCCGGTTTGCCCTATTCTGGAAGCGTACCTGATCTTTCTGAGAAAGGCTATACATTTTTGAACTTGGTGTCTCTGAAAATATTAGCTTTGGCAACTAAAAATATCGGAATCAACCTGATTTATGATGAATAGTCCGTCCCAGAATAATTAAGTTAAATTTAATCTAATACCACTTTCCAAAAAGAATACAACTGTAGGTCAGATTCAAACCCATATTCAGTAGATCATGCCCAATCGCAAATCGCATAAGGCCTTATTTGTTTTTTGTACTCTATCTAACGATAGAGGTAAAAGTTACACCTGTGGAGCGATGTAGCAGCTTCCTCAATTTTATATATTTGATATAACGCTTTTTAGATCGTAGAAAGCACCACATAAATTTTTGTGTGGCTTAATTTACTTCCACGAAGTCTGGCTCATCGAAAGCTTACCCGGAGGGTACTAATATATCATGAACAAATTAACACCTATTCTCATCAGCGGTCTCCTATTATTTGGAGCTGCTGCTTGCACTGGCGACGCTAAAACTAGCGCTGATGCTCCTAATTCTACCACAGAAAATGTCAAGAGCCCGCCCCCAGCCGAGAATATTCAAAAAACTCAGGGCGACGCCACTAGCCAGATTCGCCAAAACCAAGCAAATTCTGATATTAGGGCCAGAGAACAGCGCAACAACGTGACGGGCGGCGATGCAATGAGAGCCGATGGTGACCTCAAAAGTGAAGTTCGTTCTAAGTTGGAAGTGAACATCACTAAAGGTCAGCTAACTGTTGACGCCAAAGACGGGGCTGTTACCGTAGGTGGCACAGTTCCCAGTCAAACTGATTTAGCTAAAATTGAACCCCTAGCTAAAGAGATTAAGGGTGTAAAAACGGTGAATGTTACGGCTGTTGTCGCTCCCGCAGCACCCGCATCGCCTAGCAAGTGATAAATTTGAAGGAAGAAGGAAGAAGGAAGAAGGAAGAAGGAAGAAGGAAAGTTAGGCTTGTTAAAATTGGCTATAAAGCTGATCGCAACGCCTACGTGACTCTTCCGGGTAGCGGGGGTTTAAGTTGAAGAGTTTAAGATTCATGCAATCAAAACTCCCAACTCAAAACTCGACTAATACCTGAAATTCCCATTACCAATTTCCGACTAATTTCTGATAATGAGTGGAAAATTAGCCTGAAGATAGAGACTGAATTTATTCCCAGCGACCGATGAAAAATGTTGGGAAAAAATGAGTAAATGTGATTGATGGCAGCAAGCAGAGCATAAATTCTGTAGCTGTGTAAAAGTAGTTTATTTTGAAGGAGAAAAAAAATGTCTTTAGGTCAATACAAGCGAGCTGTAGGATCGTTTTCTAATTACCGCGATACGGAACTAGCCTTGATGGAACTGCAAAGTGCTGGCTTTCCGATGAATAAAGTTTCGGTAGTTGGGGAAAGTCTCAATGGCAGCGAAATTGCGGGCGCTACAACTGCTAAGAGTACCGACGAGAAAGTGGGCGGTGGCGCGAAAGCTGGCGCGACGGCGGGAGTAGTGACGGGCGGTTTGATTGGCTTGCTGGGCAGCATTGGGGCGCTGGCGATTCCGGGAGTTGGCCCGGTGATGGCGGGGGGCGCGATCGCCACTCTGCTGGCTGACACTGTTGTCGGAGGCGCGATTGGGGCAGCAGCGGGCGGTTTGGTGGGCGGTTTGGTCGGTTTGGGTGTTCCCGAAGCCAAAGCTAAAATTTATAGCGATCGCATCTCGCGCGGAGAATATTTGGTATTCGTCGAAGGAACGGATGCCGAACTTGCTACCGCCGAAGGAATTATGAGCGTGCGGGGCATTCAGGATTGGGGCATTTATGATGTGCCGGCAGACACTGGCCGCAGATCTATGGATCGCCACAAGCGCGCTGTGGGCGTGTTTTCTACCCGCCGCGAGACGGAACACGCGCTGGCAGAACTGAGAACTGCGGGTTTCGACATGGATCGGGTTTCGGTCATCGCGAAGGATGCCGACTCTAAAGCGGATATCGCGGGGATTGACGTGCAGGAAAGCGCGGACAACAAAGCCGATGAAGGGGCGACCAAGGGCGCGCTCACAGGCGGCACGCTGGGCGGTTTGACTGGCTTGTTGGTAGGCCTGGGCGCGCTGGCAATTCCGGGTATCGGGCCGATTATGCTGGCTGGAGCTGCGGCTACGACGATCGCCACTACACTCGCGGGTACTGCTTTGGGTGCGGCTGCCGGCAGCTTGATCGGAGCTTTAGTCGGTTTGGGAATTCCCGAAGAGGAAGCCAGAGCTTATAACGATCGAGTCGCGAGAGGAGATTACTTGGTGCTGCTTGATGGTAGCGAAGCAGAAGTCGCTAAGGCTGAAGCAATTATGAGCCGCGGAGGCGTTCAGCATTGGAACACCTACGACTACCCCAGCGTGGATACCGCTCGCGCAGATTACGGCGCTCCCGGCACTCCGGGCGTTGATACTACGGCTGATATTTACGACCCCAATCAGGGCGTTACGGGCCACCGTCGGGTTTAGATAGTTGAGGTTTGGTTTGGCTATTGTTTCTACTTCCCGTAGGGATGGACGCACTGGCGCACTTGGATTGTCGAAGCCGTAGGCCTTGAGCGCCATGTCGGTAAAATTATCTCAAAAGTCGGCTTTTTCTGTGAAAGCCGGCTTTTGTTTTGTCCTGGAAAGTTTAAAAAAAGCGATTTGTTAAAAGTTTAATTTTGATTGGCGAGCTGGGCTTTTTGCTGGAAGCTCGATCGGCGCCCTTAATTTTGATACCCTAAATCCGCAGCGCTTTTGGAGTCTGTAACACTCACTACTGCTCGATTGCAAACTCCGCAGTATTATCAAATTAGATGGCCTAAATTGCAGCAAAGATTGCCCAGTTAGTCAAAGAACGACTATCTTTAATTATGGGGCCGCTAATTTCAGCAACTTATGCAACTTACCAGTATAGGTGAAGTAGCCAGTCCCGCGCACCGAGTATGGCCTGCGGTGGTCGGCAACTATTAGTAGAATAATATTGTCGTCGCCTTCGGGGAAGACTTAGGCTAGTCATTGGTTGGCTGTAGCAGAATTGCCCTCGGTAAGACCTGCTACAGAAATACATTTTTTCTGGGAAGGCCTCAGCGAAGCATTTGAGAAGCCCAGGAACAGCTATGATCTCCGAGAGTGCGTCAGGTGTCGGGTCTTCTGTTAATTAGAACCGCAAGCGCTCATGGATCGAATCAACATTAACAGCAAACACAGCAGCGCGGGAGCACGGGAATGGCTCGCGGATCACTTTTTTGGGAAATCGCAGACGAGTGATAGCGTGTTGCTTTCTTCGCCCGTGAGCCGTTCAGAACTCAGAGGGAAACAGCCTTCCTGTTGGATTTCACTGGCATCAAGCACAGTGGGGGGAGGTGACACTAGCTGAGCTGACCGGGCTCTGCTTTTATGGGCGATCGCACAGGCAGAAAGTAGAAGACATTCGGTGTTGAAGCTTCGAGTTCTTATTTCTTTCTGACACTAATAAATGCGATCGCCTGTATCAGCAATTTTTCGGGTCAGAATGTGGCCCGGATGCCGCCAGCAATAGGTCAAATCGGCGATCGACCTTGACCAGAAGTGCGATCGACAAATTCTCTGTATTTTGGTAAATAGTGAGTAGTGAATAGTTAGTGATTAGCAGTTAGTATAAATACAACTAACAATTAACAACTAACATCAGCCATAACTAACTACTAGCAAAATAAAACTTACACAACTTACACGCGCGGGCGAGAAACTCTGTTTCTTCATGACTGCGCTGGTCAAACCCAAAATCTTCTCCGAAAAGCCTGGTTAATTTGCGTAAGTTATAACTAGGTTAATAAGGTAGCGCTAGTAATCAACCACTTTTGATAATTGTTAATGTGGCAGTATTGGTTGAAAGCCTGACTAGCAAACACGAACATACAAATTTTCAGACAACATAGAACATCGAGAAATTAAGGAAACTCACTCAATTTTTTTATGAATTTCACTGAGCTTTTAAGTGCTGATGAACTTTTAACTAGACATAGAAATGGGGAACGAGATTTTCGAGGAGCTAACCTCATTGCAGCTCATTTGATTGAAGCTAATCTCAGTCGCACAAATTTGAGCAGCGCTAACTTAAAAGGTGCTAACTTAATTAGAAGCAAACTAATTGGAGCTAATTTAAACAGTGCCGACTTGAGCGGGGCTAATTTATCTAAGGCGAAATTAATTGAAGCTAACCTCGGCAGTTCTAGTTTAACTGGAACGGTGGCGATCGGAGCAGATTTTAGCGGAGCCAATCTCAGCGGAGCAATATTGTCTCGCGCTGACTTGAGCAAAGCTGTGATGACTGGAGCGAGTTTAGTAGGAGCTTGTTTGCTCAGCGGCTCGAAACTAACTGAGGCCAATTTGAGTGGCGCGACGCTGAGCCGAGCCATTATGAGCGGAGTTGATTTAAGCAGAGCAAATCTAACTAGAGCGATTCTTAGCGAGGTAGATTTGAACGGGGCTAACCTGAGCGGAGCAATTCTAATTCGGGCTTATCTCAATCGCGGAAATCTCAGCGGTGTTAATTTGGTTGGGGCGATTTTGAGCGAAGCAAGTCTGCGGGAGGCTTGTATTTGCGCTGCTAATTTGAGCAATGCTGACTTGAGCGGTGCTGACTTAAAAGGAGCTAATTTAAATGGCTCTAATTTGAGCGGTGCTGACTTGCAAGGAGCTAATTTAAGTAAAGCCAATTTGAATGGTTTGATTCTGCACCATGCTGATTTGAGGGCTGCGAATTTAAATAAAGCTTCTTTGCGGGGAGCAGATTTGAGCGGTGCAAATTTGTCTGGTGCTAGCTTGCTGGAAGCAGATTTGCGTGGGGCGAACCTGAGTCACGCCAATTTGTCGGGTGCGGGTTTGTTGCTGAGTTCTCTGACAGGGGCAAATTTGACAGGAACTAATCTGTCGGAGGCGAATCTGATTGGAGCGAGCTTGAATGTTGCTAATTTGAATGAAGCGGCTTTGAGCGGGGCTATTTTGCCGAATGGAGCTACTCATAGCCGGGATTAATACTATATTCATAACGTCGTTCTTGTCAGTCGGGAACGAGCTAAACGCAGGAACGTGCGATCGTAGTAAAGTAAAAAAAGCTTCACTACCTTCGTTTTTTTTGCAGTGGTATGCTGCCGCCCAGAGAACTCGCCGCTATTTCTGATTTATTTTTGGAAATTTACTTGCAAAATTTCTTGACTCTGTGCTATCGTCAAAAGGTTTGGAACACTACAATTAAAGGTAAAACCCCGCAGAATGAAACAATTGGGAACCCATCTGGTCGCTGATGCTTGGGAGTCTCCTGGAGACATCCTCAACGATCCTGAACGTATCCGCCGCGCCATACTCGATGCGATCGAAGCCGGAGGAGCTACTCTCATCGATTTGTGCGTACACCAGTTTAGTCCTCACGGAGTGACGGCTACTGCAACTTTGGCAGAGTCTCATATAGCAATCCATACTTGGCCTGAACACGGTTATTTTGCCGCAGACTTATTTTTCTGCGGAGCCGGCGATCCTCACCGAGCCATGAAGGTGCTACAAACAGCTCTGGAAGCTAAACAGGTAAAACTCACTGAGTTCACGCGCGGTTTCGAGCCCGGGGTGGGCAGCCTAGGTTCTGCTTGTGAAGAGCAGTATGCGCCTCGTGCAGTAGAAACGAGTGCCGTCAGAGTATAGTGACCAATTAGCGTAACTTTGAACATTTTATGCTAGGTTTCGGTTAAAATCCCACGGCTCAGGTCGTGGGATTCTTGTTGGAATTTACTTTTTCATTAATAAAGGACGAACAACTAAATAACCTGCGCCGAAGGCGGAAATGACTATCAGAAAAATTGCGATCATCAACCATAATCCGTTTAAGTCTGAGGCTTTTTTGGGTTGAGATCGCACACGGTAAGGAGTTTCTGGCACTTCTGTAAATGATTTTTGTGGAAGTGTGTCAGGCATCCGGGGGGCTGTGGGCTCCGCTTCCGGTAGAGGGAAAGGGAAAGCCACTGTCTGAGGTGGTTGAGGTATGGTAGAGTTAGTCCGCGAGGTGACAGGTGCTGGGGGCTCCGGTTCAACGCTGAAATTGAATTTGACTGAGGGCATTTGGGGCATCCCAGTCAGGGTGACAGTCTGAGCTGAGTTGACGACTTGCTGTAGCTGCTGGGATACTTGAACTACTGTTTCTACTTCTCGCCGCAGTTGTTGATTTTGTTGGACTAATTGCTGGTTGTGGGTTTTGAGGGAGTCGAGCATCGCTTGGGCGGCTTGCAATTCGGCGGTGACTTCTCGATAGAGGGAAATTGGTACCGATGGAGAGTAAGTATTTGAGTTTTCAGGGGATGTATTGTCAGATAAGGTAGTATTTTGCATAATTGTAGATGGCGAGGGTGAACTTTTTTAAGTTTAGCCTGAGAGTATTTGCAATTAGATCGATCGCAACACAATTCGTCAATATATTTGTTAAAAATATTAATAGTGAGTTTAGTTAAATGTTAGAAGTTTTCAGTCGATCGCTATGAACAACCACCCAACCGAACAAGATGTGTCGCCAAAGTCAAGTACCGAGGCAATGAAATATGGCGAACGCGAGATTTTGGACGGGGAGTTAATTACTTTCCCGAACCCGCGAGTCGGGCGGCGTTACACGATTAACATTACTTTGCCAGAGTTTACTTGCAAGTGTCCGTTTTCGGGCTATCCCGATTTTGCCACGATTCACGTTACTTACGTGCCCGACGAGCGGGTGGTGGAGTTAAAGGCGATGAAGCTGTACGTTAACAGTTATCGCGATCGCTACATTTCTCACGAAGAATCGATCAATCAAATTTTAGACGATTTTGTCGCAGCTTGCGCGCCACTGGAAGTGACAATTAAGGGCGATTTTTTGCCACGGGGGAACGTGCACACTGTGGTTGAGGTGCGGCACGAGAAGTAGGGCTAGTATTAGTTGTAGTCAGGTGCGCTGTACATCGCCCTAGGAATTGGTGTAAGGTGCGCAGTGCGCACCCTACGGTTCGTTGTAGTAGTTGATTTTGAGGATGGACTGCTTTAGCGGGCAGGTATTTGATCGGAGACAGATTCTAATGAGATGAATTGTTTGACATCTAATATTTCGATCAATACCAGTTCTCCACTGCTAGAATAGTGTAGAATAATTTGCCCTTCATCTTCGGCATAGGCGATCGGGCGATCGCAAATTTCGATCAGCATCGCATCTACATCCGGGCTGTATCTAATCTTTTTCATATCTTGACCTCTTACCAGGATAAGCAGTAATTACTAAAATTCGATCGAGATATTCTTGGTAAACCACTCTTAGGACAAGTCCATTCAATCTCTTTTGACAAATAAACTTCCCTTCACCACTTGCTTCTATCTTACTAGGCATTCTAAACAGTTTCGGAAATTAAATATGTTGAAATTGTAACCCCGTGACTTTCAAGAATTTCTATTTTCAGCAAGGCGTGTTGACTAAATTCTATTTTTTTATCCACATTTATTTTTCGTTTTATCCATTGGTGTAAGGTGCGCAGTGCGCACCCTACGGTTAGGTTTGACTAGCAACAGAAGTCGGGGATATCGCACTTTTTGCATCTGCTGTTTTCAATTCTGCCAACTTGTCCAAAATCTCCACAACTTCTCTTTCAAATATCACCTGAGCGCGATTAGTGCGCCCGCCAACATAGAGTTTGCCTTCCTTTTCCAAAGCCCAAATCTGCGAGTGAGATAGATAGCTCATCATCACGCTAAGCATCAGCAACCCAAAGCCCGTATAAACTAGCGGAATTCCCGGATCGGCTTTAATTTGCAATCCCGTGCTCCCGACAACTTCGTCAATTGCCAACATCACTCCGTTAACTTCGACTGCGCTGCCGGCGCGAACAGTAGTTAACAATTTGCCATCCGTACCGTAGACTAACATCGTGCCTTGCAAGTCCTTTGCTAGCAAAGAAACTCCCGCACTTAAATCGGGTTTTGTTGGAATCCAAGCACCCCAAATTCTGCCTTTACCCTGGGTGTCTAACTGAGCCATTGGCAATTGTAAAACCGGGCTTTTGTTGAGGCGAACTCGCACGGCGGCTAGGGCCCAATCTGCTTGATAAAAGGTGACTCCTCGGTATCTCAGCGGCTCGTTAACGTGAATGGTTTTGCGATCGACCTCTTGGCCTGTTTTGTCCAAAACCGACAAATCAGAGTAAAATTGGTCGATCGCCCCGCTCGGACTATAATCGATCCAGAACCGATTCACACGCATCGACCAATCCTTCGGTATTTGCGGCCCAGCCCAAGGCCCCGCATCCGTGATATTCTGCACCCGAAACGTTTCACCGCTAGGAACCATTTCTTGACCCATAAAACCAGTCATCGAGCCCAATATCGACCCAGCTAAAATAATTAGCATACTGGCGTGAACAATAATCGGGCCAATTTTACCAATTATGCCTTTACGAGCATAAACTTTTTCGCCTTCTCGGAAGATGCGGTAGTTTTTTTGCTGTAGAAGTTGTTCTAACGAAGTTAAATCAACTGTTGCTAATTCCGCACTGAGAGCTAATTTTTCAAACTGCTTCGGTTCCTCATAAAATTTCCAGCGGCGGGCCGATTTTAATGCGGGAAATTGTCGAGTAAAAGTGCAAGCTGTCAAGCTGCTGCCGAACAAAATTAGGATTGACAAAAACCACCAAGTGCGGTAAACGTGGTCTAGTCCTGCAATGATCACAACTTTCCAAGTTAAGAAACCGAAAAGGGCTGGGTGTTCTGGATAGTTGGATTGGTAAAACTCTACCGATTGGCCTTGTTCGATGACGGTGCCGGAAATGCTGAAAAGTGCGATCGCCAGCAGCAAGATAATTGCCAGCCGCAAATCTGCCAGCACCGGCAATATTTCCCGCTTGAAGAACTTTTGAGGTGCAGTCGCCCAGTCTGATAGTTTGGATAGAAATACTTCTTTTGATGTCATAGGAAGGAAGAAGGAAGAGGGAAGAGGGAAGAAGGAAGAGGGAAGAGGGAAGAGGGAAGAAGGAAGAAAATATTATCTTTATCTAGCAATTCTCAATCAATTGTGAATTGTTTCTTTTTCTTCCTTCGTGTTCTTAGCGTCTAAGCGCTTCGCGCAGGCTACGCCAACGCGGTTCATTCAAAAAAAATAGTTCTCGAATCCTGTAATGATTGCTATATCTTCAAATAAGAACTGAAGTCCGAACGATCGAACCTTAGGCGGGAAGTATGCGGGAAAGTAGGGAAAAAACCCCAAATCCTACTAGCAAAACGCCGCTAACAGGCGTGATCCAACTCGACCACCTGCGTAATTCTAACAACTTTTTAATGCTCGCGGTAAAAGTACCTGCTATAATTAGCGGAGCGACATAACCAGCAGCATAAAACAGCAGCAATACACCACCTAAAACGGTATCTCCCGTTTTGGAAACCCAAGCTAAGAGCGTAGCTAAAACCGGAGTGCTGCACGGAGATGCTACTAAACCAAAAGTTAAGCCCAATAAGTACGATCGCACGCCCGCAGGCAAATTCTTCGGCACCCACCCCACAGCATCGAAAGACGGCATTTGTAAGGGTAAAGCTTCGAGTAAATTCAGCCCCATTAAAATCGCGATTATGCTGACAACGATCGGCAAACCCAGACCAATTTTGCCATAAACTTGACCCGCAAATGATGCTACAATGCCTAAACCCGCGAGGGTTGTGGCTAGTCCCAGAGAAAACCACGCCGACTGGGCGGCAGCTTGAAGACGGCTTTTTGCTTCGTATCCGCCGATGTAGCCGATCGTGATCGGCAACATGGAAAGCATACAGGGCGTCAAGCTAGTTAGCAATCCTGCCAGAAAAATCACTCCCACGCTGACTAAACTCAGGTGTGTCAGTTGAGTGTTGACTAAATTATTAGCAAATTGTGCGAGTTCGTAAAGTTGGGTTTGCAGGGTTTCCATCAGTCGATTTTAGATTTTAGATTTTAGATTTTTAGATTGACTCCACAGTCGATTTTAGATTTTAGATTGACTCCACGGATGAATCTGGAAGCTGAAACTAAATATCTAATTTTTTTCAATCTCCACGACTCCTATCGCGGGCTGGTATCCCTATGCAGGTGAGTTCCGGCGGGCGTGCTGTTCTGGCTATGTTGAAAATTGTAACAGATGCGGGCAGCTTCGGTTTAAGATTTGAGATTTGAGCGCGATCGACTGGTTGAGAGTGCAAAGGGCGATCGTAGACTTCTTGCAAAAATAGCTAGGACGATGCTCAAAGCCTATCCCACATTTTTTTCTTGTGGGATGGGCTTTGAGCATCGTCCGAAAATTTGATTAAAAGGACTTTTGCAATTCAAGTCTCATAATTGTAGGATGGGCACGAGAGCCCGTGCGATCGCCTCTTAACGCCAGTTAATCCATTAAGAGCTTGACCAATTCTTGTGTAATAGGAAAACCAGTCTGACGCTCAAAATGTACAAACATCGGACTAGGATTTGCCTCTAAAAATACATACTCACCCGTTGGCTTGACACGCCAATAATCGCAGTCCACTCTACCATAAATGCCTGGGATATTGCCAAACATTGTTTGTGAACTGCTTCTGGCAAATCTATCGGAATTAGCTCAGCGTCCAAATCTTCCCGAAAGTCCAAAGCTGGACTCCGAATTTCGGCAGTATAGACTAATTCACTAATCACATAACTGCGAATATTTGTCCCAGAAATATACTCTTGGATTGTGACTGAAGAAATACTCAAAGCCATGTTCAACCGATTAAGTTCTAAATGCGCCTCTGTCATAAACTTGTTATGAGCACCACCATAAACAGGCTTGAAAATTGCTTTTTGATAAGCTTTGATAAATTCCCTAACTTCCGCTGCATCGTTACTGATTAAAGTTGCAGGAATCGTCACACCTATTTGTTTTGCCTTAGTCAGTTGTCGGGGTTTTTCTTTGTGAAATTGGTACGCCAGGAATTGACCCAGCGAGTTCGATCAACCTGTACTCATTGAATCATTAAATGCGACCTGCTGTTGGTTGAAATCTTTTAAAGGTGGAACGGAAACACCGGAGAAATTACGCCAAAACACACTGTGAATATCTTCGAGATTCAAGCGACGACCAGACGGTAGCATCAAGCATCCGACCTCGGTGTCAGGTCGCCAAGACGTAAATACCGGTTAAGTAGACTCTAGCGGAGCCATTGTCAGTCCAGCACGGCTCAATTGCATATGATAAAGTTCTGCTTGTTCTTGCGGCCCAACCCAGACGGTGGCCTGGCCTTCGTTGTGGATTTGGTCGGCTAGTTTCCAAGCTTGATCGCTCGTCATCCCTGGAATGTATTTCGTCAAACATTCCACGACGTGCTGAAATGTGTTGAAATCGTCGTTGAGGACTATTACCCGATAGTTGGGATAAGACTTGCGGGTAACTTGACTCGATCGAACGGGTGCTATGGTTGGTGAAGAGGTCATCGCGCGAACAGCCACTAAAATTACAAAATTCTTAAAACAGTTACCTTTTCAACTATATCACAATTTCTGAATTTTTAAACCGCCTATGGCAAATAGATCGACTTTGGCGATTTTCGAGGGCGATGTTTAGATTTTTAGATTTGAGGACAAAGAAACCGGGTTTTCAGGAAATTGAGGGTTTCTACCCACGATTTTAGTTGAAAAACCCGGTTTCTGGCTACTCGTTAGATGCAGTACAGCTTATCAAACTACAGTTAACTCTCGATCTACCCCAGAAGTGTTGGTGTCAGAGTAGGCTTGCAGCAGAAGCTGCTTTAAATCTTCAATCAGCGGGTAGCGGGGGTTAGCCCCGGTGCACTGATCGTCAAAAGCGCGATCGGCCATTTCCTCAACACGAGCAAAAAAGAAATCATCGCTAATTCCCTGACTGGCGATCGCCTCCTGAATCGTGCATCGTGCAATGCCATTTCTAGCCGCTCGTAGCAGTATTTATCGTGCATATAGTGAATGACATTCAGCGTATTGATATAGGTTTTTGCTAACCACGCCATTATGTCATGGAACCGCGCTTTTACCTCGTCATAATCGAGATATTCGGAAGTAATTGGTGGAAACTGCGGCGCGATTTGGTCGCCGGACTTCTCATTTATACCGCCGTTAATCGCATAGAGCAAAGTCTTAGCTAAGTTAACTCGCGCCCCGAAAAACTGCATTTGCTTACCAATTCGCATGGCGGATACGCAACGAACGATCGCATAATCATCGCCGTAACCATGACGGATAAAATCGTCGTTTTCGTACTGAATCGAACTCGTATCGCTGGATATTTTTGCACAGAATTCCTTGAAGCTTTCCGGCAAGTTTTCCGACCACAAAACGGTGAGGTTCGGTTCTGGTGCAGTATCGAGGTTTGAGAGAGTGTGGAGGAATCGGAAACTGTTGGGAGTTACCAAGGTTCTCCCGTCATTGCTCATACCACCGATCGCCTCTGTTACCCAAGTTGGATCGCCAGAGAACAGTTGGTTATAGTCGGGAGTTCGCAAAAACCGCACCATGCGGAGTTTCATGACAAAATGGTCGATCAGTTCTTGCAATTCCAGTTCTGAACTCGCGCCACTTTGCAAATCGCGATCGAAATAAATGTCTAAAAACGTCGATACACGACCGAGAGACATCGCCGCCCCGTTTTGTTCTTTCACTGCTCCCAAGTAGCCAAAATACAGCCACTGGACAGCTTCTCGTGCATTGGCCGCCGGCTTGCAAATATCAAAGCCGTAGTTAGCAGCCATTTCTTTCAACTCCAACAATGCGCGAATTTGCTCGGATAACTCTTCGCGCAAACGAATTGTTCCCTCTTCCATCGCCTCTAGTTCGAGCGATTCTTGCTGTTGTTTCTTATCGTCAATCAGGCGATCGACACCGTACAGAGCAACCCGCCGGTAGTCACCGATGATGCGCCCGCGTCCGTAGGCATCTGGCAAACCTGTGATGATACCAGAACGTCTCGCCAAACGCATGGAGCGGGTGTAAACATCGAAGACACCATCGTTGTGTGTTTTGCGATATTTCGTAAATATTTCTTGTGTTTGTGGATCGAGTTGATAACCGTAAGCTTCTAAACCTGTCTTGACCACGCGAATTCCGCCGAAGGGCATAATCGCGCGTATCAAAGGTCGATCGGTTTGCAAACCTACTATTTTTTCTAAATCGCGATCGATGTATCCCGCAGCATGAGCGACGATCGATGTGGGTACTTTTGTATCAACATCCAACACACCTTTTTCGCGCTCTTGTTTCATTAGTTCCAGAACTGCGCGCCAAAGTTGCTGGTTTTTTTCTGTTGGTGCTGCGATAAATTCTGCATTCCCTTCGTAGGGGGTGTAATTCTTTTGGATGAAGTCTCTGACGTTGACTTCCTTTGTCGAGTTGCCTTCAGTAAAGCCGTGCTATTCTACTAATATAGCTTGCTTTCACCTTATTTTTTGTTAGCGAGCGATTTTTTCTTCTCCGACCGCTATATCTAGCATATATTTAATCTCAATATTTTAAATACTCTGTTCGCTATTTGTTACAAAAATTGACTTACTAATTCGGTGGGAAGAATTAAAATAGATAGTATGCAGAACATCCTCTGTAATTTGTGAGGAAGCTATAATAAAATGGGATTCCGAACTAACTGTTGGACAACGAAAATGTTGTTTAAGAGGGGTCGGTCGGAAACGCGCAATGAGATTTTTTGGTCAGGAACCGCGAACATCCGAAGAAGATGAATAAAAAGCCGAAAAAGAGCCTAAAAATAGTTTGGATTGGATGCGGTAATTGTTATCGAAAGCAGATCAATATTAATTGCTGATTAATTGAAGTAGGGTATTATGCAGATAAATTCAAGAACTCAAAGCACTGCGAGCGATCCGGCTCACGATATTTGGAAAGAACAGCGTCATCCGCTCGATCACATTTTTCATCCTCGCTCCGTGGCTGTAATCGGCGCAACAGAGAGAGCAGGAAGCGTCGGACGTACTCTCCTGTGGAACTTGATTCGCAATCCCTTTGGCGGAACGGTTTTTCCGGTGAATCCACAGCGCCGCAGCGTCTTGGGACTCAAGTCCTATCCTGACATTGCTAGCGTCCAGGAAATAGTGGATCTCGCGGTGATTGCTACGCCGGCGGCTAGTGTGCCGCAAGTGATCCGCGAATGTATCGCTGCTGGGGTGAAAGGAGCAGTTATTGTTTCGGCTGGTTTTAAAGAAATTGGGCCGGCGGGAGTTGCTTTAGAACAGCAAATTCTGGCCGAAGCGCGTCTGGGCGAAATGCGGATTATCGGCCCGAATTGTCTCGGCGTGATGAATCCTGTGCTGGGGCTGAATGCTACTTTTGCAGGCTCGATCGCCCGTCCGGGTAATGTCGCCTTCATCAGTCAAAGCGGCGCCCTCTGTACTTCGATTCTAGACTGGAGTTTGGGCGAAAATGTCGGTTTTAGCGCTTTTGTGTCGATCGGCTCCATGCTCGATGTCGGTTGGGGCGATCTGATTCATTATTTCGGCGACGATCCCCACACCCACAGTATCGTTTTGTACATGGAATCGATGGGTGATGCTCGATCGTTCCTCTCCGCCGCCCGCCCAGTGGCGATCGACAAACCGATCATCATTCTCAAGGTGGGACGTACCGCCGCCGCCGCGAAAGCCGCCGCTTCCCATACGGGAGCTTTGACCGGCAGCGATGACGTGCTCAACGCTGCTTTCCGGCGCTGTGGCGCGTTGCGCGTACACACAATTTCCGATTTGTTCGACATGGCAGAAATTCTGGCAAAGCAACCGCGACCCCAGGGGAACCGCCTATCGATCGTCACCAATGCCGGAGGCCCAGGGGCGATCGCCACTGATGCCTTAATTAGCGGCGGCGGTGCCCTCGCAGAGCTTGCACCGGAGACGCTGCAACAGCTTGATGAGTTTTTACCCCCTCAGTGGAGCCATCAAAACCCGATCGATATTTTGGGCGATGCTGGTAGCGATCGCTACGCCAAAACTCTAGAAGTAGTCGCTCCCGATCGCAATAGTGACGGATTGCTGGTCATCCTCACACCCCAAGCGATGACAAATCCCACCCAAACCGCAGAACTACTCAAGTCCTACAGCCAACTCGGAAAGCCCTTATTAACAAGCTGGATGGGCGGTGCGGGAGTGTTAGCGGCAACGGAAATTCTGAATCAGGCAAATATTCCGACTTTCCCCTATCCCGATACCGCAGTCAGGTTGTTTAATTATATGTGGCGGTACAGCTACAACCTGCGCTCTATCTACGAAACGCCTGCTCTCTCCGCTGCGGAAATCCCGACTTGCGATCGATCGGCGGCCACAAATATTTTGACTTCTGTTGTCAAAAGCGATCGCACTTTGCTCACAGAATACGAATCAAAGCAGTTACTCGCAGCCTATGGAATTCCCACTGTAGCCACCGAAATTGCCCTCAGCCCAGCCGAAT
Organism: Lyngbya sp. CCAP 1446/10; assembly: GCF_026130175.1. GTDB lineage: Bacteria > Cyanobacteriota > Cyanobacteriia > Cyanobacteriales > Microcoleaceae > Microcoleus. Next base: position 71,998 of record NZ_JAIGNI010000001.1, on the reverse strand, counting down.
CTGTGGAAATTGCCGATCGCCTCGGTTATCCAGTGGTGCTAAAACTGCATTCTGAGACGATTACTCACAAGACCGATGTGGGGGGCGTACAACTAAATTTAGGCGATGCTAAGGCTGTAATTAGTGCCTTTGAAGCGATCGCCCAGCGGGTACGGGCGATCGATCCCGCAGCGTTTCTCGGCGTGACTGTGCAGCAAATGGTGCATTTGGAAGGCTATGAACTAATTTTGGGTAGCAGTATTGACCCTCAATTTGGGCCAGTAATGCTGTTTGGTTCCGGCGGACAATTGGTGGAAGTGTTTCAGGATCGATCGCTCGCACTGCCGCCTTTAAATACTACCCTGGCGCGGCGGATGATGGAGCAAACGCGCATCTATAAAGCTTTGCAAGGAGTGCGCGGGCGATCGGCAATTGACCTAGAAAAACTCGAACAGTTATTAGTTCGTTTTAGTCAACTAATTGTCGAGCAACCTCAGATTGCCGAGATAGATATTAATCCGCTGTTGGTTTCTCCAGAAGGTGCGATCGCCCTCGATGCCCGCGTTGTTCTCCACTCTGCCGAAAACGCCATTTTACCCGCGATTCGCCCCTATCCTATGCAATACGTTCAAGAATGGTCAACTCTGACAGATCATCCCATCATGATCCGTCCGATTCGCCCAGAAGATGAGCCGCTGATGGTGCTGTTTCATCAAGAGCTTTCCGAAGAAAGCGTGTATTTGCGCTACGCTCACATGGTAAAGTTAAAGCACCGCATCGCTCACGAACGTTTGACCCGGATTTGTTTTATTGACTACGATCGGGAAATGCTGTTAGTAGCCGATCGCAAAGACCCGGAAACCTTAGAACACCGGATTTTGGGAGTAGCACGTCTCAGCAAACTCCACGGCACAAACGAAGCCGAATTTGCGCTCATCGTCAGCGATAGCTATCAGCAGCGCGGTTTGGGAACAGAATTATTGAGGCGGCTGCTGCAAATTGGTCGGGAAGAGAAGTTAAATGCGATCGTCGGTTACATTCTCACTAGCAACTACAAGATGCAGAGTCTCTGTAAAAAATTAGGATTTGAGTTCCAACTAGACCAAGGCGAAGGAATGTTAAAAGCTGTTTTAGTCTGCTAGCTAATCCAGTCTTACGCGCACACTCTATTCGATCTCAAACAAGATGGAGCAGTGCGATCGCTTAATTCATAATTCGCGATCTGACAAACTGATTATAATTGTGAATTACTTTTTGGTAGTGTAGTGATTAGACCTCTTGCAAAAATAACTAGGACGGGTTCTCCGGCCCGTTCCACAATAAAAAATGTTTATCGTGCAACAGGCCGGAAAGCCTGTTCCACAATTGGATTAAAAGGACTTTTGCAAGAGGTCTATTGATAATTTCTGTTAGTTTGCTTGCTCATACCTGAATGAAAAAACATATCGCGACCATTTCACTGCTATTGAATGTCATTCTCTTAACAGGGATTTTAGAGTTTACGATGAAGAGGGGGTATTTAGGTAGATTTTTAGTCATGTTGAATGCAAATTCTATCGAATTATCGACAGACACCCTAAGTTCTAATTCTTGGTGGCTAGATGAAGTTGATTATCAACTATATCTGACTAAAAATACTCAAATCAATGCTTGCATTTGGGGCGATTCTATCACTTCTGGGCTGGGAAATACAATGGGTAAAGATACTTTTAATTTTGCCTTGCCCGGAATGTCAACAATTTCTCTGATCGACCAGCTAAAACTATTAACTGCTGCTAACGTTAAATGTAATACAGCAATTATTGCGATCGGTACTAATGATGCGGGTTATCGGATAAATGATCCACAATTTGTTAACAATATGCAGGAAATTATCCACACTGTCAGAACAAAAATGAACACCAAAAAAGTAGTGTTAATCCCTGCTTTTTACTCAACGATTGAAGCCAGCCATGATATCACACTAGCGGGCCCTTTGGAAAGAGTGAAAACCATTCAAGCCTTGACTCGTCAAGTGGCAGCGACAGATAAGTTATTGATAGTAGAAAAAGAAATTCAGCCCCTGTACGAAGGGACAGTATTGAAAGATAAGGTCACAACAGATGGCGTTCACCTTGACTCAGAAGGCAGACAGATTTATCGAAGAGCCTTATTAAAAATACTGAAGGGGGGATAACCAATACGGTTCACTTAAGTCAACGTAGGCTGCGTCGCCAAAAACAACTCTCGCCCTGGAACGCCAGATTAAACGAGCGACGCACCCTACAACTTAGAAATGAGAATTAAATAACTTCCAAATTTGATTGTTGTGGGATGGGCCAGAAGAAAAATGGAAATTATTTAATTCACAATCCTTATAGAACCCATTTGAAATCTTTGAGTTTTTGGGTTGGGTGACGATAAATATAGAGAGAAACTGGTTTCTGAGATTTACGCAAGGGGCGAGAAACCGGGTTTCTACGAGTTTTTAGTTGGGTGACGAGAAATATAGAGCTCAACCCGGTTTCTGAGATTTACGCAGAATAGATATCAAATGGGTTCTATAACTTAAGTAAACCGTATTTGGGTATAAGTACGATTAACTTAAGGTTCTTTGAATTCCTCCAGTAGAATACGGGTTATCCGTAAACAGTCCCACAATTTTAGATTTCCTGTACGATAGCAACTGCCTTGATAATACCATCTTCACCTTGGATGTGCGCCGCCAATCTGGCGGCGCGTTGACGCATTGTTTGATCTGTAATAGCTTGTTGAATCGCTTGTATAAGTCGTTCAACTCAACAGCCTAAAGTTTTGCTAAAGCTTGATCGATATGCACTCTCATTTTTTCGGCTAAGAGAGGGACATTGGGTTCTTGAAGGATACTTAGATGATCTCCAGGGATATCATATATATCTAATCCTTCAAGCAACAGTTCCTTCCAGTTTTCCAAAGTGCTAAAGTGACTTTCCTCCTTCGCCCGGAACAAAACTGCCCTGCCTTGGTAAGGCTGTGGCTTGTAACTATTAAAAGCGTACTCCCGAAACTGTAATCGAGGATCTACCGGATTACTATTAACATTATTAATGTTAATATCAGGAGTCGATTTAGTCTTCGATTCTACTATCTTTTGAAGCAAATATGAAAGCCCTTTTTGGCGCAGCTTTTTGATATGAAAAGCCAGCTTCTGACTCAATGACAGTTGATTTTTTCCTGGAATCGCACTATCCAAAAGGCAAAGTAAAGCTACTTCTTCACCTTGTAAACGAAGTTGATGTGCCATTTCAAATGCTACTAAGCCACCTAATGACTCACCCGCTAGGAGGTAAGGGCCTTTAGGCTGATGTTTTTGTATTTCTTTGAGGTAGCGAGTGGCCAGCTCTGGAATACTCACTGAAGGGGTTGGTGATTGGTCAAGTTTATTCTTTTGGAACATATTGACTTCCTCTTTGACATAGACTCCATAACAGGTTTGGTCTTTGCCCAGGTGTCTTGATAAGTTATAGTAAAGGAAGATGCCGTAAATAAAGAATAAAGGCAGTTTGGAACTACCTTTCTGAATCGTGACTAAAGCCTGCGAAGAAGACGATAATCTTTGTTTACGAAGGGTGTGAGCCAACTGGTGAATCGTTGGTGATTGGAAAAGGATAGGTAAAGGTAGCTCTTTCTTGTAGGTTTTCTCTATTTCACGCATTAGGGATATCGCTAATAGGGAATGTCCTCCCATCTCGAAGAAATTATCTGTCGTACTGATGGATGAAATATTCAATACTTGTTCCCAAATATTGATGAGTTGAACTTCCAAATCATCCTGGGGACTGGCAAATTCTCCTGGCTGTTCTGGATTTTCTTGAGGTGTAGGGGCGGGCAAATCTAGAGCCTTTTGAGTGGCGGGTATGATTGCTGCTTCGCGAGATTGTTCAGGTACAGGTAGAGCTTTACGATCTACCTTACCATTCGGTGTTAGGGGTAGAGCTTCCAAGAAAACAAAGATAGACGGCACCATATATTCTGGTACATACTCCTTGAGCAGACTTCGCAGTTCTTGGATGCTTGGGTTCTGATTGTTGAGAGCGACAATATAACCCACTAGACGCTTGTCGCCAGGAAAATCTTCCCTGACGATGACCACTGCCTGCTGCACGTTGGAATGTTTGACCAAAACAGACTCGATTTCACCGAGTTCGATCCGAAAACCGCGAATTTTGACTTGAAAATCTAGGCGACCTAAACACTCAATATTTCCATCTGGCAAATAACGTGCTAAGTCCCCCGTCTTATATATTCGTTCGGTTTCTCGAAAGGGATTAGGAATAAATCTCTCAGTGGTTAAATCGTCACGTTGCAAATAGCCTCGCGCTAATCCTGAACCACCAATATGTAATTCCCCAGCCACCCCAACGGGAACGGGTTGCAGGAGAGAATCTAAGATGTAGATATCGGTGTTGGCGATCGGCTTACCAATTAAAATTCGCTGTTCGGGGTCTTTGATTTGATAAACCGTTGACCAAACTGTTGTTTCCGTTGGCCCGTACATATTCCAAAGTTCCGTACCTTTGGTTAACAATTGAGCAGCTAATTCTTTCGGTATGGCTTCCCCACCGGAGAGCATTTTCATCGGGGACTGACCTTCCCAGCCCGATTCCAGCAATAATCGCCAAGTCACTGGAGTTGCTTGCAGGATCGTAATGCCTAATTGGGCGATCGTCCTTAATAACTTTCTGCCATCCATCGCAGCTTCCCGACTCAGGATCACAACCTGCGCTCCCACAGTCAGGGGTAAAAACAGTTCTAAGACTGCAATATCAAAAGAAAGTGTTGTGACAGATAGCAAAATATCCGTCGCACTGATCCCCGGTTGCTCGCGCATCGACTTTAAAAAATTGACTGCGCCACGGTGGAGAACTTGTACACCTTTGGGCTTACCCGTGGAACCAGATGTATAAATGACATAGGCCATATTTTCTGGCGTAACACTGGCGATCGGCATTTCCTGACTCTCTTGAGCAATCAGTGGCCAATCCGTATCCAAACAGATGACCAATGATTCTTCCGTAGGTAGGCTCTTCACAAGCTGCTGTTGTGTTAACAATACTTTGGCTTGGGAATTCTCGATCATGTATTCCACGCGATCGGGAGGGTAGTTGGGGTCTATGGGAACATAGGCTCCGCCCGCCTTCAGCACACCTAATAATCCCACCAGCATTTCCAGAGAGCGATCGACACAAATGCCCACTAAATCATCCGGCTTCACCCCTCTTTGTTGCAAATAGTTGGCCAGTTGATTAGAGCGTTGATGTAGTTCTTCGTAAGTCAATGTTTGACCTTCAAAGGAAACCGCAATTTTATCTGGAGTTACTTCTGCTTGTTGAGCTATTAACTGGTGCAGGCATAGATCTTGCGACTCATCTTTTTGAGTCTGATTCCATTCCACAAGCAACAGATTTTTCTCTTGGTCTGGCAACAGCGGCAAGGCAGAAATCGATTGTTCTGGATGAGCCACAATCCCAGACAACAAAATCTGGAAATGCTCGTTCATTCGTTCAATAGTTTCTGCATCAAACAAATCCGTGCTGTAGTACCAACTCCCCTCCAATCCTGCGCTGGTTGGTTTTAAGAATAAAGTTAAGTCAAACTTCCCCTCGTTATTTTCAATCACCCACGGACTGGCTGTTAATCTTGACAGATCGATCCTTTGGAAGGGAATATTTTCCTCAAAGACAAACGTCACTTGAAACAGAGGGGAATAGCTTAAGTCGGGCTGGGGACAAAATTGATCGACCAATAAGCAATAGGGCACATCTTGATAGGCTTGCCCTAACAAAACAACTTTCCGCATTCGTCCCAGAAACTCTGGGAACGTGGGATTACCCGACATATCTGTACGAAGGGGGACAGCATTCACGAAATTTTCTGAATTCACACGGCCCACAAAGGGGGAGCCAACAATCACATCTTCCGTACCTGTATAGCGATAGAGCAAGATATTAAACGCGGCTAACAGGGTTGTGGATAGGGCGACGCCTTCCTGCCCGCCCAATCGACCCAGGGCCGTGGTGATTTCCCCAGAAATGCCAAAAGACAGAGAAGCTGCCTGGAGGGATTGCTCTGGGGGACGTGGCCGGTCAGTGGGTAGGGGTAATAAAGGGGTGGCTCCCGCAAGTTGTTTTTGCCAATACGCTAAGGAGTCTTGAAGGGGGAGCTTGCGTAGCTCTGACATCAGAGTTGTATAGGATATTTCGTAGATTTCCCGATCGATACACTGCAATTTAGGATCGTAATACAAGATCAATCTCAGAATACCCAACGCTGCAACCCATTGTTTAGCTCGTATATATCTCAGGATTTCGTAAGGCAATCGATCGGCAAAAAGCTTAGTCCAAGACCTTTTTCCTTGTTCGTAAGCCGCTATATATTCTTCTTTTCCAGTCTGTTGAATGTAACTCCATTGCCGACCATGAGATAGTCTTGCCTGGATCAGCATTTTTGCCGATTTACTGGATAGGTTATTGCCAGTGTAGCGATATTTAGAAACGACTTCACCGTGGAAATAGATCGGAAAATCACGGGCTACCCGCAGGAACAAATTGATATCTTCCATCGGCACAAGACTTGGGTCAAATGCACCAACAGACTCAATAGAGACGGACTCCAGAGCAACACGCCGAAACATAATACAACCGCATTGAATCTTATGCTGGGTGGCTAAAATGGTTTGATAATTAGCAACTTCAGGCTGATCCTCATATTTTTCTTCTACTTTGTATGAGCCATCAGGTTGAATGGAATAGAAGAAATAACGACCAAATACAAAGCCCACCTCTGGTAGGGCGTTGATGTGCTTGACTCCAATCTCGATCGCTTCAGGTAAAAGGCAGTCATCACTATCCAGGAAAACAATATACTCTCCTGTACTAACCCCCAGACCAGTATTGCGTGCAGCAGCAACGCCTTGGTTGTTTTGATAGACGTATTTTACTGCTGGGTAGCGATCGCAGATTTCTTTCGTTTCATCAGTAGAACCATCATCTACGACAATAATCTCAAATACGGGTAGAGTCTGCTCAAGTATGCTCTCTATTGCTTCCGGTAAAAATTGGGCGCTGTTATAAGATGGAATCACTACTGATACATTTTTTGTCATTTTCTATACTCCAAAAGGTTGTGTTAAATGTCGCTGCCTCCAATATTAACAATCTATCTCTCAGACATCTATCTGTCCAGAACTCTATCTATCACAACAACATTGCTATAGCAAGGGGAAACGTCCCGATTTTGCGAGGATTGGAGAGTTCTACTATCCTTTCCTCGCTACAAATGGGTTTATAAATCTTCACAAATTAGATACCGTGTGAGGCAGTGGAAGTTCCCAAACTACCACACCTATTCTTACATCCACTTAAGTTGTAGGCGATATTAAACTTCACAATATAAAAATATGTAAACAAGGCTAACGAGTGTTGCTAGATGTGCATTTGAATACTTTACAATCGTTTACATATTTGCGTTTTACAGCGCCGACCTACTTAAGCGAACCTATTAAGCTAGTAGTCAGAACTTCAGTCCTCGGAAATAAACAATAAAATCCTCACTACAAACTTAATAGATTCGTAGTGAGGACTTCAATCCTAAAAATCAGGTGCTACTAAGCCGCAGCCAAATTTGCTGCTGCGAAATCCCAGTTAGCCAAATTATCCAAGAAATTAGTAATGTAGTCGGGACGGCGGTTTTGGAAATCCAAATAATAAGCGTGTTCCCACACATCCAAAGTCAGCAACGCAGTTTGGCCATGTGCTAGCGGGGTGTCAGCATTAGCTGTTTTGGTAACTTTCAAAGTACCGTTATCCAAAACCAGCCAAGCCCAGCCGCTGCCGAACTGAGTTGTCGCAGCAGCCTTGAATTCTTCTTTGAATTTGTCGAAGCTGCCGAAGTCGGCATTGATTTTATTAGCTAAAGCTCCTGTCGGAGTGCCGCCGCCACCCGCTTTGAGGGAATTCCAAAAGAAATTGTGGTTCCAAACTTGACCTGCATTGTTGAAGATGCCGGCTTTTGATGGGTCTTTAGCAGATGCCATCACAATTTCTTCGAGGGATTTGCTGGCTAGTTCGGTGCCTTCAATCAGTTTGTTGAGATTGGTCACGTAAGCAGCGTGGTGTTTGTCGTGGTGGAACGAAAACGTGTTGGCCGACATATGACCTGACTCTAATGCGTCAGCGGCGAAGGGTAATGGTGCGAGTGTAAATGCCATTGTGTTCAATCCTCTCTAGGTGGCTGTTGTTTTTCGGTTGACTTTCCGGCTTTTCGTTGATTCGAGCCTAAAGTTCCTAGCTTGAGTTGATCAAGCTGTCGTAAATAATTCTTTACAATTTTTATATTTTATCTCAGTTACAGCATTTTAGGATTTTGAATTATGATTTTCACCAAATTTACTAATACCAGATTTCACATAGCACAAACATTGGCAACAAGTCAACCCGCCTGCGTGATAAATAAAAGTTTGTGGAAAATTCTCAACAGACAGAAGTTTGATGATGGTTATAAATAAATTAAACCTGTTTTTTGTCAAAGATCAGCTCAATTTAACTTAAGCTGTAAGCAAGTCCAACAGATTCCCGGAGCAGTCAATGGAAAACCGTTCAAATAACCAGACCAATTCCCCTCCTAAATGGTTAAATTTGAAACTAATAGTCAGCGGTCTGGAAACTGTTCAAGACTTAATTGTAATTTCTTTGTGTATTGGTTTGTTCTGTTTCATGGTACTCGAACTGCGAGAAATGTTTTTCTCGCTGTTGCCTCCTTTGAATTTTCAGGAAGTGACTGCTGATATTCTCTTTCTCTTGGTTTTGGTGGAATTGTTTCGGCTACTGATTATTTATTTGCAAGAGCAGCGCGTTTCTATCGGCGTGGCGGTTGAAGTTTGTATTGTTTCAGTTTTGCGAGAAGTTATTGTGCGGGGTGTGCTGGAAACTCCCTGGGTTCAAATATTATCAACAGGTGGATTTTTGCTGGTTTTGGGAATATTGTTGGTCATCCGAGTTTGGTTGCCGCCAACTTTTGAGGGGATTGACCCGGAACGCCGTTTTGCTAGCCGAAAAAGAAATCTGTCAGAGCCGGAATCTTCTTCAGAGCCTGTTGCCGTAAATAGTAAGTTCAATTCTCACTGAATATGGCGGGATAGGCAATTTTCGATTTGAAATTGACTTTATAGCTTGTCTCGTTACCAGGTATCAAGTGTCGTAAAATAATTAAATTAATATCAGGTTTGTAGTGGGGTTTTTAGTCGGATTTAAAATCCTGAATAAAGGCTAAAGTCCTCACTACGAACCTATTTGATTGCGGTTATTTAGGTGAGATAATATTAGCTGTTAGTCTGCAATTCGCCTAAACGAGCCAAGACTTCTTTGGAGTGAATCGCCGGATTAACTTTGACAAAAGTTTCCCGCAAAATCCCCTCAGGGTCAATAATAAAACTGTGCCGGGACGAGATAAAACTCATCCAAGAACCGTAAGCTTTACTGACTTGGCCGTCGGTATCGGCTAACAGCGGAAATTTCAAACCTTCTGAGTCGCAAAATTCCGCGTGGGAGTTGACATCATCAGCACTGATGCCGATGATTTGAGTGTTTTTTGCTAAGTATTTCGGCAAGTCTTGCTGGAATCGACGTGCTTCGATCGTACAACCGGATGTAAAATCTTTGGGATAGAAGTAGACTACCAGCCACTTACCGCGATAATCGGACAGCGAGACTTGCCCGTCGCCGCTGTTTGTCGGTAAACTAAAATCTGGTGCGGCTTGATTCACTGCCGGCAGTTTGCCACCGAGGGCAAAGGCTGGAGGAGCAACATTGAAACTCACAAAGGCTAGACAAATTACCAATAAAGTGCTAAAAAATTTGCGCCGGGAAATCATAAATTCACAAGTAGAACTGTACATAACACAAGTTTACAGTTTTCTGATTAAATGGGTAGGAGCAATTCGCGGATTGCTTCTAATACTAAATCCGAGTTACCTACCCCTTTATGATTCGCCGATTAAAACCGCTTCTATACAAGGAAGCCGGTGTCTGTGGGCTAAGAAGTAAAGGGGATGTTTAGCCAGGATTGGGTATGAAACCCAAATATCACTCACTCAAATAGCAATTTACTTATGAGCGCTGCACTCCCGTTAACAGGCAAAGTTACAGTAGTCCAGGTAATTAATGGTCAACCGGTGGTGATCGAAGTAGACGGCACTAATGCCCCGATTACTGGGGGCAATTTTGTGGATTTAGTTGAACGTGGCACCTATGATGGGGTGATGTTTCATCGAGTTGTGCGCCAGCCCGATCCTTTTGTAGTGCAAGGGGGCGATCCGCGCAGCAAGGATACTAGCATTCCGGCGGGTCAATTGGGAACGGGTAATTTTATTGACCCGGATACGAATCAGGCGCGTTTTATTCCTTTGGAAATCAAACCGCAAGGCGCGGCACAACCAGTTTATAACCAAGTTGTGACCGAAAAGCCGCAGTTGCCGCACACGAAAGGGGCTGTGGCAATGGCTCGTTCTAGCGCTTTGAATTCGGCTTCTTCGCAGTTCTATTTTGCTTTGGATACTTTGCCATTTTTGGATGGCAATTATGCTGTTTTTGGCAATGTTGTTCAAGGTTTTGACACGGTTAATGCGGTGCAGCAGGGCGATCGCATTTCCAGTGCTAAAGTCGTTGCAGGGATTGTCCCCAGTCGGGTTTCGAGTATTATTACCAATGCTGCTGTGCTGAATAGTTTTGTCAATAATACCAATTTTGTAAATCTGCCTTTGCGATCGCTCAACTTGCCTGATGCCCCGAACACCTATCAAGTCACCGCCCAAGATTCTCAGCAAAACCCCATCGGCGTGCGGGGAGGTAGCGGAAACGATCGCATTATCGGTTCACCGATTGATGATGCCATTAACGGCGGCCAAGGCAACGATACTCTCACGGGCGAAGCGGGCGACGATTTTATTAGAGGCGGCAAAGGTAGCGACTTAATTAGTGGCGGTATTGGTAACGATATTATCAACGGAAATCTCGACGACGATACTGTCAATGGCGATGCTGGTAACGACTTTTTGAGAGGCGGTAAAGGGAATGACTTGCTAACTGGTGGCGATGGCAATGATATTTTGATGGGAGATGTAGGCAACGATACTCTCACTGGTGACGCAGGTGCAGATATTTTTGTTTTAATCGCAGGTGGTGCAGAAACAGACACAATTACTGATTTTATATCTGCCCAGGGCGATCGCATTGGCATTGGCGGTAGCAGTTTGTCAAACGTTGCTTTCACTCAGTCTGGAAGCAATACTTTAATTCAAGTTGGAGGGGCTACTTTGGCCACTGTTCAAAATGCCACGCCCGCCGCAGTTCAAAGCGCTGCTTTTGCAATTGACTTTTCTACTATTTCCCGTCCCAATGACTTACCAGTGGGCGATGCTGCCTTAAGAATTGGCTAACTTTAACAATACTCATGCCATAATTATAGGTGTAGGGTGCGCAGTGCGCACCTTGCCACACGATCCATTTTCCATTCTCCATTCCCAAATTTCACGGTGATATCCGTACTCTTAGGGACGTGATAAGTTTGATGAGATTGGGTGATGCGCGGGGGTAAGAACTGTTCATAAAAATTTACCTAAATATTCCTAAAGCTGCTTATTAAGTGTGCTATATATGCGTGAGTAAGTTGACAATTTCGCTCAGCAGCCGAATTGAAACAATTCGAGTGCGTCTCAACCTTGAGACGTTGGGAATCGGAAGGAAATTGTTCAAAAATCTTAATTAGATATGTACGCCATCAAACTAGAACTAAAACTTAATAATCAAGAACGTACCTTGATGGCGCGGCATTCTGGCTATGCGAGATTTTGCTACAATTTCGCCTTATCTCTATATCAAGGTGTTAAAGAACACAGGGGTAGCAGCAGCAAAAAAGTAGCAGCGATTGAACGAGTTTTCACCAACCACGTCAAGAAATTACCAGAATATCAATGGACTACCACTCTGTCTTCCAGAGTTTATAAAACCACATTCCGCTATTTCGGTGAAGCACTATCGCGATGCTTTAAAGGATTAGGAAAGTTCCCAAAGTTCAAACGAAAAAAAGATGGCGACTCTTTTACAGTAGATGCGGCTGACTGGAATCATGCAGTTTTACTCAAACCGCAAAAGTTAATAAAAATTCCCACCTTGGGGACTTTTAAACTCAAGGAAGCAATCCCATTTCCTTGTATGGCGCAGACATTTACCATCTCGCGCACCGCAGATAAATGGTATGTTTCCTTCGTTATAAAAGCCGAAAAGATGCCACTGTTGTTTCACCCAGTTGTGGAAACTGTAGGCATTGACTTGGGTGTGTCAACTTTTGCTACTCTTTCCGATGGCAATTGTTACGAGTCTCCCCGTCCGCTCAAAACAGCGAAAACCAAGCTGAGCAAAGAACAGTGGAGAAATCGCCATAAGCAATTGGGTAATAGCAGATTGGGTGTGAAAGCATCCAATAATGCCCGAAAACATTATCGTAAAATTGCCAAAATTCATGCTAAAATTGCCAATCAACGTCGAGACTTTTTGCAGAAAACCACCACAAAAATTAGCCGAAAATATGCCCACATTTGCATCGAAGATTTGAATGTGAGTGGGATGATTGCTAATCATAAATTAGCGGCAGCTATTTCAGATTGTGGTTTTTATGAATTTCGGCGTGAATTGGAATATAAGTCAGCTATGTACGGTACGACGGTTGAATTGGTCGATCGATGGTATCCGTCATCAAAGACTTGTTCAAGTTGCGGTCATATTCAGTCAATGCCACTGAAAGAGCGAGTTTTTGAGTGTTCCAATTGCGGTATAACAATTAATCGCGACTTGAATGCTGCGATTAATTTAGCTCGTCAATCTGGCATGAGTAAGACCAGTTCGGTCTGAAGTTAAGCCTGTGGACAAGTAGGAGCCAACTCCCTTGGAAGAAGCAGGAAGTGAACATTAAATCTGCCATGAGTAGGTTTGAGTAGGTTTCATAGAACGGATTGACTTGTGTGCTCTGAGTTAGGCTTAGTTAGTGATGTCGATCGCAATTAGGGATAATTGCTGCTATAACCCGCTAAATCTCGTAGTTTCAGGCTAGCTGGGCGGTTGATTGCTGCCCAGATTCAAGAGAGGGGAAGAGGGGAGAAAGGAGGAAAGCGAGAATATTTGACTGTGGAGGCGGAATAGTTTATTGAAATATACAATTTAAATGGGCAAAAGCTTAGTACCTTGTAATGATTTATGCTATCAGTAAATCCCGATCGCACTTGCGAGCATCTGATACCGGGTTTCGGGAAAAAAATTGTCTGGCACCGACGCATCTGTGAAGCAACCCGTTTTCTAGGTAAGAGGATTCGCCCGTGACTGGCCGAGTTAAGTTGGGGGCTGGGCTAACGGCGATCGACATTTCACTAATATTTTTGAGTAATATTGCTGATGAAAGTTGCCGATTCTTTGGTATGCTTTGATTACACATCAAGAATCTATTGCGCAAATTAGTGTCAATGAAAAGAGTTCTGAGGTTAAAAACTTTAGCGGTGGCAGTATTGGCGATCGTCCTGTTCACTCTCTACTTGACTCCTCCAGTTCTGGCCGCGAATGCCGAGGATGTGAGTCAGCTATTAAAAGATAATTGGTGCGTCAGCTTTTTGTGGAAGCAATGCGATTTGAGCGCTGCCGATTTGCGAGGAGCTAATCTGCAAGAAGCCAACTTGAGCGGCGCTAATTTGTCCGGCGCCAACTTGTCCGGCGCTAATTTAAAAAATGCTGACCTTTCAGACGCAGATCTCAGTGGCGCTAATTTAGCAAATGCTGATATTTTGGGGACGGATCTCCGTCGAGCAAATTTGACTGAAGCTAATTTAAACCGAACTAAATTGTGGGATGCTAATCTGACTTTGGCAAATCTGAGTCGCGCTAATTTACAAGATGCTAATTTGTTGGATTCTCGACTTTGGGGAAGCAATCTCACTCAAGCTAATTTAACTGATGCGACGCTACACGGTGCTGATTTGCAATATGCTAATTTGGCAGACAGTAATTTGACAAATGCTGACTTACACAGCTTCTTTTTCCGAGGTTCCAAGCAAGTTACGAATCTCAGCAATGCTAATTTAGAAGGTGCTAATTTAACGGGAACAAATCTCAGAGGTGCGGTGCTGAATGGGGCAATAATGCCCGACGGCTCTATTAATAATGAAGAAATTGGCTTGAATTTAAAGTAAAGTCGGTCTGAAGACAGTTGGCAGTTGACAGTTGGCAGTTGACAGTTGACAGTTGACAGTTGACAGTTGGCAGTTGGCAGTTGACCGACTAATGACTAATGACTAATGACTGCTGATTTAATTCGATCGCCAAACGTCATCCCAGGGCCCGCCACCAACTTCCAAACCGGCCAAAGAACTTTGAGCCTCTAAGATAATTTTAGAGCGCTGCTTGCCATTTTTTTCAACATTTGGGCCCAATAATTCTCGCAGTTGCAAGCGTAATTCGCCGTGCGTCGTATCCCGGCAACAAAAAGCCAGACCCTCGGCTGTAGGAGTTCGCACATAAGTACCAGAACTGTTTGTAGTCCCAATTAACTCAACTTCAAACTGACTGTTTCTCGCCTGGATTTTCCAGCTTCCCCAAGGTTCAATATTCCAACTAATTTGCGAATTCCAAGGCACAAATTCGTAAAATTTGCCTCGGTAATGGATGCCAATCATTGCTACCGATTCCATCCACCACAGCACGCCTCGCCTGCCGCCGCCAGCAGTTAAAGCTAAATCACTTTCGCCTTGAAAACAATTGCAATTAATCCAAAACCACTTGTGCGGAAAAGCACCGCCCCAGTTTTTTTCGCTGTAAGCGGGAGCATCTGTAAATTCGTAGCGTTCGCCGTTCCAATCGATCCATCCTGTGGCTAAACCGTGAGCCATTAAAATTTGCCATCCAGGCTCAAATACGGGCAGAAAAGATAGCATTCCCGCCGTAGATTTTTGGAGTTCAGCAGAGTTTCCCCAGCCGTAAATTGGTTTAATTTCGTACTCCCAATAACAGTGACTGCCACTTCCGGGATCATGCAGATAACCTTGATTTAAGGTAGCAGTAGCTTGATAGCCTTCTTCGATGTGGCTGTCGAATATTTGCGGCTCTAAATATGCGGGTTTAATTTGTAAATTTGTTTTGCCCCAATGTCCTAAACCCAAGCTTTCTCGGTGCGCCCAAAATTTATTTACGTCGGGGAAGGTGCGGCATAAATAGCTATCTTTAGGGCCGTAAATCTGAGCAGCACCGCCGCTGTATGGTTGACCGCCTCTGGGGTCTTCGATGGAATACATGAAGGCAAAGGATTGTCCGTGAATTGGTAATGTTATTCGGTAGTACCAGCCTTCAAAAAAGCGCCGGGAACTACTGTCCCAGTGGTAGCCGCTGTGGGGAGTTTCAATATTTGTGAGTTTTGAGTGTGTATTTGACATAAAATTACCAATAGTATGACAGGGAATTGACGGATAACTGTTTCTTCCTTCTTCCTTCTTCCTTCTTCCTTCTTCCTTCTTCCTTCCTTTATGTGTTTAGCACTTTGGCGATCGCCCTTGGCGCGAGCTCTGCACCGCAACCGCAGCCTTGCTTTTGCCCGCTACTTGCAATTAGCAACGGTTCGCGCCACTGGGCGTCCGGCTAACCGCACTGTGGTTTTTCGAGGTTTTTTAGGAGATACTAATCAGTTGAAGTTTATTACTGATATTCGCAGTCAGAAGACCGAGGAAATTGACCTCTATCCTTGGGGGGAGATTTGCTGGTATTTCCCTAAAACTCGCGAACAATTTCGGATTGCCGGACAACTTATTTTGGTGCGGCAATCCGATGCAGATTCCGAGTTGTTTACAGCGCGCCGCACAGCTTGGCAGGAGCTTTCTGAGGCTGCTCGATCGCAGTTTGCTTGGCCTGCACCGGGGGAAGATAAGGCGGATTTTGGTGCTTTTGATTCTGCTTCCCCAGATGCTCACGAGCCGCTGTCGAATTTTTGTTTGCTGTTGTTGGAACCCGAAACGGTGGATTTTTTGGAGTTGCGGGGGGAACCGCAGAACCGATCGCTTTACGGACGCGATGCAGATGGAAATTGGTTTGTGCGATCGGTCAATCCTTGAAAAAGAAGTCAGTAGTCAGTAGTCATTAGTTATTGGTTATTAGTTATTGGTTATTGGTTATTTGTTGTCAGTTCCAATGCCCAATGCCCTGTTTGGCCAATCCCTCCGCTTCGCTTCGCCCAATGCCCTGTTTGGCCAATTCAAATTTTAGATGCCGGTGCCGTCGAAAAATTCTTGAATTGCTTTATCTTTTAACTGACAAGCGGCGGCAACAACTTCGGTTTTTTCAGCTAGGGCTACATTGTTGGTTTGGTTTAAATGTGGAAATGCTGAATAGGAATTGGGAACAGAAGTTAAGGAGACAGATGCTTGAGGAACCAAACTTTTTACTTGCTGTTCGAGGGATTCGATGCGATCGAGCAAAGAGCGAATTACCACAGCTTCCGAATCCGGCAAACTGCCGTGTTCTAGGGGATTGACGCGGACTCCAGATCGATACACGATGCGGCCGGGAATCCCTACTACCGTGCAGTCTGACGGTACATCGCGCAGGACGACGGAACCTGCGCCGATGCGAACGTTGTTGCCAATTAGCAGGTTTCCTAGTACCTTCGCCCCCGCACCGACAACTACATTTTCGCCGACGGTAGGGTGACGCTTGCCGCTTTCTTTGCCTGTGCCTCCGAGGGTGACACCTTGATAAATTAGGGCAAAATCGCCGATTATTGCTGTTTCGCCGATGACAACCCCCATACCGTGGTCGATGAAGACGCTTTTGCCGATCGTTGCACCTGGGTGAATTTCTATTCCTGTCAAAAACCGAGCAATGTGGGAAATCAAGCGGGGAATGAAGGGAAGTCCCAGTAAATAAAGCCAGTGTGCGAGGCGGTGCAGCACTAGGGCCTGAAGACCTGGGTAACAAAACAATACTTCCAGCCAGTTGCGAGCGGCTGGGTCGCGATCGAAAATTATACTGAAGTCAGCTTTAAGGGTATGAAGCACTTTCGGAGTTCCCAATTTTGGTTAAACACGCCACTTTCAATTTTACAATTTTACTTGATCGCGGAAGTTAGATCGTGTTCGGTCGATTGTCACAACATAAACGGTTCGTAGCGCGGACTTAAGTCCGCTTGTTCGGTTGCGGACTTAAGTCCGCACGCGCGATCCAATCTAATCGAACGGACATGATATTAGTGGTCGATCGGGCGATCGGGCGATTGGGAGAAAAATTTGAGGATGTAGAATATTTTAGCGTGTCCATCCCACAGCGTGGCTGCGTTCTATTCCTGTAGTGAGATTGTATAGTTAGACTTGGCTCCGGCTTCGAGAGTACCGACCCAAATCCTGTAAGATCCTGCTTGCCAGTCTGAATCTACAATGCTGGCATCTTTATTCTGACCTGTATCGTCTCCGCAGCGCACGCTGTTACCGGGGCCTTGTACGACTAAGGTTGTGTCCTTCCCTCCGCTGTTGACTTGGATTGCGAGTTTTGAAAAGTTTTGCTGCAAGATTATGATGTGGTCTGGAGTAGGAGTGGCAAAGCCCAAACATTTGTTTTTGTGGCGATCGGTGTTGGCAATGGCAGAGAGAGAGTACGATCCGCCTGTGGAACCTCTCAACATTGCTGTTGGGGAGTCAAAACCTCGCGATAAAGTTAAAGTGCCGAAGTTGGCTGTTTCTGCTAAAACTGGTAGGGCGGCGATCGCGCCGATCGCAGCTAAGAGCGCACTGTTTTTGAAATGGACTGGCAGATGGAACCACATGGCAATACTCCTGTGTCACAACTTAAAATTACAACTCAGAATATACTCGTCTGAGTCCCAAGAATCGGAACTTGGAGAGGAAGAACAATTTTTGTTTAATTGAGTGAAAAAGCTTGTGGCTTTTGTTCCTGATTTCTATCATCGGAACCCTGACCTGTGCGATCGCCCTCGATCGTGCCACTCCGAGTTCTGCCACACGCGATCGGCTCACATCCGAAATTATACGCTCTCAAGATGCTCGATGTCAGGAACTCAGGTCTAAAGACACGCTCGCTTGGTCGCGAGAAATTACTCACAAGCTATTCTGACCAGCTATAGTTTTAACTGACTACGTTATTTAGGTCACGACACCCTGTGGATGCGAAGCTAGTCCCCTGCTCTGTCGCTAGTGGTTAAACAAGTTCTAAAGTCACGCTTTACAGTGCTGCTAGCCCTGCGCAAGCCCTGATAACATTGACCGACAAGCTAACATTACCCCGTAAGGGAGGCCCAACAAAGGCAACCATTATGCGTACAGGATTGTGAAGCTTGAAATGGTAATTTTCCCATTGAGAGTACATTACAAAAGTACACCTAGCCAAGCAATCCCAAGGCGGTGATGGAAAGATTCACGGTGGTTAAAACCACCCGTGTCGTTTCCCTCTCCGAGGCTAAAGCCACTGAGTTTCCCACTTACCGAGTTTTTTTATGATAATTTTGGCTTTGCTGTTGACGATCGGTGCCCTATTGACATGGGGTTTAATAATGTTACCTGTAGAGATCTTCGGCTGGCTTCACTTTCCTAATTGGCTGAGCCTGATCTTAATTGTGCTGGCTATTTCTTGGTGCTTGGACGATTAGTCAGCAGTCATGAGTTATAAAAAAAGTTCGGCAAGCGGAAAACTCATCGGCTTTAGCCATTATATGTAAGCGGCACGGGCGGTTTTAACCGCCGTGAATCTTTCTTGATTCTTAATATTTAAAAGGCGCCTGCTATATTAAGATATGAACAAGGAGGTGAGTGAGATTGCTAACAAACTATATTTACAAATTGCGCCCCAATCAAACGCAAGTCTTAAAGATGTCGGCTTGGGTAAATATGCTTAGAAGTCATTACAACTGGTGTCTAAATGACAGGATTAACCAATACAGCCAACAGTTTGTCCAAGGCGACTACTGCGATATTAGAACTTATGGCGAAATTTCACCGTTAACCTGTTTCGTTAGCAAAAGTGGCGCAACTGGAAATCCCTGGAAAGACTATAAGTTTGATCGAGAAGGTAAGGCTAGAAATCCCCGTAGAAGTGCGGCGGACATTCAAATTACAGCATTGCCAGAATTGAAAATTGCTAGACATTGGTATGCTCAAATAGATTCAACAGTTCTACAACAGAATGTTAAACGCTTAGACACTGCTTACAAGAATTTCTTTGAAGGGAGAGGATTTCCCAGGTTCAAAAACCGTAGCAACTTTACGTCTTTTACTTATGTGATGGGCGTAAAACTAAAGGGCAATAAAATCTATCTCCCTAAACTGGGCCAGATGCGATTTCAGAACTCTCGCTCAATCCCAGATGGGTTTACCATCAAGGCTTGCACGGTTAGAAAACGTCAAAATGGTTGGTATATTTCCCTCAGAATAGAGGATAAATCTGTACCTGAATACAGCGCTAAACTCAGGCGTAATAATCCCAAAGTAATAGGGTGCGATTTAGGAATAACTAAGTTGGTTCACCTTTCTGATGGATATCAAATCGAGAATCCCAAGTTTGCAACCAACAAAAAAGCTAAGCGGACTCTGAAAATTAGACAAAGGCGAGTTAGCCGTAAGGTCAAAGGTAGCAAAAACCGCAAAAAAGCGGCTATCAGAGTTGGGCGATTTCATCAAAAGATTGGTAATAAACGCCAATCGCATCAATGGAAAGTTGCTAACAAGATTGTGTCTCGCAACGTCGATGTGATTGCCCTAGAAGATTTAAACATCTCTAGGATGATGCGCCGATGCAAGGTGACAACTGACAAAAAAGCTGGGAGGTTTCTTAGGAATGGACAATCCAGAAAAAAAGGTTTGAATCGTTCTATCTCTGATGCAGGTTGGGGTGAATTGATTTTGAAGATTGAGTATCTTGCTGTGAAGCAAGGAAAAATCACAATTAAAATCAATCCTAAACACTCTAGCCAAGAATGCAGGAATTGCGGTCATATCGACAAGTCGAATAGAGATGGTGAAAAGTTCATGTGTGTCGAATGTGGCTATCACGAACACGCTGATATTGGCGCTGCAAAAACTATTCGAGATCGAGTTTTGACAATAGTACGCGGGCCAGGACGCGAAACTTGGTGCTAGCCATCTAAACGCCCAAAAGGTATCACTGCGCTCAAAGAGCAAACGCGGTGAGTTTGGGAACCTGAGCAATCAGGATATTAAGGTTGCAAAATCTTAAGAATCTCAGTCGCTGTCTTCGCTGAGAGTGTCAATAGTGATGAGTTATTAGTCATGAGTTATTATCGATCGTTCCGCTGCGCCTAACAGTGAAAGCCGATCGCCCCGGTCTGATGCTGTATACTGCAAACTTGAGAATCAGAAATCTAAGATCTAGGATTTGACATCTACCTATAGAATGATGCAACGACAAATTTATTCGCTCTCAGAATTTCGCTCTTCAGACAAAACTCTGGGGGAAACTCCTAAGAAACAGTCGCGTCCGATACATCGGGCGATCGTATTAATGCTGGTGGCAACCGGTTTGCTGGGCCTGCACGCTAGTCGGCTGGTGGAATTGCAACTGGTACAAGGTAAGCAAAACCGGGAACGGGCCGAAAACAATCGGGTTCGCCTAGTGCCAATGCCGGCAAATCGCGGACATATTGTCGATCGCAAAGGCAAGCTGCTAGCGGGAAACAATTTAGCTCGATCGGTCTATTTGTGGCCGAAAGAACAAACGCCGGAACAGTGGAAAGTGACAGCAGACAAGTTGAGTCCGCTGCTGAAAATCCCGGCTAAAGAAATATTAGAGAAATTAAAAAAGGTCGATCCTCTATCCTACAGACCCGTGCGGATCAAGCAAGCGATGCCGCCAGAGGTGTTTGTACCGCTAGCAGAACAGGTGGGACAAATGCGGGGAGTGGAAGTGCGGCCCGAAGCAAATCGCTACTATCCCGAAGGCAGTTTGGCGGCTCATGTTTTGGGATATATTGGCGAAGCTACCGCAGAAGATTTGAAAGCTCACCCGGAATATCCGATGGGGATGATTGTCGGTCAGATGGGCATAGAAGCGAGTTCTAACAAGGAGATTGCGGGAGTTTGGGGCGATCGGCTGATCGAGGTAAATGCCCAAAATCAAGAATTGCGGCTGATGGGAGAAACACCCCCGAAACCGGGCGAGGCAGTGCAGCTAACCATCGACTTGTCCATGCAAAAAGCAGCGGAAACAGCCCTGGGGAACCGCCGGGGAGCAGTCGTCGCCCTGGATGTCAAAACCGGCGCGGTATTAGTTCTCGCCAGCCACCCGACTTTTGACCCCAATCTGTTTACGCGAAAAATCACTAAGGATGACTGGGCAACTCTTCAAGACCAGGAAGATCCATTTTTGAATCGGGCGATGCAAGGCTATCCCCCAGGCAGCACTTTTAAAATTGTGACTTCTGTCGCCGGTATCGAGTCAGGCAAGTTTTCGCCAGACTCAATTTTGGGTACTTCGTCTTACATTACTGTGGGCGGAATTAATTTTAATGAACACAGCGGCGGTTACGGCGACATCGGCTTTCGGGATGCTTTGGCTTTCAGCAGCAATACGTTTTTTTATCAAGTGGGGATGAGTACCGGGCCAGAGGAAATTTCTAAGTGGGGACACCGCTTGGGAATTGGCAAGGATACGAATTTGAATCTTTTGGGGCTAGGCGGGGGCAGTCACGGTCAAATTCCGACACCGGCCGAGAAGGAGAAAATCTATAAAGAACCTTGGTATGAGGGCGATACGGTAACGATGTCGATCGGTCAGGGGTTGGTGTTGGTGACTCCTTTGGAGGAGGCGGTAATGGTGAGTTCGATCGCTAACGGCGGCTATCGAGTCAAGCCCCATCTTTTGACTTCTATGACTGGCACTCCAGAGACTCAACGGGTAAAGATCGGGATCAAACCTTCGACAGTTCAGGTGGTTAAGGAAGGATTGATCGCAGTAGTTTCCGAGGGTACGGGACAGGGACTCAATGACGGTTCGATTCCGCTGACGGCGGGCAAAACAGGGACTTCGGAGGTCATCGGACAGGAGGATCACTCGCTATATGTGGCATTCGGGCCTGCTGAAAAGCCAGAAATTGCGATCGCCGTGATTGTGGAAAATGCCGGTTTTGGTGCTGTTGCCGCCGCCCCGATCGCCAAAGAGGTATTTCAAGCTTATTTTGGCAAACCAAAAACACCAGTCAACCCAATAGTAGTAAACCCTGAGTAGTAATTAGTCAGTTGTCATTGGGTATTGGGCATTGGGCATTGGGCATTGGGCATTGGGCATTAGTTGACAAGTAGAGTAAGGTGCAATACCTCTCGGTTAAGCACAAAATTGTAGGATTTAATCTCCTGAAATGCTTGTAAACTCGTTAAGGATTGTTAACCAAAGTTCCTTAACCGAGAGGTATTGGAGTAAGGTGGACTCACGACCTGAGAAACCGGGTTTCTTTCAATATTGATCGTTTCTGTTACGAAAACTCGTAGAAACCCGGTTTCTTACTCACGCGCGCCAACCTGAGAAACCGGGTTTCTTTTAATATTTATCGTCACTCAACCCAAAACTCGTAGGAACCCGGTTTCTTACTCACGCGCACCTGAGAAACCGGGTTTCTTTCAATATTTATCGTCACTCAACCCAAAACTCGTAGAAACCCGGTTTCTTAGCGTGATAGGCGCGTCCGTTACTAATGACTAATGACTAATGACTAATGACTAATTCAGCCGCATAAATATGGTGGCTTTGCGAATTCCTGTGATTTCTCCCGTACTGGTGACGGTGAGCCATCGCAAGTGGTCGAAAAATGGTCTCGCGGAAAGTTCAATTAACCTCAACAGCGGGATTTGTTTTTCCCAAATTGCTCTGCTGGAGGGCCAGTCTAAATAAAAATAGCCGTCGTTAGATGGCGGTAGCGGTTCGATGCTGGTTTGAAAATCAAGATTGGCAACTAAAGAGCCTGTTTCGGCTGCTTTGAGCGCTGCATCCATTGCTTCTACTGAAGTAGTGAAAATTTCGTATTTACCGACTGTGGCTCGAACTCCTTTTGCCTCGGTTTCGATCGCACTTTTTGTTTTATTTTTTTGATCATAATTCTGGCTCGTTGTCAACTGCGTCCAAGCGGTAATTTTTTGGTTTCTGAGAGTAAAGTTGCCGATGCTGTATTCTTTGCTGCGGGCAATGTCATCAAGTTTGTCGATCGCCTTTTGAGCATCCGCAGATTTTTCCGCAGCAAAAATCCAGTCGGGAGTGTTTGACGAACTTGGAACCACTGCTAAAGCGTATTCTCCTTGTACCCAGTTAAATATATCTTGCGGCAAATTGACGCCCCAATTTTGCTGAATATCTGCGATCGTGCGATCGACTAATTTTGAGACTTCTGCGTTGGCGGACACCGCCGATGACAAATCAGTCCAAAAATTCCTTAAATCGGTGCTAGCGACGGCGAAAGGACTGGCTGAGGGTATGTACTGCAAGGCTTGGACTGGTGCGGAGAGTGTGGGAACGGCTGTGTTGTCTCGCGATGTTACCAAAGCAGTTTGGGCCAGCAATCCGCGTCGGTTGACTCCGACAGCAACTGCGAGGGAATTGGGAGAAACTTGGGAATTTTGTTCGGTTTCTGGCTGGGGAAAATTGACAAAAGCTAAAGCTATTCTGCCTTGAGTTAGCTGCTGCACAGCTTTTTGATATTCGGGGGTATTTTTAAGATTTAGGTTGGCTGTTTCAACGTTATTAATTGCATCTCGCAGCACGTTCGGACTGTTGGCAAATAAAACAAAACTACTGTTATTTCCAGAATCAGAAGTGCCGCCGATTGCCGCAGTTGCAAAGCTGGGTGGCAAAGTTGAATTCGGCAGAGAAAGCGGGTTGAAAGGCGAAATTGGATCAGTTTTTTTCTTTGCTATTGGTGATTCTTTATAATATATTTTTACGCCTTTATATAGTTCCGACTGCACTGTTTTCTCCTTACGAGATTCTTTTTGCCAGTAGGAAGTGAGAAATTGTTGGCTGCGATCGGCATTTTGGGAGGAAACTGCCAGCAGAAACCCGGTTTGTTGGCCGTTGTTGCGATCGCGATCGTCGAAATCGGGATTTGTGAGGGCGAGGGTAATTTCGTCACCGATCCAAGGTTGGATATCGCGACTGTAATCCAGGCCTGTATTGGCGAGGAGGCTTTTTTTGATTTGCTCGAATTCAGCGTGCGATCGGCTTCTTTCTTCGGGAGAGGCAAAGATTTGCCGCAATGCTTCGAGGCGATCGGGATTTACCAGCATTGAAGCTAACAAAGGCGCTTGTTTCGAGACAAACACAGCCGCAGCCGGAGTAGTTGTCGGCCCGCCGGCGAGCAAATTGAGGGGAGTTTTGGTTGACAGCCAGTAAAAACCACCGGCAGTCAAGCCTAGGAGTGCCAAGACACCAGCAATCAGGAAAGAAAAGAACGATCGCAGCTTCATACAACAAGGACTAATGATCACAGTCTATTATTAACTACAATAACGCATCACCGTAGCTATTGACATATACAAAATTTAGGGGCGGTGTCTGTTAAAAACCGCCCCAATATTGACAGGCGATCGCCCGTCAGTTTATTTTGTTTCTAAGTCGATGGTTGTATCAATCTTTCTGTCAGTTCTTCAATCGACAATTGAGGTAATTCTACCAACAAAGATGATAGAATTTCGGGAGATAAAGCCAGCAGATTAGAGATGAGATTCACCGGGAGTTGTTCTAATTGTCCCGATTGACTGAAGGATTTTTCCAGAACTGTTTGTGCCAGCAAGCTTTGCACTTGTTGGCGTTCATTTTGTCCCGCAGGCAAATTAGATAACTGCACTAGCAACACAGTAAATTCGGCAACAGGTAAAGCCGATATCAACGGGATGAATGCGAGAGTTAGCGGGTCTGATTCTCCAAATCTGACCTGCAATAAGCTCTCCAAAATCATCCGCTGTCCTTCTTCCTGACCTTGTTGTTTGGCTGCTTCTAAATGTTGTTGAAAAAGAGGTGCGATCGCCATAACTAACTCCTGATCTTCATCATCCCCTGCGGGAATAGGTGGTGTATTCGCTTGCAAATTTGCCTGCAAGATGTACAATAATTGTAGCGCGTTAATTCGGAGTGGATTATCCACAGGCAATGCACTCAATTCGGCGATGCCTGTTACTATTATTGACAGGCATCGTCTGCCAGTTTATTTTGTTTTTAAGTCAATAATTGTGCCAATCTAGCTGTCAGTTCTTCAATCGACAATTGAGGTAATTCTGCCAACAACGATGATAAAACTTCAGGAGATAAAGCCAGCAAATCATGGATGATACTCGCCGAAGTTTCTGATAACTGTTCAGCTTGAGGGAAAGATTTTTTCAGAACAGTTTCAGCCAACAAATTTTGGACTTGTTGGTGTTCATTTTCTCCCGCAGGCAGAGTAGATAATTGCACTAGCAGCAAGGTGAACTCGGCAACAGACAAACCCGAAATCGGTAGAATTAATGGGACAGTTCGTGGATCTAATTCCCCAAATCTAACTTGCAAAAAACTCTCCAAAATCATCCGCTGTCCTTCTTCCCGGCCTTCTTCCCGGCCTTCTTCCCGGCCTTCTACTCTGCCTTGTTGTTGTGCTGCTTCTAAATGTTGTTGAAAAAGAGGTGCGATCGCCATAACTAACTCCTGATCTTCATCATCCCCTGCGGGAATAGGTGGTGTATTCGCTTGCAAATTTGCTTGCAAGATGTACAATAATTCTAGCGCGTTAGTTCGGAGTGGATTATCGACAGGCAATGCACTTAGTTCGGCGATCGCCTGTTCCTGTACCCGCCCCCGGCCCAACATCCGCAACCACATAGTTTCTGGGACTCTCGGTAACTGGTGAATCGCGACTAGCCCAACTCTCCAAACCTCAGTTAAAAAATAAACTCCTTTCTCCCAGCCCTCTGACTCTTCGGGAACCCGAAAACCAAAACTGTCGAGTAAAAGTTCCGAAGCAGTCGGAGTTAAAATCCACAACCTCGGCAATAGTCTTTCTTCTAAACGCTGGTCTTCTCGATTAGTCTGCCGCCCCAGTTTCGCCCTACTATTTAATAATTTTACCACACAACTGAAGATTCCTTCATTATTAACCGGATTGCGAAACGGCTCAATCACAGCTACAGTAGCAGCCATTTTACCTAATAAACCTAAACTTTGGAGATATTCGCCCTCAAAAGAAGTTGGTTGAAACCAGACATCAATTTCTCTGACTTCAGCGGTGACATCTTTGCTAGTTTCTACTTTTCCGAGGGGCGACAATAACTCTTGAAGGTATTCTTTAGCAAACTGATCGTGGGGGAACTTAGTCATAAATTCAATGTTTTGCACTCCCATACTATTTTAGCAAGAAAGATGCAGCAGACGGCGGTTTCACTCGCCAATTTTTCTTAAAATGTATCTGTGTTAATCTCCGTTAATCTGCCTGAAATCTGCGGTTGCTGTATCAATCAAAGATTTATGCAAAAAGTCTAATGTAGGGAAACGGCACTGCCGTGTCCTGATTGTTACCAAAGCAAACCTCGCGCATCGGAAAAATCTGCATCTAAAACCGCCCCCGCATCGAATATAGCATCAGTCAAATCAGCCTTTCTAAACGACGTTACCGACAATTTTTCGATTTCTTCAACAGCGATAAAAAAGCCGATCGCAGTTAACCCCAAAATAACCCCAGAAACCAAAAATAAACCAATTCCCCTGAGAGTATCCCCGCCCAAAAATGTCACAATACCGTTAGCGCCGATCGCAGCAGCAGCCCCAGCCACAGCCCCAGCCACAATTCCCGCCTCGCCCCGAGTCGCAGCAATCGCCGTCGCAGCAGTCCCAGCAACCGCCACAGCCCCCGCATCCGCCCCGCCAATCAGTCCAATCAAGGCCCCAGCCGTCGTCACAGTCACCGCAGTCACCCCAGCCCTAGCAATCAATTTTTTGATCCGGCGGCGGCTTTGTCCGGTTCTGACACCCTGAAAATTTGCCCCCCTCAAAATCGCCCCGGTGAAATTGCAGCCTCGAATGTCGCAACCGCTGAAGTTCGCCCCAGACAAGTCAAGCCCTTTAAATGAACGGTTCCGCAAGTTTTGGTTGGCAAAATTGAGATTTTGAGTCATAAGGAAGAAGGAAGAGGGAAGAAGGAAGAAGGAAGAGGGAAGAAGGAAGAAGGAAGAGGGAAGAAGGAAGAGGGAAGAGGGAAGAGGGAATCTTCGACAAGGGTTTGAGGAATTAAGAACATTTTAACTGTCGGGGGCGGTTGCTTTAGCAGAAAACAAGATATATGTCAATTATTATCGGATATTTGGTAAGTTCTCAATTTCCCTGTATAATCGATCGCGTGCTAGGAGCTAATCGGAACCACAAACAAAACTGGTACTACCTTCAATCCATGCTGGAACTTAAAATCTGAACAATCTTACAAGCAAACTCCCCCTCCTAGAAATTAGCATTAACAGTCCTGGCCACACGGGCGCTCAGAAACCGGGTTTTTTGCGAGAATACTTCGTTATAACCCGCAGATAAAATAAAAACCCCGGTTTCTTTTGCCTTAATACCTAAGTCCTGATTTAAAGAATCCCTAATTGGGATGTAAAATCTACAAAACGATCGCAATTATTATGTCAAACCTCCCATTTTCTCCCGAACAAATTGCCGCCGAAAGACTCAAACCCGAAGAATACGAAGAAATCGTTCAGCGTCTCGGCCGCCATCCCAACAAAGCTGAATTGGGAATGTTCGGCGTGATGTGGAGCGAACACTGCTGCTACAAAAATTCGCGGCCGCTATTAAAACAGTTTCCCACAGAGGGCGATCGCATTCTGGTCGGGCCCGGAGAAAATGCCGGAGTCATAGACTTGGGAGACGGCTTACAACTCGCCTTCAAAATTGAATCCCACAATCACCCCTCAGCAGTCGAACCCTTCCAAGGCGCAGCAACAGGAGTCGGCGGCATTCTCCGCGATATCTTCACAATGGGTGCTCGCCCGATCGCACTTTTAAACTCTCTACGTTTCGGCAACTTAGATGATAGCAAAACCCAGAGATTATTCAAAGGCGTAGTATCGGGAATCAGTCACTACGGAAACTGCATCGGCGTACCCACAGTTGGCGGCGAAGTTTACTTCGATGCTGCTTATTCCGAAAACCCCTTAGTTAACGTCATGGCTTTGGGTTTAATGGAAACCCAAGAAATCGTTAAATCCGGGGCATCGGGAATCGGAAATCCCGTACTTTATGTCGGTTCAACTACTGGCAGAGATGGCATGGGAGGAGCGAGTTTTGCTAGTGCAGAATTGACCGACAAATCAATGGATGACCGCCCAGCAGTCCAAGTAGGAGATCCGTTTTTAGAGAAATCCTTAATTGAAGCTTGTTTAGAAGCATTCAAAACTGGTGCAGTCGTCGCCGCCCAAGATATGGGCGCGGCCGGAATTACCTGCTCGACATCAGAAATGGCAGCTAAAGGTGGTGTCGGTATTGAATTCGATTTAGATAAAGTTCCGGTTCGAGAAAGCGGTATGGTTCCCTACGAATACTTGCTTTCGGAATCTCAAGAACGGATGCTGTTTGTGGCAGAGAAAGGACGGGAACAGGAATTAATCGATATTTTCCATCGTTGGGGATTGCACGCCGTAGTCGCGGGCACAGTCATCGCAGAGCCGATCGTCCGAATTCTCTTTAAAGGCGAAATCGCGGCCGAAATTACCGCGACTGCTTTGGCAGATAACACGCCAATTTATCACCGACAATTGTTGACAGAACCGCCAGAATATGCTATAAAAGCATGGGAATGGACGGCGGATAAGTTGCCGGAATGCACCGCAGCCGGCATCGAAGTTCAGGGTAATTTCCAAACTTGGAATCAGGTTTTGCTGACACTTTTGGATACTCCCACCATCGCTTCTAAACGCTGGGTTTATCGCCAATATGACCATCAAGTGCAAAACAATACTGTTGTTTTACCGGGAGGCGCGGATGCTGCGGTGATCAGATTGCGTCCGCTAGAACCTTGCCAATCTTCCCTTGCTAACGGGCTAGAAGTACACCCCCTTGCTAAGGGGGATCTACAGAGGGAAAATGCTGTTTCTCTAGCTTCCGAAAGCAAACAGGAAGAAGAGGTAATTCCTCTATTTACAAAGGCACAAGGTAGGGAAACTCCAAAAGTTTATCCCCCCCTTAGCAAGAAGGAAGAGCCCCTGGGGATGATTCCTGGAGTGGCTGCAACTGTTGATTGCAATTCTCGTTATGTTTATCTCGATCCTTATGAAGGTGCAAAAGCAGTCGTAGCGGAAGCAGCGAGAAATTTAAGTTGTGTGGGTGCTGAACCTTTAGCTGTTACTGATAATCTCAATTTTGGTAGTCCCGAAAAACCTGTAGGATATTGGCAGTTAGCCTCAGCTTGTCGCGGGATTGCTGATGCTTGTCGGGAGTTGGGAACGCCTGTGACTGGCGGCAATGTTTCTCTTTACAATGAAACGGTTGATGCTGAGGGAAATCCTCAACCAATTTATCCGACTCCGGTAATCGGAATGGTGGGGTTAATTCCAGATTTGAAGAAGATTTGCGGCCAAGCTTGGCTAAAGAAAGGTGATTTAATTTATGTGCTGGGAATGGGGGAATCATCCCAAAACTCAGAACTTTCATCTGAAAGCCCAAAAATCGAAACTTCTCCTACTTTGGGAGGTTCGGAATATTTAGCGGCAATTCACGGGATTGTCGCTGGGAAACCGCCAAGGATAGATTTTGAGTTAGAAAGAAAAGTGCAATCGGTTTGTCGCGATGGAATTCGCAGCGGTTGGGTAGGTTCTGCCCATGATTGTGCGGAAGGTGGAATTGCGATCGCCCTCGCGGAATGCTGTATTTCTGCTAAAATGGGTGCAGAAATCAATCTCAGTTTCAATTCGGCAAATGTCGGCCGCTGGGATGAAATTTTATTTGGTGAAATGGGCAACTGCATTATAGTTTCAGTGGCGCCGAAAAATCAAGGAATTTGGGAGTCTTACCTGGAAGAACATTTGACCAAAATGTGGCAGAAAATTGGTTTAGTTTGCTGTGCTGAATCACCTTTGCGGGTTGTGAGTGCTGACAATCAAGTGTTAATTGAGGTTAGCATGAATGATATGCGCGATCGGTTCTATAATGCGATCGAGCGTCGGATTGCATCTGTCTAATCGCAGTCCATACACACGGCGTTTGAAATCGCCTCTACACAGAAAAACCCGGCGGTTAAAACCGCTTCTACACAGACGAAACCCACTCCAAGCGGGTTGAATTTCTTGAGTCCGCGAAGGCGGACTTTGTTTGTGTAGAAGCAATTTCAAGAGACTGTTGGCGAATTTAAAAAGGGTTTTACCCCTTACCCCTAAAAATAGTGGTTCGGGACTAAATATTTAATTAACCATATAGCTATTAAGTAGCCAGAGCGAACCCCACTGCTCCATTCCAGATGTGAGCGGTAACACCCTTGGCGACTTCGCCAACAGTATTTTTCAATCGCCGAATCCCTCGCCCGCCGTTAATCAAGGTTAATATATGATTTGAGGGCGATCGATACTACAATGCCATTAAACGCCGCATCACTTCTGTCAGAAATGCTACACGAGTTGGAAATAATGACAGATCCGTGGCAAGATTAAGGGAATGTTAAGTTATGCGACGCTTTCGCAAACAAGATTTCCCGCTGAAACTGTCCCCCTAACCCACCTTCCCCATTAGGAACCCACCCATCTATGATTCCCAACCATTCCTTCGAGGCTGACGAGCATTCTAGCAAACCCGACAAGCCCGAGGAAGCTTGCGGCGTTTTCGGTATCTACGCACCGGGTGAAGATGTCGCCAAGTTGACCTACTTCGGCTTGTATGCTTTGCAGCACCGAGGTCAGGAATCCGCCGGAATTGCTACTTTTGATGGTGAAACAGTCCACCTGCACAAGGATATGGGACTGGTTTCGCAGGTCTTCAACGAATCGAGTTTAGGTCACTTACCCGGTAACTTAGCCGTAGGACACACTCGCTACTCTACTACCGGCTCGTCGCGGGTGATCAACGCTCAACCTGTGGTCGTCGAAACTCGTCTGGGAAGTCTCGCATTAGCACATAACGGGAATCTTGTCAATACTAAAGAATTGCGGGAAGAGTTGCTGTCTCGCAACTGCGAGTTTGTCAGCACGACGGATTCAGAGGCGATCGCAGTGGCGATCGGTTCGGAGGTAGACAAGGGCAAAGATTGGCTGGAAGCTGCGATCAGTGCCTTTGGTATGTGCCAAGGAGCCTTTAGTTTGACGATCGCCACCCCGAAAGGCGTGATGGGAGTCCGCGATCCGTATGGCGTCCGCCCGCTGGTAATTGGCAGGCTCCCCACAACTCCGGTACGCTACGTTTTAGCATCGGAAACTTGCGGCTTGGATATTATCGGTGCTGAATTTTTGCGGGATGTAGAACCGGGGGAATTGGTTTGGATTACAGAGGAAGGTATGGCTTCTTTCCACTGGAGCCAGCAGCAAAAACGCAAACTTTGCGTCTTTGAAATGATCTATTTTGCTCGACCCGATAGCATTATGCGAGGTGAAAATTTGTACACCTATCGGTTGCGACTAGGGCGTTTGTTGGCAACAGAATCTCCGACTGAGGCTGATATAGTCATTGGTGTTCCCGATTCTGGCATCCCAGCGGCGATCGGCTTTTCTCAAGCTTCCGGCATTCCATACGCCGAAGGATTGATTAAAAATCGCTACGTCGGACGCACTTTTATTCAACCGACTCAGACGATGCGCGAGTCAGGAATTCGCATGAAACTCAACCCTCTCAGAGATGTGTTGGAAGGAAAGCGGGTAATTATTATCGACGATTCGATCGTGCGCGGCACTACCAGCCGTAAAATTGTCAAAGCCTTGCGGGATGCCGGCGCAACCGAAGTTCACATGAGGATTTCCTCACCGCCGGTGACTCATCCTTGTTTCTACGGGATCGATACCGACAATCAAGATCAGTTGATTGCTGCTACCAAGTCTGTCGCCGAAATCGGCGATCAAATTGGGGTGGATTCCTTGGCTTTCTTGAGCAGGGAAGGAATGCTGAGTGCTACTAATGAAGACACGAAAAGTTTTTGTTCGGCGTGTTTTACCGGCGATTATCCGATCGAGATTCCGGCTATGGTAAAACGGGCGAAGCTCATATTAGAAAAGGCTAGCACCTAGAAAATCCCAAAGTGAAAAGCGATCGCAGTTACTTTCTGCGATTTATGAATTTTCTAATTTTTCTGGTAACTCGTTGCCAGAATGTGTGTAGAAATGTTACATTAAACTTAGCTTTAGCAATTATTGTAGAATTAGTGAATTGTAGCGAGCTGTGGGTTGGGTAGAACTTGTGTGAAACCAAACACTCCGATGCTGTGAGGTTTCGTTCCACAGACCAAGCCTACACTCTCGTTCACAAATCCTACTCTAAGCGTTATATGCCACCTGCGAACTGGAGGTAATTCCTCCAGAAGTGTGATCTCAAGTATTGAAGTCGCATTTCGCACTAACAACGGACACATGAGATTTTTTTAGATAACAGGGTCGATCGCGCTAATTTTCCCACACAAGTATTCCCCAAGCCAACTTGCTTGAGAATCGAGGACGGGCTATTCATGCGAACTAAAGAACTTTAGAAACCCTTGCAGAGTAAAAAATATGGCTCCTTGCGGGCTGAAAGTGACTGTTAAAAGGCGGAATGTGGTTTCTCAAGTCAGCTTAAATCGGAAACTTCGTGCAATCAAATACTGTTCTCAATCAGCCGAGCAATCTAGGCTCATCATCTCGTACAAAAGAGTTACCTTTTACTCTTCAAGATGTCAAAGCAGCCATTCCAGCCCATTGTTTTGAACCCTCGGTTTCGAGATCTCTAGCTTATTTCTTTTTGGATCTGGGGATTATCGCAGGTTTATATGCGATCGCCTACACCTTAGATTCCTGGTTCTTTTACCCAATCTTTTGGTTCATGCAGGGAACCATGTTTTGGGCATTGTTTGTAGTCGGCCACGACTGCGGGCACGGTTCCTTCTCCAAGAGCAAATGGCTCAACAACCTGATCGGACACCTCTCCCACGCTCCAATTCTCGTACCCTTCCACGGTTGGCGGATCAGCCACAGAACCCACCACGCGAATACAGGCAGCTTGGATAACGATGAAAGCTGGTATCCAGTGTCGGAGAGCAAATACAATCAAATGCCTTGGTACGAAAAGCTGGGACGCTTTTATTTGATGTTATTTGCCTATCCAATTTATCTGTTTCGGCGATCGCCCGATAAGGAAGGTTCTCACTTCATGCCCGGTAGCTCGATTTTCCGTCCTTCCGAAAAGTGGGACGTGTTGACAAGTTCCGCATCCTTAGTTTTGATGGTAGCCTTTTTAGGCGCGCTAACCTATCAATTTGGTTGGCTGTTTTTACTCAAGTTCTACTTAGTTCCCTATGTAGTATTCGTGATTTGGCTGGATTTGGTAACATTCCTGCACCACACAGAAGCGGATATTCCTTGGTATCGCGGTAAAGATTGGTATTTCTTGAAAGGTGCGCTATCTACGATCGATCGCGATTATGGAATCATCAATTCCATCCATCACGACATCGGGACTCACGTAGCCCACCACATTTTCTCGACGATGCCGCACTATCACTTGAAGGAAGCAACGGAAGCAATTAAACCACTGTTGGGCGATTATTATCGCAAGTCAACCGATCCAATTTGGAAGAGCTTTATTCGCTCTTACTGGGATTGTCATTTTGTCTCCGATACAGGTTCTGGAGTTTACTACGAATCGCCTAACTCTCGGAAATCTGCTGAAGTTAAGTAACTTCAATAAACAATAGAATAGCCAAAAACCCGGCTTCTTAAAGAAACCGGGTTTTTCATTATTTTTCATTTTCGTGCGCGCTAAAATTCAATTTTACAAATTACCTTTAAGCCCGATCGCAGTTACAATCGTCCACGCATCCACCAACAGCAGCAGCAGCGTACATCCCAGCAAAATCAGATACATCCAAGGCTGCGACAAAGGGCGAACATCCCTAGTATCAATACCCGTTTTCGCTTCCACCAAACGCACTAATTTAGCAAATCCAGCCACCCGCATCGGCAACAAATAACCTTCACCCGCATGACTCAGAAAATAGTAAACTAAACCTCCTTGACCGGTCGATCGAGGTTTGAGAGCTTTTACCTCAGTCCAAGGAAGCGACCAACCCTTGCGAAACACGCGCGGAAACCACTTCGGATAGGTAACTTCAATCCCCTCCTCGCTGAGAATTACCCTTTCGCTGAGCACGCCGTAGAGGCCCGCTGCGCCGACAACAATCGCCACCCAGAGTGCAGCGGGCGGAACCGGTGCTTTCGTGACTTCCGACAAAAACGGTAACGGAATACTCAGGGCGACGTACAGGCTCAACAGCGTGATTCTAATCAGGGGAGAAAGCCGGAATACTGCCGGCTCAAATACTGGGGCGGAAGATGGGGAAAGTGCGGGCTCTGCTGACATGGCTGAAATTAGAAAAGCTGTTTAATGATATTTTTGCACAGTTGTCCGGCCTGCGAACAAAACTCAGGCAAATATCAAAAACAGGACAATATTTGCGATTTTGAGTTTCGATTTAAAATTCAATTCAGAAACTTTGATTCTTAAGTATTGACTTTTTACCAGAAAGAATTGGTTTAAAGCCGGAACCCTTGTCGGGAAAAATTAAAATCAGACTATTCATTACTCCAATCCTCGGACTTCCAGGTAGAGGTCGCCCTCATCCCTTCGACTTCGCTGACTGACAAGCTGTCAACAGTCAACTGTCAACCGTCAACTGAATGAACGCTTTGCAGAAGTTGGAATTTTGAGCGCAGAGTTATCAATTCACTGACAATTTATAACTCAAAACTCACAACTCCAATTAATCGACGGCTGTTAGCGCGGGTACTGTCAAAGGTTCTGAGATTTCTCGCGATTTGGGGCGGGCAGCAATTACTGTGCGATCGCCCGCCGCTTCATCTCGGGAGCTGCTAGAATTGATGGCAGAATAGGGGTTTTCGTTAATCTGCAAGCGATCGCAAGGAATTTTATCCGACAAAATTGCACTGGCCATCATCCCGGTGTGAATTTCCAATGCTGCGGCCCGCATCGCTTCAAACACTAAACGCTGTCCGGGAAATACCACTCGTTCAAAATACCAGTTAGGAATGTTGCAGATGCGAGCAATCTGAATCTGACTGGTGGCGTTGACGTAGCAGCAAAGAATCTTGCTGTCGGCGTTTGAGGGTACTGGGTCAAGAATTTGAGCCATAATTGCTAAGGGAGCCTTGCCTAAAAGTTTTAGTTATCTTCTCAGGCTAACATCTTGCGATCCCGGCCTACTGTAAAGCCGACTACCAACCCATACTATTTGAGATTTGAGTTTTGAGCTTTTGGATATTAGATCCCACATTTCGCACTTCAAAATGTAATATGTAATTATTACACCTGTTTGGTAGTTTTGCAAACACAAAAACATATAAAACTAAGTATTTATACGCAAATATAACAAATAAAACGTCAAATAACTCAGAATTTCCGTATTACTTGGTATACTACAAATTGACGTGCGGAATGTGGGTTAGATCACTTGCTGGATCAGGATTTGGAGCTTGCCTCTAGTTGTATTATTTGTTTAAAATAGGATCAAAAATATACCGCCTGACCGATCGCACCTCAAATTCAATCTAGCCAGATAAATATCCGATTTTAGACTCCCATCTGCGATTTTCGGTCAAAATATGCTGTATTTGCTCAAAGATTACCTTGGTTCTGCTAATTTAGCCGATCGCCACCAACAAACTCAACCTTAAGCTGCTGAGCAAAATTCCAGAATATTTAATCTGAAATTGCGAAAATTAGAGAGATTGTAAAGTTATATTAAAAGAATATAAACATAGTTGAAAAAGTTCCAGTTTAGGATATAGCAATCATGGAAAGCCGAGAAAACCGAGTCCTGTACGTTCGCCTCCCTTGCAATCCAATTTTCCCGATCGGAGTAGTGTACCTTTCCGATAGCGTACACAAGATGTTTCCCGATGTCCAACAGCGCATTTTTGACCTAGGCGCAGTACCGCCCCTCGACTACGCTAAAGGTTTGGATGCGATCGTCGATGAGTTTCAGCCGACGCTGTTAGTTTTCTCTTGGCGGGACATTCAAATTTACGCCCCCGTCGGAGGTAGAGGCGGGAATCCGCTGCAAAATGCCTTCGAGTTTTACTACGCCAAAAATCCGCTAACTAAGTTGCGGGGAGCACTCGGAGGATTGCGTTTGGCCACGTCCTACTACACCGAACTCTCGCGCAATCTGGGACTTGTT
Source organism: Lyngbya sp. CCAP 1446/10 (assembly GCF_026130175.1). Lineage (GTDB taxonomy): Bacteria > Cyanobacteriota > Cyanobacteriia > Cyanobacteriales > Microcoleaceae > Microcoleus. The sequence goes on along the minus strand of NZ_JAIGNI010000001.1, from coordinate 35,593 downwards.
AAGCGCGGATTGAAGCGGGCCCGGAAATACCGCCCGGAAGCCCGCGCAGTGGTCGGTGGCGGTGCTGTGAGCGTGTTTTACGAGCAGTTGGGGCGCAGTTTGCCGGCGGGGACTGTGGTTTCAGTGGGCGAAGGCGAAGCTTTGCTGGAGAAGTTGATTAAAGGCGAAGATTTGGCACAGGAAAGATGTTATGTAGTAGGAGAAACTGTACCGCGCGATCGGCTAATTCACGAAAAGCCAGCCAACATCGAGAAAACCGCCTGCGATTACAACTACATCGAAACCATTTGGCCGGAATTTTCCTATTATTTACAGGATATGGACTTCTACCTCGGAGTCCAAACTAAGCGCGGCTGTCCCCACAATTGCTGTTACTGCATTTATACGGTGATTGAAGGAAAACAAGTGCGGATCAATCCGGCGGATGAGGTGGTGGCGGAGATGCAGCAATTGTACGATCGAGGTATCCGCAATTTCTGGTTTACCGACGCCCAATTTATCCCGGCGCGCAAATTCATCGATGATGCGATCGAATTATTGCAAAAAATCATCGCCTCCGGGATGACAGACATCCATTGGGCTGCTTACATCCGTGCGGACAATCTCACACCCGAATTGTGCGATTTGATGGTAAAAACGGGCATGAACTACTTTGAAATCGGCATCACCAGCGGTTCCCAGGAACTGGTTAGGAAAATGCGAATGGGCTACAATTTGCGAGTAGTTTTGGAAAATTGCCGCGATTTAAAAGCAGCCGGTTACAACGATTTAGTTTCTGTGAATTACTCATTTAACGTAATTGACGAAACATTTGAAACCATCCGGCAAACTATTGCCTATCACCGAGAATTAGAGCGGATTTTCGGAGTCGATAAAGTAGAACCAGCGATTTTCTTTATCGGTTTGCAGCCCCACACTATTTTAGAAGAATACGCCTTCAAAAAGGACATTCTAAAACCTGGTTACGATCCAATGAGTTTGATGCCTTGGACAGCGCGCAAATTGCTGTGGAATCCTGAGCCTTTGGGTTCATTTTTCGGGCAAATTTGTTTAGAAGCTTGGCAGCGAAATTCCAATGATTTCGGCCGCGAAGTGATGGCAATTTTGGAGGAAAAACTAGGCTGTGCCGATTTGGAAGCAGCTTTGACTGCACCCGTAGAAATCAAAGATAAACAGTTAGCAACAGTCAATTAACCACCAGGTTCGTAGTAAGGACTTTAGTCCTTCTTAATTAAAAGGGAAATGAGACAAAAACTGTACGATCTCTTTCCCTTTCGATGGTTCAAAAATTTAAATTTGAAAAAGTCTTGCACACAACCATCAATCTTAGCTCGAATAGATAGAGTCAAAAAAACTCTGCAAATTATCTGCCTCCATCTGTGTTAATCTGCCTAAAATCTGCGGTTGAGTCATCGATCAAAAAATGACGCAATAACTATTAAAAATCGCAGATGGAGCAAGTATCGCTTAAGATGTAATTATATAGTTAAAATTAGGAGTTACGAGATGTTTGCTAAAGACCGAGTTCAAGTAATTAAAAGATTATGTCTAGTTATGGCTGGCATTAGCGCGATTCCCTTCGGGATAGCTTCGCTTCACGGCATTTTGACTCCTCCAGCAGAAGCAACAGCACTAAATCAACCCGCATCTTCGAGTTTTCCGCCTTCAGCGCCGCTACAAATTGCTCAAGTTGACGGATGTCCCAAAGCCGAAATGGTGGAATTCTTCGCAACTGCAAACTTTTCCGTATACATTTGCAAAACCCAGGAAGGCGCTATTTTTTACCGGGGCTTCAGCAAAAGAAATGGCAGCCAAATTAATGTGATGCAAGTAACTACAGGTGACGACGGAACTTATGAAGCGACTAACGGCAATATTATCTACTCGATTAACCCCGATCGCCTGCAAGTCCGCCAGAATGGTAAGGTAATCTTGACCGAAGCTGTCATTAAGTAGGAATAACTGTTATGCGATCGGAAATCCAGATGAAATTAGGGTGCATTTTATTTTAATTAAAAATATAAAATCAGCAGAATCATATCTAGTCTCTATCTATGACTCAATACGGTTCACTTAAGACAGATCCCCCTAACCCCCCTTAAAAAGGGGGGGACAAGAACGCCCTCAAAGTCCCCCTTTTTAAGGGGGATTTAGGGGGATCTCCGGGGCCTAAATATATTAAGTGAACCGTATTGATTTATGACTGAGAATAATTGCCGCCTGTCCAAGCTTGTGATATATTAATTTTAGGGAATTTTTATTAAGGAGTTTCCCAAATTATATTATTTGCATCAATTACCCGCAATCTCTAACGGTTTGTAGTCGGGAATGCGAGTCCTCGGATGGATGCTACGAACCAATCTGATTATGGTCGTTTTCTGGGGATAGGGCTGTAAAAAAACATCTTTTTTGCGAAAATGAGATGCTCCCTAATATCTTACTAACTTTTGTTTAAATATCTTTCAATTAGGACGATCGCCACTATATCATCTACAGGTCGCGGCGGAGTCCGCATTCCCTGCGGAATCAAGCGAGAAAGTCCCGTCGGAGGGTACATTTCCCAGTAACGATCCTTCGCTTCTAAGCTGCTGAATCTCTCGTCAACCCGAATAATTTGAATCTCCGGCGACAAACTCTGCGTCAGTTTTTGTTTCCAACTCTTAGAAGTCGTTTGATCTCCGAGTACCAATAACTCGATCGCAAACTGTTCGCACAGAGATTGAATCGTAGATATAGCTGATTCTGACTGTACAACTTGATGGTAGCAAACTTTCTTATCTCTACCCATCACGGCGATGCCGCACTTGTCTTTACCCGGATCGAAACCTAAAATCATAATCAATTCCCAATTACCAACTATTTTACTTAACTTTCAAATCTGTTTGGCCTTGATTTTGTTGTCCGGTGCGAAAAACAACGACTCCGTTTGACAGAGCAACTAAATCTATTTTCAGCGGGCCGGCGATGTAGGTGACATCTGTGGCGATCGCCCGAACCTCCAGCGATTTCTCGTACTGCTGCAATCGATCGATAAAACCAGCCAAAGTTTCAATCCGATTGTCCGCAACTTGGACTGTACCGCCGACAACACCGATCAGGCGAGCGCGAAATTGACAAGCTTCGATCAATTGCAGCAACTGCACCCGCACCTGTTCGTTTGTCAAAGTCACCGGATCGACAGCAACCCCTGCAATCACATCTCCCGCCCGGAACACAACTCGATTGATTTCTGCTTCTGCAAATACCTTAATTAGCTTTTCTTCCCGCAGGTAATTAGCGCCGGCCACAATCCGCACTACGTAATTTTGACCATCTTTAATCTGACTGATTAATTGATCGATTTCTGCCTTAGTAATTTGAATAACCTGATCTCTAACCTTAGTATTTGCCGGCCGCATCAGTCCGACGGTGGTTTTATTTGCTTCTTGCAAGAGTCGATCGATCGCGCGACTTGCCGTACCGGACTCGGTAATACGAACCACGCCAGCAGCCAAAATTTGACCGCGCCTGATCGCAACTGTACCCTCGCGGATTGCCTGAAAGTCGCGTTCCAAAACTTGCACTTGCTGCTGCAAGACAGTTTGCTGCTGTTCGAGTTGGGCTTGTTGCTGTGCGAGGGTTTCTAAGAGTGCTTCCCTCTCGGCAATTACTTTGTCCCTCTCGACAATTGTGCGATCGCGATCGGCGAGATTTTGCACCCGCTGGGCAATTTCCTTGTCCCGCTGGGCAATTAGTTCGTTGCGATTGACAATTTCTGTGTCGCGCTTGGCAATTGCTGCATTTCGCTTGGCAATTTCTCGATCGCGCTGGGCAATTTGAACTTTCACCTGCTCTCGCTGCTCGATTAACAGTTGGCGTTCCCCTTGCAGTTGGGCGATTTCCGATCCCAAATTCGTTTTTTGATCGGAAACTGTTTTCAATTGGTTCTCAGTGCGATCGAGCTGAGCTCTGGTAGTCGATCGAGCAGTTTCAACAAGTTTCAGTTGTTCTTCGGTGCGAGACTTAGCAGCTTCCACGCTAGCAAGCTGTTCTTCCGTGTCCGATTTAGCAGCTTCTACCTGAATTAACTGCTCTTGGGTTTTAGACTTGGCTGCTTGCACGCTGTTGAGCTGGGCCCGCAGCGAGTTTAATTTTTTTTCTGTCCGGGCTTGCTCAGCATTAGCAGTTTGGAGCGATTGATTAATTTGCTCTAAATTGGCTTTAACTTGCGCTTGAGCGGCTCTGGCTCCATCTAATTCAGTTTCAACTCGATTTTTTTCTTGAGTGGTGTCTTTGAGTTCTCTGCGGGCTTGGTTGAGCCTTTTTTGAATCTCGTCTATTTGAAAAACCCCGGTTCGCAGAGGCTTGCTGGTAGCAAACAAAATGGCCAGAGTAATGGCCGACAGGATGCTGCCGGCCATCACTGTCACCACAACAGCAGTGTCGCGGGGGCGAAGTTTGAACAAACTCAACCTTGCTTTGCCGACTTTCGTCCCAAGGCGATCGCTGACAGTAGCGATCACACCCCCCAACACTAAAATTACAAATACCAGGATGTATCCAGCAGTCATTCCGATTTTTTCTTATAGATTTTGGATTTTGGATTGAATCTAGAATCCAAAATCCAAAATCCCATAGTTTCTCGGCATCAAGTGAATTGCTGGCTTAAGGCTACCGGATTGTGGACTGTGATCTTTTTCTTGTGGATCGAGATCATAGTTTCTTGTCTGAGATCCCCCAGTAAACGAGTCACAGTTACCCGCGTCGAGCCGATCGCCTCAGCGATCGCCTGGTGGGACAGCTTCAAATCAATCGTAATCCCTTCCGTACCAGGCACGCCAAAATCCCGGCACAGAATCAGCAAAAAGCTGACGAGTCTCGAACCCATATCTCGGTGTGCGAGGGTTTCGATCATCATCTCCGTTTGCAAAATCCGAGAAGAAAGTCCCCGCAGCAAAACCATAGGCAATTCTGCGTCTTCCTTGAGAGCCTTCTCGACTTGTTCGATCGGCAGCGAGATCAACTCCACCGGCGTAAAGGCTACCGCGTGGTAAAATCTGTCCGATCGGTGTCCCGTAATCAGAGACAGCACCCCAAATACGCTGTTTTCCCGTAAAAGGGCGACTGTAATTTCTTCGCCTGCTTCGTACACCCTGGAGAGCTTCACAGCACCTTTAATGAGAACGTAGACGCGCTCAGCCGGGTCTCCAGGGAAAAAAATTGTCTTGCCCCGTTCAAAGTTTTCCACAATGGGTGGAAACGCCCCGCCGCTGATTTGGCGGAACACGGCTGCTAGCGGTCTATCATGTGTCACGACGAGATCCTTTGTACTAACCAATAGTTTGTAACTTCTCGATTAAGCTTATTGAGTAAATATACTGCCCTACCTCCAATGTCCAGGGATTCTGTTACTTCCCTCTAATGTTAAGGTAAGCACACGCTGTATGATTAAATCTAGCCCTTCTCTTAAGTTTTTCAATTCCCCCTCCATGTAGCTCCACAGCAAAATTAATCTCAATTGTGTCTCAATTGTGTCTCAATTGTGTCTCAATTGTGTCTGAATCAGTTAAATCTGAATCAGTTGTGTCTAAACTGGCGGGGTTGTCGCATACAGCCAACGAGAACGGTGCAAATTTCTTCTAGATAAACTACAGATGATAGATTTGACCGGAAAAAATGCTCTTGTTACGGGCATTGCCAACAATCGCTCGATCGCCTGGGGCATCGCTCAGCAGCTCCACAAAGCTGGGGCTAATCTCGGCATAACTTTTTTGAAGGACGAAAAAGGCAAGCACGAGCGCAAAGTCGCTGAACTCGTGGAACCGCTCAATCCCAGTCTGTATTTGCCCTGCAATGTCCAAGACGAGAGCGAAATTGAGTCTACTTTTCAAACCATCGCCGACAAATGGGGCAAGTTAGATATCCTGGTTCACTGTCTGGCTTTTGCCGGCAAGGACGAACTTTCGGGAGATTTCACCAACACCTCGCGCCAAGGTTTCTCCAATGCTTTGGATATTAGCGCTTACTCGCTGGTGCGGCTTTGTGCTGCGGCTAAACCGCTGATGGCCGAGGGCGGCAGTATTATCACGCTGACTTATTTGGGCGGCGTGCGGGTAATTCCTAATTACAATGTGATGGGCATTGCTAAGGCCGCTTTGGAAATGAATGTTCGCTATCTGGCGGCGGAACTCGGCCCCTTAAATATTCGGGTAAATGCGATTTCTTCGGGCCCGATTCGGACTTTGGCTTCGTCAGCAGTTGGCGGCATTCTGGACATGATCCACCACGTTGAGGAAGTGGCCCCGCTGCGGCGGACTGTGACTCAGCAGGAAGTGGGAAATGCTGCGGCTTTTCTGTGCAGCAATCTCTCTAGCGGGATTACGGGTCAAGTTTTGTATGTCGATGCCGGTTACGAAATCATGGGAATGTAACAGCTTGTAAACAGTTGACAGTTGACAGTTGACAGTTGTCAGTTGTCAGTTGTCAGTTGACAGTTGTCAGCGAAGTTTTGAGATAGTTAACAGTTGACAGCAAGATTTGCCAACAGTCAACTGTCAATAACTGTCTGTTGTTTGCTACAAAAGTGTTAATCCCCAATTACTAATTATCAATAACTATGAATGACAAATTGGGAATTATGGAAATAATCGATCGCCCTTCTCTACCTCTTCCTCCTCCTGCAAGTTCAGTTCAACCAGCCAGGGCCGCCTTGGTGAAGCGCACAACACTGGAAACAGATGTGACTGTCAGCCTGAATCTCGACGGTGTGGGAACTTGCAAGGCTTCAACGGGAATTCCGTTTTTAGACCATATGTTGCAGCAGATTGCTTCTCACGGATTGATTGATTTGGACGTACAGGCGATCGGCGATTTGGCGATTGACGACCACCACACCAACGAGGATGTGGGCATTACGTTAGGCCAAGCGCTAGCAAAAGCTGTCGGAGATCGATCGGGCATTTCTCGCTTCGGACACTTCATCGCCCCACTGGATGAAGCATTAATTGAAGTAGTGCTAGATTTTTCAGGACGGCCTCACTTAAGTTACAACTTGGAAATTCCCAACCAGCGAATCGGCACTTACGATAGCGAATTAGTGAGAGAGTTCTTTTCGGCGGTAGTGAACCACACTCAGATGACACTGCACGTTAGACAGTTGCAGGGCGGAAATTCTCATCACATTGTCGAAGCGGCGTTTAAGGCTTTTGCGCGGGCTTTGCGGATGGCGGTAGAAGTCGATCCTCGGCGCGCCAGTCGGATTCCCAGTTCTAAAGGGGTATTGTAGTTTGGGGTTTGTAGTAGCGATCGATCAGCATTGAAACTGCATCCAAAAAAACAATCAAACAATCAATGGGGTGGGCTTCTAGCCCGCCCAAAAAGTTAAATATCAATGCAGAACCTGTACGTGTAGGGTGCGCACTGCGCACCTTACTATCTATCCAAACCTCGTCAAAAATCGGAAAGCATCGAGCACGTGACTCGCACAAACGTAGGGCGAAGTATTGTAAAAACCTTGCCAAGCCGCCGCCTTATCTTCATCGTACATATCCGCTCTTTCCGAGTGTCTTCCCAGCCAATTCAGCCGCACCGCGTGACCGACTAATACATCTAAAACAATGTATTCTTCTACTTTCAATTCGGGATTTAGCTGGGCGATCGCCGCCAACTCCATCAGCGCCTCAATATTGACTTGTCGGTATTCCGGCGCTACAATTTTGTTCAGCAAATGCTCGATTTGGAGCGCAAAATTCTTTTCTCCCGGTGTCATTTCCGCTAAAATAATATCGCTATCTAAGCGGTTGCGACGCTCTAATTTATCGCCAATAATCAAGCCTTTGCAGTGTCGCAACAATCCCCAAACACTCGGATAAAAATCCTTCGGTACGCGGTTGACTGCACCTTCCATTTGCCGCTTGCGCCGCCATCCACCCGCAGGCATTTTGGGTTCCTCAAACACTGACACGACTACCCATTCAATATCTTTTTCCGGCTGTTTGACGCGCAGGGATTCTTGCTGTTTGAGGATTTGATTCATTTCCTCGTATTCTGCCAATACTTGGCGCAGGCGATTTTTAATTTCAAAGGGACTTAGCTGCATTAAATATTCGTAAGCTTCATTTTGCGTAACTCCCAATTCGCGAGCTAATTCGCTAGTTAGCAGCAAAATAAAGTAACTCACTCTCAGAGTCAGCAACCCTTTAAATAACTGCGGTTCTGCTTTAATTAACAAGCCTAGGTAAATGAGAATTTCTTGGGTGAGAACTCGCTCGCGAACGTCTTCTCCACAGAATTCGCGAATTTTGTCCATGATTTCCGTGTAAGAACCAGGCCGCGAAATCAGCGAGTCTTCGCTGTAGGCTTTCCCCACAGCAATCTGTTTTTGCCGCACCAAAATGTCTGTTACCGCATCCGACAAGCTGATATCAACTTTGTCCAGCAATCCAGCAGCGTGGCGGACAACTGCCCATTGAATTTTTGATTGCGAACTTTCTCCAGCTTTCGTATAAACTTCGTTGAGCAAATCCACAACTTCAACAGTTGCTTCCCTACCGCCAAATCCTGTATCAAAATTTAATCCTTTGAGGCGAATCAGCGTGTGCAGCAACTCAATTTGTTCGTACAAATTCTCTGAATCTCGCAGGCTGGCGAGCAATAATTCAGGATTAGTTTCGCACTCTAATTTAAATTCTTGGGTGTGACCCAAAGGCCAAGTTTTTTCGGGATTGTAACTCAGATATGTTGGGATTTCTACTGCACCTGTCACTGGAGATTCTGTGAATTCAAAATGTTGCATGAAATCAATGCTCTCGGTACCAGCCGTCAGCATTAACTGGTTGAGATTCCCCAGTTTGACAGGCGTATTTTCCGAGTTTCCGTCGCGGAGTTGCTTCATCAATTTCAGCAGCGCTTCGCGGCCGGTTTCGAGCATTGCGTGAGTCAGCATCAGCGTTACCGTGGGTCGTCCCAACTGATACCAGTGGCGGTGAATGTGAGCTATTTCGCTTTGGATTTTAGATACTAGAAAATGGTAGTCTAGAGTTAGGTAAAATTCTTCTCTGTCCAAAAATGAGGGAAGAAATACGATCGCCTCTCCGCGAATTTTAAACACCTGGGAAGTCGTCAAACTCCGCAAACGGCGCACGGGGCGGCCAGTTAAGCCTAGTGGATCGTTGCGTCCAATCTCCGCGTAAATAGCGGATAATTCCTTAGTCTGGCGGACTTGAATTGGTGCTACTTGCTTGGGGGTTTGGGCTGCAATGCCGTTAGCAGCTAATTCTGCTTGCAAATCTTCATCTTCAGCTAACAGGGCAATTTGCACTAAAGGTTCTCTGTGCCGGCCCACTGACAAATGGCGCCCTAGCGGGTCGATATCACCAACTGCGATTAACCCTTCGTTGAGTAATTGACCAAGAAAATACAAACTTTGCGCCCAAACCAGGGGAACATTTTCATTGGGTAAGCGCTGCTGGCTGCGGGGATTTAACTTTTCTGCTTCTATATTTGCGGCGGGGACGTAGTACAATTCTGGTAGTAGTGGCGAACCAGCGCGATCGACTGCCAGAGATGCCAAACGCTGCTGGTACTCTTCAACTTGGGCTTGATTTCCCTCAAATATGCCGTCCAAGAGTAGATAAGTGAAAAATAGCGGCCATTCGCATTCTATATGATCGAACTGCTTTAATTCTGTCGGTTCATAGTGCAGGCGATCGGCATCTTCCAAAACTGTTTGGTGTCCGTCCCGCAGAAACCGTTTGCAGCCGTACTTTCCCTGCAATTTGTCGATTATTTTATTGCGAGTCCGTTCTACTAATTCTTTATCTTCCACAGCAAAAGCGGGAAAACTAATTACACTTAATAAAGCGGCATCTACTTCTTTGGAACTAGATTCGCGAGGCAAAAGTGATTCTAAAGTGATGCGACTTCTGGCAATTTCATCTGGTAAAACGTGAATTACAGAGGCTTGAGAACCGTTAACTCCGAACAAATCTAATCCATTCATTGCTTCCAGCGCTGCTTTTGCCATGCCAACGGAACTGGCATTCAATTCGGCATTGCCACGATTAATTTTATGGCCTCTTTCCCAAATTCCATAATCGGGTGTGCGATAGGCTCTACCAATATAATAAACTAAATTTTGGACGAAATTGACTTCATCTATTGTAAAAATTATGTGCAGCCCAGAAGCCGTCATTTGAGCAAGAATTAACAAGAATATAGATGTAGCATCTAACTGCAAGTGTCCCCACTGGTCATCGCCGACAACAATACTGCCAGTTTGAGTATTGTATTTAGCGTGCAAGGCATCTAGCGGCAACTGAGTATTTTTAAAGCTTTCTACTTTGCTTGATTGCTGCATCATCGCAAACAGCAAACCGCGCATCAGTTTGACTGTGCTGTGTTCGAGTTCAAATGTTCTACCGCGATCGCCATCAATTTTGCGGTAGGCTAAACCCAAGCCCCAAACTGCCAGAATGCTATACACGTTATCGCGCACCCAGGCATCGGTGTAGTCGCCGTGTGCAGTAACAGCCGTACTCGCCGGCAGCAAACCGGTAATTGGGTTCTGGCGCTTGAGGATGACGTTTTTGATTTGCTGGTAGTAATAATCTAACCTGGTTTGCCGCTGGGTTGTTGCGATCGCCATTTCGTGTTCCTTTTTTTCCTGATGCGAGCCGAATTGCGGTGAATAGACTTTTAAATATATCAGAAATTATATCACTTCTCAAGTTTTTCAAACATAACAAGGTGATTGCCATGTCTAGCCGCAACAACAATAACAACAACGTTCCTTTTGTAAAAATTGTCTACTCTACAGTGAAAATTAATGGTAAAATTGAGCTAGTACCGATGGAATGGTACGCTGACGGCTCTGTCAAGAAAATTGAACGCTAACGGGCGATCACAATTTCGACCAAAACTCTAAGTCAGTGACGTACTGCGTCTCGTACAAAACCCGGTTTATCGGCCACGGAATGATGACTTAACAGACTTTTGGTGGCAAAAATCGGGTTTTTGGCGTTCCAGACTTGTGTAGGGGCGATCGCCAAACTAAACTAATTTAACTAACTAAGTATACAGAAATCCCAAAGAAAGAAATATGGATCGATCGCGCCCGCAATTTTCCGTACTGGGACTACCAGTTCACATATTAGACGATTATGCAGGTTGGCTGATAGAGCGGCTGCATCAAGGGTTAGGCAGTCACGTCGTAACGCTGAATGCTGAAATGGCAATGCAAGCCGAGCAAAACCAGGCTTTAGGCGATGTAATTCGCTCTGCGGAGCTCGTGATACCCGACGGTTCTGGAGTAGTGCTGTACTTGCGAATGCGCGGCAAACCGGCCCAGCGCTATCCAGGGATTGAACTAGCAGAATCGCTGCTGCAACTAGCTGGAAAATTGCCGGATTCGGAACCAATATTTTTCTTTGGAGGTGCCCCCGGAGTGACGGCGGCGGCTGCTGAGACTTGGCAGCAAAAAGTTAATGGATTGTCGATTTCTTCCCAACACGGCTATCTTTCGGCAGATGAAGAACAAGAATTTTGTGAAAGTCTTAAAAAGATACAGCCCAAACTGATTTTTGTGGGCTTGGGAGTGCCACGCCAAGAATTTTGGATTGCCAAACATCGGCATCTTTGTCCTCAGTCGATTTGGGTGGGAGTTGGCGGCAGTTTCGATATTTGGGCGGGAACAAAAGACCGCGCGCCGGCTTGGTTTTGCGACAATCATTTAGAATGGTTGTACCGGCTTTATCAAGAACCTTGGCGCTGGCGTAGAATGTTGGCTTTGCCACAGTTTGCATTGAAAGCTTTGGGGGATTTTCGAGGTTGAAAATTGGGGTAGTGCCCTAAAGGTAAGGATGGTTGAAATTCCTTGGCAGTCTGGAGTTCATTGATTTACTACCGTGTAGAATTCTCGGTAGTGCCCTAAAGGTAAGGATGGTTGAAATTCCTTGGCAGTCTGGAGTTCATTGATTTACTACCGTGTAGAAAGATCCAAGTATCTGCTCAGGACAGGGTTCAAAGTGCTGATTATTTCGTTCATGTCTTGGCTTTGTAGCTGCAAATACATTAAAAAAGCCAGGATACTTCAGGTCTGTAAGGTTGGCTCCAAGCTCTGAAAGCCTTACATGAAAAGAGCTATGTCCATCCTTACCTAAATAGGACTACCGAAAATTGGATTGATAGAGTAACCGCAGATTCAAGGCAGATAAACACAGATTGACGCAGATATTTTCCTGATTAAAAAGTGAATTTTGCCAGATATTTATTGAGTCGATCGATCGCAAGATTCGGGTTGGGGCGGGTTTACGGGTTTTCTGGCTGATCTTATAGATTGTTGATGAACCCGCCCCAACAATAGTTATTGTTGATTTATTGGCTAGACAATGTAAGGAGAATCGATCGCCTTTGCGCGATTAATTGCCACCAACGTCTGGTAAATCAAAGCCGAAATCTCGGCGCGGGTAATGTCCCGCTGCGGTGACAGCCGATCGCGCGCCGGATAATTAACTACAATCTTCAAAGCAGTTGCAGTGGCGATCGCACTTAAAGCAAAATTAGGAATTTGCGATCGATCGGTGTAAACTTTTACAACATCAGGATTTCCGCCCTTAAGTTCCAAACCATTAACCAAAGATACGATCGCCTCAGCCTTAGTCAAATTCTGATTCGGGCCGAACTTCAAGCCCGGAAACCCCGACAAAAACCCCGCCCGATTCGCCCGTTCGATCGCACTTCTCGCCCAAAAACTAGCAGAAACATCAATAAAATTTGTCGCCGGCACCTTCGGAATCGGACTAAACGCACTCACCAACAGCGCCGCATATTGAGCGCGATTTAAGCTGTTGTCAGGCCCAAAAGAACCGTCAGGCAAACCGCTAATTATATTCGCCGCAGCCAAAGCTTCAATAAATTTCTGTGCCCAATGTCCAGAAATATCGCTAAACCTCGCACCGCCGATATTCGGATTGCCGCCGCCCTTTCTCACCGCAGCTTGCACAGCTTTCAAAGCATTCACTTTCCCGTAACCAAACCAATCGCTGCGGCGGTTATTAGCATCATAATTTCCCATGCGATTTCCCAACTGCGGATCGGGCTCGGAATCGACAATTTTGTCAGCAGTTTGTTCGAGAATTCCCCGCACTTCCCGCGCCGTCAAACGGGGGTTGGCGGAAAGCACCAAAGCTGCCACTCCAGCGACTACTGGAGTGGCGCTGGAAGTGCCGCCAAAGGTATTCGTGTAGTCCCCCGGATCGTAGCCGGTAACACCGACTCGATCGGCAGTAAAAACCCCCAAACCTGGCAAATACTGCGACACCTCCGGCCCAGTCGCAATAAATCCGGTTTCTGGCAGCCAAGTTCCCGGCGGCGCGTTGTTGCTGGGGGCGCAAACCGAGATGCTGTTGCCCCAATTGCTGTAGGCTGCTTTTTTGTTGAGGGAAGTGGAAGCAGACACCGCAATCACATCCGGGTGCACCGCAAATCCTGCTAGCCATTTAGTTCGATCGCCCAAAATGTTATTCGGCCAGCCTTTCTCGTCCACAGTACCGTTGACAGGGCGGTTGGCATTGCCCGCAGCAAACAGAATCACGCAGCCTCTACCGCCCCGCCCTTGGGTTGCTGCTTTGGTGATGACGGCACTTTGTCGCAGGGAAAGCGGATAGTAAACTGCCCCTGGGCCCCAACTGCAAGAGATGACGGCGGCCCCTTTTTCCACTGCCCAATTGAAGATTTTTTCGACAGAATCGTCATCGAGAAAACCCGTGGTACGGATGGGCATCAGGGCGCATCCAGGGGCGACTCCGACAATGCCTTTGCCGTTTTCTTCCGCAGCCGCGACACCGGCGCAACTTGTACCGTGGTTGTCCGATTCGGCGACTGGCATCGGGGAAGTGTCGCCGTCTTTGAAATCAATGGGGGAGACGATTTTGCCTTGGCCTTGAAAATCGGGATGCGTCAGATCGACTGAATCATCGGCGATCGCAATTACGATCGATCGCACGCCGCGAGTTATATCCCAAGCTGGTTCTGCATAAATTTGAGCACCGCCGACAAGTTCGTTGCCACCTTTGTTATTGAGATACCACTGTTTGGGATAAAGCGGATCGCGCGGTGTATAATGCTGCTGAGTTTCTAGTATAATGTTGGGCTCCGCCACCAGAACTTCTGGATATCTTGTCAGGCGGTTGGCAATTTTGATCGGGTTTTCTGTTGCTTGTTTGGTGACGAAGCAGACGAAGGTGTTGGGAATTCCTTCGACTGGCCGACTTATGGTTAAATTTGCTGCGTTGGCGATCGCATTTCGCGATTGTTCGTCTACTTGTTCACCAAATTGAATAGTAATTTGGTTAGTTAAATAAAAGAATGTACTCGGATTATTCGCCGGACAATAAACATGGCTAGCAAAAGCTACATCATCGCTGGCGCGGGCTGCTTGCATTGCTGGATCTAGGTTTTCTGGCGCAACCAAATATTCTTCGAGATTGCTTTGTCCGACACGACGGTTAAATTTTGCCGGAATTGTTACAGCCCAATTGTTTGAGACTGATGCTATTGATGAGGGGCGAACTGTAAAGCGGTTGGGAACTTTTGACAGCAACAATTCATCGCCGCCGCGCTGCAAAATCACTGCCAGACTTGCTTCTGGAACTCCGATACCTTGATAGTTTTGGAGGGTGTCGGAGGTGGGTTTGCTTGATTGTACCATCAGAAATGTTCCTGTTTAATTTGGGAGAGAAGACTGGGCGGTTTCAACCGCCCAATCTCTTCAACCCGCGGAGGCGGGTGAGTGTTTGTGTAGTCGCGGTTTCAACCGCCGTATTATCTTATCTCTGTCTTCTCTCAAATAAACACACTAGGATTAACATTAAAGAATTCTCCCAGCGCCTTAGCTTGGGCTTTGCTAATCGCCCGTTTCCCATTAACCACCTCAGATACTACTCCTTTGGAACCAATCACACCCACTAAATCGGCTTGTTTGAGTTCGCGAACTTCCATGAGATGTAACAGAACATCTTGGGGAGTCGCTTCTGGAATTGGGTAATATTTTGATTCGTATTCTTCGATCAACAGCCCCCAGAGACTCAGTAAAGTTTCTTCTTCTAGTGTTAATTCTTGCTTAGACATCAGAAAATCGACTTCTGCGAGGGCAAGATCATTATCTTCTTCGTTCAGGATTGGCTTCGGCTGAGATTTCGCCAGCAGTTGACCGTAAGCTGTTTTTTCAATTGTGATGTTCATTTCTCATTCCTTTGCTTGCTTACTTAGACATGGTTCTCAAGTAGTAGGTGGGTGTTTCTTTCTCGGTATCATGATTTTGACGTTTGGAGTAAATGTTTTGGATCTATTGAGTACATCAGGGAATCTGTAATATTTCCCTGATGTATTGAGTGGGATATTAACCTATTTTCTGTTTAACTTCATCTTCATCATTCCAGTTTATTTTGTCATATTCGGCATGAGTTAAGAATTTTTTAAAATATATAATTTTGCTTTTGTATTTAACTTGTACAATCAATCTATACCTATTGTGTTTAATATTAAATATGGTATATCCATAGACTTGATCGACCGATTTGGAATATTTCTGTCGGAGATCTTCTAGTGATTCCCAATTGTTGTCTTTGATGAGCTTGTACCAGGATTCGATCGCACTCTGGGCATCTGCATAGGGTTCGATCGTACTCAGAAGATTTTTGCGAGAAATTAGTCTCATTCGGTTACCGTTTTTTAAACGACACCTCTATGTTCTCGCAACGAGAACTTTATGTCAAGTCTCTACTCTAATTTTTCCTAAACAGCCTTTTGCCCGATCGCACCCTTTGACATTTGCACAAAATTGGTTTACACTTAGCCGGTTGCGATCGCCAATGGTAAGATCGGCTCATGCTAAATATCTTTTTAAAGCGCCGAGGCGCAAAGTAATTTCATGGTATACTCTGGAACTGTTTGCTGGCTTCGCTTCACTGCCCGGATGACGATCGGGGCGATCGCAGTTTTGACCCTGTTTCAACCGCTCCAAGCCCAAGCACAACAACCTTCTCGACCAGATAACCAACCGCAAGTCGAACCCGCCGACGACCCCACAGACCCCAACAATCTCCGCCCTACGGCGCAAGACAGTGGCGTGCTGAGCATTCCAGGAGGTCAGCGTTTGATGACAGAAGCCAGCGGTGCTATTTCCAATCAAAATTACACTGTCGCTGCTCAAAAGCTCCAAGAATCTCGCCAAATTTTCAATCAACTCTCCAACTTCTATCAACAACTGAGTAGCAGTTTTGCCGGAATTGACATCCGTTTAGCCGACAGCAACCGCACCAAAGCTGTGGAAACAGCCCAAATGCGCGACGAAGCTACCTATCGGCTGGCATTGGTACACCGGGCACAAAATAAGCCCGAACTGGCTGTCCCCCTACTAATTCAGATTATTCGATCGCAGCAGCCAACTCGCGACTTAGGCAAAAAAGCTTACCAGCAGTTACTAGAATTGGGTTTTGTGGATGCGCCCTATCCCCGGCCTGCTGCAACTCAACCGCGATCGTCTAACAAGTAGTTCCACTAAAATTTAAATTACAGCCGTCTATCACAGAAACTAATGGTCACACCGTCTCAAGTTGCAGAAATGATTCAGACTGGATTGCCAGACGCTAAGCTAAAAATTGACGATTTGAACGGTGGCGGCGACCACTACCAGGTGAGAGTAGTCTCTGCGGCCTTTGAAGGGAAAAGCCGAGTACAGCAGCACCAACTGGTCTACGGCGCTCTCAAACAGGCAATGGCTAGTGAAGCTATCCACGCTTTGGCCTTGGAAACCTTAACTCCCGCAGAATGGGCAGCGAAAAGTCCAGTTGCTTAATTGTTCAGTCAACTGCTGCACTTGCGCACAGAAACCAAAGAAACCGGGTTTTTGCTCGGAATCTATGACTATAACCAGAGATTTTCGTAAAAAACCCGGTTTCTGCCTCAGTCAACGTTTAGGAACCCAAGAAACCAGGTTTTTTTAACCGGAATCTAGGGCTATAACGAGAGATTTTCCTGAAAAACCCGGTTTCTGGGTCAGTCAACGTTTAAAAATTTTCAAACAATATTAGGAGCTACCATGACTACAGCACATGAAAGAATTGACGACTTGGTTAAGCAAAACAAAATCATGGTATTTATGAAGGGAAATAAGTTAATGCCCCAGTGCGGTTTCTCTAATACTGTGGTGCAAATTCTCAACACTTTGGGAGTGCCTTACGAAACTGTTGATGTTTTGGCAGACCAGGAAATTCGTCAAGGTGTTAAAGAGTATTCCAATTGGCCGACAATTCCCCAAGTTTATGTCAATGGCGAGTTTCTTGGCGGCTCGGATATTCTGATCGAGATGTATCAAAAGGGCGAATTGCAAGAAGTTGTAGAAGTCGCTTTGGCTTCTTAAATAACAGTCAAGGGAAAGGAGAAAGAAAGTTTTGAGTTTTGAGTTTGAAATTGTGAGTTAAAGACTTAAATAATTCTTAGTTCGGAACTCAAAACTTTTCCAAACTTCTAATTTTAACAACAGTAGGGCGGACACAGCCCCGCCCTACTAAACATCTATTTTGCAGCTACAGCTTGCAACTTCCTGACTCTGCTATCAAAACCGGATGGTCTGACCCGTTCAATCATTCTGGTAATAAGTGTTGGTATCAGAAAAGGCAATTACCAATTACCAATTGCCAATTACCCAATAATCAGCGGGTTTATTAAACCGAATTTGGCATTAATAGTAGTCTGCTTCAGTTTGTGTCTGTGTCTGTGGCATTTCAAAATTCGAGGGGTCGTGAATGTAACGTGCTGCTTCTTCCTCCAATCTGTGAATCAGATAGGGTTCCAGACCGTTACAATGTCGCAGGGCTGCTAAGTAGCCATCTAAGTAAAGCCGCAGGTCATCGAAGCGATAACCTCTATGCCACATTTCGACGAGGGCGTCGGTGAGTTTTTGGTAGTGCCGGATTGTTTGGGTGTCTTGTAGCATGGTGTGAGTTTGAAATCCTTTGTGGTGTGTATAATGACGGCGGGATTTAGGAATGGCCTAGATTCATACTGAGTAAGCTCAGAAGAGAGGCGATTGCTAAATAAAAGTTTTTACCCTGCTCAACAGGCTACCCTCCAGAAAAAATTTCACTTGCTGCAATGCAGTGGCTCGAATCTTTCGCGCGCACCTAGATAATTCACCGTGCGTTTAATAGAGTCGGGATGTTGCTGAATTTTGCGGTCAAAGTGGGCGAGTGTTCCGGCTACCGAGCGAACGGTTGGAGGAATTTTAGTTTCAGTTGTGCAATTTGTCAACCTCCTGGGACTGGGGGCTGGGTCGGGGGGTTCGGTTTGGGCAGGCGGTTGGGTCATGGGGTCGATCGGCTGTAGACTGTCTTATTTTCATTGTAAGCTTACCGCCAGAATGATTTAACCTTTCTCCGGCCTGACGATCGCAACTTGACCAAATCTTTAAAATTAGTACCCTCAGTTTGTTCGCAGCTTTAAGTGTAGCTACGGCTTGAGTAACGATGGTTACAAAACCTTGACAAAAGGTCTGTTAACCTGGTAGCCATTAGTGATAAGGAAGCTCGCCGTTGTGGGATCTGTAAGTATTTCGATTGTTGAAGGAAATCCGCACCTGCGATCGCTCTTGGGCTGGCATCTACAGCAAGTCGGTCACTGGGTGCATCAGTCAGCGGATATCAGTCACGCTAGGGAAATATTTTTCAGCCGTCAGCCAACCCTAGTGATTTTGGATGCCCAATTGCCCGATGGGGACGGTTTAGAATTTTGCCGCTGGCTCGCGCAGCAGCAGCAATCACTGATTTTGATGCTGTCGGCGCGGAATTCGGAAGCCGATATTGTGGAAGGTTTGAAATCGGGCGCCGACGATTACCTGACTAAACCGTTTGGGATGCAAGAATTTATGGCCAGGGTGGAGGCTCTGATGCGCCGCAACCGCACGATGATACCGCCGGCGATGCTGGAGTGTGGGCTGCTGAAAATTGATTTGGTGCAGCGCCGAGTCAGGCTGTATGAGGCACAAATCGAGCTGACTCCTCAGGAATTCAGCCTGCTGTACGTGCTGGCTCAAGCTGGAGGAGTGCCACTATCCCGCTCCGATTTGCTCAGTCGGGCCTGGCCTGATGCCATTGACAACCCCCGGACGATCGACACTCACGTACTTTCTCTGCGTAAAAAAATCGAAATTGACCCGCGACAGCCGAGCCTGATTCAAACTGTGCGTAATGTCGGCTACCGACTGAATCTGGAGTTTTTGAATACAAATCAACCACATTCACCAGTGCTGGGCGCAGTGACTTCTTAGACTATTATCAGCCGATAAAGATGAGAATGGTGGCTTTCAGAAGAACTAGAGCCACCGCGCCGGGAAAGAATAAGGGTGAAAAAGAAAACCTATCCACTCCCGTCAGGAACAGTGAACGATTAAAGGAATTTCGTCAAGCAGCATACCAGTTATTAGTAAAAGCTCTCCTATGCTCTAGGTCGAGCTGATGGATGCAGTGATGACATCCTCCACTCGCCTTTAGGCAGTGGAGGATGTCAACGTCTTTTCCCGTGCAGTTATTGTTAATTGTAATCCGAAATTTTAGCAAGCTGATTGAAAATTTCAGCTAATATTAGCAACCGCCAGCTATTGTGAGAGAGGAAGATGTGCACACCCTACAGACAGATTATGTGCATCCAGGACTATTTTTCCTTATTCCCTCTTCCTTCGATCAACTGTCAACTGTCAACTGTCAACTGTTAACTCAGCTAACATTAACTAAACGAAGCAAGCCACAGCGGAAGCATCAACAGCAAACCGACAGAAGTGAGGGCGATGCTGCTAGCTAACAAATCGCGATCGAGTTCATAGATTTCTGCTAAAATCAGCACCGAAAGAGCTGTAGGCGTTCCCGACATCAACACCAAAACCAACCTCGGATCGCCGCTCAATCCCCAAAAACTAGCACCCAATCCGATCAGCACCGGCACAATTACCACTTTTAACAGCGACGGAACCAAGGCTAGTTCAAAACTTTGCCATGTTTTAATAGCTCTCAAGCGGATACCAACCAGCACTAAAGCACTAGCAATTACCCCCCAAATTGCAGTCTGCAATCCCGATTCTACTGTCTCAGGTAGGGGGATACTTCTCGTAAAAAAACCAATAATAAATGCCCACAGAGCGGGAACTGTCAGCACGTCCCGGAGCTGAATCCACCAGTGATTTTTTTCATCGGAACGCCCGAAATAGCTGGCAATAAATACACCAAAACCGTAGCTTCCGATCACGTTGTTGGTGACGCTGTATAAGACTGCCCAGTTGTTGTTATCGCTGCTGATGATCGCGGGGGTGATTGCTAATCCCACAAAGCCGGTATTCCCTAACATTGCAGCTAGGATAAAACTGCCTTGGCTCGATCGTGTCAGGGAATTTATATTGAATAAAAATAAATTAACTAGAGAATGTTTGCCCTGAAAATATGGCTTTTTGACGTGCCGCGCACTCAGCCGCCGTAATAACAGCCAAGTCAACCAAGCTAAACTCGTACTCACAAATAACACGAATATGGCGATCGCCGGCGTGAATCCCACAGCACCAGAAAAATCACTTTGACGGGCTAAAACTGCAATTTGCAGCGGTATCCCAATCCAGTAAAGAAAGCGGCTTAGCAGCTTGGGGAAATCAACTGGGATGTACCGAAACAGCAGCAGTCCCAAGCCCGTCCAGATAACTAGAGGCGTATAAGCATGAAACAAGGTTTCAATCATAAAAACTTAACTTGACAATTTGAAATGCCTCTATTGATTAATAGTAATGCTAAAACCCGTTTGAGAAATCCGAATTTGTCGTTAACGGAGCCCTCGCAGACGAGGACTCCGCTAACGAAGAGGATCGCACTTGCACGGTTTTTCGCCCTAGCGTGTCCGCGACACTGCGGGCCCGAAAATCTGCCAACAGACGCGCCACATTTTCCTGCCGTTTTCCTAGACTCGAAACACGGCGAGAATAAATCTGCTGATTGACTTGCACTCATCAATTCAATTTCAAAGCATTAACAGGCACATCATCCCAAGAACTAACAGTCCGCAACGTAGCAACCCAGCCCTGCTGTTTTTGCTCTGCCGTCAAATTCTGCTCAAAAGATGCGTGGCATTCCTTTGCTTGAGTCTCATCGCAACAAGCTATACAAGAATAAAGAATGCCCGACGGATCGATTTGCTCGTTTACCCAAATAATCACGATCTACTCTCTCAATCAAAATCTACTATCACTTAAATTTTCCTATATTTTTGGCAATTATTTACTTGATTTCTGAGTCTGCTTGGAGTGGACTTCGTTTGTATAGTCACGACTTCAATCGCCGACTCTTATCTTCGAGGCCAAAGTCGCCAAAGACTCGCCCGCAACCCGGCAAATCCGCCAATCGGGCATCACATCAGCACCGATACCCTGGTAAAATCCGATCGCCAATTCATTCCAATCCAAAACACTCCACTCCAAACGCCCGCAACCCCTTTCCACTGTCAACTGCGCCAAATAAACAATCAAAGACTTACCAATTCCCCGCCCGCGAAACTCAGGAAGCACAAACAAATCCTCCAAATAAATCCCCGGCTGAGTCAAAAAAGTAGAATAATTGTAAAAAAACAGTGCCCAGCCCACAATTCGACCTTCGCATTCTGCTAAAATCGCTTCAGCAAAAGGGCGCGAACCAAACAAATGATTTTCCAAATCAACCGCATTACCTGTTACCGCGTGAGATAACTTTTCGTACTCAGCTAAAGCCTTAATCAAATCAAACAGCACCGGCACATCGGCGCGGGTAGCTGGGCGCAAAATCACCTCATCAGACATAAATCAATAACTAATAAGCGACAATCAACAATTAAATATAACAGAAGTCAGAAGTCAATAGTCAGTAGTCAGTAGTCAGTAGTCAGTAGTCAGTAGTCAGTAGTCAGTAGTCATTAGTCATTAGTCATCTTGCCCTCCGAGCGACTTGCCCCGATCGTAGCCGAGGGGAGCCGAAGGGTGGTCATTAGTTATTAGTCATTTTACTCGTTACCAGGCTCCTGCCTGGTAACGTAGATTCAGAGGCTCTACCTCGTTTGGGACAATGGAGGCAGAGCCTCTAGATATCGATTCCCAGGCATGAGCCTGGGAACCAATTAAACCCGCGGAGGCGGGTTTTGTTTGTTTAGACGCGAATTCCATTCGCCGTCCGATATTTAAGACTTTTCAAAATGCAAACTCAATGTTTTCGAGCTTATTTCAACCAGCCCTTTAATCGTTCCGTCACTTGAGGGCGGCGCAGCTTTCGCATTGCCTTATTTTGAATTTGACGGACTCGTTCGCGGGACAAATTGAACAAACTGCTGACCTCTTCTAAAGTGTAAGGTTCGCCAGTTATCAAACCGTA
Organism: Lyngbya sp. CCAP 1446/10; assembly: GCF_026130175.1. Classification (GTDB taxonomy): domain Bacteria; phylum Cyanobacteriota; class Cyanobacteriia; order Cyanobacteriales; family Microcoleaceae; genus Microcoleus. The sequence goes on along the minus strand of NZ_JAIGNI010000001.1, from coordinate 13,187 downwards.
ACGCATAGCAACAATCTCTTTTTCCCGCTCAGTCAAAATATTATCTAACACCTCCAAAATATCTTGGCGCATCATCATCTCATTCATCTGAGCTTCTGGAGATTGGGTCGAGTTATCTTCAATAACATCCAAAAGTTCCGAACTTTCTTCCGAGCCGATACGGTGGTTGAGAGACAAAGATTGCCGACGTACTTGCTGGAGGTAACGAAGTTGTTCGGAAGTTACTTCCATTTCTTTAGCAAGTTCAGTTTCAGTGGGATTGCGTTGAAGAGAACGCTTCAAATCCCGATAAACTCTTTTGAGTTTATTTAACTGTTCGACAATATGAACCGGCAACCGAATTGTCCGCCCTTGATTGGCAATTGTCCGGGTAATTCCTTGGCGAATCCACCAATAGGCATAGGTAGAAAACTTATAACCCTTCTCAGGATCGAACTTTTCGGCGGCTCGATTCAAACCTAAAGCTCCTTCTTGAATTAAATCTAGAAAAGGTACGCCCCGATTGAGATAGCGTTTGGCAATTGAAACCACCAAGCGCAAATTTGAGCTGATCATTTTCCGTTTCGCCGACTGACACTGGTGGCGAAGCTGTTGCAGTTGAGTTTCGCTCACTCCCAAAGCCGACGCGAGTTCAGCTTTTGTTGGCATTCTGTCCAATTCCTGCTTTAAACGCTCTTCTAGTTCCTGAAGGGCTACCAATTCTTGAACGCGGCGTGCCAACTCCACCTCTTCGGTGGCACTCAGTAGAGGATAGCGAGCCATTTCTTTGAACAAAGCTCCCACGGGATCGTCGGCAGACCAACTGTTGTATGCTGACGCTCTACTTACCGTCGGACGATCGATCTCGGTGTCCTCATCCTCTGCGATTGCGAGTGAGGCTTCGGATTCCACCGCAAAACTGCCTAGGTCAGATTTTGCCATATAGTGTTTGGTGTCCGTGGGATGATTTGAAAACTATGCCTTCACTTTAACCAATTTAACCAGAAATTTCCGAAATCCATCTAGAAGTTCGTGGCTGATATCAGATTGCGCCAATTTTATCAATAAATTGGGTTTAAAACCCCGTCATTCTAGGACGGCTTGTTTTTTAAGCTTACGACATAAGTAAATATTTGCAACAAAACCAAAAATCTTAGTCTGGTACAGCTAGCATAAGAATATAGTGATGAGGTCGAGGTCATGCTAGTTTTTGAATTTAAAGCATACCGGAAACCAGAGCAATTTAACGCGGTTAATGAAGCAATTAGAACAGTGCAGTTCATCCGCAACAAAGCGTTGCGATTTTGGATGGACAACAAAAAGGTTGACAAATTTGACCGGAATAAATATAGTGCTGTTTTAGCTAAAGAATTTCCGTTTTGCGATCAATTAAACAGCATGGCTCGGCAGTCTAGCGCCGAAAGAGCATGGTCTGCGATCTCCCGATTCTACGACAATTGTAAAAAGAAGATTGCTGGCAAGAAAGGATTTCCGCAATTTCAAAAAGACAACCGCTCAGTTGAATATAAAACTAGCGGTTGGAAATTGGCGTCAGATCGAAAATAGATCACCTTTACAGATAAAAATGGCATCGGGAGACTCAAGCTAAAAGGGACACGGGATTTGCATTTTTACTCATGTACTCAAATTAAACGAGTCAGATTGGTAAAGCGTGCAGACGGGTATTACGTCCAATTCTGTATTCAGGCTGACCGCTCCGAAGTGATTGAAGTCACAGGTAGTGCCATCGGATTAGACGTGGGGCTGAAAGAATTCTACACCGATTCCAAAGGTATTGCTGTTGAAAACCCACGATTTCTTGCCAAAGGAGAGCGTAAATTAAACAAAGCCCATAGACGTGTTTCAAAGCGCGTTAAAGGCTCTAAGAATAGAGGTCAAGCTAGGGTGATTCTAGGGAAGCGCCACCTCAAAATAAGTAGGCAACGTAGAGACCATGCTGTGAAATTAGCACGGTGCGTAATCCAGTCTAACGACTGTGTAGCTTACGAAGATTTGAGGATTAAAAATATGGTGAAGAATCACTGTCTGGCTAAATCAATTAACGACGCTTCTTGGTATCAGTTCCGAGTCTGGCTGGAGTATTTCGGTAAAGTATTCGGAAGAATTACGATCGCCGTAATACCCAACGGGACAAGCCAGGAATGCTATAGCTGTGGAACGATTGTGAAGAAAAGTCTATCAACACGAACTCACGCTTGTAAATGTGGATGTGTGATGGACAGAGATTGGAATGCAGCTAGAGTCATCTTCGGTCGAGGATTAAGTACGGTAGAGCATACCGGAACTTGGGGTAATACCCTAAACGCTTGTGGAGAAATGACCGCTACCGATGTTGAAGCAATTCTGCATCGGCAAGTCAATTCTGTGAATCAAGAATCCCCATGCCTTTAGGCTGGGGAGTGTCAATGAGTTCGAGCCAATAAAGGAGCTGCCTGCAATAACTGCTGAGTATAAGGGTGCTGCGGATTAGTAAAAATATCCCTAGTCTTCCCGATTTCGACAATTTTTCCGGCATTCATTACCGCAATGCGATCGCAAAAAAACCTCGCCACCCACAAATCGTGCGTAATAAACAGATAAGTCAAATTAAATTCCTGCTTCAACTCCAACATCAGTTCTAATACTTGAGTCTGCACGCTAGCATCCAGCATACTCACCGGTTCATCGCAAATAATCAGTTGCGGCCGAGTAATCAAAGCCCGCGCGATCGAAACCCGCTGCTGTTGTCCGCCTGAAAGTTCCCCCGGATAGCGACGAAAGAAATCCTCCCCAGGAGTCAAACCCACCCGCTCTAACATTTGGATTACTTGTTTTTTAGCTTCCTCTGCATTAGCTAATTTGTGAATAAACAAAGGGTCAGCAATACTTTGTCCCACAGTCATCATCGGATTCAAGCAAGCGTGGGGGTCTTGAAATATCATTTGCATTTGACGGCGGTGCTTCCTGACAGCATCGCGCCCCAGGGCAGTGATATCTATTCCTTGAAATTCCACTTTGCCGCCAGTAGGGGGAATTAGCTGCAAAATCGATCGCGATAACGTACTTTTGCCGCAGCCGGACTCCCCTACCAGCCCTAGGATTTCCCCCCGTTCTAGCTCTAAGCTAACCCCATCTACAGCTTTAATTACCTGGCGATTCCTCGAAAATAATTGGTCTAATAAATTGCTTTCTAAACTGTAGTGCTGCTGCAAATTCGTCACTGTCAACAGAGGCGAATTTGACTGCGATTGAACCTGATAATTTTCTCGTTCCCCTCTTCCTTCTTCCTTCTGCCCTCTTCCTTCTTCCTTCTGCCCTCTTCCTTCTTCCTTCTGAATGTGCAAAGCTGCTTTGAGGAGCGATCGAGTATATTCGTGTTGCGGGCGTTCAAACACATCCAGCACCGGCCCAGTTTCCACGACTTTACCGCCGTACATCACCGCAATGCGATCGCAATACTCAGCCACCATCGCCAAATCGTGAGAAATTAGCAAAATAGCCGTTCCCCGTTCCGCGCAGAGTCTCGTTAATTCCTGCAAAATCTGGGCGGCGACAGTTACATCCAAACTCGTCGTCGGTTCATCCGCCACAATTAATTTCGGATCGAGCAAAAGAGCCAAAGCAATCGCCACTCTTTGGCGCATCCCGCCGCTAAATTCGTGGGGAAATTGTGACCAGCGAGAGGCGGGAATTTTCACAGCTTCCAAAATCTCGATCGCCCGTTTCTTCGCTTGCTTGCGATCCAAATTCGGTATGTGAGCTTGCAAAGTCTCAATGCAGTGTTCTCCCACAGTCATCAAAGGATCGAGACGAGTCATCGGATCTTGAAAAATCAACCCCACAGCTTCGCCCCGAAACCGTCTCAGCCGCGAAGCATTCATCTCAAACACCGACTCACCCGCAAAACCAACCCGCCCCTCAATCAGCGTCGAATCCGGCAACAACCGCATCGCCGCCCTTCCCAAAGTTGACTTACCGCAGCCAGACTCCCCAACCAATCCCAGTTTTTCCCCTGCTTCCAGCGTCAGGGAAACGCCGTCAACCGCCCAACCGGATTGGCCCCGCCGCTGAGGATAAGCTACTCGCAAATTTTCAACGGAAAACAAAGAATAGTCATTAGTCATTAGTCATTAGTCCTTAGTCTGTTGTCTGTCAACAGTTAACTGTTGACAGTTAACTGTTAACTGTTGACAGTTGTTATTTGTTATTTGTTATTTGTCAATATACTGACGGTTAGTTGTTAGCTATTAGTATTCTTCAGGACTTATTAGTTATTGGCAAGAGACCGATATGCTGTTTTTAAATACCAATATAAATTGCTACAAACAAAGATTTTATCACTACATCATTAAGCTGTTCTGCACTTAAATTGTATGTCAAAAATCAATAAAACTCTTGTGGGACGTTGCTCTGAGCAGCGTCCAGAATTTCCAGTTTAAATGCGCAACAGCTTAACCGACCAACCGCTTACTAACAACAGTGAACAGTCAACCGTTAACAGTCAACCGTCAACTGTCAACTGTCAACTGACAACTGTCAACTGTCAACTGACTAAATTTCCCTTCGCTTCAACTCAGCTCTCCGCAGTATATAAGTTGCCGCACAATCAGCGTGGGGATGATCTGCTAAAACTTCCGCAAGTTCCAACACATATCCGGCGATATCTGGCCCCAGCTTCTCCGTCAGCACTTGACGCTCGCGAGAGGCGAGCTCTTGCACGCGGGCCTTTGCTTGCCAGTTGGGAGAAAACATCTTGTCAATCTCGGTATGGAATCCTAGACTTTCGAGAATGTCCCACTCGCCGTTGTCGCACCAAATTCCCCCGCACAGCATACAGCGCTCTATGTAAAAGGGCACTCTGCTAAACGGAACTTTCGCCCGCGACAAATAGTGACCGTCTTCGGGACACAGTGCTGCTTTGCTGTCGTAGGGAGATGGCGTGAATTCTATGCCGAGAGTCCCTGTCGCCTCAGGTTTCTCGGATTTGTTGTACCACTGGCTCTGCTCTTTCTGCCAAGCTTCGTATTCTCTGCCTGGAATCCAGATACCGTAACAGTTGGGACACCACTGCACCGACATACTGCCGGCTAAGGTGCCTCCTTCTAAGTTGGGATGTTTACATTTTGGACATTCCACCGCTTTATTTCTCCTTGCCTTCTTTATTCCCTGTTAATTCAGTTATTAATTCTGCATCTGGACGGGCCCGCTCAGCACCAGAATTTTTTTGCAGCACCGCACCGCAGTAGCCAATTAGCGTGTTGATTCGCGAATTAGCTGCACTTTGCCTCGCCTCTGCTGTCGCTGGCTGCTTCGCAGCTTGCAAAAACGTGACATCTGTCCCCAATAACCGCAGTTGCTTGTGAATTTCCGTCAAATAGGACTGCTCTGGGGGTGTGTCTGAGGTGTCTAACTCGCCGCTGGGGGCTCTCATAATTTGGTTCCCGAAAAATTGTTGCACTTTTCTGTATTCGATCGCCAGCGCTGCTCGATCGAGATTATCTTGTGCAGCAGTTCTTTGTAGCTGTTCGAGTGCTTGCTGTAATTCTTGGTAGCACTGGCGGCGGTCTTCGGACAATATCATGTTTTGTAAACAAATTTTTCTTTATAATCAAAGTAGATTCTTGCTTAAGCTTTGCTCATATTAAGGGAAGCCGTGCATTTTTGCAGCAATTCCCGGTTTTCTGAGAAAATTTCATCACTGGCAGCCCTGACTCGATCGCTCTGGCTTCTGCTTTTAGTTTAGCGTTGGCCGTGAATGCCGATCGCCCGCTACGTCCACTGCTACCGCCAAAATATCCTTATTTTACCCGATCGACCGATCGCAGTGGCGGCAGTGGAGTCAATATATTTTCCTACCTGCGACGGGGGGCAGATCCCCATTAGATAGATATAGTTAACAAAAAAATCGACTATTTTTTGGGATTGCAAATTGTGGCATTCAATTAGTTTAGTATAACTAAACACATAATTTTGGCAATTCAAGCAAAAACCAGCTTTTAACCATTTGTATTTCTAAGTTTTAAAGGTGTACCCCATGAACGCGAACACTCTAACTCCCTCTCCTTCGATCGATCCTGCTGTAGTTCCCGATTGGCTGCAAGAATGCCTGAATTCTCGATCGCCCGTAGAAGTAGACCCCAAATCCAGTTGTCCGACTAGCAACAGCTTAATTTGTCGAGCCTTTGAATTTGCCCGCGACTTGCACGAAGGACAGTACCGCAAATCTGGAGAACCTTATATTTGCCATCCCGTAGCTGTAGCTGGAATACTCCGGTATATGGGCGGCAACAGCGTGATGATTGCCGCCGGTTTCCTCCATGACATCGTGGAAGATACAGATATTAGTCTCGAAGAAATAGAACAGCGGTTCGGCGCGGAAGTACGACAATTAGTCGAAGGTGTCACCAAGCTTTCTAAGTTTAATTTTTCCAGCAAAACAGAGCGCCTTGCCGAAAATTTCCGCCGAATGTTTCTAGCAATGGCTAAAGATATTCGCGTGATAGTCGTCAAACTAGCAGACAGACTGCACAACATGAGGACTTTGGAGCATTTGTCCGAAGAAAAGCAGCGCACCATTGCCCTAGAAACCCGAGATATTTTTGCTCCCCTGGCGAACCGTTTGGGTATCGGACGTTTTAAGTGGGAATTGGAAGATTTAGCGTTTAAATACCTAGAACCGGAAGCTTACCGCGAAATTCAGGACTTGGTGGCAGTCAAGCGAGCCGATCGAGAAACTCAACTCGCAGAAGTCACAGATAGTTTGCGAGAAAGACTTGACAGTTTAGGCATTAAATGCTACGAAGTCAGCGGCCGTCCCAAACATTTGTACGGGATTTATGGGAAGATGCAGCGCCGCCAAAAAGGGTTCAACCAAGTGTACGATATGGCTGCGGTGCGGATCATAGTAGAAACTAATGATGACTGTTATCGGGCTTTGGCGATCGTCCACGATTCATTCCGTCCAATTCCCGGCCGCTTCAAAGATTATATCGGTTTACCAAAAGCCAACCGCTATCAATCTTTGCACACCGGAGTCATCGGCACCAGCGGCCGCCCCATCGAAGTACAAATTCGCACCGTAGCAATGCACCACATTGCCGAATACGGCATCGCCGCCCACTGGAAATACAAAGAAACCGGCGGTTCCAACACCACAGTCACCGGTGACGACGAAAAATTTACCTGGCTGCGACAACTCCTAGAATGGCAAACCGATCTCAAAGACGATCGCGAATATTTACAAAGCATTAAAGACAACTTATTCGACGAAGATATCTATGTTTTCACTCCTAACGGAGACGTGATTGCACTCAACAGCGGATCAACACCCGTAGATTTTGCTTACCGCATTCACACAGAAATTGGCAATCACTGCACCGGCGCCAGAGTCAACGGGCGAATGGTGACACTAGACAAGGTTTTAAAGAATGGCGACATTGTAGAAATCTTGAACCAAAAAAACGGCCATCCGAGCTCCGACTGGCTGAATTTTGTCAAGACAAACGGAGCAAAAAACCGAATTCGGCAGTGGTTAAAGCGATCGCACCGAGATGAAAACCTCGCTCGCGGGCGGGAATTGCTCGAAAAAGAATTAGGCAAAAACGGCTTAGAATCCTTGCTAAAATCCGAGCCCATGCAATCAGTAGCTCACCGCTGCAACTACCACAGCGTCGAAGACTTAATCGCAGGTTTGGGCTACGGCGAAGTCACCCTAAACCTCGTAGTAAATCGCCTGCGAGATTTAGTAAAAGTGCAGCAAAAAATAGAAGCCGCACCGGGAGGAACCCACGAATTGCCGCAGCTAATACCGGCATCGACTGCACCGAAACCCGTACCGAGTTCATCTCCGAGCAAATCGCCGATCGCAGGTGTAGAAGGATTGCTCTACCATATAGCAGGCTGTTGTTGTCCAATTCCCGGAGAAGCAATTATTGGAGTTGTGACTCGCCTGCGCGGAATTTCGATTCACCGCCAAGGCTGTTCAAATGTTGAGAATGTGCCTGGAGACAAGTTAGTTCCCGTGAGTTGGAATTCCAGCAACCGCAATGAATCTCGCCCCAATACTTATCCGGTTAACATTCAAGTTGAAGCCCTCGATAGAGTCGGAGTTCTCAATGATGTATTATCGCATTTGAAGGACAACAAAGTGAACGTCCGCAGCGCCCAAGTCAAAACCTATCCCGGATTACCCGCATTAATTGACTTGTGCATGGATATCCAGGACAAAGAACAGTTTGAGCGGACTTGTATGCAGATTAAAAATATGAGCGATATTTTGAATTTGCGGCGTCTGAGCGAAGCTGAGTGAAGGAACTTAAGAGAAAATTCACCGCATGGCACAACTTAGCCTTAACTCCGTGATTCCTTCAGAAAAGCTGACGAACTATTTATTAATCCGGCTTCCTAAAGACGACAAATCTCAGTTTCTCGCTCGGGGTGGTTACAATCTAGAAAACTGGCAGCAGTTTGAGCGAGATTTGAGAGTCCAGATACTTTCATTGGAAGCGGAGCCAATGGAAAACACAAAATACGGTCAAAAGTACATGATTCGAGGTAGTTTAACAGGGCCAAACGGTATAACTTTACAAGTCAAAACCGTTTGGATAGTCACTTTATCCGAAACTAGATTTGTTACATTAGTTCCTGATTAACAAGAGGTAATCCGCCATGAAATTTGGACTTTTTTCACAAGTAGCATTGCGCGAAGACATCCCCAATTACAATCTAAAAAAAGGTGCTGTAGCAACTATTGTTGAGCATTACCCGATGCCGGAAGGTCAAGAAGACGGTTATAGTTTAGAGGGTTTCAATGTCGAAGCAATTACAGTTGAAGTTGCCGAGTCCCAGATTGAATCAATAAAAGCTCCTGTTTTGCAGCTTGGCAAATTAAGCTAACGCCGACATCCGCGAGAAGTATTTGTGTGTGTGTGTGTGCGCTGCATACCTTACCATACGTAGCGTGTCAAACCACTTTTTGCATAATTCCTCCCCTTATTTCGCCGGAGTCGCAGGCTTTGACTCGCCCAACTTTTGCTGCAAAAACTGCCGCGCCACTTGGGCGGCATCCTCCTGTTTTCCATCAACTTGATAGTTGAGTTTTCGCATATCTTCCTCGGAGATTTTGCCGCCCAACTCTGCGAGCACTGGACGCAATTCTGGGTATTTCTCCAAAATTTGCGATCGCATAACCGGAACAGCTTCGTAGGGCGGAAAATAGTTCTTGTCATCTTTCAGGACTACTAAACCCAAACTTTGAATCAAACCATCCGTCGTATTACCGGCAATCACATCTACTTCTTTTTGTTGCAGCGCTTGATAAAGCAATCCTAACAGCAACTCCTTCGGTTCTTCGGCAAACTTAATCCCGTAAGTTTTAGCTAATCCGGGAAATCCATCTTCTCTCTCTTTGAATTCCGGGCCGAAACCCGCGCGCAATTTTGGTGCAGCTTTTCCTAGTTGGGATAGAGTTTGCAAGTTGAGTTTTTTGGCATCGTCTCCGCGCATAATAATCGCAAAACCGTTATTAAATCCCAGCGGTTCAGTCAATTCTGCTTGAAACTGTTTGGGATATTCTTGTTTGAGGTAATCGAGGACTTTCTTGGGGTCAGAAATCGGCTTTTGTTTGAGAATGTTGGTAAAACCTGTGCCCGTATATTCGACGTACAAGTCGATTTTACCCGTTGCTAGGGATTGATGGCAAAGCGAGCCTCCGAGGTTGAGTTTGCGTTCTACTTTGATATCTGTTTTGGTTTCGATGTGAATAGCTAAAATTTCTGCTAAGATGACTTGTTCTGTAAAGTCTTTCGAGCAAATAACAATTTGTTTTTGAGAAGTAGAATTGCAGCTTGTGACTGCAAACAAGCAAAGTAATGATAAGCAGGAAGATAAAAAATGGCTTTTTGATATTTTCATTTTTTTATTGTAACATTTATATATATAGATTCAGGAGAAAATATGCTATTGAGTGTCAGCGATATTATCCGCCAGCAGCGACAATTTTTTGCGACTGGGAAAACTAAAGATGTGGATTTTCGGATCGAACAACTCAAGCATCTCAAAAGTGCGATCGTCTCCAATCAATCACGGATTGTCGATGCTGTCAAGGCTGATTTGAACAGGCCGGAGTATGAGGCTTATTTTGAAATTGCATCGATCGCAGAAGTTAATTATGCGATCAAAAACGTGAAATCGTGGGCAAAGCCCAAAAAAGTGCCGACATCGATCGATCAATTCCCCGCATCAGCACGCATTTACCCTGAACCTCTGGGCGTAGTTTTAATCATCGGGCCCTGGAATTACCCATTTCAGCTCATGATATCACCTTTGGTCGGGGCGATCGCCGCCGGCAACTGCGCCATCCTCAAACCTTCAGAAATCGCCTCACACACCTCTGAAGTTGTCGCGGATATGATTTCCAAAACCTTCGATCCCGCCTACATCGCAGCCATCCAAGGAGGAGTCGAAACCAGCCAACAATTATTGGCCGAAAAATTCGACCACATCTTCTTTACCGGAGGCACAAAAATCGGTAAAATAGTCATGGCAGCCGCCGCCAAACACCTCACACCTGTAACATTAGAATTGGGCGGCAAAAGTCCTTGCATTGTAGACTCAGATATTCAAGTTGAATACACGGCTAAACGGATTGCGTGGGGGAAATTCATCAATGCTGGTCAAACTTGTATCGCCCCAGATTACCTATTAGTTGATAAAAAAGTTAAACCCGCTTTAATGCAAGCAATTAAAGCAGCACTTCACGAATTTTATGGCGACGATCCACAGCAAAGTCCCGACTATTCCCGAATTATCAATCAGCATCATTTAGGACGTTTGACAGAGTTTATCAAAGACGGCGAAATTGTCGCGGGCGGCCAAACCAACGCCGAAGATAAATATATTGCCCCGACGGTAATCGACAAGGTTTCCTGGGATTCGCCAGTGATGCAGGATGAGATTTTTGGGCCGATTTTGCCCGTTTTGGAGTATGATGAGCTCGGAGAGGCGATCGCCCAAATCAACGCCCGCCCCAAACCCCTAGCTTTGTATTTGTTTTCAAAAGATAAAGATAAACAAAAGCGAGTTTTGCGGGAAACTTCTTCCGGCGGAGTTTGCATCAACGACACGGTTATGCAAGTCGGAGTCACAACTTTACCTTTTGGCGGAGTTGGCGACAGCGGCACCGGCAGCTATCACGGAAAAGCCAGTTTTGACACTTTTTCACATCAAAAAAGTGTGCTGCAAAAGTCATTTTTACTTGACTTAAAATGGCGCTATGCTCCCTATCTAGGTAAGTTGGATTTGATTAAGAAAATTATCGGTTGAGCGATCGCACTTTTAGGGCGGGCTTAAGCAACATCTAAATAAAAATAAGATGGCCCTGTCATCCCGCCCAGATTATCATAGTATTGTCTAACATTGAACTTAATACACTGACAATATGAACGAGAATTTACCAGAAATTTTAGCAGAATTGCGTCACTACTTTAATGATTTGTACGGCGATAGACTTGTACAGTTAATCCTTTACGGTTCCCAAGCCAGAGGAGACGCACAACCAAATTCTGATATTGATATTTTGGTTGTTTTGAACGAACCTGTGAGTGCTGGCAAAGAAATCGCTCGCACCAGTGAATTTGTTGCCGCTTTGTGCTTAGATCGTACTGTAGTAATTTCTCGGACTTTCGCCTCCGCAGCACGTTTTCAGCAAGAGAAAAGTCCTTTCTTTCTAAATGTTCGCGGAGAAGGAGTACCGATTTGATCCCAGAACAAATTTCTCTTTTAACAAAAGCCAGTGAAAGCTTGCGGGCAACTAAGTTGTTAGCTGGAAGAAATAGGTTTGTAGTGCGGACTTTAGTCCGCATAATTTAATAAATAAATTAAACATCTACCACACTTCTTTCTTTCCACAAGCTGAGATGTAAAGAGAGGCAGAGCCTCCGGATCTGCATTGCCAGGCCAAGCCTGGTAACGAGTCAATAGCTTAAGTTATTAAATTTTCATTCTTTAGTCCGTAGAATTTAATGCGGACTAAAGTCCTCACTACAAACCTTTTGAATTTAACGAAATTAGATGCTGGGAAATCAGCCACCTGCTTCTGGTTGCTTGAGTTAAAATAATATCAACTATTCCCCAAAATGCTTATGTTTCCTAAATATCCCGTGCCTCAAACAGAACCGCCCCGATCGCCCAAAGAAACGCTCCCCACGATGTACGATCTACCTAGCGAAAATCCGGAGGAACCTGGTTTGCCCGACGAATTTCACGGCTTGCAACCGCAGTTGCTCAGCTATACCTTCCGCCCTTCCAGATATTCCGCTGCCCAAATATTTAGCGGGGCTGACATGAATCTTTACTACGACTCGCGTCACCCGCTTTGGTACAAGCGCCCGGATTGGTTTGGAGTTGTGGGAGTTTCCCGATTGTACGATGAAGTCGATATGCGGCTGAGTTATGTTGTTTGGCAAGAGGGTGTTAATCCTTTTGTGATTGTAGAATTGCTCTCGCCGGGAACAGAAAAGGAAGATTTGAGAGACGATCGGGAAAATGTACCGCCAGCATCCGCAGGCGTAGTGGATAATGGTCAAATAAGTCAGGAACAGAGTCAGGAAAAACCGCTCAGAAAATGGGAGGTTTACGAGCAAGTTTTGCGGATTCCTTATTATGTTGTTTTCAGCCGCTACACTAATCGATTGAGAGCTTTTAAATTGGATGGAGCTCGCTATGAAGAATTAGAACTGTCAGACTCGCGTCTGTGGATGCCTGAGATTGATTTAGGCTTGGGTTTGTGGCAAGGAGATTATCTGGGAGTCGATCGACTGTGGTTGCGCTGGTACGATAGTGAAGGAAATTGGATTCCTACTCCCGAAGAGCGGGCCGAGCAAGCGCAAGAGCTTGCACAACAAGAGGGAGAGCGCGCCGATCAGGAAAGACAGCGTGCAGAGATTGCGGAAACTCGCTTACAATCTTTCATCGAAAGACTGCGGGAATCTGGCATCGATCCCGATCGATTCTTGAACGGTTAATGGTGATTTTTTTTTAAGACTTACGCACTACGAACCAAGAAACCGGGTTTTTTTACCTAAGGAATGAAAATTTAATAACTTTAGCGTTGGTTAAATAGTCGGCACTGCACGATAATTCCATTTTGGTAGATATTCATCAAAAATAATTTTCATTGTTTCTTTAAATCCATTAGCTACTTTTCGACC
>NZ_JAIGNI010000019.1 GCF_026130175.1 Lyngbya sp. CCAP 1446/10 | reverse complement strand
CTCGACGCAAAAAGTCTTCAAGATTGGCTATTTAACCTTCTCTCTCTTGAGTTTTTGAGCAACAGCTTGCCGGATCTTCCAAGGCAGCTACTTTTAGATGCGATCGTTTTTTAGTCTAAACTCCAGTAAAAAAATATTCATAGTGAAACTGCCTAATGGTCATCTAGCAGATTTAGGCAATAAAATAGAAGAATATTCTCTAAATCTAAATCACGAACAGGGAAAAAATAAAGCTATTTTGTTTGCCAGCAAATTAGGCATTACCCTAGAAAATGCTGAACCGCTCAAACAGGCTGTAAAACAAGCTGCTATCAACGAAGATGTTATTATTCGGAAAACCAATGAATACGGAACACATTACAACATGAAATTCTGGCTTCAAACCGAAGTAGGTGAATCTCTGATTCTAGCAGCTTGGAGCATCCGAACAGGTGAAAATTTCCCTAAATTAACAAATTGTTATCCCATCAAAAAGTGAGGTAAAAATAATGAAAACAATTAAAGACCTAGATATTGTTGCTTTAACTGAAGACTTAGAAGCAACCCATTTTGAAACAAAAGAAAGCATTAAATTATATAAAGGACAAGTAGGAACAGTGGTGATGGAATTCGAGGGCAGTGCTTTTGAGGTAGAATTTTCTGATCAAGATGGTACAACTTATGCAATGGAGACAATTGCAGCCACAATGTTAATGCTTTTACATTATGAATTAGTAGAATTTGTAGAGGTGGGTTCACCGATGAATTTTGTCACCCATCGATAACATTCATAAACCCGCCTCAACCCAACTGATAACTGTTATAAACCTTCCCCGCGTAACGGTTAAATTAAAATTAATTGTTAACTTCTGCGTGGGGTGGGGCGGGTTTTTATTATTTGTCGTTAGGTGGCAAATATCTGGGCAAACCCGCGCCTACAGATATGGTAAAATAGGGATTATATTGAATAAAGTTTGTAAAAGCCGATCGCAGTTTACAATTTTACGCCATGATTTCCAACGATCGCCCAACACAACTAAAATACGGAGATTTTCAGCCCGCGAAAACAGGACTAAATAAAAAACCCGCGCTGGCGGGTTTTAATCTGTCGAAAATTGACTCGAAGTTTGCTTAGAGCGATCGATAAACGCGATAATTAATCTCAGGGAAGATATTATCAATCTCCTGAACCTTCTCCAACCAACCGGAATCGACTTTACCTTCTTTCACTTCATCGTACAACTTGTGAAAGCGCATTAAGTGCGATCGCGTCCGCCGCACCGCATAAGGCACCATCGTCCCTGTACGCATGATAAACGCCCAGTCAGACGACTGAGCTAACAACACTTCCCGCGCGGCCTGATTCAAAGCCCGCAACTGCAACTCGTCCTCTGCTTCCATGTTCCCCAACTCAATCATCCGTTCCGCAGCCTTGTGCAAATGCGGATAAATCCAAGCATTAGTATCATTCAGCCAATACTCGTGGAAACCCCGGAAACCCCAACTAGACTGAGATGGACGGCACACTTGTTGAGTCGGATTTCCTCGCAAATAATCGGCTAAGTGCGTCATTTCGTAGGTATTTTGGTCGTACCAACTCTTGCGGAATAAGTAATCTAAGAACCAAGGGCCTTCATACCACCAATGACCGAAAAGTTCCGCGTCGTAGGGCGATACAATAATCGGGGGACGCTGCATAATCCCGTTGAGGTGTTCGACTTGCCGTTCCCGGTTGAAAGCAAAGTTGCTAGCGTGTTCGGCTGTTTTTTCCCTTGCCCAGTAGGGATCGTATAACTGTTTGTCGCCTAAACCTAATCCGCGACCGGTAATTTTGTGATATTTAATCCCGGTGTTTTTGCGCTGGCCGTTAGGCATGATGTAGGGTTTGATGTAGTCGTAGTCGGCTTCCCAACCCAAATCTTTGTAGAATTCTCGGTATTCGGCCGCGCCGGGATAGCCGACTTCGGAAGACCAAACTTGCTGCGATGATTCGTGATCCCGACCAAATGCTGCGACTCCGCATTCGGTGAAAATTGGGGCGTAGCTACCGTAGCGGGGACGCGGGCGGGCGTAGAGGATGCCGTGACCGTCTGTGAGAAAGTAGCGGAGACCGGCATCGGCTAACATCCTCTCTAAGCCCTCGTAATAGGCGCATTCGGGCAGCCAAATACCTTTTGGTCGGCGGCCGAAGTTTTGTTCGTAGCTTTCGCAGGCTACTTGTATTTGCGCCCAAACTGCCTCTGGGTACATTTTCATTAGCGGTAAGTAGCCGTGGGTGGCCCCGCAGGTCATGATTTCGAGGTTGTTGCTATCTTGGAATTTTTTGAAGGCTTTTACTAAATCTCGATCGCACTTTTCCCAATAATTGCGAACTTGAGAGAAGTGGGCGGCGTAATGTTCGGCTAAATAGCGGAGATGACCGTTGCCGCTGTGGTGTTCAATTTCAAGATCCGCTAGTTCTTCGAGTTTGGCCAAGTGGTCGTCGAAACGGTCTTGCAGCAAGGGGTCGCGCAGCATTGACACCAATGGCGGTGTCATGCTCATGGTAATCTTAAAGTCGATGCCGTCGCGTTTTAGCCCTTCAAAGACTTGCAGCAAGGGAATATAGGTTTCTGCGATCGCCTCAAACAGCCATTCTTCTTCTAAAACGTAGTCGCTTTCGGGGTGGCGGACAAAAGGCAGGTGGGCGTGGAGAACGAGGGCGAGGTAGCCAATAGCCATAATGATTTCGATGCCGTAGTTATTAACTGACGCTAGAGTTAGGGACAGCTTTAAAATATTTTAAGATTTTATGCTGAAACGGGGCCCACAAAGTGCCATGTTTTTTCAATAGCCTTTTTCTCACAAACTAAATGTCAGCAAATTCTGATTTTCTGCTTGCTGTCGGATGAGACCTGCTGCTGTTTGAGAGTCTACTGGCTTTGAGAAAAAGAATCCTTGGGCGAACTCGCATTTTAATCCTTTGAGTATAGATAGTTGCGAGGCTTCTTCGACTCCTTCGGCTACTACATCCATGCCTAAATTGTGGGATAAAGTAACGATCGATCGCACAATTTCTGTGGGATCAATGCTTCCTTTACCGAGGTCGAACTCGCCTCCCATTCTGCTGACAAAAGAGCGGTCTATTTTTAAGGTATTGGTGGGGAAGCGGTGCAGGTAGGATAGGGATGAATATCCGGTGCCGAAGTCGTCAATGCACAAATGTATGTTTCTGGATCTAAGCTGCACTAGCATTGCTGTTACTGATTCGGAATTTTCTATGAGTACGCTTTCGGTAATTTCTAGTTTTAAACTGCTACCGTCGAGGTGACTTTCTTCGAGAACTTGATCGATATATTCGATTAAATCTGGCTGAGAAAACTGTTTGACTGAAAGGTTGACGCTGACACTCAAAGGCGGGTTATTTTGAAATAGTTGCTGCCACTCACGGATTTGCTGGCAAGCTGTGCGCAGTACCCAGCGGCCGAGGGCTACGATCAATCCGGTTTCTTCGGCGATGGGAATAAATTCGACTGGGGAAATTAAGCCGCGTTCTGGATGCTGCCAGCGCACTAGAGCCTCGAAACCGGTAATTGTGTTATTGGCGATCGACACGATCGGCTGATAGTGAATGATAAACTGGGGGGCTGCGGATAAGGGAGGTAAGGTCGATCGCGCGCATGGAGTAGATTCTTGTTCTATGGCTTGGTCTCTAATTGATTCGATCGCCCGCCGCAAGTCATTTTCTAGCTGCAACAGTCGCAAAGCGTGGGCGTGCATGGAACTGTTGAAAACTTCGTGTCGGGCTCGGCCGAGTTGTTTGGCGCGGTACATGGCGGTGTCGGCGTCGCGCAGCAGGTTTGTCGGTTCCAGGTATTCATCAGAACTCAAAGTAATGCCGATGCTAGCGGTGATAAATACTTCGTGTCCGTCTAGCAGGATGGGGGAGGTGATTTTCTGTTGCAGGCGGTTGACAATGCTGGTAGCTTCATTTATGCCGTCGATGTCTTCGAGTAAAAGCACGAACTCGTCTCCTCCGAGGCGGGCGACTGTATCTCCGACTCTGAGACAAGTTTCCAGACGCCGCGCGATCGCAATTAGCAGTTGATCGCCGATCGTATGGCCGAGGGAATCGTTGACTACTTTAAATCGATCTAAATCCAGAAACAGCACGGCAAACAAGTAGTCTTTGCGCCGTTTTGCCAGCCTCAGAGAGTGTTCCAGGCGAGCGCTAAACAGCGATCGGTTTGGCAATCCCGTGAGGGAGTCGTGAAAAGCGTCGTGCAGCAGTTGTTCTTCGGCGAGTTTGCGCTGAGTGATGTCATGGCAGTTGATCACGATGCCATTGACTGCCGGATCGTGCAGCAAGTTGGTAGCTACAGCTTCTACATAACACCAGGAACCGTTGCGGTGGCGGACTCGATACTCAACTGGGGACTGGCTTCTTTTGGGGTTTTCAAGGGCTTTGTGGAGGGTTTGGGCGATCGCGGCGCAGTCGTCTGGGTGAACTGTCCCTAGGGCGCTACGCCCGATCGCGTGGTGGGGTGCGTAGCCTAAAATTCGCTTGACGGAAGGGCTGATGTAGCGGAAGATGCCCTTGCCGTCGATAATGATCGTGATGTCTGTGGCGTTTTCAATCAGCGATCGAAAGCGCTGTTCGCTTTCCCGTAGCGCTGATTCGGCAAGTTTGCGTCCGCTGATGTCGAGGGCTACTCCGTCGATAATTATGTCACCGTTTTCGTTTTTGGAAAATCTGGCGCTATCTTGCACCCACTTGACCTCACCAGATCTCAGAACGATCCGGTACTGGCGATCGCAGGGCTGGAGACTGGCACTCGATGCTGCTACGCTGCTGTTAAACAAGCTTTTGTCGTCGGGATGAATGATTTCGGTCAACAGTTCTGGACGCGCCTTTACTTCTTCGGCCTCAATCCCAGTTACTTCGCGCACGCCCGGACTGACGTAGGGCATGGACATTGTGTCGTCTGGATGTATTACGGCGCGGTAGACTGAGCCGGGAATGTTGGCTGCCATTGTGGCTAGCTGCTGCTGGATGCCGCGGACTTCTGCTTCAGCGCGCTTGCGTTCTGCGAGTTCGGTTTGGGCTTGTTGGTAGAGTTCGGCTTGGTGGATCGCGATCGCACATTGATCCGCTATGGCTTTGACTAGCGATAGTTCTTCGGCGCTCCAAGAGCGCGCGCGATCGCACTGATAGAGACCAATTCCTCCCAAAAATGACTGCTGGTAAAGCAGCGGTGCGATCACCACTGCGCGAAACCCTACAAACTCTGCTGATGCTTGCAGGGACGGGCACAGAGTCGATAACTCATCGAGGACGAGGGTTTCTCCGGCCGCGAGGGATGTTCGGTAGTGTTGGGCAAATTCGCAATTTAGCCCGATGAGTCGTTGTTTGTCTGCTGATGAGCTGATGTAGCGAACTATGATGCCGCCTGTGGCATCTGGCTGCAAGATCGTACAGCCGCTGATTTCGAGAGCTTCGTGCAGTTGGTCGGCGGTGGTTTGCAGCACTTCGTCGAGTACCAGGGTTTCGCGCATGGCTTGGACGATGCGGTTAATGATCGCCTCACGAGTCGCTTGCCGCTGAATTTGGGCGATCGCTTCTTGTTGCTGGCGACGCATTTTGTATTCTTGGAGCGATCGTTCTAATACTGTTGGCAACCTAAACAGCCGCCCTTTTAATACGAAATCGGTCATTCCGGCTTTGATGCACTCAACTGCGGCTTCTTCTCCCAAACTTCCCGTTACTAAAATCAAGGGTATGTCTTGCCCTAATTCCTGCATTAATTTCAACACTTCTAAACCGTTGAAACCTGGGAGGCGGTAATCTGACAGCACAGCATCGTACTGGCAATTTTGCAGCAGTTGTCTGCATTCTGTTGCTGTTTCGGCAGTGTCGCAATTAAAATTTACTCCCCCCAATTCTAAGGCTAGCACTATTAATTCCATATCTTCTGCCATGTCTTCGACAATCAACAAGTTTAATGTTGATTCCGCTACCAGGTTCAGTAAATAATTGGTCTGTTCGTGATCTAACATACGGAATTATGGAGTTTTTGAAGGTGGTTTATTTTGCTAAATCTATTCATTTCTCAAAGGAAGTCTGAGTAAGTCTCACTCGTTTTTTTTAGTTATCTTTATAAATATTTTCGATCGGCTCTCAACACATTTATTTGATCCTCGCAACCGAGGGATTGCAGAACATAGTGTGACTTCTTTAACTTTATAATAGTTCCAAATTCTGCATTTATGACTATACTGGCAAGTTGCGAATTTATATTACCGTTTGAGATTATTTGCTTAGTTTAAAGTAGAATGTCGCTCCTTGACTAGGTACGCTCGTCGCCCAAATCGTGCCGCCGTGGCGGTGAATAATCCGCTGGACGATCGCCAAACCGATGCCCGTACCTTCAAATTCTCTCTGGGAGTGCAGCCGCACAAATGCTGCAAACAGCCGATCGGCATATTCCATCGAAAAACCTACCCCGTTATCCTTGACAAAAATAGTTCCGTCAGGTAAAGCATCAATCACTATTATAGCCGGAGTGCGTCCGCGGCTGAACTTGACAGCGTTGTCGATCAAGTTGCTGAACACCTGTTGCAGCAAGGTTGGATCTCCCATCACCCCCGGCAAATCTCCGACGGTAAACTCAACTTTGCTGTCGGGAGTTTCGACCGGCTCTGCCACAGTCCGGGGTTTACTCAATTTAATCGCAGTTTGCACCAAACGGGCAAGATCGATCGGAATGTTGATTAACTCAGTGCGCCCCACCCGCGAAAGATCCAGCAAACCATCAATCAACAAGCTCATTTTTTGGCTGCTGTCCTCAATTATTTCGATGTAATGAACGATTTTAGGATCGTTCAAGACCTCAGTTGATTCTAACCGCTGTTTCAAAGCATTAACAAAACCTGAAATGTGGCGCAAAGGAGCGCGGAGGTCGTGGGAAACCGAGTATCCAAAAGATTCTAATTCTTGATTGGCAGCCTCTAATTGCTCCGTGCGTTGGGACAAAGCTTGTTTCGTCTTTATCAACTCAGTGACATTGCGAGCAGTGCCAATTAAAGCATAAACCTCGCCGTCGAGATTCCTGAGAGGAATTTTAAAAGTGTCAAAATAAACAGTATCACCCGCAACCACAAAATTTTCCTGGTAGTGAATCGTCTGGCCCGATACAAATACTTGCATATTTTCCAAGTAAAATCGTTCTGCAAGTTGCCTTGGATAGCATTCATAGATAGTTTTGCCCTGCATCTGCTGCTTGCTGTCTAAGTCAGAAAATTCGGCAAGACGCCAGTTGACAAAAGAGAAGCGCATATTCTCACGTTCTACCACAAAAATAAGATCGGGTAAAGCATCAAAAAAAGTCTCTAATTCGGCGGTACGCAGCGCTACTTGAGTTTCTAAAGTTTCGTTGAGCTGCTTGAGTTCTGCTTCGGTTCGCTTGCGATCGCTGATATCTTGACCGATGCTGATAAGTGTGCCGTCGGAGAGGCGAACATTTGCCCAAGTAGTGTCGATAATTCGCCCGTCTCTAACTTTAATTTTGAAGTCGCCCCACTTCTGAGTTGCTGCTTGCAGGAAGTCCAAGACGTATTGGCGGTATTCCGGCTCAGGATAAAATTCTGTCAACATATCGCGGTTTTTGGTTTCTGCAAAACTCCAGCCGAGCACTTGTTCCCAGTGGCGGTTTACCAAGATTAATTCACCCTGGGCATCTAAGGATGTCAGCATGACTGGCACGTTGTCGAAGATTGTTTGCAGCAATTCGTTTTGCTGTTTTAAGGATTCTTCGGCTTGTTTGCGATCGGTAATGTCGAGTACAGAACCGATTACTTCCTTCATTTTTCCATCGGGAGTTTTTTTGAAGATAGTCGAGCGATCGTGAACCCAGCGCCATTCTCCATTTTTGTGTTTGATCCTGTAGTCGATGTCATCGGTTTCGTGGGGGTTTGTGCTGTTTTCCAGCCGCTGCATACCTGCAATTAACTTCGGCATATCATCGGGATGAATTAAGCTGGAGATAGCTTCTGTACCCCTATCTTGCAATTCTTGGGGAGTGTAGCCCAACATCGCTGTGACTGCTACATTTACATAGATATTTTGCTGTGCTTCTGTGTCGTATATATACAGAAAATTGGGGATAGTTTTAATGATGCTTTCTAAAAGTTCTTGCTGTTTTTGCAGCTCAAATTCGGCTTGTTTGCGATCGGTCACGTCCAGCACAAAACTCACCCCAAATTCCTGCGATCCTTCTAACAATGCAGAGCCTAGCAGCACCGGAACGCGGCTGCCGTCAGCTCGGATAAATTCTTTTTCAAAAGGGGTATTTATGTTGTTAGCTGCCACTTCTGCAAGTTTTTCTTCATCGATGCTGCGGTACTCTGGCGGTGTCATTGTTTGCCAGCCAATTTTTTGGGAAAATAAATCGTCTCGCGTGTACCCTACTATGTTTAAAAAAGCTTGATTGGCATCGGTAATCTGGCCGTTAATGTTCCAAAAAATAATCCCGATCATGTTAGAATCGACTACGCGCCTAAATCGAGCTTCGCTTTGGCGCAACTGAGCTTCGACTTGTTTGATTTCTGTGATGTCGCGGGCGATCGCTAAAACTGTTTCTACTGAATTATCCTTAGCAAATTCTGGAATAATTCGACATTGATAGTATGTTGTCCCGTCGAGAGTGGGAAAATTAAATTCGATAGTTTCTTGTTTCCCAACGCGAAAAACTTTGACACAGGCTTCGTCCCACAGGTTGCAAATATCGGGGGAAGTTCCTAATTCTTTGTTACTTTTACCGATAAATTCTGAGGGGGGTTTTCCGGTGGCTCGTTCGATTTCTTTGTTGACGTAAAGGTGGCGCAGTTGTCGGTCGAACCGCGCTATGATATCGGTAGAATTTTCGGCTAGTGCGCTAAATTCCTGTTCGCGCTGGTGAAGTTCTTCTTGAGTGCGGTGGTGTTCGGTTATGTCTCTAGCAAAAGAGAAACTTGAAACTAATGTTCCAGATTCATCAATGAGTGCAGAATTGTACCATTCGCAGTAAATTACCGAGCCATCTTTGGTATAGTTGCGGTTGCAGGAAACGGTGCGGGGTTCTTTGTTCTGTAACAGTTGATTTGTGAGTTCGTACACTCGATCGAAGTCTTCTGGATAAACTATTGACAATTCGTGCCAGTATTTGCCGATTACTTCTGCTGCACTCCAGCCAAATATTTGTTCGGCCATTGGCGACCACCGCACTACCCGACCTTCCCTATCCCACTCTATAACTGCCAATGGCGAGTTTTCTAAGTGAAATTCCCGCCGCGAGTTGGCTTGTTTTATTTTAGTTTGAAGTTGCTGGCGCAGTTGCTTGGCTTTGGCAAATCCCTCGCTGATCTCCTGTGCGTTTGCTTGGTCGGCTTTGGCTATCTGAGCAATAGTTTTTGCTGTTTGTTTTTCGAATTCGTCCCAAGCAAGTTCGAGAGCAGATTCTGCCTGCTCTAGTTCACTGATGCTGTTCTGAAACAGTGCGTCACTTTCCAGTGGAGTTTCATTCATAATTTTGACACTTGGGAAACTATTTATTGGTAAATTAAAAATTAAAAATAAAAAACTAAAAATATGTAAATTCCTATTAAATTATACATTTGAAATTTTTTATGGGTGCGCGGAGCCGGTCGTTGGAGGCGGGCGGCGCTATTAAAGATGGCAGGCATTAGGGTTTGGCCTGCCGATCGGCAATTTCAGTCGATCGAGGAAAAAGTATCCTGGGCAAGCCTGCGGACGAGATCGGGCGAAATCGGGCGTTGAGTATATTTTTGCACAGGGTTGTGGTTTCGGGCGATCGAAAGAATATCGGCGGGGATCGGGGTGTCGGTTCTCTCGAATCTGTAGCGCAGGCGTTGGGTGTGCCAATCTCCAGCAGGAGAAGCTTGATGGCCCACAAGCAACCAGAAAGGTGAATTATTTGGCGCAAGTCGGGGAAATGGTCGCAGATCCCCCTAATCCCTTCCCAACCGGGGTACAAGAGCCTCTAACTGGGTCTTTTTGGGATGCGACGGAATAGAGACTAGGGTATCAGAGAGATTTGTTAAAGGTTTCACTCTGGTTGACACTAATGAAACTGTCCCAACCCCCTACAAATAATCTCAAGCCAGTTCGTCAATAAAAAGCTAAAATAAAATGTAAAGTTATTCAGTCTTTATAGGTCGCGTATGACTGCTGCTACATCCTCTTCGATAAAAAACCAAACTCAGTACGAAGCTGTTATCGGTCTCGAAACTCACTGTCAATTGAGTACGAATACTAAAATTTTCTCCAGTTCTTCTACAGAATTTGGCAATGCTCCAAATACTAACATTGACCCAATTTGTATGGGAATGCCGGGAGTGCTGCCAGTATTAAATGAAAAAGTCCTGGAATATGCGGTGAAAGCAGGACTCGCTCTCAACTGTCAAATTGCACCTTACAGTAAGTTTGACCGCAAGCAATATTTCTATCCCGATTTGCCGAAAAATTATCAAATTTCTCAGTTCGATTTGCCGATCGCCATTCACGGTTCAATAGAAATTGAACTGGTGGACGAAGCGGGCAATTCTACTAAAAAACAAATCGGAATCACTCGCTTACACATGGAGGAAGATGCAGGGAAATTGGTTCACGGCGGTAGCGATCGCCTCAGCGGTTCTACCTATTCAATGGTGGATTATAACCGCGCCGGCGTGCCTTTAATTGAAATTGTTTCGGAACCGGATTTGCGATCGGGCGCGGAAGCTGCCGAATACGGTCAAGAAATCCGCCGGATTATCCGCTACATCGGTGTTGGCGACGGGAATATGCAGGAAGGTTCCCTGCGGTGCGACGTGAATATTTCGGTGCGCCCGGTTGGCCGAAAAGAGTTCGGCACTAAGGTGGAAATTAAAAATATGAACTCTTTTAATGCGATCGAACGGGCGATCGATTACGAGATTGAGCGGCAAACTCAAGCTATCGAAAATGGCGAAACCATCGTCCAAGAAACGCGGCTTTGGGATGAAAACAAGCAGTGTACTTTCAGTATGCGACTCAAGGAAGGTGCGAGCGATTACCGCTATTTCCCGGAACCGGATTTGCCTCCGATCGAAGTTTCGGCAGATCAATTACGGGATTGGAAAGCTCAACTGCCGGAATTGCCGGCCCAAAAGCGCCATCGCTACGAAACTAATCTCGCTCTTTCTCCCTACGACACGCGGGTTTTGACTGACGACAAAGCGGTGGCGGAGTATTTTGAAAGGGTGATCGCCGCGGGTGCTGCTACTAAACAAGCTGCGAATTGGGTGATGGGCGATATCACTGCTTATCTGAAAAATGAGAAACTGGCGATCGCAGAAATTCCTTTTCAACCGCAGGATTTGGCCGAATTGCTGGCGCTAATTGATGCTGGCACGATCAGTGGCAAAATCGCTAAGGATATTTTGCCGGAGTTGCTGGCCAACGGTGGTTCGCCTCAAAAGTTGGTTGAGAGTAAGGGTTTGATTCAAATTTCGGATACTGGGGCGATCGATCGCGCGATCGATGCAGTATTAGCCGCCAATCCCAAGGAGCTCGAACAGTACCGGGCTGGCAAAACTAAGCTGCTGGGCTTTTTCGTCGGTAAGGTGATGAAGGAAACGGGCGGCAGGGCCGATCCGAAAGTGACCAATGAGTTGCTGGCAGCCAAGCTTAACGGTTAAGGCCAAGCATTCGTTAAGGGGTTTTTTGTAGCGGATAGAGCGGCGGGCGATCGGTTTTTCCTGAGTCCGCCGCGCGATCTGCCTTTTCCGCTTCATGGTAACTTTACAATTAAATAGACATTTCTTGACAAGAACTTCACACTTAGGGGTATCACCCCTCACTGCTATCGTGTTATATTGTGTTACGTAGATGCACCCTGATGGCAGAGAGAGTTACTTCGGTAGCTCTCTCTTTTTTTGTCTTTTTTTTGGGCACGGACTTGTAAATACGGATGCGGGAGCATCGGGAGATGGCCCTTCGGCTTCGCTCAGGGTAAAGAGTGGGAGAGTGGGATGGATACCGATTACTGATTAGCAATTACCAATTACCGATTACCAATTACCCCTTCAAGTCGATTACTATCAATTTGAGTTATTAACTAATTTTGACAGTATGACTGAACAAGCTAGCGAGCTAATCAAGCAGGGGATTTCGCAATATCAGGCGCACCAATTTGAGGCGGCGCTGGATTCTTGGCAGCAAGCGCTGGCCCTCTATCGGGAAATTGACGATCAACGCCGATCGGGCGCGGCGCTTGGTAATATGGGTGTTGCTTACGAGGCGCTGGGAAATTACGATCGCGCGATCGACTGTTATCAGCAGCATTTGGTGTTAGCGCGGGAAATTGGCGATCGCCGGGGCGAGGCGAATGCTTTGGGAAATCTGGGCAATACTTGCTGTGCCCTTGAAGATTTTTCTGGTGCTATTGATTACCAGCAGCAGCGTTTGGCGATCGCGCGGGAAACGGAGGATGCTCGCGGGGAGTTGGAAGCTTTGGGGAATTTGGCCCTAGCTTGCGATGGGAATGGCGATTTGCCCGGTGCGATCGAGTGTTATCAGCAGCAATTGTTGATCGCGCGTGCTCATAAGGATGATCGTATTGAACGCAATTCCCTGAAGAGTTTGAAGCTGGCTTACAAGTATTTAGCGGATTATGAGAAGGCCGACGAGTACCGAAAGCAGCAATTGGCGATCGTGCGGGAACTGTTTTTAACCGATAAAAATAATAATTTTCTCCAACTTGCAGAAACAGTTGGTTTGAATCCAGTCGAGGATTTTGCCGGAGCTGATTTAAGCGGTTTTGACTTGCACTACGCTGATTTTAACGGCGCGGATTTACGCGAAACCAACCTCCAGGGCGTAGATTTAACCTTGGCAGATCTCAGCGGTGCTTTGCTGAGTTCTGCTATTTTAATTAATGCTACTTTGTGCAATGCTAATTTGCGCGATGCTGAACTCAGCAGCGCCAATTTGAGCGGTGCAGATTTGCGAACCAAGCTGCCGAGGGCAAATTTGAGTGGTGCAAATTTAACTGGCGCAAATTTGAGCAGTGCTTATTTGCCGAATGCGCTTTTGGTAAATGCAAATTTGACAAATACTGATTTCAAAAATGCTGATTTGAGCGGTGTTGATTTGAGCGGTGCGAATTTAAATGGTGCTGATTTGAGCCGCGCTGATTTGAAAAATGTGGTAGTGGAAAACGCGAGGTTTATTGGTTGTTTGGGGATTTCGGAAGGGGTGAAAATTGAGTTGAGGACGCGGGGCGGGATTTTCGAGTAGAATGGGAATGTTGGTAATTGTAGAGAGGAATAAAAGCTATGACTGCCGTAACTGCAAAACGATTCTCGATCACGGAATATCACCGTTTGGCAGAACTGGGATTTTTTGAATCCGACGCTCGATTTGAATTGATTCGCGGAGAAATTATCAAAATGGCTGCTAAAGGTAGGCTTCACTCGGTTTGTAACTCGCTGTTATTTGGAGAATTGTACGTGTTGATGGCAAGACGTGCTTGCGTGCGCGGTCAGGAACCGATTATTTTGCCTACTGATAGCGAACCAGAACCTGATGTGGTGATTGCCCGCCATCGTTCTGACAATTATGTATCTTCTCACCCGGAAAATGCTGATATATTTTTGGTAATTGAGGTTTCTGATTCTACTTTGAAGTACGATCAGAGAACCAAGTTATCTCTCTACGCTGAATCTGGGATTGCTGATTATTGGATATTTAATTTGGTAGAGCCTCAACTGGAAATGTACAGCGAACCTTATCAGAAACAAACAGGTGGTTTCGATTATCGAGTGAAACGAGTGGTTTTGCCGAATGAGTTTGTGGTAATTCCAGGTTTTCCAGAGTTGTCTCTCGATTTATCTACGGTATTTCCGGCGCAAATACGTGAGTAAAGGTGAAGAGTGCGATCGCCTTTGATGATATAATCCAAAAGTGCGATCGACGAACTCCTCAACAATTTAATGTAACGGGCGCCACGCCGACATCACCAACCAATCAACATAGCGCCCGCCCGCGCACATCACCAACCAATGAGAAATTATCACAATCATCACATATAAAAAATTGCCGGATTATGATAAATTAGAAATGAAGCACTCGTCAAAATCTCCATCACAGTCTGGCAGAGCCAGCACTTCTCCCGATATGCGATCGCTAGAGTCTCACAACAAATACCCAGATTGCTTGTGGATGCAATTAGAAGCAATTCCATTACCATCGGTTGCAGCCCAAACCCAGCAGCTCGACATTCACTTGAGCCTCAATTTTAACGAGCATTGGGAACCTCTGCTCGGCGGCCGGGTTAAATTTGGTCTGCAAGGCGGGACACTCCAGCTAAATCTGGAAAACTGCGAAATTCCCGTAGCATCGCGTCAGTTAGTCGGAGATTTCAAGCTGTCGCCAATCCAAAGCACTACAGAAGTTTTGTTAACCGAAAGTCTGCGGGAAGTTCCAGACAGCGAGAATTTGGAAAAAATCCAGGAAACTGATTGCACGTTTTGTTACATTTCCACAATCGGCGACGATACAAAGCCTACTTGGATTTTTGCATTAAAACGAGGCAAACCAGTATTAAAAGGTTTGCTAAAAAGTGTTAAAATTGGGAGTTTTCCCGCGAAACCATTGCGGATTACAGCGATTTTTGAAGTTGCGAAAGAAGATATTTATCTCACAGATGCGGAAGGTTTGTGGCCGCATGATATTACGCCAAATCAACATTCGGTTTTAGCAAGAGTCTTGACTGTATATTTAGTAAATAAGCTCCAACCGGCTCTCAGTTGGGCGCTATTATCCTACAATTTGCCTGCGGTGGAACAGCCAGAGGTGGAAATTGTCGCGCAGGCTGAATCGGAATTGCAGGAAATGGTCGATCGCATTATTTCCGCTAAAACCGATGATTTTGGCGAACTGGCAAAAATTGCTAATCTCAATCCAGCAGAGGATTTCGCGGGTGGTAGCTTGCTGGGAACGAGTTTAAGTGCAGTTGATTTTAGCAGTGCAAAGCTCGATCGGGCAAACTTCCGGGGTGCAAACTTAAACGATGCCGATTTCAGCGACGCCAACCTGCAAAACGCCAAATTCGGCGGTGCAGATTTGAGTGGCGCTTTCCTAGGAAATGCCGATTTGAGTGGCGCAGATTTGTACCGCGCCAGTCTGGCTTTAGCTAACTTCAGCGGTGCAGATTTGAGCGGCGCAAATCTGATCGAAGTGAACTTAACAAATGCTAATTTCAGCGGTGCGAATGTCAAGTCAGCCAGGTTTGGGAATAACGCCGGACTTGCGGAGGATGTGAAGCTGAATTTACAGCAACGGGGAGCGATTTTTGAGGAGGTTTAGTAGAGTGAAGCGTTTCACAGTTTTGGGCGATGGTTAGAGGTAAATACGCTTGGGTTAACGCTTTTTTGTCATTGGGATCGCAGAGAAGGCGATCGCAAAGACTAGGTTGCTTCTCAATCAAGTGCGGTGCATCCTGAGCAATTAGCCTGTTAACCCAAGTGTATTGTGATAAAATATATAAAGTGCGATCAAAATTGATATAACTTTATACCGTGCCGTAATGACTGCGCCACCAACTCCGCCACCGACAGCATCCCAATCAAGTCCAACTGCTGTAGAACAATCTCCTCCAGTCAGTACGCGATCGGGTACATTCATACAAAACGTAGTGATGAATGTTTTAGAGATTGTCGATCAGGTGTTCTATGCGTTGATGGGTAAACTTGGGAGAACAGTTTATGGATCAATCCAGGATGCGATCGCGATCGGTATTATTTTAAAGCTTCCCGGTTTAATCGGTGAAATTATTATCGGTAAAGATTTTTCAGGTTTCGATATTTGTCTGCAAGAAAGCCCTTGGGGTGTATCTCGTTATGCTTGTTTCATTATTGTAGCTTCTGATTTTTTGTTGTGGATAGTTCTCGCAGGTCGAATCATTGGTCGATTTTGGGCAGATTTAAAAGATTTGAAAAATAATCCCTAGGAGATATTTGATATGACTTTAGTCAACCGCAAACAAATTAGTCTTTATCAAGAAGCTGAAGCTGGATTAAATTCTTTAGTAAAGCAAACGGCTCAAGTTGGTGTTGGTTTGTTGGGGATGCTGTTGCTGACAGGAGGAAATCCACCAGCTTTGACAGTAGGGTTAAGTGTAGTTGGGGGAATTGCGTTTGTTGCTTGGAGCGAAGAAAAGCGACTGACTAAATTTTATGCGCGACAGACTCAGATAATACATAATTCTGTCATTGCGACTGAAACGACGCAATCGGAACTCAAACATAATCCTGTCATTGCGAGTGGAACGACGCAATCGCAAATTCCTAATACCAGTGAGTCTGAACCGACTAAATTTGAGGGACGACAATCGCAACTTCCTAACTCTAGTGAGTCTGAATCGCTTGCAAATGACATCAAACAAATCCTTGAAGCAGATACAGATAATTTATCGGAATTGATGAAACAGGCTGGTCTAAATCCAGATGAAGATTTAGCAGGAGCTGATTTAAGTAGTGTTAAAGCAGTTGGCTGCAAATTGAGTAGATTCAATCTCAGCGGTGCAAACTTAGATCATGCCGATTTGAGTCGTGCTGATCTGAGTTCGGCTAACTTAAGCAATGCTAAACTAACAAACATAAAACTTTGTCGCGCTGACTTAAGTGGCGCCGACCTGCGCGGTGTCAACCTGAGCGGTGCTAACCTGAGCGGTGTCAACCTGATCCGTGCCGACCTGCGCGGTGTCAACCTGAGCGGTATCAACCTGAGCGGTGCCAAACTGAGCGGTGTCAACCTGAACGGTTTCAACCTGAGCGCTGTCAACCTGCGCGGTGCCAACCTGATCTTTGCCAACCTGATCTTTGCCAACCTGAGCGGTGCCAACCTGAGCGATGCCGACTTGTGGACTGCCGAGTTGAGCGATGCAGACTTGAGCGATGCAGACTTGAGCAATGCCAATTTAAGCAATGCTAATTTAAGCAATGCTAATTTAAGCAATGCCAATTTGCACAATGCTAATTTGACGGCAACAAACCTGAGCACCGCCAAAGTAGAAAGTGCTCGATTTGGTAACAATGTCGGACTTGATGAAGATGCAAAGTACGAACTAGAAAAGCGAGGTGCAATCTTCCCGCAAGACGAACTTATCCCTGCACTGCGGTAAAGTTTTTGTTTAGAAGGCAAAACATCGGTCAAGTTAAGAGTTGCCGTCATCTGTATCGAGTCGCTTAAGCAAAATGTGTCTTCAATACGAGCTATAATAGGGCTTGCTGAATAGAACTAGAAGCTATGACTGCCAAGGGTTTCAAGATTTTTGAACACAAAAAAGTGCAAGGTTATGACGTTTTTCTGCTCAAAATCCTTGGATTTCGCTGGAAAATTGTGGAGTAAATTTTGGAACCCATCTCCGAATCTCCCATTTATCAAGCTGTTTGGCACCTAGATTTGATTTGTGGACTTTTTCAGTAAGCCCTATAATAGTAAAGTAACGTTTGGTGAGTAAAAAAATAATATGAATCAAACTTCTACAGTTACGATCGACAATACATTTTATAAAATCCTCGCAGAACTCTCTGCCAGCTCTGGCAAATCAATCCAAGCAGTTCTCGAACAAGCAATCGAACAATACCGAAGACAACAGTTTTTAGAAGCAGCAAACCAAGCTTATATTGCTCTACGCAATAACCCCGAAGCTTGGCAAGAAGAACTTGAAGAACGATCGCTCTGGGACACCACTTTAGAGGATGGTTTAGACTTTTTGAACTGTGGGGCACAGTCTCTCCAACAACATTAATAATGGTAGAGGAAAGACTGCGTATTCTTTTGAATTTATAGCTAAATTATCCCTCATCCTCCGATTTCACAGGAGCACGCCCAGAAATCACAATAAATCCCACAGACTCCAGAGTCAGGTGCGGGCGGCGAATTCCCGCTAAAACCGCTTGACTCAACGCACTTTCCGTACTGATTTCATCAGCCAAAACCGATTCTAAAAGTTGTGCCGATTTAGAAAGTCGATTCAAACGTAATTGCAATTGATTCACCCGGTTTTCAAGTTGAATTGCAGCACTGATAGCGGAATTATTGCACATTTCGACAAAAGCCTCACGCCCGCGCAGCAATTCCTCAGATACCACCCGCCCCTTTTGACAAAAATCATCCCAATCCAGCGGATCGACAAAACTATCAATCATCGAAGTACGATTTTTCGACAAATTGTAATCCCGATTCGGGCCGCCTTTCCCCTTATAACCCCGCTGCAAAATTGCCAGA
The DNA here is from genome assembly GCF_026130175.1 of Lyngbya sp. CCAP 1446/10. Lineage (GTDB taxonomy): Bacteria > Cyanobacteriota > Cyanobacteriia > Cyanobacteriales > Microcoleaceae > Microcoleus. The sequence continues at coordinate 60,182 of NZ_JAIGNI010000019.1, read as the reverse complement.
ACTTCCGCATCTTCTACCAGAGACATTTGTTCGCTGCGAGCATCTACATACACCGTTTCAAAAGTTGGCAAAAACAGAGCATCAGCGCGCCGCTGCAAAGCTTTCAAGTTGTAGTTTTCGATGTTTTGCGCTTGTAAAACTAGAGCGGCAGGTTCCACATCAGTCTGGATTGAATAATTAAATTGGAAGCCAAACCATTCCTTCCCTTCCGCAGCATCCCAACTTTCATCGTGGCGCCACATCGCAAAAGCTTGACCCCGATCGTCCCAGCGAACATAAGCGCCCAGTGCATCAATTAATCCCTCGCCAGTTCGGTAAAGAACCACATCGGTATTTTGATGAGCAATGCGCCGATTGTAACTACCGTATTGCTGACAATAGGGAACTAATCGAGTTGTCAAATCCTTGGAGGGAATTAAGGTTTTTTGAGTAGGTTGATAGCGCATCAAACCAGAGATACTCGGATGTTCGACTTGTTTGAAGTGGAGAGCTTGACACAGCCAACCTTCCGCCGCCCGCTGCATTTCTTTATGGCCTGCATCGCAGTTGTCGAGGGATTCAAAATACTGAGATGCGCTGTCATCGAGTGTGTCTATTTCATCGAGAGCGTACTGTTCATCGATTTTGATTTTCTCTTGTTCGATTTCAGTTTTAATCGATTCAAGTTCGCTTGATAAGCCTTTTGCTCCTTCAGTAAACAACTTTTCTTCAAGTTGAATGAGCTTTTTGTCAGCATAAAACTGAAGGCTGGAAATAGATTTGTTGAAGATGTCAAACCCGTTTTTCAAGACTTGAAACCAAGCTTCGTGGGGACTGTCGGGCATATCCGGGCCTGCAAACAAACAAAATTGGACTCCCATTTTGCTACCAATGCGATCGACTCTGCTGAGTCTTTGTTCTAACTGGTTGGGAAACCACGGTACATCGAAGTGGACTAACCAATCTGTTAATTGCAGATTTACGCCTGTTTCTGCCGATCGATCGCACACCAAGACAAAACAATGCGGTTCAGTCTTAAACCGATGCAGACTATCCTCCACATCATCCGCAGACTTGGCCATGTCATGGCTGGCGATCGCCTTTTTACCAAAGATTTTAGCTAAATTCTCCGCAATTTCTTGACAAGTTACCGTAAAACTGGTAAAAATTACAATTTTCGGGAAACGCTCGCCCGGAATCGGTCGTTTAATTTGCTGTTGAATTCTGGAGAGCAAATCGCGAGGATTGGTGTGATACTCGCGCGGAACCTTCAAAGCAACTGCCAAAAATCGCAAAATTGCGATTCGTAACAAACCCAGTCGATCGAACCCTTCCTCGACCTTTGACACGGTGTTGAGTAAGGTTTCGAGAAGTTCCCTTTCTTCGGAAAACAGCGCAGTTCGAGTCAAAATCGCCGTGTCACTTTGTCCAAAATCGCGATCGAGCTCTGGACTTGATTTCTTCTGCAAACGAGCTTTGATCACCCGTTCCAAAACATTCAGCCAAGTACCGGAAGCGCGGAAAAATAGCAGAAAAATTCTCTGATATTCACTAGATTTGGGAGCAGCAGCGCGCCATTTATCGAGTACAGTTTGAATTGCTGACCACTGTTCGTCATTCAGATCGTACTCGGCTTTGGGGACAGTATCGCGATCGAAAATTACATCTTCCACCGCATCTCGGCGATTGCGGAGAATCCGGCGATGGAGGCGGTAGGTATCGCTAACGTGGGTGCGAATAGTTCGGATTAGGCGAGATTTTTCTTCAGTATCTGCGGTTTTCAAGCATTTTTCTAATTCCTTTGCTAATCCGATTAAATAATCATCTTTAGCAAAAAGAGTGCGGAGTTCAGCAAGTTTTGTTTGCAAAACAGCAGGCTGTGTTGTTTCTCGAAAATCCAGTAAAGTACGACCAATTTCGTGACGGCTTTGTACTCGTTCCTTGAAATTTTCCAAATCTTCAAGACGATAGGTTGTGGGATCTAACAAGTGCAACATCGTTAGAAAATCTTGCTCGCGGCCGACGACTGGCGCTGCTGATAATAACAATAAGTTTTTGCTTTTGTGAGCGACTTTCTGGCAGAGTTCAAAGGATTGTTGCTGATTGCGATCGCCCGAATTAGCCATTGCCGCCAAATCCTGTGCTTCATCAACAATCAGAAAATCGAGGTTAGCGTTGCGGCTAATTTGATTGATTTCGGTAAGAGAAACAAGCTGCACTCGATCGGCAAAATGAGACAAATAGAATTTATTTTCTAATTCTTGCCGCCACTGTTCGAGTAGGTATTTGGGAGCGATAACCACAGCGCGCCCGTTGGGATCGTCCAGTAGAAATTGGCGGAGAATTGTCCCAGCTTCTACTGTTTTGCCTAATCCTGCTTCATCTGCCAATAAATAGCGCACGATTGGGTCTTCTAAGACGCGCCGCACGACTTCAACTTGGTGCGGGTACAGGTCTATGTTCGCAGAGATTAATCCGGTCATACCACGGCTGACGGCGCGCTGTTCGATCGCAGATTGGACAAATGCCAAGCGGCGATCGTGAAAATACGGTGTTTCTTGACCTTTGACTGCTAAAATGTCGATCGGATCGGCGATCGGGATATTGCAGCGCACGTAAAGTTGGGTTTCGACAGCTTGCAAACTTTGGCTATCGGGGAGGTCAATTTCGTACTCTAATTTATCTTCATCCCAGTCATAAACTCGGCCAATTATCCATCTTTCCTGACTTGTGCTCCAGAGGTAGCAGCGGGTTTGGCGCTGAAGTCGGGCTTCTTGTAGCAAACCGAGGGGTACAGTTTTGCGGATGCGGTTTTTTACTGAGCAAAAATATTCAATTACGGCATCGGGGTGTGATACCTCGACAACTTTTCCGATTCCCATATCGTTTTTGGGCGATCGAACTAACGAACCAACATCAATCATAATTTCAACCTGACAATACCTATTAGAATACACTAACGCCTGAGCGACGAGAATAACATTGCATCTTGATTGCGGGTAATAGTATAATTCTAATGTCACCGGATTCGATCGGCTATTTGGCATTTGAATTTAAGCTAGATCGCGGGCAGGATGCCCGCGCCACAAGAGTTTAAGTTATAAATTAAATGTGAGACAGCTTATCAGAATACGTAATTACGATCGCCCAAAAACAACACCTGCATTGCCAGATTCCCATTTCGGGTATTTGTGCATAATACTAGCGTAGATTTCCGAGTCTGTGAAGGCTGTTAACCAAGCTTGTAGAGGCATCCAAGGCTGTTGGTTGAACCAACCTGTATCGGTATGGGCGAATTGACGGACGAAAGGTGCGATCGCCATATCAGCTAATGCTACACTATTACCAAATAAATATTTGTTCGCCCTTAACTGTGCATTGAGTTTTGCGATAAATAAAGCACCTTCATATCGATGCACTTGAGCATCAACATCTGGGTAACGCTCAGGGTATTTATAACGGTCGAGATGATATTTAAATCTATCATCAAATTGAGCAATTAGTGCTAGCATTTCTGTCACAGAACCTTGTTCTGGCATCAACCATTTTTGAGGATCATGTTGTCCCAATGCCCACAACATGATATCAATACTTTGATCGAGTACCCGCCCGTCAACATCAATCAATATCGGCACTGTACCTTTCGGAGATACATCTAACATTTCTTGTGGTTTGTCTCGTAAAACAACTTCCCGCAACTCACACGCGCGATTGCTAACCATCAGCGCCAAGCGGGCGCGCATAGCATAGGGACAGCGGCGGAATGAATATAAAATTGGGTAGGTTGGTGACATATAGGATTAGTCAGTAGTCATTAGTCAGTAGTCATTAGTCAGTAGTCATTAGTCATTAGGAAGGCTTTAGAGTCAGAAACCGGGTTTCTTTCTAGATTTCTCGTCACCCAGCCAGATTTTTCATAGAAACCCGGTTTCTTTGAGCTTCGTGCTAATACTATTAATCGATCGCACTTTCGGGTTTTTCCTTAGCATCATAGCGTGCGCCGATATGTGCTTGGTTGCGACTCTTAGCAAGCTCAATCTGACGTTGCCGCTCAGATAAGCCTTGTTTTTTGGTTTCAGTTTTCGAGTCATGACAATGAGGACAACTTACACCAACCACAAATAATTCAGAAGCTTTATCTTCCTGACTAATCGGGTGACGACAACCGCGACAAAGTTCGTAGTTACCAGGCTTTAAATCATGAACAACAGAAACCCGTTCATCAAAGACAAAACATTCACCTTCCCAACGACTTTCTGCTTCCGGCACCGTTTCCAAATATTTTAAAATCCCGCCTTCGAGATGATAGACTTCATTAAAGCCTTGCGATCGCAAAAAAGCAGTAGATTTTTCGCAGCGAATACCACCGGTGCAAAACATTGCTATTTTAGGTTTTTCGCGTAAAGCAGCTTCTTTGAGCGCCCATTCAGGTAACTCGGAAAAGCTTTTTGTTTTGGGATTAATAGCGCCTGCAAAAGTACCCATAGATACCTCGAAGTTGTTACGCACATCAACTACGACAACATCAGGATCATCAAGCAGCTTATTCCACTCATCGGGCTTGACATATTTGCCAGCCATGAGGGATGGATTAATATCTGGTATTCCCATCGTGACGATTTCGCGTTTTAAGCGTATTTTCAGGCGGTAAAACGGTGCTTTTTCTGAGAAAGATTCTTTGTGAACCAAATCAGCAAAACGCGCGTCACAGCGCAAGAATGCGAGCACTGCGTGTACGCCCTCGGATGAACCGGCGATCGTGCCATTGATGCCTTCTGCTGCCAACAAGATAGTGCCTTTGACGTTGTGGTGGTTGCAACAATCGAGTAGCGGTGCTTTGAGGTCGGCAAAATCTGATAGTTCAACGAACTTATATAATGCAGCGGTTAAGAAATTAGCCATAGATCGAATTGATAACACTAATTGATTTTCATATAAATATGAAAATTCAGTTAAAGCGGACGGTGGGGCTCGAACCCACGACGTTCAGCATGGGAAGCTGACATTCTACCACTGAATTACGTCCGCGCTTAGCCTGTTTTACTTGCTTTTACCTTTGAGGCGTTGCAGTAAAAAATGACCTAAAAAACATTATACAACGATTTTGCGATTCTGAGTCAACCATTTTGAGAATTAATTTTTGGTGGTCGATCGCCCCTCCAGACAAAAAAAGTCCTGCACGAAAGGCAGGACTAATACTTCTACTCTTCAGTCCGCGGAGGCGGACATCGTTTGTGTAGCCGCGGTTTCAACCGCCGGGGCTATTGGAGAAACTGGAGGAGCGATCGATCCGATCGCCCTCAACCGTTAAACAAAGCGCAAAGAGTTGCTGTCAAGACCAAAACCAGAAACAGGTTGGACGATCGCGATCAACTCGTCAGCACCCGCAGTCTTCTTGAAAATAGCAGCACCCTCCGGCAATCCAGCGGGAGAAGCGCCGATCCTGTAGGTACTCGGAGCGCCTTGAAGTTGGATGATATCGTTACTGGGGTTGTAGCCGACAATCAAAGCGTAGTCGGCTGCGCCAGTGCTGCTATCGATGCCGTCGTTGTAGTACAAATCGGTAGCATTTCCCAGCAAGAAAGTATCGCTGCCATCTGCGCCAATCAGCGTATCGACTTCGCCGCGTCCGGGATTAGCACCGGTATAGTCAACACCAACCAAGATATCGTTACCTTTTGTGCTGTAGAGGAAATCGTTGCCGCTACCGCCAAACAAGACATCATTATTTTCACCGCCGTACAGAGTATCGCTACCCTCGCCGCCGAGTAAAGTATTGTTGCCGAGTTCGCCTCCGAGGACATCGTTACCAGCGCCGCCAAATATCAAATCGTCAGCTTTGCCGCCCAATGCGGTATCTGCACCGTCGCCGCCGACAAGGGTGTCGTTGCCGAGGTTGCCAAACAAGAGGTCGTTGCCGACATCGCCGAATAAGCCGTCATCGCCTTTGCCGCCAAATACGATGTCGTCGCCGCCATTGCCTCCCACGGTGTCGTTTCCAGCGTTGCCATACAAGATATTGTTGGCTTCGCTGCCACCGATCGCGTCGTTGCCACTGGTGCCCAAAACCTGCGGCAATTCGCTTGGTGCGGGCCGGTTGGTGAATGTGGGCGCGATCGGCTGTGCGATCGACAGTGCGATCGCGGGTGTGAAGGGTGGAGGTGTGGGTGTGGGTGTGGTTGCGGGTGTGGGTGTGGTTTCCGGTGTCGGTAGTCTTACGGGTATCGGTATTGTTACCGGAGGTGTTGTTACCGGAGGTGTTGTTACCGGAGGTGTTGGTGTGGGTGTTGTTACCGGAGGTGTTGGTGTGGGTGTTGTTACCGGAGGTGTTGTTGTTGGTGCTTCTGGTAAATTGGCTGCGAGAATGTCGGTACCTGAGAGGTTATTGATGGTTTCGATGAAACCAGCACCTGCCACCGTCGGCGATGCACCGAAAAAGTCTAAAATCACCAAGTCATCCGCAGCCTTGGCTATCCCGTCTTTGTTGATGTCAACTACCAGACTTGTACCTTGTCGCCCTAATCCCAGAGTTCCCGCCGCCAAGGACGTGGAAATGTTGACTGAGGTACCAAAACCGATCAGTATATTATCGATGCCGTCAGTATCCTGAATCTGATTTGACCTGCTGTCGAGAAGATAGCGATCGTTACCTGCACCACCTTTGAACAGGTTGCCGGAACCCCCATTGTAGGCATCGAACGTATCATCGCCAGCACCGCCATCTAAGGTGCTATTACCGCCAGAACTGAGAGAGTCATTGCCCGCACCGCCATCCAAGGTGCTAGCCCCAAAGGCTTGCAGCGTGTCATCTCCATCGCCACCAGCGAGACTCCCAGTTGCATTCAGAAAATCATTGCCAGCACCGCCATCCAGGGTGTCAGTGCCATCATTATAGCCACCAATCAGGGAGTCATTTCCCCCACCTCCACTGAGGCTGTCATTTCCATCACCGCCCAGCAAGGTGTCGTTGCCGTCAACGCCACTGATGGTGTCATTGCCATCAAGACCTGAGATGTTGTCATTGTCGGCAGTACCGATGAGGTTATCAGGGCCCGAAGTTCCTGTGAGTGCATTGCTGCCTGGTGCTGCGGTAGCCTCTGATAAATTGGCTGTGAGGATGGCGGTACCTGAGAGGTTGCCCACAGTTTCGATGAAGCCTGCACCTTGGAGTGTCGGCGATGCACCGAAAAAGTCTAAAATCACCACGTCATCGGCTGGCCTTGCGATTCCGTCTTTATTGATGTCAATCAGCAAGCTAGTACCTTGTCGCGTCAAGCCTGTATTTCCCGATGACAGCGACAACGACAAGGTAGGGCTGGTGCTGATTTGGTCGCCAAAATCAACAAAATCTAAGCGATTGATGCCACCTGTATCCTGAATTTGAATTGCACTCTGCCCAGAAGCCCGCAGCAAATAGCGATCGTTACCTGCACCGCCTCGTAGCGTATTTCCATTGCCAAATCCGCCATCGAGCGTATCATCACCAGCACCGCCTTCTACAATGCTATTACCGCTAGCACGGAGATAGTCATTGCCCGCACCGCCATCGAGGGTTGAAGAGAAACCTCCAAAAAGGGTGTCATCTCCATCGCCACCAGCGAGACTGCCACTTGCGTTCAGAAAATCATTGCCCGCACCGCCATCGAGGGTGTCAGTGCCACTGTCACCAATCAGGGAATCATTTCCCCCACCTCCACTGAGGCTGTCGTTTCCATCACCTCCTACCAAGGTGTCGTTGCCGTCAACGCCACTGATGGTGTCATTGCCATCAAGACCTGAGATGTTGTCATTATCGGCAGTACCGATGAGGTTATCATTGCCCGGAGTTCCTGTGAGTGCATTGCTGCCTGCTGCTGCGGTAGCCTCTGTTAAATTGGCTGTGAGGATGGCGGTACCTGAGAGGTTGCCCACAGTTTCGATGAAGCCTGCACCTTGGAGTGTCGGCGATGCACCGAAAAAGTCTAAAATCACCACGTCATCGGCTGGCCTTGCGATTCCGTCTTTATTGATGTCAATCAGCAAGCTAGTACCTTGTCGCGTCAAGCCTGTATTTCCCGATGACAGCGACAACGACAAGGTAGGGCTGGTGCTGATTTGGTCGCCAAAATCAACAAAATCTAAGCGATTGATGCCACCTGTATCCTGAATTTGAATTGCACTCTGCCCAGAAGCCCGCAGCAAATAGCGATCGTTACCTGCACCGCCTCGTAGCGTATTTCCATTGCCAAATCCGCCATCGAGCGTATCATCACCAGCACCGCCTTCTACAATGCTATTACCGCTAGCACGGAGATAGTCATTGCCCGCACCGCCATCGAGGGTTGAAGAGAAACCTCCAAAAAGGGTGTCATCTCCATCGCCACCAGCGAGACTGCCACTTGCGTTCAGAAAATCATTGCCCGCACCGCCATCGAGGGTGTCAGTGCCACTGTCACCAATCAGGGAATCATTTCCCCCACCTCCACTGAGGCTGTCGTTTCCATCACCTCCTACCAAGGTGTCGTTGCCGTCAACGCCACTGAGGGTGTCATTGCCTCCTAGGGCTGAAATGTTGTCATTGTCTGGGGTTCCACCGATCAGGGTGTCACTTGAGGATGTACTGATAATTGTTGCCATCTTTTTTCCTGCTTATTTGTAACAGGCGAGGGCGATTTTTACATCAGCACCTGACCCTATTTATCTATCAGGGCTTTTTCCAAAAATTATGCAATTTTTCAAAGTTTTTTTTGGAGCGAAAGATTTTGTTTTATTTGCGGCGAAAGATGTTATAATTTTTACCCGCATATTTAAGTGCGTGACCAAATCTGTATGTACGCAGATATCGATTAACAGACTTAAGCAACGATCGCCCGATCACGATCGACAGCCGCCAGACAGGATATGTGTAGGGTAAGAGTAACGCTATTGTGGGCACAGGCAGCCCGATCGCCCTTTTTGATATCCAAAGGGCGAGATCCCTTGACTATTTTTGCTCACCGAAGGGCGATCACTTTTTCTGTTGTCGTCAGTCATCAAATGCGATCACGTCGATCGTTGTACCCAGACGGAGAAAGCATCGTAACAAAGCGCATCAGCAATTTGCTAAAATTAAAGCATTTATAAGTTTTATTTCCACAAATAAATCTATTGCAGGAGTAAGCCACAAATGCGTAAACAGACTATTCAATATACATCACCATTAGATGCCTTAGTTGCCGTTTCCAAGCGACTGAGCCTGTATGAAAATCAGCAAAAAATGGACTCAGAAGAATTCTTTAACCAATATAATCGAGGACTATTATCCGATGACGCTCTATTTATCGAATGGGCTAATGATTATCGGCATTACGTAGCTTTGCACCAAGAACTAGCACAACGACTGAATTATGCTGCCTAACATCTTATCTGATTACCTCGATCGAGTGGAGCTAGCAATTCTACAGTGTAGCAATGTTTATGTCGAACGGTATGACGAAGAAATTTTGACACCAAAACGGGCTAATCTCAGAATTAGATTGCGTTTCAATCAAACTCACTTACTAGAAATAAATGAAGCAATCATCGCAGACAATCAATTAGAATTTCTCGATTACCGTTACCACTTTCAAAATCAAAATAATTGCTTAATTTTTCGCTATGACAGCACACCTCATTTTCCCAATCTCCCCAACTTTCCGCATCACAAGCACTTGCCCAATGACGTAATTGCTTCTGAAAAACCTGAAATAACTCAAGTTATAAAAGAAGCAACTGAGATATTGGGGTAAGAACAACGATCGCTATTGTGGCCACACACAGGAATCTCGACCTTCCCATGCCAAAAGGTCGATCGCCTTTTACACTATTTTTCTCAACGCCTAAAGGGCGATACCCTACGGGATAGCTACGCTTCACGCCCTTTTTGCTATAGTAGAATTGTGACCTAATACAAATTAGCTAAATACCACTGCTCAGGAAATATGAATGAACAAATCCAAATAATTATCACAAAAACTCAGCAAGGTCTAAAAAAACTTTACGGCGAACAATTAGACAAAATTGTCCTCTTTGGCTCCCAAGCCAGAGGTGATGCTAGACCAGACTCCGATATCGATATCTTAATTGTTCTCAAAAATTCCTTTAACTACTCTCAAGAAAGCGATCGAATGAGTATTTTTATTGCCGAATTGTGTTTAGAATATAATGTGCTGATTAGCTGTGCATTTGCCACTGACGAGCAGTTGCATCACCATAATAATGGTTTCTTTCGCAACATTCGTCAAGAAGGGTTAGCGATTTGACTCCAGAACAACAAAGACTACTGGAGAAAGCAAATAGAAGTTTGCAAGCAGCGAGAGAATTGAATAATACCGGTTTTCCTGAATTTGCCACATCCCGTGCTTACTATTCGATGTTTTATCTCGCCACAGCATTTTTAGAAGCCGAAGGACTATCCTATTCCCGGCACTCAGCCGTTATCGCTGCTTTTGGGGAACGCTTCGCTCGCACTAATCGAGTTCCAGTAGAATTGCACCGCTACCTAATTGATGCTGAAAGAACCCGTCTGATATCGCGGATTATAATGTCGATCCAAACATCACAGAAACCGATGCTGAACAACTGATATCGCGGACAGAATACTTTCTCAATTTTGCCACAGACAATATTGATTCGCTTCCTCCACCATCTGGTTAAATGATTGGGAGTAGGTTTTGAGATGGATGGCGATCGCACTTTACCTCTTTTTCTCAACAATCGTACCATTTCGCTACCCGGAGAACTTCGATCGCCCTTCCCGTTTTTTCTTCCCCCGCACCAGATTAAAAACCCAGACTTGCAAACCATCCATATAGGTATAAACCACCGGAATCACCACCAAAGTCAACAGCGTAGAAGTCATCAAACCGCCAATTACCGCCATCGCCATCGGACTCCGCACCTGAGATCCCGCGCCAATTCCTAGCGCGATCGGCATCATCCCAGCTATCATCGCAATAGTTGTCATCAAAATCGGCCGCAACCGCGCCACACCAGAATCCAGCGTCGCCTCATACATCGGCTCACCTTCCTTCTGATTCATAATCGCGTAATCCACCAACAAAATGGAATTCTTCGTCACAATTCCCATCAGCAACACCACCCCAATCAAAGCGTACAAACCGAGAGATTTTTGACCTACCAAAAGTCCTAGCAGCGCACCACCCAGAGACAAAGGTAATGCCACCATAATTGTGATCGGATGCAAGAAGTTCGCAAACAACAGCACCAACACACCATAAATAAACAATACCGCCGTTCCCAAAGCTCCCGCAAAACCGCTGAAAATATCCTGCATTACCTTCGCATCACCAGAAGATTCCTGTTCCACACCAGGTGGTAAAGGATTCATTGCAGGCAGTTTCTTCACCGCAGCAACAGCTTCTCCTAAAGTCGTACCTTGCAACAAATTGCCCTCTACAGATACTTGACGAGCTCTGTCATAGCGATCGATCTGAGAAGGCCCGCTGCCCAAAGTAATATCAGCCACCGCCCTCAACGGCACAAAAGTATTATTTTTCGCCGGTACTTGCAGGTTCTTAATTGTTTCGATATCGCTGCGAAACTGCGATGCTAACATCACATGAATCGGAATTTGTCTGTCCGGCAAATCAAATTTAGCAAGATTCGAGTCAATATCTCCAATCGTTGCTAAAGAAGCAGTTCGAGCAATTTGCTGCACCGAAACACCCTGATCCGCCGCCCGAATCGGATCGGGTTTCACCAAAATCTCCGGCTTCACCAAACTCGCGCTCGATTGTACCTCAATCAGTCCCGGAACTTGCCTCATTTGTTGCGTGAGAGTTTCCGCAGTTTTAGTTAAAGCTTCCGCATTTTCACTCTTGAGGACGATCGACATTTGCTTCCTACCGCCGACACGCCCTTGAGCAAAACTCAGTCGCACACCCGGAACATCGGTAAGTTTCGGCCGCATTTCCTCCTCAAACCGCTGTTGCTTAATTCGCTGATTGGCAGGCTTCAATTTCACGTACAGACTGGCTGTATTTACGCCGCTAGCGCCCCCGCCTCCTCCACCCGCGCCCCCGGAGACAGTCGGAGCGCCTTCGGTCTCCAAAACGCTATCTACGGCTGGATGGGCGAGCAATAATTTAGTTGCTTGCTGCACTGCTAAATCTGTCTGTGACAAGGTAGAACCGGGCGGCAATTCAATGGAAACTGTCGAAAGTCCGGTATCATCGCGATCGATAAAGCCCGTGGGAATGAAAGGAATTAATTGAACACTGCCGAAAAACAAGGCTACACCTAAAATTAGGACGATCGCCCGATGCTTCAGCGCCCAAGTCAAAAGCCGGCGATACTGATAAGAAAGTTGGTCTTTTTTGAGTTCCTGATGATGCCCTTTCTCCTTAAACATATAAGCCGCCATCATCGGAGTCACGGTGCGGGCTACTAACAGCGAAAACAACACCGAAGCCGAAACCGTCACCCCAAAAGGTCGAAAAAACTGACCAGGAATTCCCGGCATAAAAGCCACCGGTGCAAATACCGAAACAATCGTCATCGTCGTCGCAACGACAGCCAAACCAATTTCAGCAGAAGCATCCAAAGCAGCTTGATAAGGCGTTTTCCCCATCCCGACATGGCGTTCGATATTTTCAATTTCGACGATCGCATCATCGACTAATATTCCCACCACCAGCGACAGCGCCAACAAAGTCATGCTGTTAAGCGTATATCCCACCATTCTCAGCACAGCAAAAGTAGGAATTGCCGACAGCGGCAAAGCCACAGCAGCAATCAAAGTAGCCCGCCAATCCCGCAGAAAAATAAAAATTGTGATAATCGCTAAAACCGCCCCTAAAATCAAAGCATCCACAGAAGCTTCATAGGAATCTCGGATGTGATCTCCTAAAGTATAAATAAGTTCCAGCTTGACATCGGTTGGCAAAGTTTTTTCCATTTTATTAACAGCTTCCCGCACCGCTTCTTCCACAGTCACCAGAGTGCTGCCGGTGCTGCGGAGGATGGCAAAAGCCACGACTGGCTTGTTATTGAGCCGCGCGCCCTGACGCGCTTCCGAGTAGCCTTCCTCAACTTTTCCCAAACTGGAAAGCGGCACAAAACCGCCTTTAGGCAAAGTAATTTGATAAGCTTGCAACTGTTCGATAGTTTTGGCACTGCCGATGGTGCGGACTGTTTGCTCGGAATTGCCGATTTCAGTTCTGCCACCGGGAAGATTGATGTTAAAATTGCGAATTTGATCGTTAACTTGGGTAGCTGTAATCCCCAGACTTTGCAATTGTTCGGGGTTTAAATCAACTCGAATATCCTTATCTCTGCCTCCAATGCGCTGCACTTGAGCCACACCTTTGACGGAGAGGAGGACGCGGCTGATGTTTTGGTCGATTAATTCGCTTAGCTGTTCTACCGTTTGGCGATCGGAAACCACGGCGTAGGACATGATGGAACTGCCGGCAAATTCTACCCGTTTGACAACCGGATCGTTAATATCTTGCGGCAGGCTTTGGCGGATTTGGGCGATCGCATTTCGGACATCATTCGTAGCGCGATCGCTATTTGTACCCAACAAAAAGTTAACAGTCGTATTAGAAGAACCATCATTAACAGTAGAAATAATGTGGTCAATATTCCCCAAACCCGCCACAGCATCTTCTACTTTTTTCGTAACTTGAGATTCAAGTTCTGCTGGATCTGCCCCCGGTTGGCTGACGGATATCGAAACAGAAGGGATATCGATATTAGGTGAATCATCAATCCCTAAAACCGGAAATGATACTAAACCCCCGATTGTCAGAATTAAGAATAAAACAATCGTCGGGACAGGCTGTTTAATCGACCAAGCCGAAATATTAAAAGACATATTTAAACAGTTGACAGTTAACAGTTGACAATTGACAGTGGAAATGACCGTTATTAATAACTCTTGATTTTCTTTTTCTTCTCTTCTCTTTATTCGGCATCTTGCCCGCTCCAAATATGTATTAACTAACTAATAGTAAGGTGCGTCAGGGGAAAATTATTAGTTTGTAGTAGCCAAATTCTGACCTGACGCACCCTATAATAACTACTGCCAACTGCCAACTGCCAACTGCCAACTGCCAACTGCCAACTGACTACTGCCAACTGACTACTGCCAACTGACTACTGACTGCTGACCTTAACCCGATCGCCATCCTTAAGATAACCAGCACCAGCAACAACCACTTTATCCCCCGCTTTCAGCCCTTTTTTAATCTGAACCTTAGCACTCGTCAAATCCCCAACCGCGCCCCCAGTAATCTCCCCAACCACCACCGGCTGAGCCTGCACCTTGTCCTCGCCCACAAGTTTGTAAACAATAGAACTCCCGTCAGACTGTGGTAAAATAGCCTTAGCAGGAACTTTCAAACCTTGCGTCGTCGCCGTCGAAATTGAAGCGCGCAAAAACATTCCCGATCGCAAAAACTCACTTCCAGGCAAATCAATCTTCACCGTAGCCTGCCGATTTTGCGGGTCAACTAACGGCGAAATATCTCGCACAGTTCCCGACAATTTAATCCGCTTATCAGAATCAGAAGTAATCTGCACCGCCGTTCCCGGTTGTACTTGTGCAACCTGAGTTTCCGGCACTTTCAATTGCAGTTCGAGCTTGTTTTCGCGAATAATCGAAAATAATTTTTGATTCCCCGCAGAAACATCCCCAACTCGACCAATTCTTTCCGACACAATACCGCTATCCGGCGCCCGAACTATAGTTTGTTCGAGTTGAGTTTGCAACTGTTGGACTTGTGCATTATTGCTGCGAACACTTGCTGCATTGTTTCCCACATTTGCTCTAGCGCTGCTGACAGTTGCGGCCGCAGTATTCACCTTAGCGCGGGCACTGAGCAGTGCTGCTCGCGCGGTACTGATATTAGCTTCGGCATTAACTACTTTAGCTTGAGCCGATCGCACTTCTTCCGCCGCTTTGTTCTGTTCTTCTACAGCTTTATTCAAATCAGCCTTAGTTTTGTTCACATCTTGAACAGCAGTTTCTCGCTCCGTCTTGCGCTTTTCCAAATCTTGCTGGCTAATCACTCCCTGCGTAGCCAAATTTTGGGTGCGATTTACCTCTCTTTGGGCTTGAGCTAATTTAGCCTGGGCGGAAGCAATGCCAGCCTTAGCCTGCTCGACGCCAGCTTTAGCTTGATTCACGCCAGCTTCAGCTTGGCCGACACCTGTTTTAACTTGCGCCAAATCAGCGACGGCTTTTTCAACGCCAGCTAGGGCTTGAGCGACCCCAGCTTCAGTTTCTTGTTGAGTTGACTGAGCTTGCTGCACCTGAGCTTGCGCTTGTTCTACCGTAGAATCTGCCGATTGTACTTTAGCAACCGCTGCGGCAATTTGCGATCGCAACACCGAATCATCCAAAACCGCCATTACCTGACCTTTTTCTACCGCATCCCCTTCCTTCACCAAAACCTGCTTGATTTGCAAACCGTTGGCTTGCGGCAACACCGGCAGCAAATCGTAAGCCGCCACAGTGCCCGTCGCTTCCAGAGTTTGAGCCACCTCGGCAGATTCCACAGCCGCCACAGTGACAGTCTGAGCAGTTGCTGACTGAGCCGCCACTGGGGCTGTCACTACGGGGCGCGCACTTTTTTCCGCAATCAAGTGTACGCCCGCCAGCGTTGCAGCCACCCCAATTCCCACGCCCGCCAACATAGTCGTCCACCTGATTCCTTTGCTCGGAGGAACTTCCGTTGCTGCTGGCTCCCAAACTTCTGATTGTTTCCCAGTCATTTCTGGAACTTCTAGCGCCACTTCTCGTTCATCTTCCTCTGGGGGAAATTGCCAGCGAGATTGGTCTGGAACCCCACTTTCAGGCACTTCCGCTACTAAATTCCTGTCGCGCCCGCTCTGCACGGGGCGAAGAGGTTGCTTTTCTTCTGCTTCTGAAAAAATTTGATTTGTCACGGTAGTTCCTCTCGCCGCTATGAGCCCTTGATTTTTGATTGTAAAGAAATATTTCGAGATTAATATGTAGTTCATTTTAGCCGATGAGCTGAGCAGTCGCGCGTCCTCCTTTTGGGTGAGTGTGGCCAGATTTCCGGTTGCAGCGGCGATTTCGATCGGGCTCCTGAGCAAAGTAATATTAGCGTGATTGGCGATCGTTCGGGCGATCGGGCTGATATTATCTCTATTCGCGGTTTTGCCGTCACCAACTCATCAATTCTCAGAAAATCAAGCCTAATCTTGAACTAATTATTGCTAATTTATAATCTGTTTGTCGTATAATACGGCACATCGGCTGAAAAAATCCTGCCAGTTTAATTGACACAAATCCCAATGAATAATGTCTTTACTCCCATCCAACAGTTTCTAATTACTTGGTTGCTAGTCCTAGTGACGGGATGGTTTACCCTAACTGCAATCAGTTACGTGGGGGAACTGGTCAGCATTTTAGTAACAGCCGGACTCATTGCATTCTTATTAAATTATGCCGTAATCAGACTGCAAGTATTTTTGCCACGAGGAGTAGCTGCGGGGCTAGTTTATTTAACTGCGGGTTTGCTAGTAGTAGTAATTGGTCTAACTATTGTACCACCCGTGTTCAGCCAAGCGAGGCAATTGGGCGTGAGATTCCCGGAATTACTGGAGTCGGCGCGGCAGCAGTTAGGTGAATTTCAAGTATGGAGTGCCGATCGCAATTTGCCCTTTGATGTGCAAATATTAGAACAGCAGTTATCAGCCAAAGTCCAGGAACAAGTGCAAGCAATCGCAGGTACAAGTTTAGGCTTAGTTGTCGGCACTTTCAACTGGTTTCTCGACTTAATTTTTATCCTGGTAATTTCATTTTATATGCTGCTAGATGGTCAAAGAGTGTGGCAGGGTTTGACCAGCATTTTTTCGCCGGATATTCGCTATGTTTTAACCGATACTTTGCAGCGAAACCTCCAACGATTTGTATCTGGCCAGTTATTGCTGGGACTATTTATGGCGATTTTACTAACACTGGCTTTTTGGTGGCTGCAAGTTCCATTTTTTCTGTTGTTTGCCGTGTTTATAGGGTTGACAGAAATAATTCCGTTTATCGGAGCCACACTGGGCATTGGAGCAGTTACTATAATTGTAGCATTTATCGATTGGTGGCTGGCGCTGCAAGTGTTGGCAGTTGCGATCGGCCTCCAGCAAATCAAGGATAATTTAGTAGCTCCCCGCATCATGGGCAATCTCACGGGGTTGAGTCCGGTAATTATTTTTACAGCTTTACTATTAGGAGGTAGAGTGGGAGGATTGTTAGGAGTTATCCTGGCAATTCCGCTGACTGGGGTTGTCAAAAGTATCGTAGAAATTGTACTCAATCCCAAATTGCCACCGCAAACAGGCTCATTTTTCTACAATCCCTTTAGCGGCGAGGAATTGGGCAAAATTGAGGAAAATGAAAATAAAATAATTTTGGTTGCAGATGAACAAAAATAGTCGAAGGTTTGTAGTAAGAACTTCAGTCCTCAAAATTTATATTAGCAAGGAAATCAGCCCTTGCTACGGATTTCGTTAAGAAATAACTCAAGTCCTTAAGCTGTTATACATTTAAAGTGTGGGTCAAAAATCAGTCCAAGTATTGTCAAGTATTGTGGAATGGGCTTCGACGCCGTTCCGAATATACAATTTAACTGCAAAACAGCTTACTACGAAGGAAAGAAGGACTAAAGTCCTCACTACGAACACACTTAAAATTTAAAACCTAAAACCTATGAAATGGTGGCAAAATCTTAAAAAAAATCCTCTAGCTCGGTTGGGAGCAGTGGTGCTGTTAATCTTTTATACAGTCGCACTTTTCGCCGAATTTGTGGCACCTTACGACCCCTACGACTCTCAATTAAACGCTTCCTTGCTGCCCCCAACTCAGATTTATTTAAGTACCAAAGATGGGCGATTTATCGGGCCGCACGTTTATCCGACAACTCAGGGTCCAGTGGATGCGAATACGGGCGCTCGCGAGGTAATTGTAGACTGGAAAAAACCCTCTGCTGTCGGTTTGTTTGTCAAAGGTTCTCCCTATAAGTTTTTAGGAATTTTACCATTCGACAGGCACTTGTTTGGCACTACAGGAGAAGGCAAAATTAACATTTTAGGCACGGATGAACAAGCTCGCGATCAATTCAGCCGCTTAGTACATGGCAGCAGAATTAGCCTCAGCATCGGTTTAGTTGGCATAGCAATTTCTTTTCCCTTGGGATTGTTAGTTGGAGGAATATCAGGTTATTTCGGCAGTTGGATTGACAGTATTTTAATGCGATTCGCCGAAGTATTGATGACGATTCCTGGTCTTTATTTATTAGTAGCGCTAGCAGCAGTGTTGCCCCCCGGATTGACAAGCGCTCAGCGATTTATATTGATTGTGCTGATTACTTCATTTATCAGTTGGGCGAGTTTGGCGCGGGTAATTCGCGGTCAGGTACTGTCAATCAAACAGCTAGAATTTGTGCAAGCAGCGCGGGCTATGGGCGCAAATCCAATTTATATTATAGTCCGCCACGTTTTGCCACAAACTGCAACTTATGTAATTATTTCTGCTACTTTATCGGTTCCGGGTTTTATTGTAGCGGAGTCGGTTTTGAGTTTAATTGGCTTGGGAATTCAACAGCCTGATCCTTCTTGGGGAAATTTGCTATCGCTGTCTACTAATGCTTCAATTTTAGTTTTGCAGCCCTGGTTAGTTTGGCCTCCGGCGACACTGATTATTTTGACTGTTTTGGCGTTTAATTTATTGGGAGATGGGTTGCGGGATGCTCTAGATCCGCGCAGCATTCAAAGGAATTAAACAATACTCTCAAAATATTTGCCGTAAAGCTTGGTTGTCATCCGAGAAATTGGGTAGAAACCCCGTCCTAAAAGGACGGCTTTGTGTTACAATATAATTGGTCAATGACCCACCCGCGACTATGTGAACATAAACCCTAATTAATAAGTTTGCGACAACCGCAACGGGAAAGAAAAATAGGTAGACCGGGAAAAGAGGACAGGGCAATGGGCAGTCCAACCCTAGAATCAAAACTACGAAGAATTCCGTTTGGTATTCGACACGTAAAAACCGCAGGGCTTGCGGGGTTAGTCTGTGGAGCGAACATAAGACCAAATCTCTTTGAGGGTGGAGGCAGTTGCGAAGAAGCAGAAATTCAAATCGCGAGGTTTGGGAATCCCCGTACCTTCAGGTCGGGGTGGATGTCAAGAGTCAAGCTCTCACGTCGTCGTGAGAGCCGAAATGGCGAGATTCTTCACTTCTTTGGGAATGACAACTGTTCAACCGGACAGGATATGAGAGAAAAATCCCGGATTTCGCACTTAAAAACAGAGACTCACGCACCGCCAAACAAAAGAAGAACTAAAGTGGATTTGGGCAACTGAAGCTCATCACAAAAAGCGAATTACTGACTGCAATTAGTTCAGACTATCTGGATCTACTCCCAACTCCCGCAATCGTTGAGCTAATTGTTGGGCGCGCCGATCTAATTGTTGGGCGCGCTGATCTAATTGTTGGGCGCGCTGCGCTTCCTGTTTCACCTGTTCTTCAGGTGTCAGATAGCGTTTGCCATCGGCATCATACCAATACAACCACTCTCTTGTCACCCCAGAATAGTTTCCCCTTTCACAACCAATCCCCAAACCTATTTCTGGCATCCAAACTGGATGTCCTGGCTGTTGTAATTCATACTTCCCATTGACTAACTTGTGTACTTCCAAATGAGGTTTACGACGGCGGCGGGAAGAATAAATGACGTAATAAAGTACGCCTAAAGCTTGATAAGTGTCTAATTTTGTGCTGTATTCCTTGCGATAAGTTGGGGAAACCACTTCTAGCACGAAAAGTGGCATGACATTTTCATCCCACAGCACGTAACTGGGGCGTAATTCTTCGTCGTAAAACCGTTCTACTCCTAAACTTAAGAAAGCATCTGGGACAATGGGTGGTTCGTCCGGGTCATGATAAACACCCATATCTATGCCAAAAAACCAGTCCATGCGTTCTGACCAAAGTATCAGCAAGATTGCCTTTAACAACCCCGGTATTAGTTCTTGCAGTTCATTATCCACAGGGGTTTCATCCGAGTCTGGTAGTTCATCGGCTGAGGGCAAGTTCCTCGGCAAGTTGTACTGTAACATTGCGGCTTTCCTCAAAACTAATTCCTATTATAATAGGAATTATGCACTATACCCAGGTGTAGGAGCTTTTAAGCGGGGGGATTGCCCCGCTTAAAAACACCATGTACGGACACTTTGCGTGCAGGACTGTTATAAGATACAGCTTGAACAAGCTGTGTTTACTTTTGTGCTTTCTGCTAATTATTTAGAGGTAAGCGGATCGTAAAAGTAGAACCAACACCGACTTGACTGTTTACTGAAATATTGCCACCCATCATGAGGCAAAAACGCTGGCTGATTGCTAGTCCCAAACCTGTGCCGCCGTATTTGCGCGTGGTAGAAGCATCTGCTTGGATAAAGGGTTGGAAAATGTGCTGCAACTCGTGTGGATTCATGCCAATTCCTGTATCTGTACAATTAATTACTAAAAATTCTTTACTGGGATTTGAGGATGGAGAATTTACCGCAGGTTCAGAATTGTTTTCTGGTCTCGCTGCGCTGCTATCGCTGGCGATTTCTTGTCGGCTGGCGGTGAGGGTAATTGTACCATTTTGAGTAAATTTGGCGGCATTGCTCAGCAAATTTAATAAAATTTGCCGCACTTTGGTAATGTCACCGTGCATAGTGCCGATATTGCTAATTTGCTGTAAGTTTAAAGTGTTATGATTTTTATCAATTAGTGGCATGGCGGTGTCGGCGACTTCTGCAATCAATGTGGCGATGTCGAAGGTTTCTAGGTAGAGATCCATGCGGCCTGCTTCGATTTTAGAAATGTCGAGAATATCGTTTATTAGTGATAGCAAGTGTCTGCCGGATGTGCGGATTTTGTCTAAATCTGAGGTGAGTTCATCGTAACCCAATTCTTCGGTTTCTTCTTGGAGCATTTCGCTGTAGCCGATGATGGCATTCAGAGGTGTTCGCAGTTCGTGGCTCATGTTTGCCAAAAATGCACTTTTTGCGGTGGAAGCTGTTTGGGCTGCTTCTAGGGCGAGTTGCAAGGCGGATTCAAAGACTTTGCGATCGCTAATATCCTCGACGCTCCCTTCATAGTAGAGTACCTCGCCGTCGCTGTCGCACACTGCACGGGCGCTTTCGGAAATCCAAATTACCTTGCCGTCAACGCGGTAAACTTGTGACTCAAACCCGGAAATTTGTCCGAATTCTTGCATCACTCGCATAAACTTCTCGCGCTGCTGAGGATTGACGTAAGCCTGCTGTCTGATGTTTGTGAGATTTGATGTCAATTCTTCGGGTGTTGCGTAGCCGTAGATGCGGGCTAAGGATGGATTTACGCTCAAGAAGCGGCCTTCTGGGGTGGTTTGAAAAATGCCTTCGACTGCATTTTCAAAGATGCTGCGGTATTTTTGTTCTGCTTGGCGGAGTGCGGTTTGTGTCCGATCGCGATCGCTAGCTTCGATCGCCAATGATACCAAATCTGCGAGGGAAGCAGCAAAATTTTGTTCTTCTACCGTCCAGTTGCGAGCAATTCCCACCTGTTCGATACAGATGACTCCGACTGTTTGTCCTCCCAATCGCACCGGCGCATCTAAGGTTGATTTAGTGCCATTTTGTGTAAAGTAAGATGCCACAAATTCTCTGGTTCTGATATCTGAGAGAGCGTCATCGGCTGCGATCGTCCGGTCTTCTTCCAAAGCTTTAAAATAAACTGGATAGTCTGCTACTGCGAGTTCACTACCTTGAGAATGCTGGCTGTTGGTGCGGTGAAATTGGTCGAGACATTGCAGTTTCGATCGACTTTGGTCGTACAACCACGCTCCGGCTACTTCTGCATCTAGGGTATGAGCTGCGGCTTCGGTGATTTCCCTCAAAGCTACTTGCAAATCGCCTCGATATAGCGCTTTATTTCTTGCCAATTCTAGCAAAACCATATTTTGTTTGAGCAATTGTTTTTGCCTCATCCGCCGCATTGATTCGGCTCGTTTCTGTTCAGTAATGTCGCGGGCTACCCAAATTACGGATTCTTCTGAAAGTGGCGAAATGCTGGCGGCAAAACAAACTTCGCGGTTGTCAATGGTTAAATCGTACTCGATGCTGACAGTTTGCTGAGTATCTAAAGCTGCTCGAATGTGGTGCAAAAAAATGTCGGCTTTAGCTTGGGGAAACAGCTCTCCGACAGTTTTGCCAACTAATTCTTCGGCTGGTTTGTAGAGCAGGGATATATTTGTGGGCGCGATTTTTAAATAGCGGCCCGTGGCATCCACAACTATAATTAATTCGTTCATAGCTGCAAACAAAGCCCGCAATTCTGCTTCGGCGGCTTCGAGTTCGGCAGTCCGCTCTGCTACTCGCTGTTCTAAACTGGAGTTAGTTTGTTCTAGGGCTACAAAAGATGCTCGCAATTGTCTCGCCATCTGGTTGAAAGACTGAGCCAGGACGCCGAGTTCGTTGACACCTTTGACTTCAACTTCGCCGTCTAATTCGGCGGAGGTGAAGTCGGCAGATTCGGACATTTTTGTTAAAGCTTTGGAAGCTTCCAGCAATCGGGTAATTGGTGTGACAACCCAGCGAGAGGTGAAAATTCCCAGGACGATCGCCAATATGAACGCAAAAAAACACAATAAGATAGTTGTGCGAGTGTTGGCGTTAATTTGCTCCATAAAGTCTGCTTCCGGGATTGCTACGACAATCAGCCAATCCAGACCGCGGCCGTCTCGCAGGGGAGCAACCGTAATGAATTGACGTTTGCCGTCTATATCGAAGGTAAACTGTCCTTGGGTGTCAATTTCTGCAAAACTGCCAAATCGTTTTTGCAAGTACGTGGATGCCGATCGAATTAGCAAATTTTTGCTCCTAGTCGCCAACAGCCGTTTTTGTCCGTCGTTGTCAGTGATAAAGGGCAATTCATCTGTGGAACTGGCGACTATTTCGCCGCTGCGTTCGATCGCAAAAACTTCTCCAGACGGGCTAATTTTGATACTTTTAAGAAAATCACTGATTTGAGAAAGAGTCAGGTCAATTGCCAATACCCCCCGCAGTTTTCCTGTTTCATTGTAAATCGGCATCACCGGCGTAATCCCCAGAACTGGCGAGGCCGTGAAGACGTAGATCGGAGACCAAGTAGCTTTTTCTGCCTGTTTGGCAGCTTGGTACCACGGTCTATTACGGGGGTCGTAGGCAGCGGTTTGGATGAGTTCAGTGCGATTTCCCTGGCTGTCGAGGCGATAAATTTGGCGGTTGGGAGCAGTTGATTCGTCTCTGATGTATACTAATTCTTCTGCTTCGCGTTTGAGTAAGAGGAATTTGCCCTGTTCGTCGCCGTAGTAGATGGTTGTAGTTCGATCGCTCAGCTTGGTCTGGTTCCACAAATAACGCTCTAAGTTGGGGAAGTCATCAGGGTCTAGGTTTCCAGAGGCGATCGCAGCAGTATTCATTTGCAGGAACAGGTGAGACACCTCTCCAAAACTGCGGAAATTTTCTTTAGTCCTGGCTGCAACTTCCAAGCTTAACCTGGTTGCAAGGTCATTGACGGCTTTCTGACCATTACGAAACGATAGCCATCCAGTGACGCCAACTGCTACGGAGATTTGCACCACCAGCGGCATCAACAAGACAAGGCTCAGTGACATCTTGGGCGAGCTTTTCATTTCTTCGACTGCTTAGAGTTTTCAATAACATTAATATTATTTTGACACCGATCGGGTTTGCATATCGTTTGTCGTTTAAAAGATGCCCTAGATATCAATAGTCAGGACAGTTTTTCAACCCCCCTGTAAGCCTTACAGAGCTTGCTATGCCATTTTTAACGCATTTTTTGAAACTTAGCACTCTTACTTAACAATACTTCGGACAGTTTTTGAGCAGCGAGAGTACCATAGGATAGGACTGACGGAAGGTTAGGGTGATTTAAAATTAAATTAGGGTCTAAATCTAACTTATTAATAAAGGTGTAAAGTATATTTGTATTGAATTTCCGGCGTTTACAAGAGGCTATTGAAAACACGAATAGCTCCGAAAATAAATTAAAAAGTAGCTTTTTCTTCAGTTTTTTGCCCCTTTCATTAATTAATGAACAATCGATGGTCGCAATAATTTTTAGCTTACAGTTCAAGGCTTTCTTGATAAGGTATTGGTGAAATTCGCTCAAATCAAAATTCTTTAAAAAATGACGAATATCAGTTTTTTTTACTCAATGAACTATAAGGGCTCAGATTGGTAAAGTTCACCTTGCCATAAACAAGCAATATGGTGTCAAATAAAATTACCATAAACTTGTTGGGGATTGACTAATCCCTGACATTTTTTGTAAGATAGATTCTA
Source organism: Lyngbya sp. CCAP 1446/10 (assembly GCF_026130175.1). Lineage (GTDB taxonomy): Bacteria > Cyanobacteriota > Cyanobacteriia > Cyanobacteriales > Microcoleaceae > Microcoleus. The sequence continues at coordinate 35,843 of NZ_JAIGNI010000019.1, read as the reverse complement.
GAATATTTATTAAGCATTTTTTTAAGTTCGTCTGTTTTTGAGCTTAACGCAAAAAGTACCTTTTTTTGTCTTTTTGGTGAAAATCCCAGTGACTTTTTAGCGGAATGCTCGCGGAGTGTCCGTGTGGCAAAACTGTCCGAAGTATTGAGGGAAGCGCGATCCTCTTCGTTGGCGCAGCCCCCGTAGGGGTGGGCTTCGCTAACGCACTTTTAGGCATCGCGCCGGTGCGCGCGAGCGAAGCTATCCCCTAGGGAATCGCCCTTGACAACTTTAACTTTTTCTCAGGGAAGGGCGATCCTCTTCGAGGGCTTCGCTAACGCACTCCCTGCAATCTCGATCGCACTTCTCACCCAATTGTAAATTTTTGTTACTAATTTCAATTCGGTAGCTTTAGATACAGAATTATCTGATATATTTATAAGTAGGAACAGAAAAACAGCCCAATATTAAATCCAGGAAGACGGAGGAACCGCATATGTCTACCGAAAATCAAGCCCGCTCTCTGATGATGCGCCACCACCAGATGGTGAAGAACCGGCAGCAATCCATGCTCAACCGCAGCGCCACTGAAGTCGGGATGGAAGATACCCACTACTGGGGCCACATTCAAGGCAAACCACAGCCCAGCCTTCAAGCCAGTTACGATCGCAGCAACGCCACCATGAGCTAGGGCAAGCTCAATTTCGACAATTGTCTACGAAGTTATTACCTATAATTTGGAGAAATCAGTTATGTCAACTCAACAACAAGCGCGCAGCCTGATGATGCGCCACCAACACCTCGTCAAAAACCGTCAGGAATCGATGCTGAGCCGCGCGGCTGCTGAAGTTGGTTTAGATGCTGGTTCTCAGGCGAATGTCGATCGCAAATAACTCATTTTTTTCAACACCCAGACAGTTGAATCGAGTTTGTTGTTTGCCAACTAAAAATTAATTATGTTAGTTACAAAACCATCGCGACTGCTTCTTGATATCGATATCAAAAAGCAGTCGCGATGGTTTTTATTAGTAATTAGTCAGTAGTCAGTAGTCATACCATTTTTTTAAAGTTATGCAAGACTTATGTAAAAACTCAAAGACAGAATTATCAATGTCTGGCGGTATTTTATCTCTATCACATCTTTAAAAAAATGGTATCAGTAGTCATTGGCAATTGCCAATTGGCAAGATTTCGGTTGTAGTGCTTGTGAGCAAAAGGTGAGCTTGCATGAGAGTTGGCTCGCCTCAAACGTATACATCACAAAGAATAAAAGACGTTTGTGCCTAGAAACTTGATATAATCCCTTTTCAGCAGATTGAAGGCTACTAGGGAGGTCATCATGTCGGACTGGAAAGAAATTGACGGCGGAGTTACAGCACCCAGAGGATATCGAGCATCGGGAATTACAGCGGGTTTGAAGCCTTCAGGCTTACCGGATTTAAGTTTAATTTTATCAGAAGTGGACGCGATCGCCGCAGGAGTCTTCACCACATCCACCGTCCGGGCCGCTTGTGTGGACTACTGCCGCCAACTACTACAAGCTAAACCCAGCGCCAAAGCCATTTTGTGCAATGCCGGACAAGCAAATGCTGCGACTGGCGAAGCAGGCTTAGCAGATGCCCTCGAAAGCGCCAAATTGTTGGGAGAAGCGCTGAATATTCCTTCAGAATCAATTCTTTTGGCCTCCACTGGCGTGATCGGACAGCGGATTAAAATGGAGCCGTTGAGGGCGGCAATTCCGCGATTGGTTGCTGAGGCATCGGAAACTGGTTCTGATGCGGCTGCTAAGGCTATCTGTACGACTGATTTAGTCCCGAAAACGATCGCCCTGGAAACCATGTTTGGCGATCGCCCCGTGCGGATCGGCGGCATTTGCAAAGGTTCAGGAATGATTCACCCGAATATGGCAACAATGCTCGCATTTGTAACTTGTGATGCAGCAGTGTCGTCCCATCTATGGCAGGAAATGGTGAGTCGGGCGGCTGACAGAAGTTTCAATCAAATTACTGTTGACGGCGATACCAGTACCAACGATTCGCTAATTGCTTTAACTAACGGCCAATCCCGCACGCCAGCGATTACAGAAATGGGCCCGGAGGCTGAGAAATTAGAGGCGATGCTAACAGAAGTTTGCGTGCATTTAGCAAAAGCAATCGCCCGCGATGGTGAAGGTGCAACTTGTTTGGTGGAAGTACAAGTTAGCGGCGCCACCGACGAAGTTTCTGCGAGTAAAATTGCCAAAATAATTGTCGGTTCTTCTTTGGTAAAAGCTGCTATTTTTGGACGCGATCCGAATTGGGGAAGGATTGCGGCGGCTGCGGGGCGCGCTGGTGTTCCTTTCGATCAAGAGAATTTGCGGATTCAATTGGGAGATTTTTTGATGATGGAAAATGGACAACCGAAGGAGTTCGATAAATCTGCTGCGAGTAATTATATGAAGGCGGCGGCTGCTGGTGAATATCTGAAGGAAGACACGGTTTTAATTCAGGTTGCTGTCGGGAATGGCGGCGGTTTTGCGAAGGCTTGGGGATGCGATTTGAGTTACGACTACGTGAAGATTAACGCGGAGTATACGACTTAATGCCCCGGCGATTGAAATCGCGGCAGCCCCGGCGAATCGAATTCGCGGCGACACAGACAAAACCCGCCTCCGCGGGTTGAAGATGTCTCGGCGATTGAAATCGCGGCAGCCCCGGCGAATCGAATTCGCGGCGACACAGACAAAACCCACCTCCGTGGGTTGAAGATGTCTCGGCGATTGAAATCGCGGCAGCCCCGGCGAATCGAGTTCGCGGCGACACAGACAAAACCCACCTCCGTGGGTTGAAGATGTCTCGGCGATTGAAATCGCGGCGACACAGACAAAACCCACCTCCGTGGGTTGAAGACAAATTTCACACAGTTTTAATAGCAATGAGAGACAATTTTACGCAGTTATATATCCATTTTACTTGGTCAACCTGGGATAGATTGCCGTTGATTACTTCTGATATTCAACAAGTAATCTATGCAGCAATTATTGCAGAATGTCAGAAGTTGGGATGCACGGTGATTGCTGTTGGTGGTATAGAAGATCACGTTCACCTGTTAACAGCTTTTCCGACGACTTTGGCGGTATTTGAGATAATTAAGCAAGTCAAGGGTAGTTCTTCCCATTTAATCACTCACGAAATTAAACCGGGTGAATTTTTTAAATGGCAAGGCAGCTATGGGGCATTTACTGTTAGCCATGATGGGCTCGACGTTGTGGCTAAATATATCAAAAATCAAGCTGTTCACCACAAGGAGAAATCAATGATTCCTCATTGGGAACTGACTTCAAAAATCACTACATAATCGCAATTGCCCGTAATTCTTCAACCCGCGGAGGCGGGTTTCGTATGTGTCGCCGCGAATTCCATTCGCCGGGAATCTCAATCGCCCGCGATTCTTGAATCCAAAATTTCTTCAACCCGCGGAGGCGGGTTTTGTTTATGTCGCCGCGAATTCCATTCGCCGGGAATCTCAATCGCCCGCGATTCTTGAATCCAAAATTTCTTCAACCCGCGGAGGCGGGTTTTGTTTATGTCGCCGCGAATTCGATTCGCCGGGAATCTCCGCGAATTCCATTCGCCCGCAATCTCAATCGCCCGCAATTTCAAGCACTATTTTACCCGTCACCGAGCCTGTTTCTAACAATTCATGCGCAGCTTGAGCTTGTGCTAGCGGAAAAGTTTTGCTGACATGAATTTTGAGCAAATTACGATCGCACAAACCAGCACACTGCCGCAAAATATTAGCTTGATCTTCCTGTTCCTGTTCCAAACCTTGCAACATCGGAGTTAACATTAACTCCAAACTGATCCGCAGATTGCGCATTCTCGCCGTTTTCAAATTCCCCAAATCCGGATCTGGTTCCAAAATTGTTACCAAATCTCCATAAATCTTGACAGCCGGAATAGTTTGGTAAAAAGTTTCTCCCCCGACAGTATCGAAAGCCAAGTCAACTCCTTGTCCCTGAGTCCAAGTCAAAACTTCATCGACAACATCGGTATTTTTGTATAAAATAACTGAATCTGCACCTAACTGCCTTACAAATTCGGCTTTTGCTTCGGAACTAACAGTAGTGCAAACCTCAGCACCCTGCAATGCAGCCAATTGTACCGCGACGTGGCCGACACCGCCTGCACCTGCTAGAATTAGCACTTTTTGGCCAGCTTGCAAGCGCCCTCGATCGTACAGCGATTCCCATGCTGTAATTAAAACTAACGGTGCAGCCGCCGCCTCAGCAAAACTTAAAGCAGCAGGCTTGATGGCGAGAAAACGTTCGTCTACAACGGCAAACTCCGCATAAGTACCGATCGACCCACCCAAACCGCCATTGCAGAAAAAAACCTCGTCTCCGACTTGGAAACTCTGCACAGCAGCACCGACAGCCTCTACGACTCCAGCACCGTCGCACCCCAAAACATGAGGAGTTTTTTCGGGGTAAAAAGTGCCGCGCGATCGCAACTTAGTATCTATCGGATTAATCCCCGCCGCCCGCAACTTCACCAAAACTTCAGTTTCTGTTTGTATAGTAGGAGCGGGGATATCTTGCAGTTTCAATACGGACGGGCTTCCGGGCGTTTCAAAAACGATCGCTTTCATCAGGGTATTAACTCTATTTTCGTCTTCACCTCCGATCCTACCTTGTATTCGTTACCCATTTGTGACGATACTTAGTTATTTTTAAATAGATTGGCTTCAGATAACTACAACAATTGTCGAGCGGTGCTAATCGATGTTCGATCTAGATTTATTCCTTTACTTTAAGATTCTTGCATACCTTCTGGGATTATCGGCGACTTTAGCCCTGGCGTCCGCGATTTATCTCAAGTGGCAGCGAAGGCCTCCCAGTCTGCCAAGCGCCGCAGAGCAACCGCTGTTGACAGAATTACAGCCCGATTTATTTGCGGGATTGAAAATTTGGAAAAAGTTTTTGATTTTCCCCAACTCAAATCTGTTGGCGATCGCAGACAGCTTCTTGGGTAAACTTTTAAGTATTGGCTACCATCTATTATTCGCCCAGCAACAACGCCCAACTGTGAATTCTTCGCCTCTTGTAGGGCCTTCCACCAGCAAAACCGTTAGTCTGAGCATCCAAGGTTCGATCGCCCAAAATGACAACAACCCTCCCAATGTCAACCCACCCAAAGTTCGGGCTTCCCCGCAATTAGAAGAAGACTTGCTAGGCGACATCTTAACAGGTACTAATTCGCCCGGAGGAGCAGAATTTTTTGATACCTTAGTTCGCCACTTAGCCTCAGCACTCGGAGTTCGCAGCGCCGTTGTTTACAAATCAATTAAGTCGATAAAACGCGCCGATACTGATCCCGATCAATTACAAGTTATCAGTTTTTGGAGCGACGGACAGCAGCAGCCAAACTTTGAGTGCAACACCGCCAATACTCCCGAAGCGCTGGTGTTTGAGCAGGGAATGTACTCCTGTCCAGACTGTCTCCTAGAAACCTTCCCACAAGACCGCAGACCGATCGTTACAGGCGCGCGCAGTTTCCTCGGAGTCTTGCTCAAAAACTCCTACGGCGAACCTTTAGGGATTATTTGTATTTTACACGATCGCCCCTTGGTAGAATCAAATCTTGCCAAATTTCAACTAATCATCAGCATCTTTGCCGGACGGGCCGCCGCCGAATTAGAACGGCAGCGCCTAGAAGCAGCACTCTGCACCGTAGAAGCGAAATACTGCGCCCTTGTAGAACAAATGCCGGCTGTCACCTACATTTCTCCGCTCAACCGCAATGCCAAACTTTATATCAGCCCTCAAATCGAGACTTTTCTGGGTTATTCTGTAGCTGAATGGAAGGCAGACCCAGATCTGTGGCTGAAACTCGTTCACCCAGAAGACCGCGATCGCGTGTTAGTTGAAAACGCCACACAGAAATTTACCGACGGAGAAGATATCTTTGGCGACGCGCCGCTAGTTTCAGAATACCGCGCGATCGCCCGGAACGGCAGAGTTGTCTGGTTCCGCGATCGAGCGATCGCAGTTCGCGATGAAGCAAGCAAGTCTGTGATCCTTCAAGGCGCAATGTTTGACATCACAGAGACTAAAGTAGCTGCCAGCGCCCTGCTAGAAAGCGAATATCGCTATTACACCTTAGCTAAAATACTGCCAGTCGGGATTTTGCGCGCCGACGCTGCTGGAGATTGCTTGTATGTCAACGAGCGATTTTTGGAGATGGCGGGACTGACTGCGCCAAATGCACTAGGCGAAGGTTGGGCTCAAAGTTTGCATCCCGAAGACCGCGATCGCGTTTTGAGCCTGTGGTATCGCGCTGTCAAAGACAAGTTGTCTTGTAAGTTAGAGTACCGCTTTTGCAACGGCGATCGCACAACCTGGATATTTTGGCAAGCAGTGCCGGAAATTGCCAACAGCGGGGAAGTTCTCGGCTATCTGGGGACGCTGACGGATATCAGCGATCGCAAGCAGGCAGAATTCGCACTGCAACAAGCCGAAGAGAAATACCGCAGCATCTTTGAAAACGCGATCGAAGGAATTTTTCAGACAACGCCCGACGGACGATACCTCAGTGCTAACCCGGCTTTGGCGAGAATTTATGGCTACGAGTCTGCCTCTGAACTGATCGCAAACATCCACGATATCGATCACCAACTATACCTCGATCCCAACCGCCGCGTCGAGTTTTTGCGCGCGATCGAAAAACACGGTTCTGTGTCTGAGTTCGAGTCCCAAGTTTACCGCGCTGACGGCAGCACCATCTGGGTTTCCGAGAATGGCCGGGATGTTCGCGACGCTGACGACAATTTGCTTTACTACGAAGGTACTGTCGAAGATATCACCCTCCGCAAAATAGCCGAAGACAAGTTAGTACACGATGCTTTGCACGATACGCTAACGGGTTTGCCAAACAGAGCTTTATTTATGGATCGTTTGGGACACGCGATCGAGCTTTCAAAACGCTGTCCCGAAGTTTTGTTTGCGGTGCTGTTTATCGATCTAGACCGCTTTAAGGTTGTTAATGACAGTTTGGGGCATTTAGTGGGCGATCGCTTGCTGATCGCGATCGCGCAGCGCCTGGAAATCTGTTTGCGCACTGGAGATACCGTTGCCCGTCTCGGCGGCGACGAATTCGCTATTTTGCTGGAAAACATCAAAAACACCGATGATGCGATCGTCATTGCCGAACGAGTGCAAGCGGAACTGGCAGAGCCTTTTTACCTCAACGAATATCAAGTTTTTAGCAGTGCTAGCATTGGCATTGTTTGTTCTGGTTTGCCGCAGCCTTCGAGTCCAAGCAGCGAATTTTCTAGTCCAGCAAATCTGGGAAATGTCGATCGGGAAACTGTTTTGTCTTGCCTATCTCCCGACTCCCCAGTTCTCCCGGTGCCGTTCCGAATATTGTACGATCGACCCGAAGAACTGCTGCGAGATGCAGATGCTGCCATGTATCACGCCAAGGGATTGGGCAAAGCTCGCCATGAAGTTTTTGACTTAAGTATGCACACTCGCGCCGTCGCCCTGTTGCAACTGGAAAACGACCTACGGCGCGCTCTAGACTCCGAGGAATTTCGGCTTTACTACCAGCCCATCGTCTCTCTAACTAGCGGTAGAATCAGCGGTTTTGAAGCGCTGCTGCGATGGTATCACCCCGATCGGGGTTTAGTCTCTCCCGGCGAGTTTATTTTAGTCGCAGAAGAAACTAGATTGATTGTACCTATTGGTTGGTGGATGATGCGATCGGCTTGCCGTCAGATCCACGAGTGGCACCAAAAATTCCCAGCAAATCCGCCATTGACTGTCAGCGTCAACCTTTCTAACGAACAATTTAAACAGCCAGATTTAATCGATCGCCTGAGCGAAATTTTACAAGAAACTCAGCTTGACCCTCGCACTTTTAAGTTAGAAATTACTGAAGGCGTGATCATGGACAATGCCGAATCAGCCGCCGCTATCCTCACGGAATTGAAAAATTTAGAAATTGAATTATATATTGACGATTTCGGAACGGGCTATTCTTCTTTAAGCCGCTTGCACACTTTTCCCACTGATGCCTTAAAGATCGATCGAGCTTTTGTCAGCCGCATGACGGAAGATGAAGGAAACGAAGCCATTGTACAGACTATTCTAATTTTAGCCAGTCATTTAGACATGGATGTAATTGCTGAAGGAATCGAAACCATCGAACAGCTTAATTTGCTCAGAGCCCTGCAATGCGAATACGGACAGGGATACTTTTTTTCAAAAGCCGTAGACAGTATAACAGCCACAAATTTGATAGAAAGTCAACCAGTATGGTAATTAGTCAGTTGACAGTTGACAGTTGACAGTTGACAGTTGTCATATCGAGTTGTCATATCGAGTTGGGTTACATCGGAATGATAACGCAATGCGAGCATCTCGCGAGCTAAGCTGAATCAAAGTGCTGAACTCGGAAAATTATGATTCTGATACAACCGGACACGATATCCTTAGTGATTGGTCATTTGTAATCAGAAGTCGAAAGTTAAAAGTTAAAAGATACTTTGTGACCAATGACAACTGACAACTATCAACTGACAACTATCAACTGACAACTATCAACTGACAACTATCAACTGTCAACTGTTGTAATCAGAAGTCGAAAGTTAAAAGTTAAAAGATACTTTGTGACCAATGACAACTCACAACTGACAACTATCAACTGACAACTGTCAACTGACAACTGACTTAAACTTTCGCTTCCAAAGACTTAAGAAACTCAGTATTTACGCCCGACTCGCGAGTCATGGCAATTTTCCCAGTCCGAGCAATTTCCTTAATCCCAAACCTATTCAGAACCTGGACAATCGCCACCATTTTACCAGGATCTCCCACAACTTCCAAAGTCAGCGTATCATCACCAATATCCACCACCCGCGCTCTAAAAATCTGAGCTAACTCAATGATCTCCGATCGCGTCCCGGTAGCAGAATTAACTTTCAGCAACATCAACTCCCTTTCCACGCAGGGAATTTCGGTTATATCCTGAACTTTCAGCACATTAATTAACTTGTACAGTTGCTTAGTCAACTGTTCAATAATCTGGTCATCTCCCGGTACAACCATCGTAATCCGAGACACACCAACTTGTTCCGCCGGGCCAACGGCCAGACTTTCAATATTAAAACCCCGACGGGCAAATAAACCAGCAATTCGAGTGAGGACACCCGCTTCATCTTCTACTAAAACCGAAAGAGTGTGTTTCATTTCTCCAAAAAAAGACGCATTTTGTGCAATTCTACTGTCGTCAATTCGCCTTTTAGCAGAAGTGCACTTGAACCTGCATTAGACATTTTATCGCGAGTTATTAGCCGTTCATCTGCGGGAAAAAAACCTCTTGATAAATTTCGCTTTTATCGCAGTCTCGATCCCCCTAAATCCCCCTTAAGAAGGGGGACTTTGATAGCACTCCTGTCCCCCCCCTTAAGAAGGGGGGTTAGGGGGGATCGGCTTTATCTCAACCCTAAACCCGCCCCAACCAGGTTCTGGCCGCACACGATCCAAGTTTTTTCGTGTACGAACGTACACAATTACGCGACCGAATAAAAACTATTTAGGTCTGGTGGCTGACGGAAACTGCAATTTTGAGACCAATTGGTCTCAAAATTACGAAGTACCAAGCCACCACAACTCACAGAAAAACCCGGTGTTGCAGCGATGGCATTTGGCGGCGGACTTGTTCTAGTCGATCGGGATTAATCTCTGCAATCGCCACACCCGGTTCCTCTCCAGCATCCGCCAAAACCACACCCCAAGGGTCTACAATCATCGCGTGACCGTGAGTTTGACGGCGGCCGTAGTGGTGTCCAGTCTGCGCCGGGGCGATCGCATAACAAGTATTCTCGATCGCCCTAGCTTGCAACAACACCTTCCAGTGATCCTTGCCAGTGTACGCTGTAAACGCCGCCGGCACGAACAAAACATCAGCACCCTTGTGAGACAAATGCCTGTACACTTCCGGGAACCGCACGTCATAGCACACCGAAAGTCCCAGCGTCCCCAACTCCGGCGACACATAAACCGGCGGCAAATCTTCACCAGCTTTCACAGTGTTCGATTCCCTGTAAGTAATCCCGTCTGGCACATTCACATCGAACAAATGTACTTTTTTGTACCTGGCAACTTCGGTGCCGTTTGGGTCTATCAGCAAGCAAGTATTGTAGACCTTCCCCCCATCCGTCGGCACCGGAAATCCGCCGCCCAGAATCGTCACCTGGAAGCGTTGGGCCATCGTTTTGAGGAATTTTTCGCTTTGGAGTCCGATCGCCTCTGCTGAAGCAATCTTTTCCTCCTCTTCTCCCATAAACGAGAAATTTTCTGGTAAGGAAACTAACTCCGCACCCTGACGTACTGCCAAGTCGATTAATTCCTCTGCCTGCACCAAATTTTTTCGCAGGTCAGGCAAGCTAGTCATTTGAATTGCTGCGGCGATATAAGACTTCATCGATTCACAATATTAGTCATTTAGTCAATAGTCATTTAGTCAATAGTCAGTAGTCAATAGTCAGTAGTCAGTAGTCAGTAGTCAGTAGTCAGTAGTCAACAATGCCCTATGCCCTATGCCCCATGCCCTATGCCCTATGCCCTATGCTCACCTCATGTCACTGAGAAAGGCTATATATAGTTTGAGAGTTTTGATATTTGAGTTTTCAATTAACCTTTAACCTTTCACTCAAAATTCAAAACTCTCAACTTTTTTACCCAAGACTTTAAGACCTAATTTCGGTCAAATCTTAAGGCATCGGATGGAAAAGCAAGTCAGGGAAAAAGCGGTTAAATTCAATCAAACCGGCCGCTTGAATAGCAATCCAAATCGTTGCCAATACTGGTGCGGTTGAAAGAAACTTGACAAAATATTGCATGAATTCTGCTCCTGAAATTTTGAGACAGTTGGTAATTGCCGATCGCTCGGTAAGACGCTAATTGCTAACTTGCAGTTAATTGCTTAACTCTTAGCTATTAGCGTTCGCTCCATTTCCCTATTTTAGCGGGGGGAAACAGTAATTTCATCATCCTTGGCAAACATTTCACCAGTGGTGATTTCCTTGAGTGCTGCTAGAGGCCATAAAACGCCGCTCAGCATACAGGAGATTGCCACAGGAACGTCGATAATAATCTCTTTTTCCTCTGGAGTCGCTGATTTTTTGGCGATTTGCAGATAAGCGCGGCCTACCCAACCAATCCAACCAGCAATATACAAGAACAGCAGGCTGGGAATCAAAAAGTCGCCAGCATAAGCCAAGTTACCATCTACGATTAAGTGTGGGTATCCTTCCGGGCCGCACATAGCCGCAGAATAGCGATCGAATCTTGCCTTCGCAGATGCTGGGTCGCCATTGGTAGAACGAGCATTTTTAGCCAGTTCCTGGAACGCGGGGGAGTCCTTGCACGGCACCAAATTGTAGGCCGAAGCAACTGGAGCAAAACTGATCCACAGACTAACCACTAAAATTGCAGCAAACAATCGTCGCATGAAATTGTTTCCTTTTGTTACAAAACAATAATTTTTTCTACAAGCATTTCAACTTGCCGATCTCTAATCCAGATTACCGCATTTGTTGACAATGCGAAGCATTGATCGTTGATGCGGCAAATCCCAATAGAATTAGGAATTCGCGTTTGATCGCATCAGTACATCAGTCAGTGGCAAGCTAGCAATACCGCGAGGATATTTCACAGCCTGCATCTAATGATGGGCTTAACTGTCGCGATCGGGCAAATATCCCTAACAATAACCTGAGTACAGGCTGGCGCGGGGGACTTGCGCCAAATTAGTTAAGCTAGCAATAGCTAACCTATCAAATAAAATTACCAGATTAATGGCAACCATTTTCGCGATCGAAACAAGTTGTGACGAAACAGCAGCAGCAATTGTTAAGAATCGTCAAGTTTGCAGCAATGTTGTAGCATCACAAATTAAAATCCACGAGCAGTACGGCGGGGTAGTGCCCGAAGTAGCTTCGCGGAGTCACCTAGAAATGCTAAATCAGGTAATTGCCCAGTGTCTGAGTGAAGCCAACCTGAGTTGGTCAGAAATTGACGGCATTGCAGCGACTTGCGCCCCCGGTTTAGTAGGTGCATTGTTAGTCGGGTTGACAGCGGCGAAAACCTTGGCAATAGTCCACCAAAAACCCTTTTTAGGTGTCCACCACCTCGAAGGACACATTTACGCTTCTTACCTAATCGAACCCGACTTACAGCCACCATTTTTGTGTCTATTAGTTTCCGGCGGACACACCAGCTTAATTTATGTTAAAGATTGCGGCGTTTACGAAACAGTAGGACAAACCCGCGACGATGCGGCGGGCGAAGCGTTTGATAAAGTCGCCAGACTTTTACAGCTAGGATATCCCGGCGGGCCGCTGATGGACAAATTGGCCGCCCTTGGCAATCCCCAAGCGTACCCTCTACCAGAAGGCAGAATTTCGCTGCCTGGTGGTGGCTACCATCCCTACGACAGCAGCTTTAGTGGTTTGAAAACAGCAGTTTTGCAATTAGTGCAGAAACTCAAAAAACAAGATATTAATGCTGGTGGCGAAGGCATCTTGGCTGCCTCTACAATTAATGATATTGCGGCTAGCTTTCAGGAAACAGTAGCCAAGGGTTTAACTAAAAGGTCGATCGCCTGTGCACTAAATTTAGGACTTAGCACTATAGTAGTCGGTGGAGGAGTCGCAGCCAACAGCGGACTCCGAAAACACTTACAAGCCGCCGCAGTCAAAAACAACTTGCGAGTATTGTTTCCCCCATTAAAATATTGCACAGATAACGCAGCAATGATCGGCTGTGCGGCGGCAGAACACTTGCAGCGGGGACACATATCACCGCTGACATTGGGAGCAAATTCGCGGATGCCCGTTAGCGATGTCATGGAACTTTACAAGAGTCATTAGTCATTAGTCATTAGTCATTAGTCAACAGTCAACAGTCAACCAAACGATGAAAATCCGCGACGCAATTGAAAGCGATTTACCCGCAATTGTCCAAATATACAACGCAGCAATACCAGGGAGAATGGCCACAGCAGATTTAAAACCAGTCTCCGTCGAAAGCCGTCTGGCGTGGTACAGAGAACATTCTCCCAATTCCTTGCCGATTTGGGTAATGGAATCAGAACAAAATATCGTTGGCTGGCTGAGTTTTCAGCTTTTCTACGGACGCGCCGCCTATCAGCATACCGCAGAAGTTAGCATCTACGTCGCGCCCGATCGCCAACGCTGCCAAATCGGACAAAAATTATTGCAATCGGCAATCATGCGGAGTCCACAATTGCAACTCAAAACGCTGATGGGCATAATTTTTGCTCACAATCAGCCGAGTTTAAGATTGTTCGAGAAATTTGGGTTTCAGCAGTGGGGATATCTGCCAAAAATTGCCGAACTTGAGGGCGTGGAAAGAGATGTAATAATTCTTGGCCTGCGTTGTTTGTAGGGAAACGGCAATGCCGTGTCCTGATTTGGAGGAAACGGCATTGCCGTTTCCCTAGCTTTTGTGGGGTGGGCTTCTAGCCCGCCCGAAAAGATTTGGAGGAAACGGCATTGCCGTGTCCCTACTCTGCTACAATTATCATCTCATCCAAAGATGCGATCGCCACATCAGCCTTTTCCAGATGATTAACCTCAGCATTTCCCCAACAAATCCCGATACAGCCAGCCGCGCCAGCATCTTTACCCATCTGAATATCACCCGCCGAATCTCCCACCATCAAAGTGGCTGCGGGATTTACTCCGAGTTTTTCGCAAGCTTGCAAAAACAATTTCGGATCAGGCTTGTGAAGCGTTGAATCAACTCCCATTTCTAACTGAATCCAATCGCTTAATTCGTGGTGTTTCACAAACTTTTGCACTGCCGCAGTCGTAGCAGCCGACAGAATTCCCAGCTTCAAACCAGCTTCCGAAAGATTTTTCAGCACTTCCAAACTGCCGACAAACATCGGAGAAGAAGACGCATTTTTAAACATTTCGTCAGCTTCATCAAAAGCGCGGCGCGCAATAGTTAAAGATTCCAGCCATCCCCTGCCAGTTTCCGCGATGTATCCCGCTGCAACAATCTCATTTTCCCTGCGACTACCGACTGCTAGTAAACCCGTGGGGTCGATGCTAGCGCCATTGATACCCAAAGCCATTTGTAAAGGCTCTCCAACGCCCGGAATTTGAGCATCTGCGAGGCGCGCTCGCTTAATTCCCAACAATCTCAAAAACTCCTGAGAATCCTCTAGAGTGCCGTCTTTGTCGAAGATTACAGCTTGGATATTTGAGAAGGTAATGCCCCGACATTTAATAGTTACCAAGAATCATAACTCCCGAATTTTTATATTTTTTTGTATTGTCTCATGTTGTGCTCTTTTTGGCAATTGTTTTTAAAGCAAAATGATACTCTTGTCCCCCCCTTCTGAAGGGGGGTTAGGCAGGGTGGATTAATTGTCAGGGGGGAATGTATGATAGAAGAGGCAATCAAGTCTGCCCCGGATGGGTAGATTATAATTATGGAGTGCATCAGCAATGAATTTAATTGAAGCAATTAAGGCCGTTCCAGATCATCGACATCCGAGAGGGATTAGACATGAACTTTGGCTGATATTAACGATAATTTTGTTGGGTAGTTGTACGGGATATTGGGGGTATAAGCCTTTAGTTGAGTTCACCGAGAATCATCGAAAAGCCCTCATAAAATTATTGGCTCTCCCGCCTGATATTCGGTTTCCATCAGATTCAACATTTAGAAATATAATTCAAGCATTAGATTTTGAGGTTTTAGCAGTTCTTTTTAATGTGTGGTGTAAACAAACATTGTCAATAGACGAAGGAGAATTGATGGCAATGGACGGAAAAGGCATTAAAAGTACCTTAACAGGTGGCAACAGCTCTTACCAAAATTTTGTCAGTATGGTTTCCGTTTATAGTCATCATCATGGATGGGTGGTGAGACATCAAGTTATGGAAAATAAACAGAAAAGTGAAGTCGAAGTCGTACAGGAGCTAGTCAAGGAACTCTCCGGTAATAAAGTAGTAATTACCCTCGATGCACTACATTGTCAAAAAAAAACGCTAGCCTTAATTATTAATTGTGGCAATGACTATATAGTTACGCTCAAAAAGAATCAATTAAATCTGTTTAAAGCGGCTAAAAAATTAGTGAGTTCTGCCGTGGCGACTGACGAACATGAAGTCTCTGAATCGGTACATGGGCGAACCACAACTCGCCACACCAAGATTTATCCAATTCCACCTGAATTATTACCCCTTTGGGCTGGTCCAAAACACATAATTGTGGTCAGGAGATATGGAACCAGATGGGAGGGAAAAAAAAGTCGTCGTCATCTGGTTAATTTCGATGAAATACACTATTATTTAAGTAGTCTGGATTGGTCGGCGAGTCAATTTGCCGAGGCTATTCGTGGGCACTGGTTGATTGAGAATCGACTGCATTGGGTGAAAGATGTGACGTTAAACGAGGATAACGATATTCGTCGTGGTGGCAATGCACCAGCCAATTGGGCAATGGTTAGACAATTTTTATTTTCATTGGCTCGCCTGAAAGGTACTCGTACTTTTCCTGAAGCTTTAAGATTAATGGCTAATCAAATTGAAGATTTGAGTGAGTTACTTTTTGATTTATCTAGTCAAGATAAACCTGTTAAATGCCTCGCATAAAGTTGGTCAATAGCCTTCATAGCCTTGATTTCGCCTCTTGACAATTAATCCACCCTGCTTCTGAAGGGGGGTTAGGGGGGATCTGGCCTCTGCTATTACGATCGCCCTCCGCCCACAACTCCTGACAAACTCCCTCAAAACACTGCAACACATCAACATTCGTAAACCTGACAACTTTCAGCCCATACCCCTCTAAAATCCCTGTTCTTTCTGCATCATGTTGTTTCCCCTGTTCGGTAAAATGACTCTCTCCATCAACCTCAATTACCAATCTTAAAGCAGCACAATAAAAATCTACGATAAAATTGTCAATAGGCCGCTGTCTCAAAACTCGAAAAGGGAAATTTCTCAGAAAATCTTGCCAAAGTTTTTTTTCGGCTGGAGTTGGATTTTTCCGAAGTTCTTGGGCGATTGGGATAAGTTTTGGGTTCTAAGGTAGGTGGAAATTGGAGTCGTTTAATTTGGTCATAATTCTCCTCCTCTCGATCCGGAGATCCCCCCTAACCCCCCTTAAGAAGGGGGGGATAAGAGAGTTCTCAAAGTCCCCCTTCTTAAGGGGGATTTAGGGGGATCTCCGGGGCATAAATATGTTAAGTGAACCGTATTTGGTCATAATTCTCTTCCTCTCGATCCGGAGATCCCCCCTAACCCCCCTTAAGAAGGGGGGGATAAGAGTTGAAACCGCTAATTCTTATCTAAAATATCATAACTCAAAACCCCAAAATATTTAAAATCGTCCTGCTAAATTGGCAACTATTAATACTAATTGAACAGGCTTCACAGGTTTCGTAATATGTGTTTGAAAACCCGCTTCGATCGCCCTTTCGCGCTCTTGCTCGCTCGCATACGCAGTCAGCGCAGCGGCAGGGATTTTTCCTCCGGCTGGCGCAGCAAGAGCTCGCACTTGCTGAATTAAAGAATATCCGTTTTGCTCAGGCATTCCCAAATCCGAGATCAGCACGTCATATCTGCCGGGATTTTCCGTCAAAACAGCCATCGCGGCTCTTACAGATTCCGCTGTCACAACCTCAGCGCCGTAATGTTCCAGCACATATTTTAAGAGCTCCCGCGTATCAGCCTCATCATCGACAACTAACACCTGCAAATTTTCCAAAGAAGGGACACGATCGCCTAAAGTGTTCAAAGACTCTGAAAATGCAGCCGACTCTAAACCGTTTGGCGGTGTCAACTCTTCACCCGATGCTCGCAAAGGCAATCTCACAATTATGGTAGTTCCTTGTCCCTCACCCGGACTTTCGGCTTGCACTCTTCCCCCGTGCAATTCGACAAGATGGTACACGATCGACAAACCCAATCCCAAACCTTGATTGGTTTTAGTGGTGCTAGAATCTCCTTGGCGGAAACGATCGAAAATATGCGGCAACAACTCGCGTGCAATCCCTTTTCCCGTGTCGGTGACTCGAATTTCTGCTCGATCGTCGATCGCCTCCAGCACAATTTCCACTCGTCCCCCCGATGGAGTAAACTTAATCGCATTAGACAGGATATTCCACAAAACCTGCTGCAAACGATCGATATCTCCCAAGACAACAGCAGAAGTCAACTGCGAAACAATTTGAATGTTTTTTGCTTCCGCTGAACATTGAATCCCATCGATCGCACCTTGCACCACTAACCGCAGATCGATCGCACAGGTGATAAGTTGAAGCTTACCGTTCGTAATCCGGGAAACATCAAGAATATCTTCGATTAACTGAGCTTGGGCCTTGGCGCTGCGCTCGATCACCTCTAGAGCGCGATCGGCGGCTGCTTGCTTCAGGTTCCCCTCGCGGAGCATTTGCGCCCACGCCAGAATCGGAGTCAGGGGATTGCGGAGCTCGTGGGAGAGATTCGCCAGAAATTCGTCTTTAGTTCGGTTAGCAATTTCTGCTTGTTCGCGGGCCAACTTTTCCTGCTCCAATAACTGCGATCGCTCTTTCTCAAACTGCTTGCGAGCGGTGATATCCTCGATCGACAGCAGAATCATGGAAACGCTGTCTTTTGGTTCAACTTTACAAGCATTGATCAGCAGAGTTTTCGGCCCGATCAGCTCAAAAACCTGCTCGATCTCAAAGTTGTTAATCTCAACATTATTAACCCGAATATCTTCCAAAAGCCCTCGCAGTTGCGGGATATTCCACTGCCCGTTAGCCCATTCAAACCAGTCAGCTTCGGCAGTTTCGGAAGATGAAACTTGAAACGTTTCGTATAACGCTCGATTGGCAGTGTTCACTCGCAAATCAGCATCCAGCACAATTAAAGGCGTCGGCACGCTTTCCACAATTGTTTCTGCATAATTGCGAGCCGTTTCTAACGTTGCAGCAGTGCGTTTGAGAGCATCAATATCGATCAAAACTATTACCACACCCTCAATCTGGTTTTCAAGCGTCCGGTAAGGACGAATGCGGAGGGCGTACCAATATCCCGATGCAGTTTGCACTTCTTGTTCTTTGGTATTGAGAGTATCGATCACCTCCCAAATCATCGCTTCTAAATTGGGAATTTCCAGATTGGCTCGGATGTCGCTAAACGGGCGCCCGACATCCGTAGAAATTAGATTGAACAGTCGCTGCGCCATCGGCGTAAAACTGCGAATCCGCAAATCGTCGGCCAGCATTAAAATTGGAATACTGATACTAGCAAGCAAATTAGTCACATCATTATTAACCTGCTGCAAATCGAGATTTCGAGTGCGAAGTTCCTCGACAGTAGTAATCAGTTCTTCGTTAGTAGCTTGAATTTCTTCTTTAGCCGTTTCTAGTTCTTCGTTGATGCTTTGCAGTTCTTCATTGCTCGAAATAATTTCTTCGTTGGCAACTCTCAGGTCTTGATTGAGATTTTCTTGATCCTCTACCACCGCTTGCAGGTGCGCTTGAGCCAGTGTTTTATCTTGGTTGGCGGTGGCAATTTCCTGCCTCAGTCGCACTATTTCCCGCTCTAAATCGCTTGGTTCTAAGCTGTCAAAAGTTACGGTTCCCAGGTCGCTTGCTGGGGGTAAAGCTTCTTCAAACAGCACCAAAAAATAGCGCGTTTCCACGATCGCCGGCTGGAACGGAATCACCTCAAAATTGACGAAAGTCGTGTCGCCCTCTTCCACCCTCACCCCTTCTTTTCTCACCGTCGCATTCTGGCTTTGCGCTTGATAAATTGCGGTGCGAAGCTCCGCAGACAATCCTGAAACCGCCATTGCGAACAAATTTAAACTCGGCGTTCCTGGTGTTAATCTCAAGTAGCGATTGGTATTTCCCCGCAGTTGCAGAATCTCCATCTGGTCGTTCACCACCGCACCGACAGAAGCAGAGCGATTTAAAATCAATTGGTCTGTTTCGCGCTGCAAGTCAAAGCTGTTGGCAAAATTTGCATTCATTGGCCGCCGATTATCTAGTTGAGAGAGGGGAGAGAAACTCGTCGTAAACGAAAGTCGGGGACGAGTTGCTGTTAACTTTTTGGTAAAAATTTTAGACGGCCCGTCGGCTAAAGTAAAGAAGTCCGAGGATTTGCCCGTACTTTCGGAAGTGCCGAGCATCAAGAAGCCTGTTGGGTTGAGACTGTAATGAAAAATCGCCAAAACTCGTTTTTGCAAAGGTTCTGCTAAATAAATCAGCACATTGCGGCAGCTAATCAGATCGAGATTAGAAAAAGGCGGATCGATGCCTAAGTTTTGTCGGGCGAATACGCACAGTTCGCGGACTGCTTTGCTGATGCGATATCTGCCTGTTTCTACGGGGACAAAGAAGCGGGTGCGTCTCTCTTCGGAAACGCCTAACATTTGGTTTTCTGAGTACAGGCCAGACCTCGCTTTGCCGATCGCCCCTTCGCTGATATCTGTAGCAAAAATCTGAATCGGCAGCGACAGATTTCGATCGCCCAAATACTCTAACAAGCAAATGGCGATCGAGTAAACCTCTTCACCAGTCGAACATCCCGCCACCCAAATCCGCACCGGAGCTTCTGCCGATTTATTTTGGGTAATTGTGGGGAAAACTTGCTCTTTTAAGCGTTGAAAAGCTTCTAAGTCGCGGAAAAAACTCGTGACGTGGATCAAAATTTCTTCATACAAAGCTGTGACTTCCGCCGGATATTCGAGCAGATATTGGGCGTAATCTTCCAATCGTACCATCTTGTACAGCAGCATCCGCCGCTGCATTCGTCGGTTCAGGGTGGCCGATTTGTAGTGGGTGAAGTCAACGCCTGCGGTCGATTTTAGCAGCGCAAAAATAGTCCCCAGGGCAGATCCGGGTTCTGGCAATTCTTCAGGGATTGTGACGGGGAGCGGCCCGACTAGAAAGGCATGGCGGCTGAGATTTTCTAGTTCCCGCGCAATTGCTTCGGGCGGCAGAATGAAGTCTACACTGCCTGTAGCGACGGCGGTAATGGGCATACTGTCGAATTTTGCGCTTGCTTCGGATTGAGCAAAAGTCACGCCACCGGCTGCTTTGATGGCCATCAGCCCCAAGGCTCCGTCTCCATCGGCTCCCGATAAAACTACGGCGATGGCTTTGTTCCCCCGATCGACTGCTAAGGACTCGAAAAACGCATCTCCCGGCATATATTTGCCAAAAACCTTCTCCCTCGGCATCAGTTTCAGCCTTCCTTCCAGCAGCAGCAGCTTGGTATTCGGCGGAATGATGTAAACATGGTTCGGTTCTGGGGCGATCGCGTCTTCCACCTCGCCCACGGGCATTTGCGTGGTTCTGCTGAGAATTTCGCCCAGCAGGCTTTTGCGATCGGGCGCTAGGTGCTGGATCAGCACAAATGCCATGCCGGTATCTGCGGGTAAGTGAATCAGCAACTGGATGAATGCTTCCAACCCTCCAGCAGAGGCCACAATCCCGACGATCGGAAAAGGGGCATCGGTTTTGGCTTCTAGCTCTAAGTCGATCGCACCGGGGGCGATCGGTGCAAATGTATCTTCGTTAGATAAGTTCATAAATATCCATTTTAATTACCGCACGCAGTTATTAGCAGCCAACCCTTGTCAGCCTCCGAGTAATGCGGACTATTCTAATAGCAGCTTGAATTGCTAAGATTGTGCAACCGCCTTAAGGCTTAGGTGCAATGTGAGAGCGTCGATAAAAGGACTTAGGCACAATTACTGAAGAAATCGATTGTTTATACTCTGGTGGGCGGCTGTAACGAGATTTTTTGGTATGAAAACCCGGTTTTTAGGTAATTGCTAAATCTTATGTCATTGTTGGCGATCGGCTTAGCTTTTGTGATGTGGGGCGATCGGCTTAGCTTTTGTGATGTGGGGCGATCGGCTTAGCTTTTGTGATGTGGGGCGATCGGCTATTAGTGTTAACTGAAAACTAAAATCCTTGAGATTTTTCGCTGCTAGCAGAGGCCAGATCCCCCCTAGCCCCCCTTAAGAAGGGGGGGACAAGAAGCGCTCAAATTATCCTTTTTTGATGGGGACAAGCAGCGCTCAAATTATCCTTTTTTGATGGGGATAAGCAGCGCTCAAATTATCCTTTTTTGATGGGGATAAGCAGCGCTCAAATTCTCCTTTTTTGATGGGGATAAGCAGCGCTCAAATTCTCTTTTCTTGACGGGGGAAAAGCAGCGGTCAAATTCTCTCTTTTTGAGGGGACAATAACACTCAAACTCTACTTTTTTAAGGGGAACTTCGCTCGCTTCTTATCCCCCCCTTCTTAAGGGGGGCTAGGGGGGATCTGGCCTCGGCTATTACGAGATGCCCGATCGCTTCTTGTCCCCCCCTTCTGAAGGGGAACTTCGATCGCTTCTTGTCCCCCCCTTCTGAAGGGGGGCTAGGGGGGATCTGGCCTCGGCTATTACGAGATGCCCGATCGCTTCTTGTCCCCCCCTTCTGAAGGGGAACTTCGATCGCTTCTTGTCCCCCCCTTCTGAAGGGGGGCTAGGGGGGATCTGGCCTCGGCTATTACGAGATGCCCGATCGCTTCTTGTCCCCCCCTTCTGAAGGGGAACTTCGATCGCTTCTTGTCCCCCCCTTCTGAAGGGGGGTTAGGGGGGATCTGGCCTCTGCTATTACGAGATGCCCGATCGCTTCTTGTCCCCCCCTTCTGAAGGGGGGTTAGGGGGGATCTGGCCTCTGCTATTACGATCGCCCTCCGCCCACAACTCCTGACAAACTCCCTCAAAACACTGCAACACATCAACATTCGTAAACCTGACAACTTTCAGCCCATACCCCTCTAAAATCCCTGTTCTTTCTGCATCATGTTGTTTCCCCTGTTCGGTAAAATGACTCTCTCCATCAACCTCAATTACTAATCTTAAAGCAGCACAATAAAAATCTACGATAAAATTGTCAATAGGCCGCTGTCTCAAAACTCGAAAAGGGAAATTTCTCAGAAAATCTTGCCAAAGTTTTTTTTCGGCTGGAGTTGGATTTTTCCGAAATTCTTGGGCGATTGGGATAAGTTTTGGGTTGTAAGGTAGGTGGAAATTGGAGTCGTTTAATTTGATCATAATTCTCCTAATCTCGATCCGGAGATCCCCCCTAACCCCCCTTAAGAAGGGGGGGACAAGACTCTTCTCAAAGTCCCCCTTCTTAAGGGGGATTTAGGGGGATCTCCGGGGCGGAAAAATTGTTAACTGAACCTATTTTGTTATCATTCTCGTAATCTCGGCTTGATCCCCCCTAACCCCCCTTAAGAAGGGGGGGACAAGAGTGTTCTCAAAGTCCCCCTTCTTAAGGGGGATTTAGGGGGATCTCCGGGCTATAAAAATTGTTAACTGAACTTGTTTTGTCATAATTATTGTAATCTCGGCCCGGAGATCCCCCCTAACCCCCCTTAAGAAGGGGGGGACAAGAGTTCAACCGCCGAGTCTTCTCAAAAATATTCACTATCAACTCTCAACTGTCAACTGTCAACTGTTAAAATCGCCCTGCTAAATTAGCAACAATTAATCCTAATTGAACGGGCTTTACAGGCTTAGCAATATGTGTTTGAAAACCCGCTTCGATCGCCCTTTCGCGTTCTTTATCGCCAGCATACGCAGTCAGCGCCGCCGCTGGGATTTCCCCTCCGGCTGACGCAGCAAGGCTTCGCACCTCTCGAATCAAGAAATACCCATCTTCCTCCGGCATCCCGATATCCGAGATTAGCACGTCGTATTTGCCGGGATTTTCAGTCAAAGCAGCCATCGCACTTCGGGCATTTCCAACCGTCAAAACCTCCGCCCCGTAGCCTTCCAGCACAAATTTTAACAAATCGCGCGTATCGATTAGATCATCCACAACTAAAACGTGCAAACCATCCAAAGAAGGCACATCATCACTCGATACATTCACAGGCGCAGCCAATACAATTGGCTGTAAATCGATCGCCCCTGTCAACACTTCAGACAACTCTCGCAACGGCAATCTCATGGTGATTGTAGTTCCTTGTCCCTCACCCGGACTATCTGCTTTCACCGTTCCTCCGTGCAATTCTACCAGATGACGCACGATCGACAAACCCAATCCCAGCCCTTGACTAGCCTTAGTCGTGCTGGAATCGCCTTGATGGAAACGATCGAAAATATACGGTAAAAATTCGGCCCGAATCCCTTTTCCCGTGTCGCTGACTCGGAGCCCGGCGTGATCGTCGATCGACTCCAACGCAATTTCCACCCGTCCCCCGGCTGGAGTAAACTTAATCGCATTAGATAGCAGATTCCACACAACTTGTTGCAAGCGAGCAGCATCGCCTAAAACAGTCGCAGAACTCAACTGCGAAACAATTTCAATGTTTTTGGCCTCCGCTGATAATTGCACCCCATCAATCGCAGCTTGCACCACTAACCCCAGATCGATCTGACTGATATCGAGAGCCAGCTTGCCACTGGTAATCCGGGAAATATCCAGCATATCTTCGATTAACTGAGATTGCGCCCTCGCGCTCCGCTCGATCACCTCTAGAGCGCGATTAGCGGCTGCTCCCTTAAGCTGACCAGATTTCAGCAGTTGTGCCCATCCCAGGATCGGAGTCAGGGGATTGCGGAGCTCGTGGGAGAGATTCGCCAGAAATTCATCTTTAGTACGGTTGGCGGTTTCTGCCTGTTGGCGGGCTAACTGTTCCTGCTCCAATAACTGCGATCGCTGTATTTCAAACTGCTTGCGATCGGTGATATCCTCGATCGACAACAGAATCATTAAAGCTTTGTCTTCGCGTTCAAGTTTACAAGCATTCAGCAGCATAGTTTTCTGCCCGATCTGCTCAAACTGGTGATCCAACTCAAAGTTTTGAAGCTGAACATCACTAACCAGAATATCTTCCAAGATCCATCGCAATTGGGGGATATTCCACTGCCCGTTTCCTAGCTCAAACAGCGAAGATTTTGATGTATCTGAGAATGAAACCTCAAACGTTTCATAGAACGATCGATTTGCTTTGTTCACTCGGAAATCAGCATCTAGCGCGACTAAAGGCGTTTGCACAGTTTCCACGATTGTTTCAGCGTAGTTGCGGGCATCCTCTAAGGTTCTGGCACTGCGTTTAAGAGCATCAATATCAATCAAAACCATTACCACACCGTCAATCCGGTTTTCCGTTGTGCGATAAGGACGAATGCGGAGGTTGTACCAATATCCCGCTTGAGTTTGAACTTCTTGTTCTTTCGTCTGGAGAGTATCAATCACCTCCAAAATCATCTGTTCCAAGTCAGGAACGTCAAGAGTTAATCGGATGTCGCTAAAAGGTCGTCCAATATCTGTGGGAATCAGATTAAAAAGTTGCTGCGCCGTTGGCGTAAAGCGTCGAATATGTAAATCGTTTGCCAGCATTAAGACTGGGATATTGATACTAGCCAGCAAATTTGTCAGATCGTTATTGAGCTGGGTTTGTTCAAGATATTGGCTCCGAAGTTCCTCGTTAGTGGTGGTGAGTTCTTCGTTAGTGGCTTGAATCTCTTCTTTGGCAGTTTCTAACTCCTCGTTGGTGCTTTGCAACTCCTCATTGCTCGATAGGATTTCTTCGTTGGCAATTTTGAGGTCTTGGTTGAGATTTTCCTGCTCCTCGATCAGCGATTGCAGGTGCGCTTGAGCAGCATTTTTTTCTTGGTTGGCCGTGGCAAGTGCCTGCCTCAGCCGCTCATTTTCAGGATCTAAATCACCTTGCTCGCCGCTTTCGGAAGTGAGGCTGCAAAAGTTGAGATCCGTGGGTGCAGCCTCTTCAAATAGCACCACAATGTAGCGTGTTTCGACAGCCTGTGGCTGGAACGGTATCACCTCAATATTGACGATAGTCGATCGCCCGCCCGATTCAACCGATACTCCTTCTTTCCTAACAGTCGCGTTCTGCGTTTGTGCCTGATAAATCGCGGTGCGAAGATCAAGCAGCAAGCCTGTCCTTGCCATTGTCAGCAAGTTTAAGTCCGGCGTTCCGGCTGCCACTTTAAAGTAAGGATCGATGTCTCCCCGCACTTGCAGGATTTTCATCTCCTCGTTGACAACCACACTGGCTGGGGCATAGCGATTCAAAATCAGTTGTTCAGTTTCTCGCTGTAAGTCAAAGCCATTCATCAATTTTTCATTTACTCCCTGCCGTTCACCTACTTTAGCGACTGGATAGGAACTCGGCATAAACGAAAAAATGGGACGAGTCGCAGTTAACTTTTTAGCATAAATTTTAGACTTTTTATCCACCGAATTAAACAAGTATGAATATTTGCCGATACTCTCAGAAGTGCCTAACAGCAGAAACCCTGTTGGGTTAAGACTGTAATGAAAAATCGGCATCACTTTCTTTTGCAATGATTCTCCCAAGTAGATCAGCACATTGCGACAGCTAACTAAATCGAGATTGGAAAAAGGCGGGTCGCTGCCTAAGTCTTGTCGGGCAAATACACACATTTCGCGGATAGCTTTGCAGATTCTATAACTACCTCCTACTTCGGCGCGAATAAAGAAGCGTTGACGGCGCTCTGGTGAAATGTCTACCATCTGGTTTTCTGAGTAGGAGCCAGACCTCGCTTTGCCGATCGCGGTCTCGCTAATATCTGTGGCAAAAATCTGGATCGGCGGCGGGATAACTCGATCGCCCAAAAACTCTAACAAACAAATGGCGATCGAATAAACTTCTTCACCCGTGGAACATCCCGCCACCCAAATCCGAATCGGAGCATTTGCCGATTTATTTTGGGTAATCGTGGGGAAAACCAGCTTTTTCAAATTGTCAAATACTTCGGGATCGCGGAAGAAACTGGTAACGTGGATCAGGATTTCTTCATACAAAGCTTTGACTTCAGCCGAATTGTGTCGCAGGTGTTCGGCGTAAGCATCCAATGTCTCCAGCTTGTACAATACCATCCGCCGCTGGATGCGTCGAGCGATCGTGGTGCGTTTGTAGTGGCTAAAATCAACGCCTGTAGTCGATTTCAGCAGCGCAAAAATAGTGGCCAGGGCATCTTCCTGTTGCGGCGATTCCTCAACTATTGTCAGGGGAAGCGGGGAAGTGAGAAGGGGATTGCGACTGTAGTTTGCCAGTTCCTCGGCAATTTTTTCCGGTGGCAGAACAAAATCGACATTTCCTGTAGCCACAGCCGTGTTAGGCATACTATCGAATTTTGCCGTGTCTTGACATTGAGCAAAAGTCATGCCTCCGGCTGCTTTGATTGCCTTGAGTCCCAGTGAACCGTCGCCGTCTCCCCCGGATAATACTACGGCGATGGCTTTGTGTCCGCGATCGATCGCCAATGACGTAAAAAACGCATCTCCCGGCATATATTTGCCATAAATCTTCTCGCGGGGTGATAGTTGCAGCACGCCTTTAGATAGCACCATTTTGGTGTTTGGCGGAATGATGTAGACTTGATTCGGCTCTACAGCTACGCCGTCTTTTACCTCACTAACAGGCATTTGCGTTTCTCTGGCGAGAATCTCGGTCAGCAAACTCTTGTGATCGGGCGCTAAATGCTGAATCAGCACAAACGCCATACCCGTATCTACTGGTAAATGGCTGAGTAGCCCCGTAAATGCTTCCAACCCTCCTGCTGAGGCGGCAATCCCCACAATCGGAAAGGGGGCATCCGTTGTGGCTAATTGTGCGCTGTCGAGGGCGGCTGGGGCGATCGATTCGGGTGTAATTTCTGGAGAGAATTGATTAGAAGTCATGCTTTTAAATCCTGTACCGCAGCTATTTCGCAGCAAATATATCTGTTGAGCGTGCGGCTGAGTAATTCGGACTATTTTTATTAGAGCTTAAGTTAGTACAATTACGCAACTAGCTTAAGGATGAGGTGTAGCTTGGGAGCGATTAGATGAGCGCGATCGAAGGACTGTATCTGCTGTTGCGTAAATTACCAGGAGAAGCGGGAAATAACCAGTATATCTGCTTACCTTATTAGCTTTTTTTAGCAAGCAGTTCAGCAGACAGGGCGATTACTGATTCAGTATTAATTTTAGCAGTAAAAGCGACTTGTGCGCCTTGTATCCCTTTTAAATCTTCAACTCGTCTTTGAATTTCGGAAACTCCAGCAGCTTTTAATGCTGTTAAAAATCCCTGGTCATGATAAACATCTTCGGAAAATGAAACTTCGTCACTTTTAGAAAGATTTTGAATGCGGGCCGCTTTGTTGACTGTGGAACCAAAATAGTCGATCGAATTATTAAGATTTACGAGCAAAGCCGTCCCTCGGTGAATGCCAATTCTGACTTGAATCCACTCTTCTTGTTGGCGAGTTGAGTTGTACTCTCTGAAACTAGCCACAGCAGCAGCGGCCGCCATAATTGCTTGTTCGTTGCTGATAAAGGAAGCCATAACGGCATCGCCGATAGTTTTAATGACTTTACCGCCAAATTTCTCGATCGACTCAAAGAAAATTTCAAAATGGTCGCGCACAATATTGTAAGCTTTAGTATCTCCCAGCGTTTCGTACATTCTGGTAGAACCGGTAATATCGGTAAACATAATAGTAATCGCCCGAATCTTGACTCGCTCTCTTTCCGATATTACTCGATCGCCAAACAAACGCTTGTAATCCGGGTGATGAAGCAGTTGCATTCCTGACAGCCGCAGGGGCAGTTGTTCTAATGTCAATTCATCGGGCAATACATCGGAATGCAAAATCAGCCCAGACAAATTGTGTTCGGTATTAGTTAGTTCTATTTTCACTTTTCCCGGACGCACTTTCAGCTCTTTTTTGTCAAAATCTTTGCCCGCTAACTGCTTGAGTTGAATTTCTTGGATGTCTGCGGTTTCTTCGCCTTCAACCTGTAAAATCCCTTTAGCTAAAGTGAGGGGACAGCAGTAGCGATATCGACCGTTTTCTAAGGTGACAGTCTCGGATTCGGTGCAGTAGAGAGGCGTTACCAGTTGCAGTTTGTTCTGGAGTACCGGAGGCGGAGAGCACACGGGCCGCAGTTGCGGGTCTTCGATTTCTTTGTTGAGGGAAAAAGTAACTTCGACGCGATCGAGCAAATCAATTTTAAACTCGCGATCGCACATCGGGCAGAAAGACATTTCCGATGTGTCTGCCAAATCCTTAAATTCCTCTGCTATCATGTTGCAGTGGGGACAGTGGATGTCCCAGTGCAAGTCGAAAGCACCGGCGTTTACTCCGTGCAGAAATTCCGAAGTAATTCTTTTAACATTCTTGACTGTATCGCCTGCTACGTAGTAAGGGTTAATCCGCAATCTCTGCAAAATGTGGGAACCGATTAACCAGTTTTCGATTTGGTCGATCGTTCCTTTGCTCGAATTGGGACGTTTTTTAAGCTGTTTAAGTTTTTCTTTTAATAGTTCGATATTCATTATCAGCTTGCCTTTGAGCGTCAGGGCAAGAAATTTCTAAGCATTTTGTTGTGTGATTTGCTCGTCTGGTGTGTTCTTGCCTGAGAATTCTGATGAGTTTGCACCTGTGCGGATGTCCCTGATGTGTTTATAAATCTTAACAAATTATGAGGCTAAAGGCGATGTTTATTTAGGCAGAGCGATGATGCTGCCTTTTTTTTATCCAAAGAGCGATCGTTGCATCTATCTACAGGAAGATGTTAAATAATTGGTAGTTGGTAATTGGGAATTGGTAATTAGTAATTGGGAATTGGGAATTGTCAACCACTAAGCAGCGACTAATTAGTAATTAGTAATGACTGCTGTTCGCGAGCGGGGACAGCACTTCTGACTAATGACTAAGGCTTAATGATATCCTGTCCGGTCAATTACCCCGACTACAAACCAATCTTAGTATGGTCATTCGAGCGGACATGATATGACTACTTACTAATGACTAATTACTAATTACTAACTGCAAAAAAAAAGAGGGAATTTTCCCTCTTTTAATCACAGTGACGGCGATGTTATTCGACCGTTGTAGAAGGAACTTCTTCCTCTACTACTTCCGGTGCGGCTTCTGCTGCGGCTTCTGCTGCGACTTCCGGTGCGGCTTCTGCTGCGACTTCCGGTGCGGCTTCTGCTGCTACCTCTGGTGCGGCTTCTGCTGCTACTTCGGGTGCGGCTTCTGCTGCTACTTCGGGTGCGGCTTCTGCTGCTACCTCTGGTGCGGCTTCTGCTGCTACTTCGGGTGCGGCTTCTGCTGCTACTTCGGGCTCATCCTCTTCCATTGCTGAGGGCACATCTTCGAGCATTTCGTCGGAGATATCATCATCAGCATCAGTTGAGTCTACAGGAACATCTATGCCTGCTTTAGCTTGCTTTTGAGCGAGCATTTTCTCCCGGAACTTAGCTGCCATTTCTTCAGCTTTTTCATAAACCAATTCGCGATTTTTGACCATCGCGCCCGGTTCCGGTTCCAACTGCTTGGTGGAGAGAGAAATCCGGCCTCTCTCAGCATCCAAGTCAATGATCATCACTTTCACTTCGTCGTTGACATTAAACACGCTATGAGGCGTATCGATGTGGTCGTGCGAAATTTCTGAGATGTGCAGCAAGCCGCTGACACCACCGATGTCGATAAACGCACCGTAAGGCTTGATACCGCGTACTGTACCGATGACCACTTCCCCGACTTCGAGGCGGTTCATCTTGCGTTCGACTAAGGCGCGACGATGACTCAACACTAGGCGGTTGCGGTCTTCGTCTACCTCTAAGAATTTTAATGGTAATTCTTCGGCGACTAATTCTTCCTTCGGTTTGCGGGTACTGATGTGAGAACCGGGAATAAAGCCTCGCAAGCCTTCAATTCTGACAAGTGCGCCGCCACGGTTGGTGGCAAATACTTGCGATCGCACAGTAGCATCTTCTGCTTGCAGTTGTCGCACTCTTTCCCAAGCCCGCATATACTCGATGCGCCGGATGGACAGGGTTAATTGTCCGTCTTCGTTTTCATCGGTGAGGATGAAAAATTCTCTGGTTTCGTTTGATTGCAATACCTCTTCAGGGCTTTCGACTCGATTGATAGACATTTCCTGAATGGGAATGTACGCTGCTGTTTTAGCACCGATATCAATCAGAGCGCCCCTGGGTTCTATACTAAAAACTGTACCGGCTACTACGTCGCCCGGGCTAAAGTGATAGTCATATTTATCGAGTAGGGCTGCAAAATCTTCGTGAGTAAAGCCGATGTCTTTGACTGTGGTTTTGAGATTGACCATGCGAATAGTTTCCTAGGATTTCTCTCCTTCATGTTTTTCATTGGTGCCGGCAGATATTAGAGATTTTGGTGAAAAAGCGGTTAACTTCTTGCAAAATCTTTTACTAAAGTCAGTTTTTGCTAACTTTCCCCCGGTGCAACTGCACATCCGGGCTTGCCATTACTGTTACTCCAAGCTCTGTGTTAAAACTTTTCATCTTACACATTGCAGAGTCAAGTAGACTATTGTGACACTCTCAGGTATAAATAAACTGAGATTCTTTATGCAGCGAGCTGACTTGCTGGTGACAGGATTACTCTTGTCTAAGTAGAGGTCGCTTTTTAGAGAAGCATAAATTCCGGTATGCCCTACCGTATTTAATTAGTCACCGACCTGTATTTCAATACGGTTGAGCTAACGCTGTTTATTGCCCGGAGATCCCCCTAAATTCCCCTTAAGAAGGGGGACGAAAGAGAATACTCTTGTCCCCCCCTTTTTAAGGGGGGCTAGGGGGGATCTGGCTTAACTAAACCGTATTGACCTTTAGTTAGGTTTTGTTCAAATTTAGCTTTCCTAAACTGCAACACCTATCGGTGTGACTACGCACTCAACTAAATTAGTTGAGTTTTTACGT
Source organism: Lyngbya sp. CCAP 1446/10 (assembly GCF_026130175.1). Taxonomy (GTDB): domain Bacteria; phylum Cyanobacteriota; class Cyanobacteriia; order Cyanobacteriales; family Microcoleaceae; genus Microcoleus. The sequence continues at coordinate 5,061 of NZ_JAIGNI010000019.1, read as the reverse complement.
TGTCTAGTGATACTCAATTTTAGACCGATGATGATCATATCATACCCAGCACTGTTACTGAGAAAAAAGAACACTCGCTCGACTGAGAGTCCCTTGAGTCGATCGAACTCCGGGCCTTCCTCGCAAGACGGTTTTCCATCTCCCAGAATATTTTTCTAAATTAATTTGAGCGAACTTAGCTGGGAGTGGCGCAGGATGCGGGGCTTTGTCGATCGCACGCATCGGCATCTGACAAATCTGGGTCAAAATCTGACGGAGTTTCTTGATTATGGGCTTCGTTGAGGGGATTTTGAAGGTGATTTAGAGTATCTACAAAATCTCGGATGCCTCGAAATTGCCGATATACGGAGGCAAAACGGACATAAGCGACTTCGCTGAGCGGGCGTAGGTGCGACAACACCAGTTCCCCAATTTCTGAGCTGGCGAGTTCTCGGAGCGATCGACCTTGGAGTTGCGCTTCGATTTCTTCGGCCAGGCTTTCTAGTTGGCCGGAAGACAAACCTGTTTTTTCGCAGGCCCGAACCAGTCCTCTGACTAATTTTGAGCGATCGAAAGATTCGCGTTTGCCGTCCCGCTTAATCACCGTAATCGGCACAAATTCTATGCGTTCGTAAGTTGTGAAGCGGTGCTGACAGCTCAAACATTCGCGCCGCCGACGGATGCTTTGACCTGATTCGGCTGAACGCGATTCGAGAACGCGACTATTTGTATGTTGGCAGGAGGAACAGCGCATGATTGCTGATTTTAACAGGCGTTGCCAGCAAATTGCCATTCATCTAACCGCGTGGGGTCTAATGAATGGCTGGACTAGAAAAATGACTCGGCACATGGCGCTGAGCAGAGGTGTCAACTTCACGTCAAACGCAGTTCTAGACTGCTGTTTGACGACTAGGCTAGATCCCCCTAGCCCCCCTTAAGAAGGGGGGGACAAGAGCGTCTTGCGTCTCCCCACTATCCGGGGGGGGACAAGAGCGCCAAAGTCCCCCGACTATCAGGGGGGACAGAGTATTCTCTCAAAGTCCCCCTTGCTTTTGGGGGATTTAGGGGGATCGGGCCTCAGCTATCAACGAGAGATACAAAAGTTTTTAGACGATTGTTAACCTGACGGAACGCAGCAGGCGCATAGCTAATTATTTGCCAATCCGAGGTGGTTCCCGAAAGGCGATCGCAAAAAATATCACGCCCAAGGCTAAAGCCAGCATCAAAATGTAAGCAACACTTTCCATGTTAAATTTTCCCTATCTTCCCTTGCTATATTATTTTATCTTAATTATTGCTGCTTTTCTTATTAACTAAAAAAACCCGGTTTCTTGAAGAAACCGGGTTTTTGTGCACCGGGGAAGTTTCCCGGTGCTCTGTTTGGCGGCAGAAAACTAGATAGATTCTTCTCTTCTTGTGCTCTTGTCGCCCAGTTTTTGGAACAAGCCCCACTCGACTTGCTCTTCCAAGTCAGCCTCAACTCCAGCAAACACGTCGCGGAAAATAGTCCGAGAACCGTGCCAGATATGGCCGAAGAAGAACAGCAAAGCAAAGCAAACGTGTCCGAAAGTGAACCAACCGCGAGTTGAAGTGCGGAAAACACCGTCAGAATTCAAGGTTTCGCGATCGAATTCAAACAGTTCACCCTTTTGGGCGGCGAGAGCAAACCTCTTAACATCTAAAGGATTATTAAAGGTTTGACCATCAAATTCGCCACCGTAAAAGCTGACAGTAACTCCCGTTTGTTCAAAGCTGTATTTTGATTCAGCACGACGGAAGGGGATGTCAGCGCGAACGACTCCATCTTTGTCCGTCAAAATTACTGGGAAAGTTTCAAAGAAGTTGGGGAGTCGTCGTACCGACAAAACCCGACCTTCGTTGTCAGTAAATACTGCGTGCCCCAGCCAAGTTTTAGCAATACCGTCGCCGTTGACCATCGCGCCAGCACGGAACAAACCACCTTTAGCAGGAGAGTTGCCCACGTAGTCGTAGAAAGCCAATTTTTCGGGAATTTGCTCGTAAGCTTGTTGGAAGCTTTGGCCGGAGGCTAAGCTAGCTTGAGCTCTGCGATCGATCTCTTGTTGGAAATAGTTGCCGTCCCACTGATAGCGGGTCGGGCCGAAAAGCTCGATCGGAGTAGCAGCAGAACCGTACCACATCGTACCCGCAACCACAAAGGCCGCGAAGAACACAGCAGCGATACTGCTAGAAAGTACAGTTTCGATATTCCCCATCCGCAGGGCTTTGTAAAGACGTTCCGGCGGCCGCACGCTCAAGTGGAACAAACCGGCAATTACGCCGACTACGCCCGCTGCAATGTGGTGAGCCACGATGCCACCCGGATTGAACGGATCGAAGCCTTCAGGGCCCCAAGAAGGCGCCACTGCCTGGACGTGACCGGTCAGGCCGTAGGGGTCGGACACCCACATTCCGGGGCCGAAAAGTCCCGAAAGGTGAAATGCGCCGAAGCCGAAGCAGAGCAAGCCGGAAAGGAACAGGTGAATGCCAAACATTTTTGGCAAGTCGAGGGCTGGTTCGCCGGTGCGGGAGTCTCTGAAGAGTTCCAAGTCCCAGAATACCCAGTGCCAGACTGCTGCTAAGAACAGTAAACCAGAGAGGATGATGTGAGCGATCGCAACGCCTTCAAAAGACCAGTAGCCAGGATCGACGTTACCTTCGCCCGTGACGCTCCAACCGTTCCAAGAACCGGTGACTCCCAAGCGAGTCATGAAGGGCAGCACGAACATCCCTTGACGCCACATCGGGTTCAGAACGTGGTCTGAGGGATCGAAAATTGCTAGTTCGTAAAGGGCCATCGAGCCGGCCCAACCTGCCACGAGGGCAGTGTGCATTAAGTGTACAGAAATCAATCGGCCTGGGTCATTTAAGACGACTGTGTGTACGCGATACCAGGGTAGTCCCATTGACTGCGGTTCTCCAAGGTGTAAGTGATGATGTCATTTTGACGGAAAATTCAGATTTTCCATCCCGAGCGGTGATGTCCGGGGTTTAAATTCTGTCTTTTGCCGAATCCTTTCTACCTTCACAGGAGGAGGTATAAAAATGAAAGTTATTTAAAGAAGTGTATCGAGTGTTAGAACCGATTGCAATATGTTCAACATTACATTAATTGTGGACTATCGATTTGGCAGCGGGCGGCGATCGTCCCGAGGCGTTCGAGAACTTGCTCGGCATCGATGAGTCTGGTAAGGGTAACGTTGCCAATATTTTTTCCCGGATCTGCCGGATCTAGAGGGGTTCCGGGTTGGACTTCTACCATGAGTACAGCGTCTTCTACGCGGTAGAGCCACATTTTTTCAGTTCGATCCGAAAGGCAGAGGTTGAGCTGTTGGATATCCGGCTGTCGTCTCCAGCCGGCGACTGTCCACTCGCCGCCAACCCCCCAGACGCGCCCGACTTTCCAGCCGTCGGATAAGAAGAAATATTTCATTTGCTGTGTACGCTTATTGAGATTTTTTTGTCTAACATAGCGCAAAACTGCAACAGTACGGAATTATTGAACTGCGAAGACGCCAAGGGTGCATATAAATATTATTATTCGATCGACTATTACCTATAATATGCTACGTAAGGCATAATTTATCCAAATGACATGGAACATTGAGTTTCACTTGGATTTTTACTCTGAGTTTACCGAATTCCCCACTGATGTCAGATTAGAGCTTTTAGCAAAACTCACACTCTTACAAGAATTTGGTCCAAACCTCAAGCGTCCTCACGTCGATACTCTCAATGATTCTACCTACACCAATAGGTCGGAACTTAGGTTTCAGGCGGCTGATGGAGTTTGGCGAGTCGCTTTTGCATTTGACCCCCGCCGATCTGCGATTCTATTGGTAGCTGGAGACAAATCTGGTAGTAGTGAGAAGCGATTTTACAAGCAACTAATTAAGATAGCAGATAGTAGATTTACCGGCCATTTGAATAAGTTAATGGAGCCAGAAACAAATGACAATTAGCCTGAAGACTATTATGGAAAACTTTCCTCCCGAACAACGAGCAATAGTCGAAAAGCGATCGGTTGAATTAATGGCTGAAGAAATGACCTTGCAAGACTTACGAAAAACAAGGAAATTTACTCAAATTCGCATGGCAGAATTATTAAATGTGCGTCAAGAAAATGTCTCGCGACTCGAACGCCGTGCGGATTTGTTGGTATCTACTTTGCAAAGTTATATCGCGGCAATGGGTGGGGAGTTGTCATTTGTCGTAGAATTCAAAGATCGACCCCCCGTAAAAATTACTGGATTAACATCGATGTTTGAAGAAAGCAGCTACACTAATGGAGAGGAAGAGTTTTAATTGACGAAACTAAAACCTAATTTTGCCAGATGTCTATTCTTCAATCTAAAGTCTAAAATCTAAAATCTAAAATCTAAAATCGAATGACTGCACAAACCCCAGTACAATTCCAAGACAGTTTCGACATCATCGTAGTAGGTGCTGGACACTCAGGCTGCGAAGCCGCCCTCGCCACATCTCGCCTCGGATGCCGCACCCTTTTACTCACCCTCAACCTCGACAAAATCGCGTGGCAACCATGCAATCCAGCCGTCGGCGGGCCCGCTAAAACTCAACTTACCAACGAAGTCGATGCCCTGGGCGGAGAAATCGGTAAAATGGCCGATCGCACTTACCTACAAAAGCGCGTCCTCAATGCTTCTAGAGGCCCCGCAGTTTGGGCGCTGAGAGCCCAGACAGACAAGCGGGAATACGCCGCCGTGATGAACAATATTGTCGAGAATCAAGAGAACTTGACCATCCGCGAAGCGATGGTTACAGACTTAGTATTGGGCAAAAACGAAGAAATTATCGGCGTTGAAACATACTTCGGGGTTGCCTTTGAATGCAAAGCCGTAATTCTCACCACTGGCACATTTCTCGGTGGCACAATTTGGGTTGGCAATAAGTCGATGCCCGCCGGACGTGCCGGAGAATTTGCCGCAGTCGGCTTGACAGAAACTCTCAACCGTTTGGGCTTTGAAACCGGACGTTTAAAAACAGGAACTCCGGCAAGAGTTGACAAACGTACCCTCGATTACACCAACCTGGAACCGCAGC
>NZ_JAIGNI010000151.1 GCF_026130175.1 Lyngbya sp. CCAP 1446/10 | reverse complement strand
TCTTTGCTTAAACAACCTCGTTCTCCTAAGAAGAAAAAACCGGACTTGATTGTAGACCCACTGCATCGTCATGTATCTACAGCTCGACTTTTGAAGCAAGCTCAGCAAAAACCTTGACAGGGCTAGCCCACGGAGGCTTATGCCCTATGCCGGAAGCGTACCTGATCTTTCTGAGAAAGGCTATATATCAGATCAGCGAAGATGAGACAGCAGTTGAAACCGCTTCTTGCCAAACGATGTCAGCCGGACGCCGACTGAAGAAAATAACATAATGTCAGATGTCCGGTCTTTTTCATCAACCCGCCTCCGCGGGTTTTGTTTGTGTAGACGCGGTTTCAACCGCCCCGTCTTCTTAATATTGAGGAACAGACGAATCTACTTCTTGACTCCAAGCATTAATTCCGCCCTTAACATTAATCCCCTCAATTCCCGCTTCCTTCAAAATGCCCAAGGCCTTCGCAGAACGCCCGCCCATTTTGCAATGTGCAATCAAGCGATGCCCGTTCAACAATTCCTTGACCTTAGCAACACCTTCGCCGTGTTCGATATCCGGCAAAGGAACCAAAACTGACCCAGGAATTTGAGCAATTTGATACTCGTTAGGATTGCGGACATCTAACAATACAAAATCCTTCGCACCGCTGTCGATTAACTTTTTAAGTTCAGTGACAGTCATCTCAGAAATTTGCTGTTGTTCTTGCGCTTCCTGGGCTTTAGCTTGAGGAATGCCGCAGAATTGTTCGTAATCGATTAACTTTTCAATTACGGGGCGCACTGGATTCGGCCGCAGTTTCAATTCGCGGAATGTCATTTCTAAGGCATTGTAAAGCAACAATCTGCCGCTCAAGGTTGTGCCTTGACCTAAGATAATTTTGATAGCTTCCGTTGCTTGGATAGAACCGATAATACCGCACAAAACGCCTAAAACGCCGCCTTCGGCACAGGAAGGAACCATCCCTGGAGGGGGTGGTTCTGGGTACAAATCGCGGTAATTCGGGCCGCCTTGGTAGTTGAAAACTGTTGCTTGTCCTTCAAATCGGAAGATGGAACCGTAGATGTTGGGTTTGTTTAAAAGGACTGCAACGTCGTTCATCAAATAGCGAGTCGGGAAGTTGTCCGTGCCGTCGATGATGATATCGTAGGGAGTGGCAATGCCGATCGCATTTTCGGAACTAACGTGAGTATTGTACAAATCAACTTGACAAAAAGGATTAATTTCTAAAATCCGATTTTTCGCCGACTCAATCTTCGGTTTCCCAACCCAAGAAGTGCCGTGAATTACTTGGCGCTGCAAGTTGGAATGGTCTACAACATCAAAGTCTACAATCCCAATGCGGCCAACACCGGCGGCTGCTAAATACAGCAGCAGCGGCGAACCGAGTCCTCCCGTACCGATGCAGAGTACGCTGGCTGCTTTGAGACGCTTCTGCCCTTCCAATCCAACTTCTGGGAGGATGAGGTGGCGAGAGTAGCGTTCGTATTCTTGTTTGTTGAGCTGGATCTCGTCCAGATTAGGATTTAGCATGATATTCTGTTATAGGCTGATTTTGAATTATATCCTATCTGAATTTTTCGCATTTTTGCGTGTTTGTTATTTTTACTAACTATTTCTTAATCTGAGTCGGTTCGACTGCGACAATTTCCTCTGCTTGAAAGTAGCCCTCTGCGTCCAGACTCCAACTGCGGAGGTCTTGTGAACTGCCTTGTCGGACGGACACTATGATGTAGGAGTATTGGGCCCATGCCAATGTCCGATCGCACTCCGAGGGCACTGCGGGACTATCTGGGTGAGAATGATATATGCCGATGATGTCTAAATTGCGATCGCGCGCGTGTTTCATCGCCCGCAACATATCTTCAGGTCTAATAGCATATCTGCGTTGTTCTGTCAAGTCTTTTTGTTCCGGCCAATTCTCCTCGGCTTCGGCACTCCAAGCGTTGTCAGTCGGCAAAACTTCTACTACAGTTTTAACACTGTGTGCGATCGTACCTAACAATAAACCGCAGCATTCTTCTGGATAAGCGCTTTCGCCGTGGCTGCGGATTGATAACTGTTGTTCGGGGGTAAGTGCGATATTTTGCATTTTCTTTTAGGCTTTTTTTAATGAACTGCTTTGGCCGCGCGCCAGCGAAGAGAAGGGAAGAAAAGATTTTATAATTGATTTTGGATTATCTAGCTGTTTGCAAAACATTTCTATAAGCAATCACAGCTTCAGTCTGGTTATCATATCCTACATATTGACTCAACACAGAAAAATCTAACTCAGGTAAAAATTCACTACTCGAAATTAACTCATAACCAGATTCTCGCAAATGGTAAAGAGAAAATCGGTCATCCGCCCAAAACCAGACTTCAGGAACCTGCAAACCGCGATACACATCCAGTTTATCAACTCCGCCGCTAGTCAGAGCAATTTCTATCACAATATCCGGGACTTCTGCAAGTAAACCCAAACAGTAACACTCATCAGGTTCCGCACCCCGTCTCACGGCTTCGCTGCGAAATGTAGCATTTCCGTAACCGTTGAGATTAATTAGCCTTTCAACTGCATAAATTTCTATCAACCGCGCAATAATCTTTTTGAGTCTTTCGTGTTCTGGCGAAGTCGTCATAATAATTTCTAACGTTCCTTCCAAGTAAGTCATCCGGGGGAATTCATCGACAAACATCTCGGAAAGTTGCTCGTATTGTTCCCAAGTCACATCATATAAAATAATGCGCTGTTCGGTAGCTGGTTCGAGAGTTTTTGGATCTAAAAGTAGCATAATTAATTACCTGCACTTAGATATCTAAACGTTAGATTTTTCTGATTTTCTCACCCTTATTCTCTGTGCTCTCTGTGCCCTCTGCGGTTCAAAAAAAAAATCAATTTAGCTAACTAACAGTAGGGTGTATCAGGCGGAAAGCCTTAGCCTGTAGTCAAAACATTCAAACCTGACGCACCCTACAATAGCTATCTAGCCATCAATTGCTATCAAGTTGGTGTTTGCTGCAATTCGGGCCGTTCATCTGGGACGATCGCATTTTCGACTGGACAGACTTGCAAACAAATGCCACAGTCTATGCAGGTATCAAAATCAATCCAATACCAATCAGTACCTTTGACATTTTTGCCCGGGCCTGGGTGAATGCAAGCCACCGGACAAGCGCCGACACAATCAGCAACTCCCTCGCAAATATTTGTAACGATAGTGTGTGCCATGTTTCTATTTTAGATTTTAGTTTTTAGATTTTAGATTTGACATTATATCATGTCTGTCTAATTACAACAATACAATTGGTTGGCAGTGAGGAATGCGAGTCCTCTGTTTTTTTGCGGTCTGAAGTCCTCACTACAAACTGTTTTTATTGCTGGTAATTTGGTGGACATGATATTAGGAATTAGGTTTTAAACACATCCTAGTTTAGGGTTTCAATTGTTGCAGCACCTGCGGCATTTACCCAAGCAATTTGACCAATTCTACGATCGCGCGCGTAGTCCCTGGCTTCCTCTTCTGTCTCCCTTCTCTCTAAATCTATCTCCACCCGTACTAGGGGAGTAGACTCTCGGAGTTTGCGGGCATAATCAAAGGCCGCCGCCGCTGCTTCGGGAGTTTGAGGCACAACTAACCATTCGCTGGCTGCTGTCTCTGTAGGCAATTGACCCTCTGTCAACAAAACTTGGTGCAAATCTTCAATATTCAGACAAAACCCGATGCCGGGGGAGTTTTGCCCTTGGGGATCGAACAGTCCCAACAGGCGATCGTACCGCCCGCCTTGTCCTAAAACTCGCTGTCCTGTTTTGCTGCTGCTGACAACTTCAAACACTATTCCAGTGTAGTAGTCAAATGTTTGAATTAAACTCAAATCGAGGTGGATGTGAGATTTTAAATTGGGGATTTTTGCTTGACATTTGTGCAGTAGCTCGATCGCACATTTGAGTTCATTTAACGCGGCTTGCTGTGGCACATCTAAATCCAGCTTCGCCACAATCTCCAATACATCTTCTGGCCGGCCGCGCAAGTCAAACAACAGTAGAGCTCTTTCTCGCAATTCGTCAGAAAGTGGCAAAGTTTCCAAGGCTATGCGATCGAGATTGGCGATCGCCGATCGCACTTTTTGGCGCACATTTGGCGGAAACGGTTCTAGCAAAGTTGCAGTCAAGCCCGCTTCTCCCAAAACCAAATGCCAGTCATCAATTTCTAAGCTCTGCAAGCACTCAGACAGCAGCAGCAGCACTTCCGCATCCGCAACGCTTCCCCCCGCGCCGAGGAGTTCTACCCCAGCTTGATAGAACTCCTGTTGCCCGCCGGAACCCGTATCTGCGCCTTTGCGGAAGACGTTGGCGTTGTAGTAGAGACGCTGGGGCTGCCAGCGAGTCCCGGACATCCGCATCGCAGCCGCGCGGGCGATGGATGCTGTCAATTCTGGCCGCAAGCCGAGTTCTCCATCTTCGGCGTCTTGGAGTTGAATTAAGGTCGATCGGTCGATCGCGCCCCCAGCCATCAAAGTCTCCAGCCTTTCTAGAGTAGAGGTAATAATCCGGTGATAGCCCCAGCGGTGAAAAACCTGCTGTAAGCGCCGTTCGATCGAAATTTTTTGAGCAACGTCAAGGGGCAATAAATCTCTTGCACCCGATGGGGGTTGGTGAACCATATCAATTTTAGATTTTAGACTTTAGATTTTCGATTGACATTAGAAGCTTACCTTGAGAGACGGTGTTAAAGAAGACCGGGCGGTTGAAACCGCCGTCTGATCTTTTTATTTCTTCTTCCCGCTAAACAAACCCTCAAAAAATGCGCCCAGTTTGCTCTCATTTTTCTTTTCCTTTGCCCCCGAAGCTGCTGCCTGTTCCAGCTTTTTCTTAACTTCCAAAGCCGTCGGTTCTTGAGGATTTGATGCCAAAGCTTTTTGCACCTCAAGTTTTGCCATTGTGGCTTGATTTTGTTGAAAGTAACACATTGCTAACAAAGCGTGAGCTTGGCTGTGTTTTGGCTCGCGTTTCACGGCTTCTTTCAACTCTAAAATTGCTTTGGCGTAACTTTTGCTGTCCATGAATCCTTGAGCTCGGCGACAAGATCCGTCAGCCACGGAGTCTACTGGGGGTTTGGTCGGCGGAGGTGGCACTAGATTTGCTGCGGCTGGGGTTGCGGCTGGTTTTGTTACGGCTGGGGTTGCTACTGCTGGTTTTGTTGCGGTGTTAGTTGGTGGGGTTGCTGATTTTGTGGGCGAACCAATTCCAACCGCACCGCCAAGCCGCTCTTTTCGCAGCAAATAAACCATGTTGAGTTCGCTAATTTGAGCGATCGCATCTTCGGTTTCCGCAACCGATTCGTACTGCTTGAGAGCGAGTTTGCCCACTGCTGTTTTGTAAGCTTCTTCCAAATCTTTAGCGGTAGCTAACTCTTTGGCTGCTGCGCTTTCGATTTGCATTTTTGCTTGTTCTTTAAGGACGCGCTTACCGATGGCTGCTAACAGCAAGTTGTATTCTTTGCGATCGCTTTCCTTAGAGAATTTGTTGTATGCCGGAGTGACCATTTTTGACAAAAATTGGTTAGCCCAATCTTTATCGGCTTGGTCTTCAAAAGAGCAAGTATCCGAATGCAAGCGGCGGGCAATTTTCATGTAGCGCTTGCGGATGTCGTTAAACTCGGCGTCTAAAGGAACTCCCAAAATTGCGTGCTGATCTATAACGTCGTACTTGAACAGCCCTTTTGTCATTTCAAAAGACATAACTTTTACTCTCGCTTTCTTGGCTTTTCACTATTCTTTAATGTAGCCTGAGTCAAGGGGTTATGACCCCCGTACTATCCCTGAGCTCTTGTTGCGGGCGTGCTACCTCCAGGAAGATAAGGGCGGAACTGCTAGCAGTGCGCTGCTGAGTTCGGCGTGTATTTTGCCGTTTGTGGCCAAAACTCGACCAGAGTTGATCTCAAAGGCACTACCGTCATAGGCTGTAACTTGACCTCCGGCTTCGGACAGGATCACTACACCGGCTGCTACGTCCCAAGGGGAGAGTCCCCGTTCCCAGTATCCGTCCGATCGCCCGCAGGCTGTATGTGCGAGGTCTAGGGCAGCTGAACCACTACGCCGCACGCCTTGGGTGAGGTGGGTGAGGTGACAGAATTCGGCATAATTATTGTCTGCTGTTTCGCGCCGATCGTATGCAAAGCCGGTCACTAGCAAGCTGGTTCTCAATTCTGAACTTTGGGAAACTGCGATCGACTTACGGTTACAGGTTGCCCCCAATCCTTTGCCTGCCCGAAACAATTCGTTATGTAAAGGGTCGTAAATTACGCCGATTTGTGGTATGCCATCGATTAAAAGCCCGATCGACACAGCGTAAAAAGGTATCCGCTCAATAAATCGGGGTAACAGCAAAAAAGAAGGTTCACAATCTAGCCACAGCATGGTAAAATACAAAACATGACGCAAAAAACATCTGGTGACAAATTAGTAGAAACCTTACTGCAAAG
>NZ_JAIGNI010000150.1 GCF_026130175.1 Lyngbya sp. CCAP 1446/10 | reverse complement strand
TTTGCAGTAAGGTTTCTACTAATTTGTCACCAGATGTTTTTTGCGTCATGTTTTGTATTTTACCATGCTGTGGCTAGATTGTGAACCTTCTTTTTTGCTGTTACCCCGATTTATTGAGCGGATACGTTGTTGTCATACATTGAATTATGGTACAGGTTAAAATCTCCGGCTTGAGAGAGTATCTAGATCCGATTAAGCCGCAACTCTCTGATGTTATTAATTCCTGTGTCGTAGATGCACTCCAATATCCACCCGATAAACGTTCACATCGATTCTTTCTGTTCGACTCCTCTGATTTTTTTTATCCTACAGGGCGCACAGAACGTTACACTATCATTGAGGTGAGCATGATTGCAGGACGCAGTGGTGAGATAAAAAAGCAGTTGATTCGTTTAATGTTTGAGCGATTACAGCCCTTTGGAATTTCCCCACAGGATTTAGAAATCACGATTTTTGAGAATCCCAAGCACAATTGGGGTTTTCGAGGTTTGCCCGGTGACGAGCATCAACTCAACTATAAAATCGAAGTCTAGCCGATCGCCCTTAACTTAGCAGAAAGTGGTCGATCGACTAAAAGCTCGATCGACTGCCAATCTCTCCCCTCAGTTAAAAAAGCTCGATCGCCCTTAACTTCCCCGCAACTGCTTGACCAAGTGAACTAATTCTGGTAAAATCAACTTTTCCACAGCTAGTTTTACGCCATTGCTAGAGCCAGGAAGAGAAAAGACTAACTTACCTTGATACACGCCTGCAACGGCGCGAGATGCGATCGCCCTCGAACCAATTTCTTGATAACTCAAATACCGAAAGATCTCCCCAAATCCCGGTAAAATCCTGTCCAGCAAACTCTCCATCACATCGTAAGTAGTATCTCGTGGAGAAATACCCGTCCCGCCACTCAAAATAATCGCATCCACATCTTCGCGCTGGGAAAACGCCTGCATTTGCAATACAATTTTTGCGGCATCATCTTTAACAACAGTGTAAGCTACCACAGAGTGACCGGCATCTTTTAGCAACTTTTTTGTTAACAAACCGCTATTGTCTGTGTCAGGAGATCGCGTATCGCTAACAGTCATGATAGCACAATTGACGGTTATTTTAGATGAATCGGGGTGAGGAATTTGCGTCATAGTTTCTCGTCGTAAGTAATCGGCAACCAGCAACTGGCGATCGGCTTCCTTACCAATCACCAATTACCAATTACCAACCACCCATTATGCCTTGTTAAATCCTAAGCCGTTTGCTTCCGAGTAGCGTTCCATGAAACGCATAAAGCGTTCCCATTCATCGGCAGTTTTCATGAGATAAAGAGCTTCCAAACCCGCAGGTTGACCGTTGATGAACTTAGCCTTAACTTCGCGAGTCACAAGTTCCCCTTCTTCGTCCATCATGTACATTCCAGTAATATCTTGGGTACTATCGTTGCTCAGAGATTTGGGATTTTCAAAGATAAACGTCGCAGTGCCTTGAGCTCCGCTTTTAGAACGGGTTAGGCGGACTTCAGGCACAGTATCTTCGTCTATACCGCGGGAGAATTGAATTTTAGCCATAATCTGAGAGTTGAACCTTAAAAATTGCTTAATTTCTTAATGTTTTAATCTTGACACTCCCCGCGCTAAAGCGACGGGGATTCTTAAGACTTTTCAGCCTTAATATCCCTATTGCTAGGGTTTCCGGGCGCAATCCTTTTGCCAAATGGCGGTCTGCTATCCTAGTCTTACAACTAGCTCCTCAGTCGTGACTTTCCTCCAGTCCGGGGGTAGGTTTTTAACGTCTATTACTGACGATTTAATAGGCTCAGAATCTTAGTATTAGTTGTGATTAATTGTTTTGAGCATCCGTACTGCTGTTAAGCTAGATACTTGATTTCTCAAAATTCGCAACTTTTGACTCATTTGATGATAGCACACTTGCCAGATATTTGTGCAATTGGTATATTTAATAGGCAGGATAAATCCTGCGACGCCCTTTCATCCCTGGACTAAAGTCACAGGGTTTTCAGGGTATTCTCTATAAAACGATTTGGACACTCGGAAGTCAAGACTTGGGAGGAGGAGAGAGGTTGATTGCAACTCTGCCTTGTCCCCTTTCTCCCAATTGCCTTAGACGATGTAGGGAGAGTTAATGGGTTGTGCCCGGTTTGTGGCTACGAGAGTTTGGTAGACGAGGGCGGATATCTCGCCACGGGTGATGTCGCGGGCGGGGGAAAGCTTGTCGCGCGCGGGATAGTTGACTACGATTTTGCGCTCTGTGGCGGTTGCGATCTCGTCGGTGGCAAAACTCGGAATTAAAGCTCGATCGGCATAAACGCTCAAAGAATTAGGATTGCCGCCCGTAAACTGCAAGCCATTTACCAATGATACGATCGCCTGAGCCCTAGTCAAATTCTGTTCCGGGCGAAACGTGCGATCGGGATATCCAACCAAAAACCCACCTCGATTCGCTTTGACGATCGCACTTTGCGCCCAAAAATCCGCCGCCACATCCTTAAACACCGTCGCTTCACGGCGCGGCTGCAAGTCAAACGCCCTCGCCAGCAACGCTGCATACTGAGCTCTAGTTAAACTCTGATCAGGTTTAAAAGTGCCGTCGGGAAACCCGCTGACAATATTCATCTTAGCGAGGCGATCGATAAAATCCTTAGCCCAGTGCGTGCTGATATCGCTAAACTTTACGCCCCCAGGAGTTGGAGTCGGAGTTGGAGTTGGAGTCGGAGTTGGAGTTGGAGTTGGCGTCACATTTCCCAGCTCAAATAAACCTTTTACTCGCGAAGGATTGAGCTGATTTCCCAGTGCAAAAATCTTAGCAGTAGTCGCATTTTGCAAATCAAATTCGCCATTATTCGCAAAAATATTCCCCCCCAAATCTTGAGCCGTACCAAGATCTGGCAGCGATTTCCCCACAGCAGTCAAACCGTCTTCGGTATTTTTTTCAATGCGATTCTTCCGCACAACGGGCTTAGATTCCCCTGATAAAACAATACCGGAGCGATTTTCCAAAATTTGGTTATCAACAATCAAAGGAGCAGATTTGTCTTGCAGAGAAATGCCGAAACCAGTATTTTGAAAAACATTGCGCCGCAGTACGCCTTTAGCAGTTTCCGCCACGATTACCCCAGCAGCCGAGTTTTGTACAAATCTGTTGTCGAGAATCGCAGGATTCGCCGAACCTGTGATAAAAACACCTTCGCGCTTGCAAAGTGTGAAAGTGCAGTTAGCCACTGTGGGAGCAGTTGACTCAATCCAGACTCCGGTGCCGCGACTCTCCAAATTAGTCACAGTTACGCCGCGTAATTCGGCATCGGTTTCTAGCAATATGGTGATATTTTGACTGGCTGCGGTGGGACTGACAAATTTGCCGCTTCCTTGAATCAGAGTGCCGCTTCCTTTGTTAGTTTCGCTACCGATAACTTTGACTCCAGAGGGAATTTCTAAGGGGAATTGTTCGCCGCTGGCTGCGCTGTAAGTTCCCGGTGCTAGCTGAATAATTGTTCCCGATGCAGCGCGGGCGATCGCGCGGACGATCGTTTTCAAGGGAGCCGATTGGCTGCCGGCGGCTGCATCGCTGCCTGTTTGCGGGTTAACGTAAAGTGTTGCCATGTTTTTGCTGTATGGATAATTTGTGATCGGGCCTTTGTGTACTTTTCATTCTCTACTAAGCTGACCCCGGATCTATATTCACCTTTAATTTCGCAGATTATTTACTTGCAGGATATCCGTAATATCACCCATCAGGAGCAACAACCGCAGGGGGGATTGCCCCTACACAGCAGTAATTCGATTTGAGATTGTAAAATTGAATAATTTGTAGTGCACTGCGCACCGGTGTCTAAGTCAACTGGTGCGCATTGCGCACCCTACAAACTCAATTTTTAGTCATTTTCACAATACAAGATGCCTCCAAAACTACTACAGTTTCATTCTGAAAAACAGCACAACTTGTCATTGCTGGAGCTAGTGCGGGAATTTTCCCTTGTTTGAGAGCAAGCATCGCCTCCGGTGTCGCATCAAAGTCATCCATCCAGCCGTAATCTTCTACATACCTCAGAGTCAAAGCATTCCGAGTGAGCATCCAAAAATCAATTCCATAGCTGTTAATAAAGTTTTGCAAAACAGCCCGATCGTCCGTATATTGAGCGCGAATTAAATCGCTAACTCGCTGCCGAAATCTGCTATAATAGCCTTTTTGATACGGCACTGAATATTCCTTTGCCACCAAAACAGAACGCTGGCTAAACGTCGGTATGTTGTCGGCTTCCGAGGCGATTGAAGCAATCAGAATATCTTTAGATTGTTGTTGAAAGAAATTGTACAAACTGGGCATTTTACCTTCTACATACCCGACTGTAGGAAAGTCTTCAACAAAGCAGGGATAAAAAACAACGGCGACAGCGATTATGCCTGTGGTAATTAGTGCAACTAAATTTTTGAATTGAAATGTTATTTCGGTTGTTAATGCCCAATGGCAGATTCCATCGATAATTAACGTTAGGACGATCGCACTTATCGACACAATAATAAATCGCAAACTATACGCAGTATAGCGTCCAGGTTGATAAAGCTTAAAAATGGTGGCGTGAGCCGCTAAAAACATCACCGATGATCCTAAAAATAGCTGAAGTAACAGCCAGATTTTGCTAGTAATGCGACTCGCTAAGGGAAAGGCCGATCGCCAAAACAGCAGCAGCGGAAATAACAGCGCCACACAGTGAGTTACAGGCGTAAACAGCGACTTGGGAAACATCCCGCTGCCCCTACCAGTCAGCCAATAATCTACCGGATTTGGACGAAAAAAAGCATTTCTGCCGTCTGGTGCAAATACTCCCATTTGCTTAGCTTCTGCTGCGGTATAAGTCGGGCCAAATTCAGATTTATCTAAGGCATAGGGCAGCATTACTAAAAAGATTATTCCCAAGCCTGTAGTGCAAAATAGGTAATTTGTGCGATCGCCCGACAAGTGCAAACGGCCGTTTTCCCAGCTTAGCAGCCGCAAAACTAAAATTCCGGCAGCCACCAAGGCGTAAGGAGGGTAAAATAGTCCGATTAGGGCGATAGCCCCCAAACATGGTAGCAACGAATTCCGGGATAAATAATATAAAAAGCCGAGAAATATCGGGTAAATAAAAGCTCTGGGCGTTGCGGAAGCCAAATCGTCAGTCATCCAGATATGCTGATTTAGCAGCAAAGATGCTATAAATCCAGTCAGCGGCACCGGCAGCATTTCTAGGCAAAGTCCAAAACAGTAATAAGTGGAGATTAAGCCGAGAAATAGCGGCAATATTTTGTGCAATAATAGGGGGTGAATGCCAATTGTTACTGCTATTTTGTAGAGCGTGCTGTATCCGGCGGGGGCGACTGATTGAAAGTAGTTAGCAATGAAATCGTTGGGGAATAATTCGCGATCGACAAACCGCATCATCCAGAAAACGTGCTGTCTCGCATCGTCTTGCACCACATACTCGGCGCTAAAGGCTTGCTGGATGCCTAACAAACCATAAATTGCGGCAAATGTCAAGCTCAGAGTCAACCAAAATATTGTGCGCGATCGGGATTTTTCATCCACAGTCGCCGTCAGAAACTTGTGCAAGCGGGCTATTAATACCATTTTAGATTTTAGATTGGGAAAGAATGTGAAGGACGCACAACGCGAACCAGTTTACCTTGCAAAGATTCTGCTACTGTAATCGCAATGTGAATTTGGTTAGCGAGTGCTTCCCAATCGCGATCGTTCATACATTAGACCTCTTACAAAATAGCTAGGACGGGCAAGATGCCCATTCCACAAAATTTTTTTTTCTTGTGGAATGGGCATCTTGCCCGTTCCAAAATTTGATTAAAAGGACTTTTGCAAGAGGTCTAGTAGCCGCGGTTTCAACCGCCGAGTCTTATGGCGGTATATTGCCTAAGTAATTGTGTCCATTGCGTAAATCCTATTAATTAACTCAATTACTGCGGCCGAATTCCATTGAGAAACTCAGTCCTTGCCTCAATTATTGAAGGCATTAAAACGCAGCGTACCAGCAATTCTAAATCCAACTCCGGCAAAAACTCACTTCTTGAAACTTGCTCGTAATCATCGTCGCGCAGCCGATAGACAGCCAACTGATTATTTTCCCAAAACCAAACTTCTGGGATGCGAAGTCGCAGATATTTAGCTAGTTTATTTGTGCTACCGCTAGAAATCGTTACTTCCACGGCTAAATCGGGATGCTCTTTCCTGGAACCTATATAATAAGACTCATCAGGTTCAAAGGATACATCTTTTGCCTGGTTTCTGCGAGTTGCACTCCCTACAGGAATGAAATTAATCCCTTTCTCAAAAAAGTAAAGTCCTATAAATATAGCCAAAACACTTTTTATCTGTTCGTGGTCTTCGCCTAGTGTCATAAACTCCACACACCCATCTAAATAAGTTATTCGCAATCCTGGGGCATTTTCTATTAAGGTTTCTAGCGCCTCAAATTGCTCCCAGGTATAATAACCTGGTAAAGTAAAGCGTTCTTCTTTGACAATTGTTATTGGTTCTGAAACTTGTACGATCATGGGCGTAATGCTCCGAATAAAAATCAGTAGCCCTGCCTTAGTATAACATATACAGGGATTACTCATTAATAAAAATTAGATATGATTAAGTTACAGATCAGACGGCGGTTTCAACCGCATCTACAAAAACGATGTCCGAGCTCAGAGGGACTAAGAAATAAAGGGGTATTTAAGATTGGACATACGGTTTCAACCGCCGAGTCTTATTGCATATTGCCTCAGTACAGGTGAAATCGTGTAAAAATTTGCTTGTTGTTCAATCAAGCAGCGCCGCGATAAAGATTGCAGCGCATTTACCAAATCTGAGGCGGGAATTCGGCTATTTTCTAGTAATTGGGTGAGATTAATTGCATCGCTTGCTTTCGCCAACAAGGAGAGGACTTGTTTTTCGAGTTCCGATAGGCGGCTAAATTGCTGCTGTAAAACATCTTTCAAATCTTCGGGCAATAATATAATATCATTTAATAATAACTCTGTGACGCATCCGCCCAACTCTTGCATCTGAGTGGCGACGCTTTTTAACCAGAGGGGATTGCCTTGGTAGCGGTGAATCAGTGCTGAGTAGTTGTCGATGTCTGCTAATCCATAATCTCTGAAGATTTCCCGTCCGGCGGCGATGTCTAAACCTTTGAGTTGTAACGTATTAATTTGTGTATTTTGGTTGTTAATTTGAGTAAGTTCTCTGGGTTGTTCCCAACCGATTAGCAGGAAGCAACTTTGATGGGATATTTTTTCTATTTTTTTGAATAAAGAGCGATATTCTTCGTATTCTGGTTGATATTTTCCCGCTAATTCGCCGCTGCTGAACAGGTTTTGAATGTCATCTAAGATTACTAAGCAGCGATGTTTTTGTAAATATTTAATTAGGGGTAATGCTTTCTGGTTGGTTGTCGGTGAGTCTTGCTTTTGGTACTGGGAGAAAAACTGGATTAGGTTGGCTTCAAATTCCGGGAGGGTGGGGGATGTGTCGAGGTTGCACCAAATGACGCATTCAAACTCGTGTTTGATTTGTTGGATGAGTTGTACTGCGAGTGTGGTTTTGCCGATGCCGCTGATGCCGGTGAGGGCTATGAGGCTGCTGTTTTGTTGTATAATCCAGTTTTTGAGGGTTTGGAGTTGTGGGGTGCGATCGTAGAAAGCACCTAATTGTGGCATTTCGCTTAAGTCGTGATGGGATGTTTCTTGATTGGGTTGGTGTGGATTTGGTATGTTTGGCGGGTGTCTAGCTTCTCCGCAGGTGTTAAAACTACCGATGGTTACAACGTCGCCTTGTGCAAAATTTGAAGAATTAGAGACTTGGAATCTCTTAATTGCCGAGTGAAAATTCTTTTTATTAATATCTTCTCCCAACTCTTCTGAAAGTATCTGCCATAATTTTGAGCCAACATCCCTGACATAACTCTCGTTACAGTGAATCTCCTCTGCAATTTTGGTGTATTTCTCACCTTGCATTGTTCCTCGCAGAATCGCCTCTTGTAAGTTATCGAGGTGCTCACCTGTCTTGGCAAATACCATCTCGTCAGCCATTTGTAACACTTCCTTAAAATTCATGCGGCATCGCAGATGTTGTGATTTTCCGTATTATACCTAACTTTTTCCAACATTTTCTGGCATTTGCCAACATTTTTCATGTGGGGAGTTGGAGTAGCTAACAAAACTGCCAACAAAATCGAGCATTTTTTGCTTGACATTTTTTTGTTTTAAATTAATCATTGGTAAAAGTATTACAATGTTAATTTATAAATTAATCATCAGAAGGTAGTCCCATTGTGTCTAGCTGCTTGCCGATACAGAGGTAAAATATGTCAGATCAAGAACCAAAAAAGATCGCTTTTCTGGGTAATCAACTCCAGGGTAGATCGATCGTAAAGCAGGAAACTCAATCTGATATCCAAGTTTATAAAGATACTCTTGCCGAAAGGTTTGCACTAGCGCCAACATCAGAAGAATTTGATAGGTTAATAGAACAGAGACGGAAAATTCAGGAATTAGATAGAGAAGCCAGCCAATTGAACTACGCAAAAGAATTGGGGGAAATCAAGATTCAAGATGCGAAACAAAAAGCTATTTTTCAACGCAGTCAACAAGTTGTAGCAAGTGTTGTTTCAATTATAATTGGTCTTTATTTTATGCAAGCTTTTCCTTTGGCATCTTTGTTGTTTGTGGTTTTAGGTTTAGCCAGACCTTTAGGCTATTCTTTAGGAGAGATAAGTGAGCTTTTCGGTGGATTGACAGGGTTTTCTAAAGAGTCAGATAAACTTTTATCTAATGATAACATACAGGAAATTCAGTCTAAGGAGCCTACAAATGACAGATCCTAAACTAGATTTAATCAGTACGTTCAAATTTGAAAAGCGACTTAAACTTTTTGTTGCGGTATATCTTTCATTAGTTTTGCTTGTAGTAACTGCTCTGTTAATCAAGATTGAGATGGCTACTGAGTTACAGCAGGCTTTGATAATTATTCTCGGCTTAATTACAATTGCTACTCTTGATGCGTTTAGAAAAGCTATAGATACTACACCATCTTCTTTAGCCAATCAGTTTAACCAGATAATTTTGCAGGACGTAGGGCTTTACATTAGTGGTAATTATACTGGCGATTATTACTTTAATAGAGACATTAATCAAGGAGGTGAAAAAACTAAAACTCTTGCTGAAGCTGCTGCTGAAATTCAGGAGCTTCTAATACAACTAGAAAAGTCAAAACCTAATGCTACTGAAGATGAGAAGGTAGCCTACGTTAATGATGAAACCCCTCCTGATTTAAAGTCTCGTGTAGCTATTGCAGCCAAGGTTGGTGGTGAAGCGGCTATGGATACTATTTTGGAGAATAGTCCTTACGGTAAAATTGCTAGATCTGTTATCAGAGCTTGGATATCTCTTCCTTAGTTTAGTAGCTAGGGCAGAATAAGACGGACATTTTTTACTCACAATCTTATCTCTTGCTTTGATGTCCGATCGCCCCATCCGACATATTCCATTAACCCTCGTGTCACCCCAACCCCTGTTTCCACTGACAATCCGATTCATTTCCACCATCTCAAAGGGCGCTGATTGCACACTGGGGCGTGAAGCGTAGCTATCCTGTAGGGCGATCGCCCAAGCAAACAAAGGGCGATCGCCCTCTGCGGTACAATATCAGTGTAGCGATCGCGAGGCGAGACTATGCAAACCATCCTTTTAAGCCGCGCAGAAGTGGCACGGCGCGCCAGACAATTGTACGAAAACAGCATCCGCCAACAAGTCGAGATAGAGGAAAACATCGGGAAGATGGTAATCATCGACTTTGAATCAGGAGACTACGAAGTAGATGAAACTGGGTTAAAAGCAGCCCGCAACCTGGGAGTAAAACATCCCAATGCTCGTCTATTCGGCATCCGTATTGGATACAATGTAGCTGTGTCATTCGGTGGAGTTATGGAGCGTGTATACAAATGATTTCGGGTATTGTGACTGATAGACACGCCACCGTCACTTTGACATTTATACTCCCCAACGGCTCAACCTTACCGATCGAATTTGTCATCGATACAGGATTCACAGGAGACCTTTGCTTGCCTCCAGAAGCCGTTTCATTATTAAGGCTACCTTTTATATTTGATCTTCCAGCAAATTTGGCAGACAACAGCGAGGTTTTACTGCCAGTCCATGAAGCGGTTGTCATCTGGGACGGGGAAGAACGGGAAGTTCGTGTGATTGCTACAGGAAGGCGACCATTGCTAGGAACTTCTCTGCTAGACGATCGAGAACTTGTGATTCAGTTCACCGAAGGCGGTTTAGTGACGATCGATGATTTGTAGTGCGTAGGCGATCGCCCTTTCCTACATATTCGCTTAACCCTCGTGTCACCCCAACCCCTGTTTCCACCGACAATCTGATCCATTTCCACCATCTCAAAGGGCGCTGATTGCACACAGGGGCGTGAAGCGTAGCTATCCCGTAGGGCGATCGGCCCAGCAAACAAAGGGCGATTCTTACTAAACTAATTGCCAGCGCAAAGAATCGAAATATCGCTGTATTGCTTGAACATTGAATCAGCACTCACAAGCGTCATATCCTCAATTTGAGCCTGAGCAATCAGCATTCTATCAAAGGGATCTCGATGATGTAATGGTAACGCAGCCGCTCGTAAAGCATGAGGCGCTCTAATTTCCAAATACTGCACACCTAACTGTACCATGCGACTAGAAATGTAGCTATCTATCGGTTCTGGCAGCGGCAACTTTCCGATCGCATTTTTTATACCTATTTCCCAAATACTAGCAACAGAAAACCACAATTCATTCATTTCATCGGCAATATGGGCGATCGCCTCCTCATTCAATCGCTCTGGTTGGGCAAACCACCATAACCAACACTGCGTATCCAGCAAAAGTTTCACTTTTAATCCCCCTCGAATGCTGCCAAAATCTCTTTTGGCAAAGGATCGTTAAAGTCCTCGGGTACAATAAATCTCCCTCGATCTTGCCCTAAACTAGCTCGTCGATTGGATGAATTACGAAACGGAACCAACTTCGCTATTGGGATAGATCCGTTTGAAATAATAATTTCTTCTCCGAGTTCCACACGCGACAATAATCCTGAGAGATTTGTCTTAGCTTGATCGATATTTACAGTTTCCATGTTCTTAAAAAACTAAGTCCATAGGCTAAGTTTACTCCGATTGTGATAGTTGTGCAAGTTGGTAGCTTTCCCCTTGAGCGATCGCCCTTTCTTGCATATTCGCTTAACCCTCGTCTCACCCCAACCTCTCTTTCCACCGACAATCCGATCCATTTCCACCATTTCAAAGGGCGATGATTGCACTCTAGGCGTGAAGCGTAGCTATCCTGTAGGGCGATCGCCCCAGCAAACAAAAGGGCGATCGCCATTTCTTTTTTCTGATGAGCGATCGCACACCTACTCATTTAATTGACAGCCAACAAACCCGATCTATTCAGCCCTTTCTTTTGAAAAGAAGATATTCTTAAGATACTTTACTTGCCCTTTTTATTCTTTGTTCGTGCCATTTCTTTGCACTTTCTTTGAGTTCCTCTATCTGCTCAAAATCCACCTGCACTACAGCCATCTTAAACTCTACACCCAACGCAAAGCTAATATCAAGGAGTTCTAAAAAACTAGCATATCTATAATTTTTAGCCTCATGCTCCTTAATCCGCTGTTCGTCAATTTCTAGCATTTCAGCTAGTTCTTTCTCGCTCATTTTTGCAGCGATCCGAGCTTTAATTAAAGCATCGGGCAGTTTATTAAAATTCTCAACTACAATTTCGATCGGTTCGCTCTTGTCACAATTAATCAATCTTTCATATTCCGCTATTTCTTCATGTAACTGATCCAAATGGCATTGTATCGCACCCCTACCTGCGTCCCATTTGAGAAAGTCTTTTCTTTTTGCTTCTTCATCCCGCTCCATTGCTGCTATAGTTTTGTTGAATTTTTCAACCCATTCTTTGCTGACTTCATACTCTAATTCATCTTTGATCATGGTTCCCACCTCATTAAATCAATCGCTATAATTCCTTTATTCCTGTGTTTTCTATCCTTTTGAAAAAACTCAAAAGAATTATCTCCGTAATTACCTACAGGTTGGTCTGACGGAAAAATCTCCCCTCTATACTTAGCTTTTTGGGCATTCCGATCGTAATGATTGAACAATCGAGGAGCATTAACTCTCAGATCGTCCATGTCTACAGTTTCGCGATCGTAACAAGCATCAAAGTCGTTAGGGTTTGGTTCTAGGGTAACAAAACTACCATTAATATAAATAGTCCTACAACCTGCTGCTTTTAACTGAGTCATTGCTAGTTTCAAGCCATCTATCATGTTATTTCTCTTGAAATTAGTACCAAATCTCTCCTTAAACTCCTCCCATTCACAAAAATGAACTCCTGGTGGTAAATTGCCATTTTCATCAAATTCTGAATCACTCTCTCACACTCTTTCCACAAATTTATTGTTCGTTTCTTAATATTATCATATTTATCTCGATCGCTCACCAGTACCCTCACAGCAGACTCGTCTCAATTCAATGGAAGAGTTGCGCGATCGCCATTCTAATTTTATCCAACCAGAGCGATCGCCCCACCAAGCATATTCGCTTAACCCTCGTGTCACCCCACCCCCTGTTTCCACTGACAATCCGATCCATTTCCACCATCTCAAAGGGCGATGATTGCACGCAGGGTGTGAAGCGTAGCTATCCTGTAGGTCGATCGCCCTTTCTTACATATATTAGACCTCTTGCAAAAAAAATCTATGCTATAATAGAAATTTTTCAATTTAATCCCCCTAGAGCT
>NZ_JAIGNI010000149.1 GCF_026130175.1 Lyngbya sp. CCAP 1446/10 | reverse complement strand
TTTGCAGTAAGGTTTCTACTAATTTGTCACCAGATGTTTTTTGCGTCATGTTTTGTATTTTACCATGCTGTGGCTAGATTGTGAACCTTCTTTTTTGCTGTTACCCCGATTTATTGAGCGGATACAAGTTTTAGATAAAGTAAAAGCCTTTCAAGTAGGCGGAGTTGATTATATCACCAAACCATTTCAACCAGAATAACTCATCGCTCGGATTCAAACTCAACTAACTATCCAACAACAAAAACACCAGTTAAGGAAGCAAATCGAAGCACATCAACAAACCGCAGAAATTCTCTACCAATCTCGCACTTTACTTGCAAGTTTATTAAATAGTTCCAAAGATGGAATTGCCGCCGTGCAAGCGGTGAGAGAGCCGATAACCCAAGAAATTCACGATTTTCGCTGTTTGGTGGTTAATCCCGTCTTTGCCCATTTATTTGGTCAAAAGCGAGAAAACCTCATGGGTACAACCATCCTGAAAAAAATGTTCAATCAACTTACTCCCACACTGTTTGATTCACTTGTACAGATAGTTGAGACAGGAGAACCGATCGAACAAGAATTTTATTGGGAAAAATATGACGATCAAATATTGTATTATTTGAGTGCCGTAAAATTTGGAGATGGTTGTTCGATTACTGTCCGCGATATCACAATGTTTAAACGTAAGGATTCAGGTCAAAAAAAATTCAGTGTCAAAAGCTGGTAAAATAAATGAATGAAAAAGCCCGCAGCCACCAGAGAGCAGAAAAAAACCGAAATCGAGCAGTTGAGCCAAGCTGAACTGGTGGAAATGGTACTGGGGCTGCAAAAAATCATTGAAGAATTGCAAGAAAAACTAGCCATTGCTACGGGGAAAGGTCGAACAACCAGTAAAACTTCATCAAAGCCCCCATCAACGGATCTCATCCAAAAATCAGAGAAACCAACAGTCCAACCAGAAGCAGACCAAAAAAAGAAACCAGGTGGACAACCAGGTCATCAAGGGAAAACCCGAAAAGGGTTTGGACGAGTAGACCGAACCGAAATTAGCTCACCCGACATCTGTCTCAATTGTGGCAGTAAAGAATTAAGTGAAGTAATTAACATCCACTCTCAGCAAGTAGCAACTCTGGTCGCAAAACCCATCGAAGTCGTCGAATATCAGACACAATCGTGTAAATGCCTCGAATGTGGTGCAGTAGTCAGAGGAGAACTACCAAGCTCAATAGTTCCAGGCCAAGACTTGAGCGTGAATCTTCAAGCACCCGGCGTCTGGCTAGGCAATTATGGACATCTTTCCTACGCCAAGCTGACGCTCGTTATTGTGGGAACTCGGCGCGATAGAAGTGTCCGTAGGAACACTCCAAAAAACCAATCAACGAGTAGCAGCAGCAGTCAAGCCAGCTATCAAAGCACTCTCGGAATGGGTTCCTCTACAATCAAACGTTCATGTAGATGAAACCCCTTGGTGTGTCATGGGAGTTAAAGAATGGCTGTGGACGGCTAGTGGAGAAGGATTCTGCTTATTTCATGCCGCAGATACCAGGGGGCGCGTGGAACTAGAAACAATGCTGGGTAAAGAATTTGCGGGAGTCTTAAGCTCAGATGATTTCAGTGTTTATAATGGTGTGAAAGTCGCAGCTCAACAGAAGTGTCTGGCCCATTTACGACGGCATTTCAAGAAAGTGCTGGTACTTCCTGGCAATGATAATGCAGCCGTCGCTCAAATATTTCTGTCATTAATTGATGAAGCTTTTATCGCCCATGAATTCTGGCGCAAGACGAAGGATCGACTCACCTACGACTTGTGGGCAACTGATTTCAAAATACGATTGAATCAGGCTTTGACCACTTGGTTGAACCTTGTGGGTTATACCGCTGGTTTGTTACTCAAATCCTTACGGGATAAGGCAGAACAGTGGTGGTATTTTCTCTGTGCTCCCTCGGTTCCTCCAGATAATAATTTAGCAGAACGTTCTCTACGCCTAGCTGTAACTAAGCGGAAAGTTTCTGGTGGCTCTCGTTCGATGCAGGGATTTGAGGAAACGGCTAATCTATTGAGTGTGATTCAAACCTGTCGTTTTCAAGCTCGTTCAGTAATGGCTTTTTTCCGTGAGGCTATTTCTGCTCATTCTTGTGACTTGGCTATGCCTGAGCTCGTTCCTATTTTTCAGACCTGAATCCTTACGTTTAAACTACTTGAATTTAAAGTAAAGATGGAAGCACATTTAGAATAATCTCATCAACCAGGTTTTGCGGATTAACTGGGTTTCTGTAATCATTGCTCCACCAATGGTTCGGTCAAATCCAGAACTTTTTCAAACTGAAACGTTTTAACCCAATCCCTAAGAGTCTGAAGTTCCAGCACGTAGGATGAGGGAATTTTATCCAACAATCTAGATACTAATTCCGAGTCCGCTTCAAGAGCGGCTTCATGCAATTTTATCATCCATTCCCTTGACATTGCTGCTAGCAAAATTGTGAAATTCACAGGTTCTCCAGCCCGATTGTATGGGCGATAATTTAACTCAGACGACTCATAAACATAACTGACTCCCAGATGTTTAGCCATGATCTCAAAAATAGTCTTTTCTTGGAAGGGTTTTCGCACAAAGTCATCGCAACCGATGGATAAAATCCTCGTCTTTTCTTCTTCCAAAGCGCTAGCAGTAATGGCAATCACAGCAGTAGCTTGACCTTTAGTGGTAGCTTTAATCCGTTGAGTTGCTTCATAACCGTCCATAATCGGCATTCGCATATCCATCCAGATCAGATGCGGTGAATAGGAATTCCAAATTTCAATCGCATCTTGACCGTTATAGCAATCCTAAATCATTTTCTACACTTATTATGATATAATTATATGCAATAATTAATTGTGACGATAAAAATGAATAACTTACAACTGCCACAGAAAGATATGGAAAAAGAAAGAGTGGCTTTAGAATCTTTCATTAAAAGCGATCGAACTGTAAGAGAAATAAAACGAGCAATAGCTGTAAGGATGGCTATCGAAGGTAAGTTTTACCATGAAATTAGCAAATTTTTAGGTGTAAGTAAATTTTTTATTGGTTATTGGAAAAAACAATTTAAAACCAAAGGTGTCGCAGGGATTAAATTAGCAAATAAAGGGTCAAAAGGATATCTAACATCTCTACAAAAAACTGAAATAATCGAATGGCTAAAGAACAAAGAATATTAAGATTTCGATGAGCTTGTTACTTATTTAGAGAGAGAATTTGGTGTCAGCTATAAATCAAAACAGAGCTACTATGAACTTTTATCTCTGGCGAAGATTACCTGGAAAAAAACTCAGAAAATTAATCCCAAATCTGATACCGAACGGGTCAAAAAAAAAGAGGGAAGAAATTAACAATATTTTAACCAAAAACAAGGCTGGCATAGAATCTGGGGAAATAATAGTATTTTTTTTAGATGAATGTCATCTACTTCATGGCGATCTCAATGGCTACGCTTGGGGTCGTTCTGATCTAAGAATTGAAGTCCCAATTACCAATCAAAAAAATAGACAAACTTATTTTGGCGCACTCAACTATCAAACCAAACAATTCCATGTTAAAGGTTATAAATCTGGGAATGGAAAATCAACAGTTGAATTCATAAAATACTTACAAAATAAATACAAAGGGCGGAAAATTATTTTGATTTGGGATGGAGCTAGTTATCATACATATGGAGAATTCAGAGATTATTTGTCAGAAGTTAATCGTGACAAAGAAGCTGATGATTGGTCAATCACTTGTGTTTTATTTGCTCCCAATGCTCCCGAACAGAATCCCGTTGAAGATATTTGGTTACAAGCTAAAAATTTTTTACGAAAGTATTGGTATTTATGTAAATCTTTTAAAATTATCAAATTTTTGTTTGAGTTTTTTACAAAAGAACATAAATTTGATTTCCCCAAAATCCATCAGTACACCTATACATAGAAAATGATTTAGGATTGCTATATGAGTATCCTATCGCGTGTAGCCTCTTCTGCCTATTTGGCAGCGCCTGAATTGCTTGGGCTGATTGTGTTGAAACAAGTTAATTTATCAATCAAATATGGAAATACTTCTGTCTCTTCCTATGCCTATGCTGCTTACGGACTCATTCTTTCTGGGGAAGCTGTAGGAGACATTGAGGCTGGCTATCAATTTGGTCAACTGGCTCTTAAGCTGGTCGATAAGTTTAATGACAAAAAATTCCAAGCTCGGATAATTTTTATGGTTAATTACTTTATCAAGCACTGGAAATAACATCTGAGAGAAACCTTAAATCCTTTGCGGGATGCTTACTCGCTCGCTTTAGAAACTGGAGACTTAGAATATGCGGCTTATTCAGCTTGCGTATACTGTTACCATTCCTATGTATTGGGCAAGGAATTGGCAACAGTCGAGGGAGAGATGGCAATGTATAGTAATGCTCTGGGCCAACTCAAGCTAGAAACATCATATTACTATAACGAACTCAATCGACAGGTTGTATTGAACTTAATGGGGCAATCTGAAGATAGGTGTCTTTTAATCGGTAACAGCTATGATGAAATAAAAATGTTACCTCTGCATCTAGAGGCAAATGCTGAAAATATTTGTCGCTCCCTCTATTTTCACAAGTTAGTTCTCTGCTATCTTTTTCAAGATTATGAACAAGCTCTGTCCAATGCTAAGTCAGCAGATAAATATAGCGATAGTGCTGTAGGAACGATTCCTCTTTACCATTTCTACCATTCTTTAGTCCATCTTGCTATTTATTCTGATGCACCAAAATCCGAACAAAAACTCATCCTCGCAAAGGTGAAAGCTAACCGAAAAAAACTCAAAAAATGGGCGCAGTCTGCTCCGATGACTCACCTCCATAAATTATATCTAGTGGAAGCAGAGCAACATCGAGTTTTGGGTGAAAATGCTCAGGCGATTGAGTGCTACGATCGCGCTATTAATTTAGCTCAAGAACATGAGTATCTCAACGAAGAAGCTTTGGCTACTGAACTGGCTGCCAAATTCTATATCGGTTGGGGCAAAGAGCAAGTTGCCGAAGCCTATCTCACAAATGCTTACTACTGTTATTTACGTTG
This sequence comes from Lyngbya sp. CCAP 1446/10, assembly GCF_026130175.1. GTDB lineage: Bacteria > Cyanobacteriota > Cyanobacteriia > Cyanobacteriales > Microcoleaceae > Microcoleus. The sequence continues at coordinate 71,618 of NZ_JAIGNI010000149.1, read as the reverse complement.
GGGTGCAACAGCTAAAGTGAAAGATTTAGAACGACAGTATCCGAAACTATTAAAGCGTTTTACGAAAGCCAATACGTCCATAGATTCGCGCAACAGCTTGTCTAATACGTCTGGTAGTATTTCTGGTGAAGTCCTGGATTTGGCAGCGCTGATGAAAGCATCTGGGGCAATTGCCAGTGAAATTGAGCTTGATAAACTCCTGACGACTTTGATGAGAATCCTACTGGAAAGCTCTGGCGCACAAACGGGCTATCTAATGTTAGAGTGTCTTGGACAAATGAGGGTTGAGGCGTCGGGTGATGCTAATTCAAATCGGGTGATGCTGTTGCAATCGATTTCTATAGAAAGTTGCTTGCCTTTGTCGATTATTAACTATGTGGAAAGGACTCAGGAAGGACTGATTGAAACTGATGTCGCTGGTAATGGCAGATTTTCTCAAGATGCTTATATCCAAAAATATCAGCCCAAGTCTATCCTTTGTGCTCCTTTGCTCAATCAGGGTAAACTGATTGGGATTGTGTACCTAGAAAATAATCTAGCTGATGGTGTTTTTACGCCCGATCGCCTGGAGGTGATTCAAATGCTCTCGACACAAGCAGCGATCGCCCTTACGAATGCTAGACTCTATGCCCAAGTACAATCGACGCAAAATCGTCTGAATAAATTCCTCAATGCCATTCCAGTTGGCATATCCATTCACGACGCAAAAGGACAAATCATCTATAGCAATCCTAAATCATTTTCTATGTATAGGTGTACTGATGGATTTTGGGGAAATCAAATTTATGTTCTTTTGTAAAAAACTCAAACAAAAATTTGATAATTTTAAAAGATTTACATAAATACCAATACTTTCGTAAAAAAATTTTAGCTTGTAACCAAATATCTTCAACGGGATTCTGTTCGGGAGCATTGGGAGCAAATAAAACACAAGTGATTGACCAATCATCAGCTTCTTTGTCACGATTAACTTCTGACAAATAATCTCTGAATTCTCCATATGTATGATAACTAGCTCCATCCCAAATCAAAATAATTTTCCGCCCTTTGTATTTATTTTGTAAGTATTTTATGAATTCAACTGTTGATTTTCCATCCCCAGATTTATAACCTTTAACATGGAATTGTTTGGTTTGATAGTTGAGTGCGCCAAAATAAGTTTGTCTATTTTTTTGATTGGTAATTGGGACTTCAATTCTTAGATCAGAACGACCCCAAGCGTAGCCATTGAGATCGCCATGAAGTAGATGACATTCATCTAAAAAAAATACTATTATTTCCCCAGATTCTATGCCAGCCTTGTTTTTGGTTAAAATATTGTTAATTTCTTCCCTCTTTTTTTTGACCCGTTCGGTATCAGATTTGGGATTAATTTTCTGAGTTTTTTTCCAGGTAATCTTCGCCAGAGATAAAAGTTCATAGTAGCTCTGTTTTGATTTATAGCTGACACCAAATTCTCTCTCTAAATAAGTAACAAGCTCATCGAAATCCCAATATTCTTTGTTCTTTAGCCATTCGATTATCTCAGTTTTTTGTAGAGATGTTAGATATCCTTTTGACCCTTTATTTGCTAATTTAATCCCTGCGACACCTTTGGTTTTAAATTGTTTTTTCCAATAACCAATAAAAAATTTACTTACACCTAAAAATTTGCTAATTTCATGGTAAAACTTACCTTCGATAGCCATCCTTACAGCTATTGCTCGTTTTATTTCTCTTACAGTTCGATCGCTTTTAATGAAAGATTCTAAAGCCACTCTTTCTTTTTCCATATCTTTCTGTGGCAGTTGTAAGTTATTCATTTTTATCGTCACAATTAATTATTGCATATAATTATATCATAATAAGTGTAGAAAATGATTTAGGATTGCTATAGTTGCTAGCTTATCATGGTCAATCATTGCTGGTAGGTCGATCAAGTCCTCGATGCGTTTTCCTACCAAGATTAACTTTGTCCTCACCAGTTCAAGTAAAATATCTAATTTATTCGGGTTTTTGGGAAAATTAATTCCCAACAGCTTCAATATGGAAAATGCCGTTTGGATGGCTTCCAGAGGTTTATTTTGTGCTGTATAGGCTTGGATTTTGACTTCATAGACTTTCACTTTGTCAAGCAACGAAGTAGCTTGTTGCAGCACAAGGGAAGCCAATTTCTCCATTTCCTCAAAGTTGCCTCGCGAACTAGCTACCTCGGCTGCTTCTACATAGAGTGCCAAGGTTAACTCATACTGACGAAGCCAGCTATCTGCACTGAGGCAATCCCTAGCAATTCTTAAGTAATTCCATGCGGGTTCCCAGGCGGCTGATGCCTTCGCTTTTTTGGCAGCAATAAGATTTAATTGAGCGAGTTTATCTCTTTCTAACTGAACGTCTATTGCTGCAATACCGAAGTTGAGTTGATTGACAATATCAAAAATCTTTTGTTGGAGTACCTGTGGTGGCGTATTTTTCAACAAAAGTTGTCCGACTTTCCAGTGAACGGCTTGCTTCTCGTCTGGAGGAATTAGGGAATAGGCCGCTTGCTGAATGCGGTTATGAGCAAATTTATAAGTAATTTTTAATTCATGCTCTTCTCGGTCTGTTTGAATAAACTTGTAGTCATCACCGACGGGTAAGATCAATCCCGCTTCAATGGCATCCCATAATTTATTAGCCGTTTGTTTTTGAGAAGTTTCATTAATGATTGAAAGTGTTGCCAAATCAAATTGGTTGCCAATACAAGCCGCTAACCGTATTTTCTTTTGTGCTGATTGTGATAAGGTTTGAATTTTTCCGGTCATCAATTCAACAACATTATCAGTGATATTTCTAGTTTGAATCTGTTCTAAATCCCAAGACCAAGCTCTAGCCTCTCTATCAAATTTCAGGAATTGCTCTGTATAAAGTGACTTGAGAAATTCTTTGACAAAAAAGGGATTACCCTGTGTTTTTCCCCAAACCAACTCAGCTAATCTTTGGGTATGGACGCACTGACTCTTCAGCGTATCCGCAATGAATTCATTAACCTGGTTTAAATTTAAGGGTAAAAGGGAGATATTATTAACTACTACTCCCTGCTTTTTGATCTCCGATAAAGTCAACATGACAGGATGAGTTGCACTGACTTCGTTATCTCGATAAGCTCCAATCAAAAACAGATATTGAGTATTAGTATTGGTCATTATAAGCTGGAGCAATTGCAGCGTGGCGCTGTCTGTCCATTGAAGGTCGTCTAGAAATAGGACGAGGGGATGCTCTTTTTGACAAAAGACTTGGAGCAACTTTTGGAAAACTAAATTAAACCGAATTTGTGCTTCTGTTGGAGGTAATTCGGGGACGGGATGCTGTTTGCCAATAATCAGTTCTAGTTCTGGAATGACATCAATAATAATTAGACCGTTGTCTCCTAATGCACGTTGAATATTCTGTCGCCAATGTTGTAACTGAGGTGCGGTTTCGGTGAGCAATTGCCGAATTAATTCTTGGAAGGCAGCAACCAATGCCTGATAGGGAATATCGCGGTGAAGCTGGTCAAATTTGCCTGCAATAAAGTATCCGCGTTTTTGAGTAATGAGCTTATAGAGTTCCTGGGCTAAAGCTGATTTCCCGATGCCAGAGTATCCAGAAATTAGCATGAGTTCAGTTTGTCTTTGTAGGGGTGGGTTTTGTTCCTGAGTTGTCGTTGGGTTACTAAGGTTATGTGCTAAGCCCGCCCCTACTCGCTCAAAGGCGGTTAATAAGGACTCAATCTGCGGTTCTCTCCCGTACAGTTTTTGAGGAATTTGTAATTGATGACAAATATCTTGGCATCCCAAAGTAAACCTTTGGATTGCACCGTTTGTATATTGAGTAAGACAAGTTTCTAAATCTGCCTTGATTCCCCAAGCACTATTATATCGTTGTTCCGCCGTTTTTGCCATTAATTTCATGACAATTTGTGAGACGCTTAAAGGAATTTTTGGATTGACTTCATGAGGAGGTATCGGTTGTTTGGCAATATGGCAATGGACTAACTCAAGTGCATCAAGTGATTCAAAAGGGAGTTGCTTGGTTAGCAATTCGTAGAAGGTGACACCGAGAGCATAAAAATCTGTGCGATAGTCCAGCGAGCGATTCATCCTGCCTGTTTGTTCGGGAGACATATAAGCCAATGTCCCTTCTAGAACATTGGGACTTTTGAGGCTGGTATTCTCTTGGGGTAGAAGGGTAGATAAGCCAAAGTCAATGATTTTTAATTGTCCGGTTTGAGGATTTAAGACAATATTAGATGGATTGATATCTTTGTGAATGACCTTGTTTTGATGCACTTTGTCTAACGCATCTGCAATTTGGATGGCAATGTGGAGAAACTCTGCTAAAGTAAAGGAACGAATGTCGCGCAGGATTTTTAAGGACTCTCCTCCAAAATCCTCTAACAACATGACTTGTGTGTTCTGGTATTGCCGCATTTCGTAGGCTTTAATGGTTTCCTCTAAATTGAGACGGCGAGTGATTTCGTATTCCTGTTGATAGCGGGAGAGTTCGGCAGGCGTGGGATAATCTTCTTTGAGTAGTTTCAAAATTAAAGGTTGCTGATTTTTTTTGAGGATGCCTCTGTATATCAGGGAATTAGCACTTTCGTAGATTTGGTTGATAATTGTGATATCTGGCAGTGAAATCATGTTGAGAATTACTGCTGCCTAAAAAAAATCAGCAGTATTCAATTATAGCAAGGGCTTTGGTGGGTTATGGGATAGGCTAGAGTAGTGTGGGATTGTTGGGTCTCTGGAACTGCAATAGGTGGCGACAGTTTCATGGCCCACGGATATGTAGCTAGAAACCCGGTTTCTACGAGTTTTGGGACGAGTCACGATAAATTTAGGAAGAAACCCGGTTTCTGAGGCCACGCGATAGGTAGCTAGAAACCCGGTTTCTACGAGTTTTGGGACGAGTCACGATAAATTTAGGAAGAAACCGGGTTTCTGAGGCCACGGATAGGTAGCTAGAAACCCGGTTTCTACGAGTTTTGAGTCACTATAAATTTATGAAGAAACCGGGTTTCTGAGACTTTCATCATGTCCTCTTTGTCAATGCAGGTGCTTTGCCAAAATCCTCAACCGAGAGCCTCTTTCTCATACCACACGAGAAGATCCCAGAGATAGATATCCGGATCGTCATGATCGATCATCTCTTTAAACATTGAAACAAATTCATTGTCTAAAAAACTGTCCAATCATATAGGCAGCTCTTTGGCATTTTATTCGTGACTGTAACACAATACGGTTCACTTACAGCACTTCCGGCTATTATGAAGCACAGTTTTACTCGTATCCCTTTCCTGTCCTAACTTTTGATACTATCTGCGTACCTCATAGCAGCCGGAAGTGCTGGTAAACCCGCCCCGCCCCAACAGTCGAACTCAACTTCACAATTCACGTCCTCAAAAATAGTTTCAACCTGGTAAATACTATCACAATTAACGCCAAAATCGCCGTATATCCAAAACCCCTCAAAAACCCCATAAACGGATTGCTTGAAGTCATCTCAACAATCACCGGTTCCCATTTAGTTAAAACCAGAATCGGCCAGATAATATTCGCAAATCCCGCATAACCAATCATCGGATTCACCCCGTTATCAATAAACAACTGCAAAAACCATCTTTTTTGAAATACATCGATAATTATCGTCAACCCAATCAACAGAAAAATCGCCATTCCAGTCGTTACAAAAAAGTAACTCATCGTCGCTGAATCTTTCTTAATTCCTCCTTCATAAGGCTCAAACAGCAAACCCAAAATCAACCAATAAAAACCCCATTTGTAAAGCTGGTTCAATAAAATTTCGGTGACGTTTTCGGGTTTTTTCAACAAAAATAAACCGCACAAACACAACACCACCGTCACTAATGAAGTCTGCCACACCCATCTAGCTTGCAGTCCAATTAACAAAACTAAATTGACAGCAAACATCAAAACCATAATGCTGAAATAGCGCCAACTCTTCCAGCTAGCATAACTCGACTCTTCCGGCGAACGATACTCTATCCACCTACCAAACAAATCTCCCGCAATCGTACCGGGAATCACCACAAACAAATACTTTAAATAATCAAATTGAAACAGCCAAGTTGCAGGAGATGACAACCAAACTAACTTAACCCAACCGTCAGCCGGAGAAGACAGTCGCGCCGCTAACAGCAAGCCCAAAAATCCCACTCGCAGCCACACATTTGAACGAGTAAACAGCCAAATTATCGAACCGAAAACTGCCACATTTGCAAGTACCATCAAGATGATATCGCTGCGGTTAACTGAAAATCCTATACCGTTGGGATATTTGATGTGAGATATGAAGACTATTCCGGCACTCCAAGCAGCAAGGGTTAACGCCCTGCGCACCCACGCAGACCACTTTTGGGGCCAGCGAACATACATCAAAAATAATATTAAAAATCCGCACAATCCAAGCCACCACTTTAATCTACTGGCTTCCTCCGGGCTAATTACAGTCGGGCGAATATGCTGGAGAAATATCGCAAATGACGCTAAGAAAAAGCCTCTTTGCAAAATAGAGAAAATTATTTTTTTTGTATCCCATCCCTTGGCGATGCGGCGCGACAAAGCTAGCGGTATCGCGGCGCCCATTGCAAACAAAAAGAAGGGGAAAACTAAGTCAACCCAGGTTAATCCTGCTAGTTTGTTATTGAAAATATGGTCTGGTGGTGGGAGTTGGGCGTGATACATCCACGCTGGTAAGGTTTTGCGGGCTATTGTACCTGATAAAACCATTGCTAAAACTGCGATTCCACGCAGCGCATCCAGCGCGTCGGCGCGTTGGGAAACGGCAGCAATTGCTAACGGTTTTTGGTTTTTGATGCTATTTTTTGATTTCGATGTTGTGTGTTCCAATGCACTCACCAATTCTTCATTGAATAACTGTAAAAGCTGTATAACTTATTTTTTACCAATTAGTTTGTGTAGCCAGCTTCCTGAAGCTAGGCTGCTGAGTCTTTCTGCGGAGTGTTTTTTGTTGACTGTTAGTCTCGAAATCCGGTATTTATTGGGTGGAAAAAACCGCAGTTTTAATTTCAAACTGTCATACAAGTATCCTGATTTGTAGTATTTAGCAACATATTTGTCAACTTGTTTGTTGACGGCGCCAAAGGGGTAGGCTATGTGAGACGCAACTATTTGATTTGGGTCTAAATCTTGGGTGCATTTCCTCAATCTAATTTGGTCTTGAGATAATTCTCGGTCTAATGCTTTCAGAGAAATTTTTGTGAGATTTTCGTGATTCAGTCCGTGGGATTGAATATCATAAAATCCTTTTTGCATTCCGTCTCTTAAGTCTTGACAAGTTACCTTTTTTATGAGTGAATCTTGGTGGCCCAAGAAGCCGGAGTTGATGAATACTACTACTTTAGTTTTTTTGCCGTATTTATTTTCGAGTCTTTCTAAAATCGGCAGTAAATTCGTATAAATGCTTTTGTTGCCATCGTCAAAGGTAATCATAACTTTTTTGCGTCCGCGATTTTCACTCGGCACCGGCTTTTTGGGATTGGCGATGAAATACTCGTAAAGCTCTTGGGTTGACAAAAACCAATAGTTATGGCTAACTAAGTCTTCTAAAAAAGGTTCCAAATTTTGCTGGCTGTAGTCGCCGGGAAAGTCTCTGCGCTGCGGCGGTACTTCCTGAAGATTCCGAAGGTCAACTATATCGTGAAAGCCGAAAATCGGAATTTCTACTGTGATGATTTCTAGGATTACTTGATACGTGATGAAAGCTAGGAAGAATGCTAATAAAAATCTAATAATCCGTTTTTTTCGGGGCGTCATACCGGGTTTAAAATACTCCGGCCATTTGTTAACTAAATAATTTATCATTGACAATTACAACCTCATGAGGTATATAGTTCAGGCGGTAGTATGAGGGTTTTTCGGACTCAGGTGTTGGGAGTGTCTAGATTGTCGATCGCCCGTACCTTCCATAAAGATGAGCTAGGTCAACTCTAGCATGATACAATTTATGGCGATCGCACTTTTCCTGGAACCCAGTCGAAAGTTGACAATGCTTATTTTTTCCCCGAATTTTTTCTAGGTGATTTTCTTGACTTGTGATTTCTCCTCCGAGGTGGTAGCATATTTCTGCGAAAGCGCGATCGAACAACAATGATGAAAATCGCAGTAATTCTGCCTGTTTACAACGAAGCAAATTGCCTAGAGCAAACCTTTGACAGAATTTTAGAATTTTCTCAAAAAAATCACGCTTACAATTTTATCATTGTTAATGACGGCTCCACCGACAATACACTGGAAATTATCGAAAACAAACTCAAAGCTTTCCCCGCACATCACATCAAACTAATTTCCTATAGCAACCTTCATTCAGTTGACAGTTGACAGTTGACAGTTGACAGTTGAGGGCGACCTCTCCCGGTCAGGAAGAGGATTGGAGTAATGAATAGTCTGCTTTTAATTTCTCCCTACAAGGGTTCCGGCTTTAACCCAATTCTTTCTGGTAAAGGCAAAGGATATGCCGTAAAAAAAGGCAGCGAATATGCAGAGGCCGACTGCATTTGCTTCATGGATGGCGACTTAGCTTACTCCCTCGAACACCTCGAACGCTTACTAGAAAGATTAGAAAAATTTGATGTCGTAATTGGTTGCACAAATCTCGATCTAGAAAACTTCCAAAATCTTACCTTACTCATAAAAATAGCCTGCAAAATATTTAACTTAATTTCCAGATTAATCCTGAATCTATCCTATAGAAATATGCAAGTCGGACTCAAAGGGTTTAAAAAAAATACCGGCCCAAGAAATATTTAAAAGACAAACAATTACCGGATTTTCATTTGATGTTAAACTACTTTTTTAGCTAAAAATAAAGGATATACAATTGGTGAAATGACCGCCAGAGTTTCCCAGCAATACCTCTACAAAATTTATCAAATCAATATACTTAAAAATTCCCTAAAAATGTTGACCTGCTTGTTTAAAATTAGATACAACGACCGCGCAGGCTACTATAAATCAATCAATCTTGTTGAGCTTTGACCTAGAAGAATTTGACATCCCTGAAGAATACGGTCAACCCCTGCCAGACGAAATAAAATTTGAAATTTCTAGCGGAGGATTGTCAAAGATTATGGCACTTCTCGACAGATTAGATATTTACAGCCACATTTTTTGTCACAGCTAACTTTGCACTCCACAACCGAGATACAATCAGAGAAGTCTCAAAACACCACGAAATAGCCTCCCACGGCTTTTGCAACTCTCAATTTTGCCTAGAAGATTTACAAAAATCCAAGCATACTTTAGAACAAATGATGAAATAGTCGGAAGGAATCGATCGATCGCCCACAACGCGATCGCCCACAACGCGAGTAAAATCCAGTAAAATTGCCAAAAGGTCGATCGACCCCCGTAGCTCCGCTATATTTGGATTCAAGGTTTGCTATACTCCAGAAATACACACAATATTAACCTTTAGAAAATCAATAGGCCGGAGCTATGACATCCTATGCAACCTCTACAGCAAGAGCCGAGATGAGTGAGATCCGGCGCTTGAAAAATATACTGCCCCCAGAACTCCAAAGTTGGGTAACAGTAGAAAAAACAATAGAAGTTAATCCCACCCTGATCCGCAGCGAAGAAATAGGCAAAGACCAGGTAGAAATCCAAATAGACCTGATCCGCTGGGAACAGCTAGCAATGGATCAGCGCAACCTCCTATTTTGGCACGAAGTCGCCCGCATCCAAAACGACACCATCCCCAGAGACGGTTGGGAAATGGCAGCCCTCGCCATAGGTTTAGGCGGCGCCGTCGGCGAACTTTGGGTGCAAGACGGCTTGCTGCTGCTGTTGGCCGTATCTTTGTGCGGCGTCTCCGGCTGGAGGCTTTACCAAAAAAACAACGGAGACAAAAGTTTAAAAGAAGCAGTAGACGCCGACGAAAAAGCCCTCGCCCTAGCCACCCGCTTCGGCTACACTCTCCCAAACGCCTACAAAAGCCTCGGCAGCGCCTTAAAAACCTTAATCGAGCAAACTTCCAAAAAAACTCAACGGGCTAAATACGAAGCTCGTCTCCAGGCCCTGAAACGCAACGCAGCGAAAGCCAAAGCCAAAGTCAAACCCATCACCCGCGAAACCTCGCAGTCAGAAAACGTCTACAATTCTTGATCTTCTTCCCCGACGCTGGCTACAAAGATTTTCCAGTTAACCGTTAACTGTTGACTTTTCTGTTAACAGTTGACTGTTGACTACGGTAGTTAGCCTTGGCAACAGAATTTTCGGGTATTATTGTAAAGTTTACATAAAGCTAGCCTTCTAATAACAATAATAGTGGATTTGCTAGGACAGAATAGGCTAAAGACATCAGCTTGAAATTTGAAACTAGGACTTCATGGTCAGCCAAACCCCAGAGGCAGATTTTCGGGTTACGTACTTGGACGAGATTCCCTCCGTTCACATACCCGTGCGCTTGAGCGTACTTGAAGCCGTAAACTTCAAGACAACCTGCCAGCAACTTTTCTTTGGAAGCACCGTTCCCAGCAAAATAGTCATAGACTTCAGTCAGACGACATTTATTGACAGTAGCGGGATCGGTGCTTTAGTCAGCAATCTGAAATTTGCCAAACAGCGCGGTAGTGACTTGGTGCTTCGGAGCCTCAAGCCACAAGTGATGGCAGTATTTGCTCTCACCAGCCTAGATCAAGTGCTGACGATCGAGCAACCTTCTGCAACCTCAACTCCCACAGAGACCAACTCCTCTGACAATCACCTACCGATGACGCACCCCTCGGTGCAATCGTGGGTAAAACGACTCATCGACATCGTTGGGGCAATCGTTGGTTTGATAATTACAGGAATATTGTTCATACCGATAGTCGCAGCTATCACAATTAACGATCCGGGCCCGATATTTTTTGCGCAAACCCGCTGTGGTTGGATGGGCAGAAGATTTCAGATTTGGAAGTTTCGCTCGATGTGTACCAACGCCGAAGCTATGAAATCCCAAATCAAAAACCAAGCCTCCGGCGCATTTTTCAAAAATGACAATGACCCCCGGATTACCAAAGTCGGGCGCATCTTGAGAAAAACCAGTCTTGATGAACTACCACAATTTTGGAACGTACTCAAAGGCGAAATGAGTCTAGTCGGCACCAGACCCCCGACTCCAGACGAAGTTGACCGCTATGAAGTACCTCAGTGGCAGCGTTTGGATGTCAAACCTGGGATGACGGGTGAATGGCAAGTCAACGGTCGCTCTAAAGTGCGCGATTTTGAAGATGTCATCCGTTTAGATTTAAAATACCAACAAGAGTGGAGTCTGATGTATGACCTGAAACTAATTGTTAAAACCATAACTGTGCTGTTTAACAAAAATAGTGGCGCTATGTAAGAGCGGTCAACAACCCACCGCTGAAATTTTAGGTGCTGTTGCTTTCTGGACAGCCGGAACTCGAACTTGATACGTAAATTAAGCAGGCGATCGTTCGCGATACTTACGTTAGCATTAAGTGTTAAAATTCACACAGAAAATGTGCAGCTAGTTGCCAGCTCTGCGATCGGAGTATTAATTAGCAATTTGCGAGTTCGAGATCGTACTCGAATCACGCCAGCAGGGTTTTCGAGGATGACAAGAACTCAGGTGTGTTGACAAAAGTATCGACTGCTAACACGGTCGAAGCTCAAATCACTCATCGCAAGCTGCCTCGGTAGGGAATTTTTCCTATTCAAACGCCCTACCGAGGCAGGTTACAGTATCGGAAGTCTCTCATTTTCTGTGCGAGTAAATGGTGCGAAAGGAATGCTCACCTTGAGGCAAAACGGGCTTCTTCAATTCAAGCTTGACTTAACTAATATGTTGCCAAGACCTTGCCCTCCTTTTCCTCTCCAACCTGCGCTGAGTACAGCGGTGGTGGGGGGCGACCAGGGAGAAGAAAAATGAAAGACGAGCAACCAATTGCCGAGTTCCACCTTCAGGTTAAAACAGACCTAAAGGCTCTGACACAAGTTTCGGAATGGTTGGAGAATATTGTTCTGCCGCTGATACCACACGACTTGTGGTGGCAGTGCAGCCTGATTGTTAACGAAGGGTTTACAAATGCTGTCCGCCATGCTCACCAGAACTTGCCGTCCGAGACGCCGATCGACCTTGAGGTAAAAGTGTTTGCCGATGACTTAGAAATTAGGATTTGGGACAGGGGTCAACCCTTCAACCTGAAAGCAAAACTGGACTCGATCATCCAAGAGCAGCGCGATCCGTTGGACAGAGAAGGAGAAAGGGGACTGGTGTTTATGTACAAGCTCACAGACAAGCTTTGCTATATCCGTACCGACGATCGCAACTGCCTGGTAATGCGCAAAAACCTTACGTGATAGCGCCAGATCTGCCCGCTCCAGGGCAGCTTCTGTCGCTCCGGCAAGGGGTCTGAGCGCCGCCCCCTGTTATGCTACCGGGAACCCAATTACATCCTCTGCAATTCAACGGGTGTAGGCTGGAGTTAGCGGTGGCAGGACAATTTGCTTCAAACTAAATATTATGCGTATTCTAATTTATTCCTATAACTACTATCCAGAGCCGATCGGCATTGCCCCCCTAATGACAGAACTAGCGCAAGGCCTAGTCAAGCGCGGCCACCAAGTCCGAGTCGTCACAGGAATGCCCAACTATCCCCAGCGCCGGATTTATCCGCAATATCGGGGCAAATTCTACCTCACCGAAGAACAGAACGGCGTCACAATTCAGCGCAGCTACCTGCGCGTCAACGGCCCTCACCCCAGCCTGCTAGACCGGCTCCTGCTAGACGGTAGTTTTGTCGTCTCCAGCGCCGTCCAAGCCTTCAGAGGCTGGCGCCCCGACGTGATTTTCTCGACAATGCCACCTTTACCGATTTGCGTCCCAGTCGCCTTTTACGGCTGGAGTCGCGATATCCCGATCGTCCTTAACGTTCAAGATATCGTCTCAGAAGCAGCGGTGCGCGTCGGCTTGGTGAAAAAAAACGGACTGCTAATTAAGATTGCTGACGCCTTAGAAAAATTCGCCTACAGCACAGCCAGCCAAGTCAGCGTCATCGACAGCGGTTTTATCAAAAAATTGCACTCTCAGGGAGTACCCCCGGAAAAAATAGTTTGCGTTCCGAATTGGGTCGATGTTAATTTCATTCGCCCCTTACCCAAAGAAAATAACTCCTTTCGAGAAACTCACAAACTCAAGGGTAAATTTGTCGTTCTTTATGCTGGAAATATTGCCCTCACTCAAGGCTTGCAAACAGTTGTCCAAGCAGCGGCTCGTTTAAAACACATACCCGAAATCGCTTTTGTAATTGTGGGAGAATCAACAGCACTCGCGCGCTTGCAAAAAGATTGCGAAACTTACAAAGCTACCAATGTAATGTTACTGCCCTTTGAACCGCGAGAAAAATTGCCCGAATTGTTAGCTGCTGCGGATGTTAGTTTAGTCGTACAAAAGCGCCGCGTTACTAACTTCAATATGCCTTCAAAAATTCAATTACTTCTCGCCAGCGGCCGGGCAATTTTGGCGTCGGTTCCTGAAACTGGTACAGCCCACAAAGCAGTCCAGCAAAGCGGTGGCGGGGTTGTAATAGCGCCGGAAGACCCGCAGGCTTTGGCTGATGCTGTGGAGGATTTGTTCTTAAATCGCGATCGGGTGAATGCGTTGGGCGAGCAAGGTAGAAATTATGCTGTGGAGAATTACGGATTTGAGGAAGCTTTGAATCATTATGAGGCTTTATTTGCGGCGGTGGCGGCGAGTCATGCTGAGAAAGTCTTGGCACCGCTGCCAAAGTGATCAGATAATTGGGTTAGTGAACATCTGTTTGGCTTTTGTAGTGCTGTCGCGAGAACCCTTACTTCTACAACCCAGCCGGGAACAGCACTCAAAGAAATAAGGCTGGTTTCAAACAATCTTTGGGATTAAAATAATACTATGAAATTTACCCTTGATGTAGAAAACAATCCTACAGGCTGGCCAGATCACACTCAGCTACCAGAATCGGACGGTACTTTTGTGAAAAATTTTCAAGAACATCCCCAAAGCATTCTGTTAACGGATTCCATTACTCCCATTCTCGAAAGAATTCATCCCGATGGTAACTACTGTATCGGTCAAGATAGCGGCATTTATTGGCGATTAACTGAGCCGTTAGAACGGGGCGCGGAAGCACCGGACTGGTTTTATGTGCCCAATGTGCCGCCAACGCTTGATGGTGAATCGCGCCGTTCTTATGTGATGTGGCAAGAATTGATTTCACCGTTGATTGTGTTAGAGTTTGTATCGGGAAATGGTGCCGAAGAACGGGACAGAACGCCTTTATTGCGAACTGGTCAACAGGAAACTAAGCCTGGTAAATTCTGGATTTATGAAAATGTGATTCATGCGGGATTTTATGCTATTTATGAGGTAAGTAAGGCGAGTGTTGAAGTTTATGCTCTGATGGAAAATAGCTACCGATTGGTTGCGGCAAATGAACGCGGCCATTATCCGATTGAACCGTTGGGTGTTGAATTGGGAATTTGGCAGGGAAGGTATCAAAATATGGAGTTACCTTGGTTGCGCTGGTGGGATAGTGAAGGCAATTTGCTGTTGGCGGGCTCTGAAAGGGCCGATCGCGCTGAACAAGAATTAGAGCAGTTGCGGGCTCAATTGCGATCGGCTGGAATTGAACCGGAGTTGTGAGGGGAATCTTGACGGAAATTTTTAAATTCCGCCCATTTCCGATCGCCAATATTTTATGAGTCAGTGCGGTTAGTAATAATAATGCCACAGACGATCGCCAATGTACTAAAAATATGCACCAACGAAATCGCTTCACCGAGAAACAGCCACGCAGCAATACCGCTAAACACTGGAATCAGGTAATAGATTAAGGCTGTGCGGTTCGGGCCAATGAGGGCGATCGCCTGATTCCATGCCATAAACGCCACCACCGATGACAGAACCCCGACATAAAGTAACGCCAGGGCGATCGAAGGATTGAACACTACAGGGTGATAAATCCAACATTCCAGCGCATAGAAGGGCGATAAAAACAACAGCCCCAAGCTAAAAGTCGATAAAGTGAAAGTTGTCATCCGCAGGTTGGGTGGCTTGCGCTTTACCAGCATCGTGTAGCCAGCAAAGATGATAGATGCTAACAACATATACAAATCGCCGATCGCAAACGAAATACTCAGCAGCCTCTCTAACGAACCTCCCGCGATTAACAGTACAACACCGCTGACTGCGATCGCAATACCGACTGCGCGCGTTAACGAGATAGTTTCTCCGTAAAAGATACGAGACATAAGTACAATAAAAACTGGGGAAGAAGTCGCAATTAACGCCATATTCACGGCTAAAGTTGTGTGGCCGGCAACGTAGATTAGAGTATTAAAAGTAGTCACGCCGGAAAGCGCCGATACAGTCAAGTAAAGGAGATATTTTTTAATCAATTTCCAGTCAGCAACTGCCGCCCGCACAGTAAATGGAGCCAAAGTTGCCACAGCAATCGTCCATCGCCAAAAAGCTAAACCCACTGGGAAAATATCCTCATTCAAAGCTCTAGCAACGATGAAGTTACCAGCCCAAATAACCGTCGCCACTACTGCCAAAGAATAACCCATTGACATTTTATTGTTCATTTATTTGGGTTGATTTTTTGAGGTAATTTTGTCAGTTTCATTTGAATTAAGTTAAAGATGGGAATTAGATATAAATAAAAGGCATAAGGAATAAAATCTGAATTGACACTCAAGATGGTTGCAGGCACTAATCCGGCGATATTCCAAGGAATTAATGGAGAAATCACAACAGCGGTGTTTTCTAAGTCTACAGCAAGTTGATAATTATCTAATCCCTCTTTTCGATATTTTTCCTCAACTAACTGATGAGTCAGAAGGATGGCGATTGTTTGGGTGCAGCCAAATGCAGCCGCTAACATTCCTATGATTGTCGTTCCACAAAATAAATCGCCTCTCGTTCGAGCTTTGTTTAGATACAATTCAATAAATTCTAGCGTTTTAGTTCCCGCAAAAAGGCCGGCAAATGCTGTCGATACAATCACAATTATTGAAACTTTGACCATCGACAAAATCCCTCCTCCCGCCACAATATCTTTTAAACTAGAAGTTGATTCTAACTTGAATCCGGCGATCGCGAATTGCAGAATGTCCAGCGGCGAATAACCTTGGAGGAAAATGGCGATCGCACTTCCGGCAATTAGACTAACAGTCATGGCAATTTTGACTTCAACTCGCAAAACACAAAGAATTAAAATTGTCAAGGCTGGCAGCAAAGCGATCGAGTTGAGATTGAAAGCTTTGCCAAGTTCAAAAGCCAGGTTGTTCCCAGCAACTTCTACGGGATTTGCTAAGGATAAGATTAAATACAAGATGCTGGAAGCAATCAGCGGATAAAAAGCTGTTACCGCCATATTTTTGAGGTTCGTATAAATGTCTGTGCGGGTAATGGCGGCAATCAAATTAGCGCTAGAAGACATCGGAGAACACCGATCGCCAAAATAAGCTCCGGCAATAATTGCCCCCGCGATCGTATTGGGATTGACACCGCTGCCCTTGGCTGCGATCGTTAAAGCAATGCCGATCGTACTCACAGTGCCAAAGGAAGTTCCCAGCAGCACAGAAACCATGCTAGTTAAGATAAACGCCCAAAATATAAAATACTGAGGGCTAATCAATTTAATTCCCCAATATACGAGAACCGGAACCGTCCCCGCAGCCATCCAGACGGCCATGACTGCCCCGATTAACAGTAAAATACTGATTACTGAAAAAGATTTTTGACTGCCAGCCACAGCCATTTTGATTAAGCTGTTTATATGAAATCCCCTTCTCAACAAAATGGCAATAAAAATTGCCATAGAAGCTAGCAACGGATAAAGTACAAAATAACCTTTTATGGCACTAACTAAAAGTAAAACAAATGAAATAATTAGAAATAATATCAAGTCCATTATTGATGGGCTTTCATGTATTCTCTCAGTAAGGTGTTGATCTGGGTTTGATAACCACGACCTTGAGATTTAAACCACTCCAAAACATCACTGTCAATGCGTAAGGTAACTTGAGCTTTAGTCTTAGGGTTGGGCAAGCCTCGCCCAACTACGGCTTTAGCAAACATTTCAGGCGTAATTTCAGGGCAATCAGAGAAATCAATATCTTCATCAGTCATGGCATCTAGGCGTTGCCAGTCAGTTTGAGATTTGCTCGAAGTAAATTCGTTGTTCATATTTAGTTGCTTTTCTAGCAGAAATAATGCGAGTACATTCCTCTCGTTCTGTATGGACGATAGCGACTACTCGCCCTTGCAACAAACCAAAAGTCACAAACCTTTGCTCTCCATAACTGAATCGTTCATCCTCAACTGTTACGATTTCTCCATCAAAAACTAATGGAACGTCGATAAAGTCAATTCCATGTTTGCTAAGGTTGGTAAGACGTTTCGTCTCATCCCACTCAAATTCCATACCTTGATTGTCACTAGATATTGTAACTACAATTTGTCGTTACAGCCACTTACTTTAACAGATATTTGGATTGTTCAGGTAAAGCCGATCGCCCCCTTCGCCCCCTTCGCCCACTTCACCCCAATCATCCCAGATATCCCAACACCGCTACTACCCGACACCGCACTCTATTAAAACAAAACGCTAAAATAGTAGATCCTACAATTTGGGAGTTAATATTTGACACTTGCACCTACGCGCGAAAACGTCCTAGCTTGGCTCTCACACCGCGTTCCTGCCGCCCGCATCACACATATCCTCGGAGTCGAACAAACAGCAGGTGACTTGGCTCGCCATTACGGCCTCGACGAAGCAAAAGCTCGATCGGCCGGTTTGCTGCACGATTTGGCAAAATACTTTAAACCCCAACTACTCCTGCAAATGGCTCAGAAGGAAGGTTTAGAGTTAGACTCAGTGTTGGAAGCACACCCGCACCTGCTGCACGCAGACGCCAGCGCGATCGTCGCTAGAGACGAATTCGGGGTGGTCGATCGAGAAATTTTGGCAGCAATCGCCAATCACACCCTCGGCAGACCAAACATGAGCCAGCTCAGTTGTACCGTATTTGTAGCAGATACCATAGAGCCGAGCCGCGGCAACACAGCCCAACTAGAAGCACTGCGCGAAGCAAGTATGCAAAATCTTTATGCAGCCGTGTGGCAAACTAGCGATTATTCTCTGAGATATTTGCTAGAAACTCGCTGCTACATTCACCCGCGCACCGTACTTACGCGCAATTGGGCGCTGCAAATGGCTCGCCGATCGCCGGAAACAGGAAATTCGACAGGGAAGTCGATCGAACAAATCACCAGTTAAAAGTAAAATTTACCAGCAATCCTGTACTTACTTCTGGCTTCCACCTAACTCCTATTTCCAGTCTCAAACCGCCAACAACCGATTCCCCTTTACTGTCTCAATTAGGAACTTAAACACTTAATGTCAGATCTAACCCAACTCGAATATTCCAGAACTCAGTCTACAGTAACCGACGCCATGTCCCCAACCGACGAAGCGCGCGGTTTGATCCTCACGGCTGCCCAAGCTGCCGATGACCGCAAAGCAGTTGATATTGTATTGCTCCAAGTGTCAGAAGTATGCTATCTGGCAGACTACTTTGCGATCGTCACCGGATTTTCCAACGTCCAAGTACGAGCCATCTCCCAAGCCATCGCCGACCAAATAGAAGAAGAATGGGGACGGTTGCCGCTGCGTACACAAGGGCTATCAGACGCCAGTTGGGTCGTCATGGACTACGGCGACGCGATTATCCACATCTTTAAACCTCAAGAGCGCGAATTCTACAATTTAGAAGCGTTCTGGGGACACGCCGATCGCCTTGATTTTTCAGTCGCAGAGGAACGCTAATGTGAAAAACGCTTCTGTTTCTATTTGTCCTGTTCCCCAAGAACAGCGCCCAGTTAATGAATACCAAGAACTTACAGAATCCTGGTTTTTTAGCTGGGTAACTCTCGATTGGCCCGCATATCTGGCAAAACTGGCTTGGGTATGCGGTTGGAGTTGCTTGATATCCGGGCCACTCGCAGCAGCCAGCTTTGCTCCAGGCAAGTATCCAGTTCAGTTTTTGCTGTGCGGTGCTGCTGGTGCCGGTTTTATTCTAGGATTAGCTTTGCTGCGACTTTACTTGGGTTGGTTCTACGTGCGATCGCGCCTGGACAATCCCACAGTCGTCTACGAAGAGTCTGGCTGGTACGATTGTCAAGCTTGGCCGAAAACTCCCGAAGTTTTAGCTCAAGACCAATTGATAGTCAACTACGAACTAGAACCAATTCTTAGGCGTTTGCGGCAGACATTTTATGGTTTGACTGTATTGCTGGTTGCCGGGGGACTAATTTGGAATTGTTTGTAATCGGGAACGGAACAGGGGAGTTTTGAGTTTTGAGTTTTGAGTGAAAAACGATCGCCAAAACATTAACGAAGCAACCCGCAACTCACAAATTACAACTGGCAACTCAAAACTTTCACGATCCCCAGTCTAAAATCTAAAATCTAAAATCTAAAATTGATATGACAAGGGGAAAACGAACCCAAGCTCCCGAACTGGAAGTCACACTGCTGCGCGAAGGTATTGTGGAATCTAGGCACCGCGCCCAAGCCGCTGTCTGCGACAAGCGCGGGCGCGTTCTGTCCGTTGCCGGTAACTCGGAAACGGCGACATTTATCCGTTCTTCTCTCAAGCCTTTTCAAGCTTTGGCTGTGACGGCGAGCGGCACTTTGGAACGCTACGAATTGACCGATCGAGATTTAGCGATTATTTGCAGTTCTCATCAAGGTACGATCGAGCAATCGCGGCAGGTGTTTAACGTCCTGTGGCGCTGCGACATAGACCCATCTAAACTTCAATGCCCCATTCCTGAAGGCAAAAAAAGCCCCCTGCAATACAACTGTTCCGGCAAACACGCCGGAATGCTGGCTGTCTGTCAGCAAATGCACTGGCCGATGGAAACTTATTTGCGCCGTAAACATCCCGTCCAGCAGCTTATTTTGGGCAAGGTGGCTGACTTGCTGTCAATGCCTGCCGAAGAGTTTATCAGCGCTCGCGACGACTGCGGCGCTCCTACCTATCTATTGCAGTTGGGACAAATGGCGTCTTTGTACGCTAAGTTGGCCTCCGGCGACAATGTGGATATGGAGCGGATTGTGCGGGCTATGACTCACCACCCGATGATGGTTGCCGGTGAGGGCAAATTTGACACGGAACTGATGCGCTTGACTCAAGGCGAATTGGTGAGCAAGTCCGGCGCCGAAGGGGTGCAGTGCATTGGCCGGGTTGGCGAAGGCATGGGTTTGGCGATTAAGATAACGGATGGTGGCAAGCGCGCTCAATTTGCTGTGGCGATTCATTTGCTCAAGCAGTTGGGCTGGATTACTCCGACGATCGCCGAAACTCTTTCTGACACTTACCTGACTCTCAGCGAATTTAAGCGCTTGGAGGTAGTGGGGGAAGTTTCGATGCTTTAAGTTGTTCTGCATTCAAATTGTATATCTAGATAACCGACCAACAATCCTCTCCCCCTCCCCCTCTCTCCCCCTCTCTCTCGATCAGCCTCTGCCTTGGGATCACTTGGACACGGGAATTGATAAAAACTGGCTAAAGCTTGACTTGCAAAAGGCTTTAGAAGCCGCGACGGTTCCTGACTGTTCCTTTGAAGGGTGTTCGCGCTGCGGGGTTTGTGGCACGGATTTCGGACACAATGTGGTTGTGGATGCGCTGCCAATTCCTGCATTTGCTGGGGAGTTTGTGCCGAATACGGAACGGAAACAGCGTTTTCGGGTTTGGTTTGGAAAGGTAGGCGATATGGCTTTGGTTGGTCATTTGGATTTGCTCCGATTGTTCGATCGAGTTGTCCGCAGGGCCGATTTGCCGATTTCGTTTACCGGTGGCTTTCACCCGAATCCTCGAATTTCTGTGGCAAATGCCCTGCCTCTGGGTGTTACGAGCACTGGGGAAATTGCTGATTTTGAACTCACTGAGTCGATCGATCTTGATGTGTTTCGGGAAAAATTGGCGGCGACTCTGCCGGAAAATATCCCGATTTACAGGGTTGAGTCGATCGATCTCAAAGCTCCTTCTGCTAGTCAGTTGTTAGAAGCCGCTGAGTACATGATTACTGTCGCAGCAACAGGCTCGTTGGCAGAAAATCCTGAATTAGAAGGTGAGAATTCTGCTCCTGTCTGCGTCGCTGCTGATGCGAATTGGGAAGCTTGGGTTCGGACGATCGTCCAAACAGAGGCTTTTTGGCGGGTGCACACTACTAAGTCGGGTAAGACTCAGGATGTGAATTTGCGCGATCGGCTGCATAAACTAGAGCTTGTAGAGCAGCAACCAGAAACTAGCGCGAATGGCGGTAAATCTGAAAGTATAGCCGTCTTGCGCTATACCGGCAGTTGTCGCAGCGATGGTAATTTGCTGAAGCCAGAACATCTTGTGTTCATGTTGGAACAAGTCAGCCAGCAAGAAATTCAACTTGTGCAAGTTCAGCGCAGTCAGCTAATCCTGAGTTATGGTTAAAATAGGGAAGCCGTGGTGGAATATTTCACCTTCGGCTTTCGTCGGGATGTGTCGTGTCAAGCTATAATTGCTTGTTATGGAAGCCGCAGCGGCTTGAGCGCTTTAGTCGCTCGTCGCTAAGAGTCAACCAGCAACGCGGGCTGGGTGCAAACTGCTTCTGTTCAAGACTTCAAGCCTTTTTGTACATTCACGGGCTAAATCTAGCGCTAAACCCGCAGGAGCGGAGCATGAACCAAATTGATTGATTAATTTCGATCGATCGACTGGTTGTAGATCGTCGGCTTATTCAAAAATCTTATGGTTCAAGCCGCAGAGCGGGTATTCAACAATAGATGTTTTTGACAAGGTTTTAGGGTTGGCAGGGGCGGAGGTTGCAGTCGAATGCCAAGAGTAGAGTCTGTTGAGTGCGATCGCGCAAGAATTCAACAAAAATCTAGGCGCTTTCACTCCTACTTACTTTCGCTCAAAACCAGCCCTCAACCACCAGACAAGCGGAGTTATCAGTTTTTTGGGTTGAGTTGTGTGTTAAGAAATTGGTGGGAGTGTCACTGAATTTATTCGCTGAGTTCAAAGGAAGAGTTGCAAGTGTTGAATTCTGAGTATTGAGGAAAGCAATTCTCAACTTAAAACTCAATATTGCTAACTCGATAAAAGCCTCCTTATTTCTATCTCTCAGATTTATCTGCTGAGCATAACTCATAACTCTGTAAGGGCGGGTTTAGGCACTTAATTTGTAACAGTTAATAGTTAAGTTAACAGTGAACAGTTAACAGTTAAATTTCCTTCCACCCTGCACCAACTCACAGCTAATAACTCTTCAAACTACTACTAATTACAGTTAAAGTCAGAGGCACTTTTCAGCGTTAGTGTCTCTAACTTGCTGCCAGTTTTTTGAGGAAAATGAATGACAAAGCAGATAGTTATAGCAGAGCAGCATCGCATTGCTGCCGTCTTTTCAGAAGATCAAATCCAAGAACTCGTGGTAGCCACAGGCAGCCACCAAGTCAGTGATATTTACTTGGGAATTGTTGAAAATGTACTCCCTGGGATAGATGCAGCCTTCGTCAATATTGGCGACCCAGAACGCAACGGGTTTATGCACGTCACAGACCTTGGCCCACTGCGGCTCAAGCGATCGGCAGGAGCAATTACAGAACTCCTCACCCCGCAGCAAAAAGTGCTGGTACAGGTGATGAAAGAACCCACGGGCAGCAAAGGCCCGCGGCTGACAGGCAACATTACCCTGCCGGGCCGCTATTTGGTACTGATGCCCTACGGCAGAGGAGTCAATCTGTCCCGCAGAATCAAGTCGGAAGTCGAGCGCAACCGCCTCCGAGCCCTAGCAATTTTGGTGAAACCAGCCGGGATGGGGCTGCTGGTACGCACCGAAGCCGAAGGCCAGACCGAAGAAGCCATCATGGAAGATTTGGAAGTCCTGCAAAAGCAGTGGGAAACCGTTCAACTCGAAGGTGGTTCCACGCGGGCGCCGGCACTACTCAACCGCGATGACGATTTTATCCAGCGGGTGCTGCGGGATATGTTCAGCGGTGACGTGAATCGGATTGTGGTGGACTCGCAAAATGGGATTAAGCGAGTCAAGCAGCAGTTGATGAGCTGGAATGGCGGTAAACTTCCTGCGGGAGTTTTGATCGACCACCACCGAGAGCGCGCCTCGATTTTAGAATTTTTCCGCGTCAACGCTGCGATTCGAGAAGCCCTCAGACCAAGGGTAGACTTGCCTTCGGGCGGTTATGTGATTATCGAACCCACAGAAGCTTTGACGGTGATTGATGTCAACTCTGGTTCGTTTACTCGATCGGCCACAGCTCGCGAAACGGTACTCTGGACAAATTGCGAAGCAGCAACGGAAATTGCTAGACAACTGCGACTCCGCAATATTGCCGGGGTGATTATTGTTGACTTTATCGACATGGAATCCCGCCGCGATCAGTTGCAGGTGCTGGAACATTTCAATAAAGCCCTGAAAGCTGACAAATCTCGACCGCAAATCGCTCAACTGTCGGAATTGGGACTGGTAGAACTCACCCGCAAACGCCAAGGTCAAAATATTTACGAGTTATTCGGCCACACTTGCCCTACTTGCAGCGGGTTGGGTCATCTGGTGCAACTCCCCGGCGAAGATGACATGGCTCCAGCGGTGCGAGAATCGGCCGATCGCACTGTGGCTACCTCCAACCGGGTGATGTTGAACTTGCCAGAAGGAGTGGAACGTCGCAGCTTAACGCCTGTGGCTGCTGCCACTGCTGCACCAGTCAGAGAAGAACGTTCTCCAGAGCCACAGCGGGCTGCTTGGGAACCTCAGAGCGAAAGTTTGGATTTTATTGAAACTGGCGGTAACGCCTCGGCTTTAGACTTGCTCAACCATCCCAGCTATCAGGATTTGGGCAACGGAACCAGACGGCGACGGCGGCGCCGCATTGGCGAAGAGCCTTTTGCCGTGCCGGTGGTGGAAGAGGAACCGGTGCGCAGCAAGTTGCGGCTGCCGAATACTTCGAGTGCGCCCGTCGTGGATACGCGCTCTGAGTATCAGGCTCCCCCCGGCATCCGTGCAGCTTCGGAGGGCTTCGGGTTGGTGGTGAATATGACGACTGTTGGCAGGCGCGAGGATTTCGATCGCGTGCGCCCAACTAAGTCTGAGCTGCTGAAGCCGATGGTGGAGCCTCCTGAGGTGATTTCGGTGGAAATGACGCCAGAGGAACAGGATGTTTATGCTCTGATGGGGGTTTCTCCTTTGGTGCTGACGGATCGCAGCGCGAAAAATCCTAAGAATGTGATCGTTTCGGTGACACTCCCCGGAAATCCCCCGAATCAGCCTCCTTTTGAGCAACTCGAATTTGAATTTGAACCGTCGGCGGGAGCAGAGGATGTTGAGGAAGAGGATTATTATGCAGAGATGTCTGTAACTGAGAATGTTGAGCCTGAATTTTTTGAGGATGATGAGGCGGATATTTACGACGAGAGTTCGATCGACGAAACCGATGATTTTGAGGAGATGGAGGAAACCGACGAGGTGATGGCTTTCTCAAAGGAGCCGATCGAGTTCGATGAGCCGATCGAGTTTGATGAGCCGATCGAGTTCGATGAGCCGATCGAGTTTGATGAGCCGATCGAGTCCAATGAGCCGATCGAGTTCAATGAGCCGATCGAGTTCAATGAGCCCGAGGAACCTGCCATCAACCGCCGCCGCCGTCGTCGCTCATCAGCCGTTTTGGATGAGTGATATGAAGGAAGAGGGAAGGCAGAAGGCAGAAGGCAGAAGGCAGAAGGCAGAAGGCAGAGGGAAGAGGGAAGAAGCAGAAATTTTTACTCTCTTCCCATCTTTCCATCTCTCCCCCTCTCCCACTCTCCCCCTCTCCCACTCCTCCCCTCTCCCTCGAATAATTGCAGGTGTAGATGAAGTCGGAAGAGGAGCTTTGTTCGGGCCAGTGGTGGCTGCGGCCTGCATTTTGCCCGACGAGGTTCTCGATGAATTAGTAAGTTGCGGGGTGCGCGACAGCAAGCAGTTGAGTGCCACAGCCCGGAGTCGGTTAGCTATCAAAATCCGGGCTGTGGCGGTTGACTGTCAAATTGGTGCGGCTTCGGTGCGGGAGATCGATCGCCTGAATATTTTGCAGGCTTCTTTGTTGGCAATGAAGCGCGCGATTTTGAAGTTGAATGTCACGCCGGATTTGTGTTTGGTTGACGGGAATCAAAGAATACCTAATTTGGCGATCGACCAAGAGACGATGATTAAAGGTGATTCGCGATCGATTCAGATTGCCGCCGCTAGCATTGTCGCCAAAGTTTGGCGCGATGAATTAATCTTGCGGATGGCTGTTAATTATCCCGAATATGACTTGACAAATAACAAAGGCTATGGTACAAAAAAACATAAATTAGCTTTAGAACGTTGCGGTGTGTCTGTCTTTCATCGGGTGTCATTTAGTCCTTGCCGAGAATCTTAAAATTCACCAGTCGTAGGGTGCGTCGCCATCAAAAATTTCCAAAAAAATATCGACAATTGTAGTAGGGTGCGTCAGGTTATAAGGTTTTGACTACCGACTCAAAAAACACCTTCTGACGCACCCTACCGTTACTAAAATCTAACATCTAAAATCCAAAATCCCATGACAGACACATCACTAACAATTCCTGGGTATCGCATCCTCGATCGCATTTACAACGGCGCCAGAACCCAAGTTTACCGAGCCGTTTCCCAATCAGACCAAAAACCTGTCGTTATCAAAATTTTATTAAGCGAATATCCCAGTTTCAACGAACTCGTACAATTTCGCAATCAATACACAATTACCAAAAATCTTGACCTAACAGGAATAGTCCAACCCCTAGCACTCTCCAACTACCGCAACGGTTTTGCTTTAGTCATGGAAGATTGTGGAGGCATCTCTCTTGCCGAATATATCGCCCTTCACCAACTAAGTACCTGCGATTTTTTACCAATAGCAATTCAGACAGTCCAAATATTAGAAGGACTCTATCGCCATCGAATTATTCATAAAGACATCAAACCCCAGAATATTCTAATTAATCCCCATACCAAAGAAATTAAAATCATCGACTTCAGTATTTCTTCCCTCTTGCCCAGAGAAAATCAAGAAATTACCAGCCCTAACGTTCTCGAAGGAACGCTAATGTATATGTCTCCCGAACAAACCGGGAGAATGAATCGAGGTATCGATTACCGCACCGATTTCTACTCGCTCGGAATCACATTTTACGAAATCCTAACCGGAGAATTACCCTTTACATCTACCGATCCGATGGAGTTAG
The DNA here is from genome assembly GCF_026130175.1 of Lyngbya sp. CCAP 1446/10. Lineage (GTDB taxonomy): Bacteria > Cyanobacteriota > Cyanobacteriia > Cyanobacteriales > Microcoleaceae > Microcoleus. The sequence goes on along the minus strand of NZ_JAIGNI010000149.1, from coordinate 45,303 downwards.
TACACTCCCATCTGGCCAGGATTCCAACTCCCCCCATAGAGCTCGTCTCAACCATCCCGGCAATGGTGAATGACATCATAATGAAATTGATGGCCAAAAACCCAGAATCACGCTATCAAAGTGCTTTTGGACTGCGACTCGACTTAGAAAACTGTTGGCAGCAGTGGCAAGAAACAGGCGAGATTAGCCAGTTTACCTTGGGGACTAGAGATATTTGCGATCGCTTCGCCATACCCGAAAAACTCTACGGCAGAGAAACCGAAGTTAACACATTATTAGCAGCATTCGATCGCGTTGCCAACCCCCCTGAATCCCCCCTTACTAAGGGGGGACATAGGGGGGTCGAAATCATGCTAGTCGCCGGCTTTTCCGGCATCGGCAAAACCGCCGCCGTCAACGAAGTACACAAACCCATTGTCGGAGCGCGCGGTTACTTCATCAAAGGGAAATTTGACCAATTCAAGCGCGATATTCCCTTTTCTGCTTGGGTGCAATCCTTCCAGAATTTGATCCGGCAATTACTGACAGAAACCAGCACTAATGTAGAGAAATGGCAAGCCAAAATCTTAAAAGTTTTAGGTGAAAATGCCCAGGTAATTATCGATGTCATCCCAGAATTAGAACACCTAATCGGCCCGCAGCCAAAATTCCAAGAACTAGAAGGAATTGCCGCTCAAAATCGCTTTAATTTGCTCTTCGGTAAATTTATCGGAGTCTTCGCCACAAAAGAGCATCCTTTAGTCATTTTCTTGGATGATTTGCAGTGGGCAGATTCTGCTTCGCTGAAGCTAATGCAGTTGCTGGTAAGTGAGACAGATACCCGCTATCTGCTGTTAATCGGAGCCTATCGGGATAACGAAGTTTTCGGTACCCATCCCCTAATTTTGACATTGGACGAGCTTCGTAAAAATGCGGCAATAGTCAATCAAATTACTTTATCACCCTTAGATAAATCTTCCCTAAATTGCCTGATTGCTGATACGCTAAGTTGTCCACCAGAACAAGCAGTTCCTTTGAGCGAACTGGTGTTCACCAAAACTCAAGGCAATCCTTTCTTTGCCACTCAATTTCTCAAATTCCTTCACGACGATGGGTTAATTGCTTTTGATTTTAGTTGTGGTTATTGGCAGTGTGATATTGCCCAAGTCAGGGCGCTAGCTTTGACAGATGATGTGGTCGAGTTTATGGCGATTCAGTTGCAAAAGTTGCCTGTAAATACTCAGGAAGTTTTGAAACTAGCTGCTTGTATTGGCAACCAATTTGACTTATCAACTCTGGCAATTGTTCACGAACGATCTCAAACAGAAACAGCGGATGATTTATGGCAATCGCTGCAAGAAGGGTTAGTGATTCCTATCAGCGAAGTTTACAAGTTCTTTCAGGATGCGGAATCATCAGAGGTGGCACAAACATCTGATTTATCGGTTCCCTACAAATTTTTACACGATCGCGTACAGCAAGCAGCATATTCTTTAATTCCCGAATCTCAGAAACAGTCAACTCACCTCAAAATTGGGCAACTGTTATTAAGGAAGGGTGGAAACGGAGGCAGCGCCCCTACGGCAGAAGAAATAGAAGAGAAAATTTTCGATATTGTCAACCATTTGAATATGGGTAAGGAGTTCATTATTGCTCCGACTGAACGAGATGAATTAGCTCAATTGAATTTAATTGCGGGATGTAGAGCTAAAAGTTCCATAGCCTATGGTGCTGCAAAAAGATATTTAACTACCGGACTAGAATTTTTAGCTGTAGATAGTTGGCAGCGTCAGTATAGGCTATCATTGGCTTTGTACTCGGAATCAGCAGAAGTGGCTTATCTCAATGGTGAGTTTGAGCAGATGGAGAAATTCGCTAATATTGTTCTCCAACAAGCGACTTCGATGCTGGACAAAGTAAAAGTTTATGATGCAAAAATTCAAGCTGCTGCCTCCCAGGGGAACCTCACAGAAGATGTTAGCATTGGGCTGCAAGTGCTCAAACATTTGGGAGTAATTTTACCAGAATCGCCCAGCCAGTCCGATATTCAAAAAGGGCTAGAAGAAACTGCTTTACTCTGTGCCGAACAAGACATCGAAGCGTTAATTAATCTACCCGAAATGACTGAATCCGAACCGTTAGCAGCCATGTATATCCTATCAAGTATTGCTCCTGCTGCTTATGTTGCTGCACCAACAGTGCTGTTACTGATTGTGTGCAAAATGGTTAATTTATCACTCAAATATGGCAATGCCACCTGGTCGTCATTTGGTTATTCTACTTACGGATTAATTCTGTGTGGAGTAGTCCAAGATATAGAAACAGGTTATCGATTTGGTTACTTAGCTGCAAATTTGGCTGAGCTGCTCAATGTTGAGAAAGTCAAGGCTAAGGTATTGAATGTCTGGGGTTCTCTGATCCTGCACTGGAAAAAACATCTTAGAGAAGCACTACCTGTTTTGATTGAGGGATATCAAAGCGCCGTGGAGAGTGGAGACTTTGAAATGGCCGGTCATTGTGGATTTCATATATGCGATGTATCATGTTTTTTGGGTCAAGAGCTTACGGAGGTCGAACAAAAGATATCAACATACAGCAAGGCTATTAGTAAAATTCGGCAAGAAGTTTTATTGAGTTGGATCGCATTAGTTCGGCAAGTAGTCCTGAATTTCTTAGGTAATAATCCAAATCCCACTTGTTTAATTGGTGAGTCCTACAATGAAGAGGAAGGACTCAAAACTGCTATTAGAGCAAATGATGGCTGTCAAATTCATCAAATCTACCTATATAAACTAATTTTAAACTATGTATTTGGTCAACATCAGGAAGCTATAAAAAATGCTGTTTTAGCCGAACAATATCTAGGCAGCGTGACAGCACTGATCTGCGTCCCTCTGTTCCATTTTTATGATTCTTTGGCACATTTAGCTGTATTTGCTGAGGCTTCAAGTTCCGAACAAGATGTGATACTCAATCGGGTGAAAAATAACCAAGAAAAAATGCAAAAGTGGGCGCATCATGCTCCGATGAATCATTTACATAAGTTCTATCTGGTAGAGGCCGGGCGGCATCAGGTGCTAGGCGAAAGGCTGGAGGCGGTGGAAATGTACGATCGCGCGATCGCCCTCGCCCAAGAAAACGAGTACATCAACGAAGAAGCAGTAGCCCACGAACTCGCAGCCAAATTTTATCTTGAATGGGGCAAAGAAAAAATTGCCCAAGTCTACTTAACTGATGCCTACTACGCCTACGCGCGGTGGGGTGCCCGGGCAAAAGTTGAAGATTTAGAAAAATGCTATCCCCAATTAATCGCCCCGATTCTCAATCAGAAAACGAGCTTAAACACAGGCGATACAATTGCCCAAATGATGACAGGAACTGTCGTAAGCACTACTTCAGGAGTTTCTCAAATTCTGGACTTGGCAACAGTAATCAAAGCATCTCAATCCCTGTCAGAAGAAATTCACCTGGATCGGTTGCTCTCAAGTTTAGTGCAAGTGGCGATCGAGAATGCGGGAGCCCAAACAGGATCGATGATTTTGGCAGAGGGAGATTCATGGGCGATCGCAACTCAATGCGTTAGCGGTAAAGCCTGCAACACCCCCTCTACTTCGGTAGCCGTTTCGCAGCAAATTCCCACCACCATCATCAACTATGTTTGGCGAACCCAAGAAACTTTGGTAATTAATGATGCCACGGCCCAGACTACCTGGGCTGCTGATTGTTACATTATTCAACAGCAACCAAAGTCAGTTTTGTGTTTGCCAATCCAACATCAAGGAAAGGCGATCGGCATTATTTACCTCGAAAATAATCTGACAACAGGTGCATTTACTCCCGACAGATTAGCAGTCTTAAAAGTTTTATCCTCCCAAGCCGCCATCTCCATAGAAAACGCCCAACTCTATGCCAACTTAGAAACCAAAGTCGCAGAAAGAACCCAAGAACTCCAGCAGTCAGAAGCTCGTTTTCGACAACTTTATGAGCAATCGGGCGATGCGATTTTGCTGTTAGATGGGAACGCTTTTATCGACTGCAACCCCGCAACGGTTAAAATGATGCGTTGCACAGACAAACAACAGCTTCTTTCCCTACATCCAGCTCAACTTTCCCCAGAGATTCAACCTGACGGTAGAGAGTCTTTTGAGAAATCTAAGGAAATGACAGCCACAGCTTTCTTGCGAGGAAGTCACCGCTTTGAATGGATGCACCGCCGCACCGACGGAGAAGATTTTTGGGTAGAAGTATTGCTGACATTAATTCCTGTAGATGGTAAAAAAATTCTACACACAGTTTGGCGAGAAATTGGCGATCGCAAACAAGCTGAATCAGCGTTGCACCAGAAAAATCAGGAACTCAGCGATACTCTGCAACAACTCAAAACCACCCAGGAAGGATTGATTCAATCAGAAAAAATGGCTGCTTTAGGACAACTTGTTGCCGGAGTTGCCCACGAAGTTAACACTCCCCTCGGTGCAATTCGTTCCTCTGCCGGCAATGTTTCTAAGTTCTTAAATCAAACTCTAGAACAGTTTCCCGCACTGTTTCAATCTCTCTCTCCAGACGAAACACATAATTTTTTGAATTTACTCCAGCGTTCCCTGCAACAAGAAACAAACTTATCAACGAAAGAAGAACGCAAATTAAAGAGAGCTTTGAGAAGCCAACTGCAAGAATTAGAAATAGCCGATGCAGATATCGTAGCCGATCGCCTAGTAATGATGGGAGTGTATAGTGAAATTGACAGCTTTGTGCCGCTGCTGCAAAAACCCGATAGCTTGCACGTACTAGAAATCGCCTACAAACTTTCTGAGTTAAAAAGAGGCATCGCTACTATCAACACGGCCACAGACAGAGCCTCGAAAGTCGTGTTTGCCTTGAAAACTTATGCTCACTACGAACAGTCGGGAGAAAAGACAGCAGCGATTATTACAGAAGGCCTTGAAACAATCTTAACCCTTTATCAAAATCAATTCAAACAAGGCGTTCAGGTAGTGAGAAACTATACCGACATCCCACCAATAATATGCTATCCCGACGAATTGAATCAAGTTTGGACGAATTTAATTCACAATGCTTTGCAAGCAATGGATTATCGAGGTACGCTAAAAATCGAGTTAGCGGAGCAATCCGGGCAGGCTAAGATTAGCATTAGCGACAGCGGTAAGGGGATACCAGAAGAGATTAAAGTAAAAATATTTGATCCGTTTTTTACGACTAAACCTGCCGGAGAAGGCAGCGGTTTGGGACTAGATATTGTCAAGAAGATTGTTGACAAACATCAGGGGAAAATAGAGGTAGAATCAATTCCGGGCCAAACTACATTTAATGTTTTCTTGCCAATGAGCGCTGTATGAGCAAGTCAAGGATCTCCGGCACAATATAACGCAGTAACCTAGGTCGGGTATTACTGGCTTGGGCCTAAGCTGCAATCTACCCCATTGGGAGGATGGCAAAAATTAAAACGTTTTAAAGTCAATAACTCGGATTCTACCGGAAATTGATGTAAAACCGCAGTACGATGCGTTATGCTCAGCTAAGCTGCTACGTATCTAGATTGCTTGGTTTCGGCGACTGGGAAGGGGAAAAGATTTGGCGATCGGTCAGCTTGTGGGATTTAGTTCGCGATCGCACCCGACCAAAGAAATCGGGTTTTTGAACTCTCCCACGACGATTGCAAGCAAATATTTTGGTTAACAACCAAGGTGATAGTCGCCCGCGCGATCGCGAACTAGCATCTTAAAATGCGATCGGGTATACTAATACACTTTTACTACTTTTGCTAATTTTGTTACCAAGGAAAATTAAAAAGGACAACAAATAGATGTCTAAACCAGTTATTTTGTGCGTTGACGATGAGAGAATGGTGTTAGACAGTCTCAGGACGCAGCTAGCAGCAGAATTTGGGAATGCCTACACCTATGAAGGAGCCGAAGATGCTGAAGAAGCCTTAGATGTAATCGGCGAACTCTATGACGAAGAAGAAGCCAGAGTTATTGTAATTATTTCTGATTGGTTAATGCCCGGTATTAAGGGAGATGAGTTGCTGATTCGCATTCATCAAAAATATCCCAATGCTATTAAAATTATGCTCACAGGTCAAGCTGATGAATTAGCAATTGACAGAGCCAAAAAACAGGCTAACCTCCATAGCTGCTTATCTAAACCTTGGTCAGAGGCAGATTTGCTGGAAACCATTAAATCTGGTTTGTCGAAGATATGAAACAACAGGTAATTATCTGTGTAGATGATGACAATACTGTACTCAAAAGTCTCAAAACAGAACTCCAAGAAGCTGTCGGCAATGCTTATCTGATCGAAATTGCCGAGGGTGGGGAGGAAGCATTAGAGTTGCTGGAAGAATTACTGTCAGATGGGTATGAAGTACCCTTAATTATTTCCGATCATATCATGCCGGAGATGAAGGGAGATGAGCTATTAAAACAAGTCCATCTAATCTCGCCCCAAACTATCAAAATCATGCTGACAGGGCAAGCAGATATTGAAGCGGTGGGAAATGCTATCAAAAATGCAAATTTATATCGTTATATATCCAAACCCTGGCAACGAGAAGACTTGAGTTTGACGGTAAAAGAAGCAGTAAACAGTTATCGGCAAAATCAACTGCTGGTAGCACAAAATGCACAACTTCAGCAAATGAATGAGGAATTGGCGCATCTCAATGGTGAGCAAGCCTTGCTGATTACTCTACTTCATGAAAATGAAAATCGCTTGACGCAGTTTTTGGAAGCAATGCCGATTGGGGTGGGAGTTTTGGACGCTGATGGCAAAGTTTACTATGTGAATCAGAAAGCAAAAGAGATATTTGGTAAAGGAGTTGTGCCGGATACGAGTTCCGAGCAATTCTCAGAGGTTTATCAAACCTATTTAGCAGGTACTAATCAAGAATATCCTCCCGATGATTTGCCGATTGTGCGGGCATTGAGGGGGGAAAATGCCACCGCTGACGATATAGAAGTGCATAACGGCGATCAAATTATTCCCGTAGAAATTTCTGCAACTCCCATTTATGATACCAACGCCAAAGTTACCTATGCTATTAATACTCTCTTAGATATTACGGATCGCAAAAAAGCGGAAAAAGAGCGCAAAAAGTTCATTGAGGAACTCTTTGAGGTTAATTGCAGTTTGGAACTTTCACTGGATGCAGAATTAGAAATCGTTGCAGCGACAAGTCGCTTTGTACCCAATCAGTTTTTAGCTTTTTTGGGATGTGACAGTATTGTTGATGTTAAATTGGGAGACGCAGTGGAGTTGGAAATGTCGATTTTATTTTCGGATATCCGCGATTTTACTACTCTTTCGGAACAGATGACACCGCAAGAAAATTTTAAATTTATAAATTCATATTTAAGTTATATGGAACCGCTGATTGTGGAAAATCAGGGGTTTATTGATAAATATATTGGCGATGCAATTATGGCTTTGTTTAGCGAGGGTGCGGATGATGCGGTGAAAGCGGGAATTGCGATGCTGCATACTCTTGCTGAATACAATCGACAGCGCACTTCTGCGGGCGATGTGCCGGTTCAGATTGGGGTGGGAATTAATACTGGTTCTTTGATGCTGGGTACTGTTGGCGGAAACAGCCGGATGGACGGTACTGTGATTGGCGATGCGGTTAATTTGGCTGCTCGGATTGAAAATTTGACGAAGAATTACGGGGTGTCGCTGTTAATTACTCAACAGACTTTCGATCGCTTGACAAATCCTGCTGATTATGCAATTCGGGTAATTGATAAGGTTCAGGTTAAGGGGAAGTCTGAATGGGTGACTGTTTATGAGGTTTTTGATGCGGATTTGCCGGAGGTTAAAGCGAAAAAGTTGGCTACTTTGGAAGTGTTTGCTGAGGCTTTGTCTTTGTACAATTTGAAGAGCTTTGGGGAAGCTGGGGGACTTTTTGCGGATTGTTTGCGCGAAAATCCGGGGGATAAGGTGGCTCGAATTTATTGGGATAGGTGTCAGTTGACAGTTGAGAGTTGACAGTTGACAGTTGGTAGTTGACAGTTGATAGTTGGTAGTTGGTAGTTGGTGATTTTTAGTAAGAACCAATGACTAATAAGTAATGACTAATAACCAATGACTAATGACTAATGACTAATAACCAATGACTAATGACTAATGACTAATGACTAATGACTAATGACTAATTTGTTCGATCGGCATTTCCATGATAAACTCGGCTCCGTGGCCCGGTGCAGAGACGCAACTCAGCATTCCGCCGTGTTCTTGGAGCACTTTGTAGGAAATTGACAGGCCTAAACCAGTACCTTTGTCGGCGGGTTTGGTGGTAAAAAAAGCCTCGAATAACTGCTGGCAAACTTCTTCTGGCATACCGGGGCCGTTATCAGAAATCCGAATTATAGCCTTGGAGTTTTGGTATTCTGTCCTAATTTTAATTTTGCTGCGGTTAGCTTTGGCTTCGGCAATGGATCGTCCTGCGTTGTATTCCTCGATCGCATCGATCGCATTTCCGATCAAATTCATAAACACCTGATTGATTTTACCCGAATAGCATTCAACCAAAGGCAAATTTCCATAGTCCTTAATCACCGCAATTTCGGGATAGTTGCCGTGCGCCCTCAACCGGCTTTGCAGGATTAGTAGCGTCCCTTCAATGCCTTCGTGTAGATTAACCTTGCTCATTTGAGAATCGTCTTTGCGAGAGAAATTTCTGAGCGATCGCACAATTTCCCGAATGCGATCGGCTCCAATCTGCATCGAAGACATCGCTTTCGGCAAATCTTCTAACAGAAACTCTAGCTCGATATCCTCAATTTTATCTTGAATTGATGCTGGTGGCTGCGGGCAGTGTTGCTGGTACATATCGAGTAAATTCAGCAAATCTTCCGTATAGTGGCCGACGTGGACGAGATTGCCGCAGACGCTGCTAACGGGATTGTTAATTTCGTGAGCAACACCGGCTACCATTTGACCGAGGGTAGACATTTTCTCGGTGTGAATTAATATTGCTTGAGTTTGTTGCAATTCGTGCAAAGTATGTTCAAGCTGAAGTTTTTGTTGGGTTAACTCTGTTTGCGATCGCAGCAAAGCTTCTTCGCTGCGTTTTTGGTCGGAAATATCAGTAATTAACCCTTCCAAAGCGATCAATTGTCCTGAGTCGGAAAACACTCCCAAACCTTGCTCCCAAACCCATTTTAATTCGCCGTTTTTAGCAGTAATTCGGTAATTTAACTGATAGGGTCGATTTTCTTTCAGGGCAACTTCCACGGCATTACAGAAGATTTCGCGATCGTCTGGGTGTGTCAATTCCGAGAGAGAAACTTGCCTGGTACCGATAAATTCTTCGGGAGAATAGCCGGATATTTGATAGCAACCTTCGCTGACAAACTCCATACTGCGATCGGCATCATTGCGAAAACGATAGGCCATCCCCGGCAAATTGCTCATCAGCGTGGATAAGGCCCGCTGGCTTTCCCGTAGGGCTTCTTCTGCGTGTTTGCGATCGGTAATATCCGTCATCACCACCAGCACACAGAGTTCCCCCTCCAAATTAATCAATTCGGCTGACACCAAACACACCACCACCGATCCCGACTTCACCCGAAATTCGCATTCCTGGTTGCGAACAACACCCTGTGCTTCTAGCAATTGCCTAAAATCAAGTCGATCTTGAGACCTTACCCAAATATTTAATCCCGGTACTGTATCGCCGGTAATTTCTTCTAAACTGTAACCAGTTATCGACAAAAAGCTATCATTAGCTTCAATAAAACGACCCTCAGCAAAAGTAGTAATAGTCATCGGATCGGGACTCGATCGAAAAGCCTTAGAAAACTTTTCCTCCGACAAACGCAACTTTTTAATAGCTGCTTCCAACTGACTTGTCCGCTCTTTAACCCGGTATTCCAACACCTCGTTAGCCTGCTTCAAAGTCTCCTGGGCCTGCACCCGATAAGTGATATCGCGCACCACAGCTTGCAGGCCCATTTTGCCGCCGATATCCATAGAAGTTAGCAGCACTTCCGCCGGAAACTGGGAACCGTCCAAACGGCGGTGCAGCCAATCAAAACGGCAATTTCCTGTTGCCATAGCCGTATTAATTCGCTCTTGAGACAGACTCGTAGAGTCTTGTCCCTCCGGTTGCAACAGCGGGCTAAATTCCGAAGGATGCTTACCGCAAAACTCCGCTTCATTGCTGCATCCAAATAACTCTAAAGTTGCCGGATTGCAATCCAAAAAACCCTGTTCATCGAGCAGCATTACCGCATCTGTAGTCGATTCGTACAGAGTGCGAAACTTTCTTTCTGATGCTTGCAAAGAAGCAATCAACTGCATTTTTTCTTCTCCAGCCCGCTTTTGCTGAGTAATGTCCTGCATTACTTGAGAAAAGCCCTGCAACTCTCCGCTTTCATTGCGCAAAGGAGTAACAATAATCTTCGCCCAAAATCGGGAGCCGTCTTGGCCCAAGCGCCACCCTTCACTTTGATATCTACCTGTTTCCCTAGCTGTGATTAATTTTTCTTGGGGTTGGCCAATTGCAATATCTTCAGGCGTATAAAAGCACTCAGATTTTTTGCCGACTATTGCGCTGGCTTCATACCCCAAAATTCTTTTGGCTCCAGAATTCCAGCTCGCTACATATCCCTTAGTATCTAACATGAATATAGCATAATCTTTAACACCTTCAATTACCATGCGCAGGCGTTCTTCACTTGAGCGCAGTCCAGCTTCTGCGTTCTTGCGCTGGGTGATATCTTCCACAAAGCCTTCATAGTAGAGCAATTTCCCCCCTGCATCGCAGACAGCCCGCGCATTTTCAGCGATCCAAATTATTGTGCCGTCTCGGCGATAAATCTGCGACTCAAAATCTGATACGATGCCTTGTGATTGCAAAGCAGAAATAAACTGATCGCGCCGATCGGGATTGACGTAAAGCTGATCGCTGATATCAGTCAGACTGCCCATCAATTCTGCGGCGGAATTATATCCGTAGATGCGAGCCAAAGCTGGGTTAGCGCTGATGTAGCGACCCTCTTGGGTTGTTTGGAAAATGCCTGATACAGCATTTTCAAACATACTGTAATATTTTGCTTCCATTTGGTGTAGTGCCTCCGCGACATTCAGGCATTCTATCGCTTTATTTTCTAATTTTTGATTTCCCACGTTTCAATACCCTGGTCTTGTGTTTGAGTTTAATATTTTTGGTCTACCACCTGTCAAATTTGAGCCGTTAATTAAGCAGAAGGATGCTGTGAATTACCGGCAAGTCACGCTTTTATCAAAAGCAGTTACTATTAATTATTTTTGCGGACAGATAATACAGCGGACTGCTAGCAGTTGTATCATCTGGGGTTTCTATTTGTAAAGTTGCCACAATAAGAGGGCAATTGTTGTATCAAAAAATTCATATTCGGTAGCTTCGGGCGGAAAATTTCTGTAGCGGTGGTGGCATTTGTGCAGAAATCTGGGTGCGGGGCGTAAAATGTCGCCAGCAACTCTGGTAAAATCCCGATCGATTCTCGGTTTGGCCACCAAGCTCGATCGGGCTAAATTCGACTAAAACTAATAAATGACTTATTCTCCCGTACTTGCACCAGATACATCCGCAGCTTCAACCCTGACAGAGGAGAATCCTCTGTGGCCAGCCCTGCTGCAACAACTATTAGACAGACAATCTCTCTCACGCCCCCAAGCCGCCGACTTAATGCAGGGATGGCTAGCAGAAGCCATACCCCCGGTGCTTTCCGGCGCGATTTTAGCAGGCCTCCAAGCCAAAGGCATCTCTGCCCAAGAATTAGCAGGAATGGCTCAGGTATTGCACTCTCAGTCGCTGACAGGTGAGTCCCAGAGCGTTTTCGATCGCCAATCTCCCATTTCCCATCTCAAATTAATTGATACTTGTGGCACCGGCGGCGATGGTGCGTCCACGTTTAACATTTCCACCGCTGTAGCTTTTGTTGCCGCGGCAGGCAAAGTTAGAGTCGGAAAACACGGAAATCGATCGGCATCCAGCAAAGTCGGTTCTGCTGACGTGCTCGAAGCACTCGGAGTCAACCTCAACGCCGATCCTGCGAAGGTAAAAGCCGCTGTAGACGAAGTAGGCATCACCTTTTTATTTGCTCCCGGTTGGCATCCCGCACTTAAGGCTGTAGCGTCGCTCCGGCGCACTTTGAAGGTACGGACTGTTTTTAACCTTTTAGGGCCGCTCGTCAATCCTCTGCGCCCTACAGGGCAGATAATCGGAGTGTTCGATCCTAGTCTGGTATCAACTATTGCCCAAGCTTTGGGCGAGTTGGGGACTGACTTGGCGATAGTCGTTCACGGCCGAGAAAAGTTGGATGAGGCGGGCTTGGGTGATGTGACTGATTTGGCGGTTTTGTCAGGCGGCGAAGTTGAACTGACTACTTTGCACCCGGAACAGGTAGGATTGACGCCAAGTGCGATCGGCTCATTGAAAGGTGGAAATGTTGAGGAAAACGCCGAGATTTTGCGGAATGTTTTGCAAGGCAAAGGTACAGCAGCACAAATGGATGTTGTAGCTTTGAATGCGTCTTTGGCTTTTCAAGTGGGAGGTGCAATTCCTATTGGTTCCCACGCGGCAGGAGTTTCTCTCGCTAAGGACATTTTATCGAGTGGCGAATCTTGGTTGAAATTGCAGCAGTTGGTTGAGTTTTTGCGGTGAGTAAAAAGGTTCGTTCATTCAGTTGACAGTCAACTGTCAACTGTCAACTGTCAACTGTCAACTGTCAACTGAATTGCATCCGCTGCCGAACTTCTCTTTATGATCGCGATCGAAATTCAATGACATCTTGCTTAATAGTCACATCTTTATTGCCAAAAAAGTCGTGACCCAAAAGTCCGATATCTAGGGCTGGCGAGATAGCAACAACTACATTTTTAATCGCCAGACCTCCAGCTTCAACAGAAGTCAGGCGACCGAGGGGAAAAGTAGCCTCTCCGTTAGGAGTTTTTGCTTGCACTGATCCCTGGGGAACAACGCCCAAGGCTTTAGCCATTGCTGGTGTAATTACTGTACCGCTGGCTCCAGAATCTACCATCATATCGAACTTTTGTTTGCCGTTAAACGTGACTTCTATGACTGGGATATTAGCTTCTCGGCGTTTAATTTTGACCAGAAACACTCCCGACTTGGCATCAGGCGAAGCAGCGGGAGTTAATTCTTGAGGGAGAAAACCGCAGACTGATCTGCTCAAGCTGACAGTTTGGCCGCTGGAGTTCCGCATGAAGCATCCCTCACTTTCTTGAGCTGCCGCTCGCGACGAGTTGACTGCGGTGTAAACTAAAATTGAACTGCTCAGAGAAATAACCGCGGTTAAAGCCAGTATAGGTTTCCGCAGGTTTTGAGCGTTCAGCAGAGGCTTGATTGAGTTGGAGGGTAAAGGTAAGGGAGATTTGCAGGCCATAATTTGATAAAAGGGTTTAGGTCGATCGTAACAACGACAACTGCCTTTTGGTATAGATAGTCCAGAAATCCGTCACCAGCACTTTTTACCCTCGGCTGGCACAAATCAAAATAATATCTGTATATTACCGGCTAGCATCAAATCCCAGGCAGTGGTAAGAATTAAACCAAACGACTGTAATTAAGGATGCCATGTCACTTTCAACTGCACAACCCGCTCTCCTAGTCCTGGCTGACGGTACTGCTTACCGCGGCTGGTCTTTTGGCGCTGACGCCACCGTCGTCGGCGAGGTCGTATTCAACACCGGAATGACGGGCTACCAAGAAGTTTTGACCGATCCGAGCTATTGCGGTCAAATTGTTACTTTTACTTATCCAGAATTGGGCAATACCGGGGTAAATCTTGAAGATGAAGAATCTTCGCGGCCCCAAATTCGAGGTGCGATCGCCCGTAACGTCTGTAGTCGCCCCAGTAACTGGCGCTGTTCACAATCCCTGCAAGACTACCTAAAACAGTACGACATCCCCGGCATTTACGGCATCGACACCCGCGCCCTGACGCGCAAAATTCGCACCGTGGGAGCGATTAACGGCGGCATTTCGACCGTAATTCTCGACCAGGCGGAGCTTTTGGAGCAAGTGCAAAATGCCCCCAACATGGACGGGCTGAATCTGGTGCGAGAAGTGACCACCCGCGAGGTTTACGAGTGGTCGGAAGCCACAGATGCGGTGTGGGAGTTCAGTCCGACAGTCAAGCCTGCTAACGGCGAAATGTGGACGGTGGTAGCGCTAGATTTTGGGATTAAGCGCAATATTCTGCGGCGTTTGGCCAGTTACGGCTGTCGGGTAATTGTTGTACCCGCCGACACGTCAGCCGAGGCAATTCTCAAATACAACCCGGATGGCATTTTTCTGTCCAACGGGCCTGGAGATCCTTCGGCGGTAACGGAAGGGATCGCGACTGCAAAAGCTTTGTTGAAGTCTGACAAGCCTGTGTTCGGTATCTGTATGGGACACCAGATTCTGGGCCTTTCCTTGGGTGCGGAAACTTTTAAACTGAAGTTCGGGCACCGGGGATTGAATCATCCGGCGGGTTTGACTGAGCAAATAGAAATTACTAGCCAAAATCACGGTTTTGCGATCGACCCAGATTCCCTAGTCCCGGAAGTAGAAATTACTCACCTCAATTTGAACGATCGCACCGTAGCCGGATTAAAGCACAAAACCCTGCCCATGTTCTCAGTCCAGTACCACCCGGAAGCCAGTCCCGGCCCCCACGACGCTGACTATTTGTTCGATCGATTCGTCCAGTCAATGCGAGAAAATCAGAAAGTACCAGCTTAGCCAGTGGGCCGTGGGCAGTTGGTAGTTGGTAGTTGGTAGTTGGCCCGCTTGCCGAAGTGTCGAAAATTTAGCCGTAGTTAACAGAGGCTATTGGTGCAGATGGCTACCGACAACTGGCTACCGACAACTGGCTACCGACAACTGACAACTGACAACTGACTGCTGACCAAAAAACAGTAGACAAAAAACCAAAAAACTCCTATAATGAAGCCTCGACTTTAAGCCATATCTAGCTAGGAGGGTGTCATTTCTGAGTCATTGACCCTGACCGTTAGCCTCAGAGGCACTCGCGAAGTCAGGAATAACTATCAGTTATTTCGCCTGACTGGCCTGCTGGACGCTTTTTCTGAGGCCACTTTTCGGAAGGTACTAAGTAAATGTATTGACGAGGGCCCAAAACACATAATTTTGGACTTGTCTAAGATAGACTTTGTGGATAGTTCCGGTTTGGGCGCACTTGTGCAACTTGTCAAGAAAGCCCAAACCTTGGAAGGGACATTGCAAATTGTCTCAAATGCCCGCGTAACTCAGACTGTTAAACTGGTTCGCTTAGAGAAATTTTTGTCTTTGCAGCCTTCGGTTGATGAGGCGGTAATCAACGTCAAGGATGCTTGAGTAGCAAAGTGGATTTAATTCGCTATCCGGTTATCAACGCTGGATAGCAAATTTTTGTTTTGCCGCTAAAAAAAATAACCATTTTCCCAGAATCTGCGACAGGTTTTGCTGCGATTTCCCCCGATGCTTTGAGGGATGTGGAGTGGCAGTAAAATATATGTTGTAAACACACGGAAAAATGTTATAAGAAGGTCAGCATCCAGATGAGTGTAAAAAGCGTTTTTTCGGAGTGCGAGCGTCCCGCTCGCTTGTGGATAGATCCCGCTTCGAGCTCTCACAGCGAACACTCGTGTGAAAGCTATAATTTATGAAGTGGCAGAAGACGAAATAAGTAAGTCTAGAAAAGCCAAGCTGTGCCGAAGTTTTATTTAAAAAAGTATGTTGCCGATCGCAGATGACGAACCAAAACTGAGTCTAAGTGATATCAGTTTAAATCGAGTGCATCCTGCGAGGGTTACACCAGCAGAAATAGAAAGGATTTCGCCCGCAGCCTGGGCATATTTGGGGGATGCAGTTTACGAACTCTACATTCGGAGTTCGTATTTAATGCCACCCAGAAGATTGCAAGCTTATCACGAATTGGTGGTGGGGCAAGTACGAGCCGAAACTCAAGCGCGTCACTTGCGATCGATCTCTCCTTACTTGAACAGTACAGAATTAGCAATTGTCAAGCGCGGCCGCAATGCCGTATCCGGCCGTTCTAAGCGAGCAGATCCAGATATCTACCAACAAGCCAGCAGCTTAGAAACTTTGATCGGATATTTGTACCTCACCGATCCCGAAAGATTAACCGAAGTTCTGGCGCTTTTACAACTTGAGACTGAAAGTATTTAGTAGTTAAGAGTTGGAAAAACCCACGGATTAATCAATAATTATTGCACGGTGGCTAACCTAAAACAGCAAAAAGATCGCGAAGGAAAACAGGATTTATTAGTCAAGCATTAGCAAGTTTAGCACAGCAAAATCCTTGCTCCCTCAATCGAAAAGCTCAAATTTCTAAGCCCCAAGATTGCTCCCTCAACCAAGAATCAAGAATCAAGAATCAAGAATCGATTAGCCTTCAGCCAAAACGTTTTGACCAAAAGAAACCAATGAGAAAATTTACCAAACCAAACTCCTCGCGATCGAATTCCGACAGCAAACCATTCCGCAGCGAAGGCCGCCGTCAGGACTCAAAACCATCCTTTCCCCGCTTTGAACGCAAGCCCCGTCCCGACACTCGCGAAGTAGACGCGCCTCAAAAGCGATCGAGCTTTTCCCCCCAATCCCGAGAAATGCCCGTGCGAGCAATTTTCAAACGGAGAGTCGATTCCGACAGCCAACCGTCCATCCGCAGAAATAACTTCAAAGACAGAGACGGAGACGGATACAGCAGCCCACAGCCAGCCCGCAACAATTTCCGAGACAGAGACAGAGACGGCAGCCCACAGCCAGCCCGCAACAATTTCCGAGACAGAGACGGCAGCCCACAGCCAGCCCGCAACAATTTCCGAGACAGAGACGGCAGCCCACAGCCAGCCCGCAACAATTTCCGAGACAGAGACGGCAGCCCGCAGGAATCCCGGGGCAATTTTTACAAAGACAGAGACAAAAACAGAGACAGTAGCCCGCCAGAATTCCGGGGCAATCATTTCCGAGACAGAGACAAAGACAGAGACACTCGCCCGGTTGACACTGCCTCAAATACCGTCGTGCAACCAGACGCAGACACAGACGACATGATTTATGGCCGCCATGCGGTGCAAGCAGCTTTAGAAAGCGACCAAGTGCTGAACCGAATTTGGGTTGTCCCCCACCTTCGCTACGATCCCCGCTTTCACAGCTTACTCACCGAAGCCAAAGCCAACGGCAGCATCATCGATGAAGTTGACGATTTGCGCCTCGACTACATCACGCGCAAGGCAAACCACCAAGGCGTAGCCGCCCAAGTATCAGCTTACGAATACCTGGATTTGAGCGAACTGATCGCACAGGCTAAGGCTGCTTGCGCAGATCCCGTAATTGTGGTAGCAGAAGGACTCAACGACCCCCACAATCTAGGGGCGATTGTTCGCACCGCAGAAGCATTGGGAGCTCAGGGCATGGTGATTCCGCAGCGGCGGGCCGTTGGGATTACCTCGGCAGTCAGAAAAGTGGCAGCCGGCGCGTTGGAAAACCTCCCAGTAGCAAGAGTTGTCAATCTTAACCGGGCACTGGAAGAATTGAAAGAGGCTGGATTCTGGATTTATGGCACTGCCGCAGGCGTAGGTGATTCAGTAGAGACAATCAACTTCTCCGGGCCCACTGTTTTAGTTGTGGGCGGTGAAGCTGACGGTTTGAGCCTTTTGATACAGCGCGGATGTGATGGATTAGTTTCAATTCCTTTAAGGGGAAAGACTCCTAGCCTGAATGTCTCGGTAGCAACGGGAATGGCTTTATACGAAATTTACCGCCAGCGCGGGCCCAAAAAGTTTCACGTCCACGGATCGTAACGGTGATTAGCCCCACATCCTAAAGCCGGGGGCTTCTGGCCCCCAAACTTGCATCTTTGGTGATTGAAAAAAAGAATGCAACACAGTATAACAAAGTGTAAATAACGAAGGCCTAGGCCTTGCCCGCAGCACTCTGGAAAAAACCGTAAAATACATTGCAAAATCACATGAAAGAACTTTTGATTAGCTTACTCAACTTTTTCGGATTGGCTTGGTGGGTTGAAGTTAAAACTTCAGCGCCGCAGTGCATTTACTATTTTGGCCCCTTCTTGACTGCTCAAGAGGCGGAAGGTGAAAAAGCAGGATATGTAGAAGACATAGAAAATGAAGGTGCAGAAGGTATTAGTGTTTCGCTTCATCGCTGCAAACCTATTAGTTTGACTGTTGCAGATGATTTGGGAAAGTTTGGTGAGGGAGGGCTTTTGCTTGTTTAGAGCGGATAGTGGATTTTAGATTTTAGATTTTAGATTTACTTGACAGATCGTAAATCTGGAGATTGAACTTGGATCTAAAATGTTTGGTTCCTCACAATGTGGCTCTATCAATTGCTAGCGGCTTGAGGGAAATTCTCAATCCAACGATCGATATCTGCGATTACCCGATCGGGAATTTCCCAAGGAAACAAGTGGGCTGTATTTGGATAGCACTGCCATTGACTGTTTTTAAGGTGGCGGGCTGTCTCTAAACTGGATGCTGAGGTGATATGTCGATCGCCCTCTCCGGCCATCACCAAGCAGGGACATTGAATATCGCCGAGGTGCAGCAACCGATCGTATCCGGCCCTGAGAGCGGTATTTAAGGCCTTTGTAGCGCTGCTGGAAGTCTGGATGTAGGCGGGAGTAGCTGCCCGTGCTAAGTAGCGGTAAGGGGTCGCTGTATGCTGCTGTATCAAGTAGCGAAAGAGCGATCGCCTGCCAAAAGTATCAATATTCCACTGCCAACCGGGTATCGCCCAGTTGATAATTCCGGCTAAACCGGTGTAAAGATTATCTTGCCAAGAGATGGGCGGGTGACTTCCGCGCGGTTTGGCGGCGGATGCCAAGATAATCAAACCGGTGACTCGCTGGGGATATTTCATGGCTAATTCCAGGGCTAAAATCCCTCCCAAAGACCAGCCGATGACTAAAGTGCGATCGACTCCCAATCGGTCTAAAAGTGCTTCTAAATCAAGCAAGTGGTCGGTCATTTCAAAGGGATTTGAGGTGCGGCTGTTGCCATAGCCACGCAAGTCTGGGGCGATCGTCCGAAACCGTTGTGATAAGTGTTCTGTAAAGACAGACATACAATCGCCGGAACCGGGATGGCCATGCAAGCAGAGAATCGGAAATCCTTCGCCTTTGACGGAAACGCTAAGTTTTTGATGCGGCATTGTTTAAGAGAAGGAAGAAGGAAGAAGGAAGAAGGAAGAAGCAAGAGGGAAGAAGCAAGAGGGAAGAGGGAAGAGGGAAGAAGGAACTTCTCGATCGGCTGTTGCTCTTTTAAATTGCCGATTCGGAACGCGGCTCGAAGCCCATTCCACAATACTTTGATTGTTTTTTGAGATATAACAATTAAAATGTAGAACTTCCTAATCATCTTGGCGGTTGCTATAGCAATCAAAAGCAGGATTTGTGGGATGGGCTTCTAACCTGTCCAGGATTGATGCTTAAACCAGATTCGTATTTTGGTGAACCTAGCCCCGGAGTTCTTAAAAGCTGGGATTCTTACTGATATAATCGGCAATTTTAGCAATAGACTGGCGGATTTGTAGATCGCCACTTGTGCGGCTGTCTATCACAGTCATCACGTAGGATTCGCCGTCAATGTTCATTGCTAATGTTGTGCCGAGCACCAGGGAATTTTCGCCAGTTTTTTCGCCCAACCACTGAGCCCTAGTTCCTTTCAAGGCGGCAAATCCCAGAGCGCGATCGTACTGCTGGTTAAGAGTTTCTACTAACAGTTTAGCACCCGGTGTTTCGCCGTTGTAAATTTGCACCATCATTTCGGTGAGTTCGTTAGCAGTCAAGCGGTTGGGCCCGGAACCGGGGTTGGAGGGCATAATTTTTTCCCCCATTAATTTGAAGTTGACGCGGGTGACTTGATAGCCGCGATTTTCTAAGAATTGATTGATGTAATCGGAACCCAAATAATCGATCAGTTGATTGGTGGCGATGTTGCTGCTGCGATCGATCATTTCTTCTAACAGTAGCTGTACCGGGTAATTGCGATTGGACACAATCTTTGTCGATGAGTCTTCGGTGAAATTGCCTCGCTCGACGAATACTTCATGGTTCAGACTAATTTTTTCTTGTTCGAGTTTTTGCATCAGGGCGACAGCAATCGGCACTTTTATTAAGCTGGCCGGGCTGGCAGGTGGCACATCGCCCCGCAGGTTGACGCATTCTCTAGAAAGGTGGCAAATGCCGATCGACGCTTGCCTAGATAAACCGCTTTCGCGAGCCAACTCGGCCAAAAAATCTGATTTTGCTTGCTGCACTTGAGAGGTGGCTGCGGTGAAATTTTCCCGGTATTCTTGAGTTTTTGAGGCTGTGAGGGGAGCTAAAAATGAATTTTGCGGAACTTCGTGTAAGTTGTTGAGGGCCTGGTACCACAAAAATTGAGTTTGTTGCGAAGATGCGATCGACTGATTTTCCTTTCGTCCCGTTTCTACGGCTTGGTTGGCTAAACGGACTGCTTGCTGTAAGTTGTCGTTAGCTCTCTGTTCTACTAATATTTGGACTTCCACCGCTTGCAACTGCTGTATCAGTTGTGCTTGAGGATTGGCGGTGATGGGAACTAGCCGGGAGAGAAGCGTTGGTTCTGGGGAGGGTGAGGCGGGTTGTTCTAATTGGGTGACAAGTCGATCGCGAGTTTTGTAGAGTTCGTCTAGGGAACGCGGGTTAGATTGGGAGAATGAACTGGCGATGGTTAACACTTGAACCAGTCCGATGCTGGCTGCTACTGCCGCCATCTTGTTTGCGATCGACAAAAAACGCCCGATTCCTCGCATATATTCGACATCCTCAACACAACCAAATTCAATCTAAGCAGCTATTGTTACAAGAGTCAAACCATTTAAGATTTGAGATTCTCGATTTAAGATTTGGGATTTGGGATTTGGGATTTGGGATTTGAGCCGTAGGGTGCGGATACATCGAAAATTCTCAACAAAGAGCGACAATCGATCGAGTGACGCACCTGTTATTTTGACGAATGCCCAATGCCCTGTTTGGCCAATGCCCTGTTTGGCCAATGCCCTGTTTGGCCAATCCCTTCGCTTCGCTTCGCCCAATGCCCTGTTTGGCCAATGCCCAATGACTAATGCCCAATGACTTCTGCCAAAATAAAGGGAGTCGATCGCGAGGAGTGCGATCGACTCCCTCTAAAATATTGCGAACTATCTACTTTCTGCGTCGCCGCCGCCAGTCAACACCCAACCGCTTGAGGTAATCCCAGCCACGTTGGGGCCAGACATGAGCGCTACCAGTCTTTTCGGCAATCCAGAGAGCTACTTTGGGGCCTGTCCAGTCTCCGCCATCGGGGGCAGAGCCTTGCAGCGCTTGTCGCAGTTCTTCTTGCTGTTCTGGACTCAGCAAGGATTTTGCAGGAGGGGGCTGGCGGTCTCCGCTGCGGTTTCTCACAGAGTTAGGCCCTTCTCGGTTGTAGCGCTGGACAATTTCTTTGGCGTAGTCGTAGTTGATACCTACGACTTGGGCTGATTGTTTGATAGTCCAATTTCGAGAAACTAAGAGTAGCAAGTGCCAGCGGCGCGACTCTGTGGTGTTGTGTGCCTGCCGGTAGCGAAGTTTGAGTTCCTCTGCCGTCAGGTGAGATTCTAGGTGAGCTTTAGGTGGCATTCTTCCAACGGGGCATCGGGAACTTCTTACCATATATCTTTGGTTTTGGGGATAATTCCGGATGAAATTGTGTTCTTGGGGATCGTTGGGGCAAATACTTAGCTTTTTTTTACCGCAGATGCACGCAGATAGACGCAGATCAAGAAGGGCTGTAAGTGGGAGCAATTGCCAGCTATATTGGCTAAGTGGCTGAAAGTAGAATTGATAAAGGTACGAGCATGGCATCCATCCGCGAGTTGCACCGACAACTGGTCAATAAAGAACGCTCTGCTGTGGAAATTACTCAAGAAAGATTAGACCGAATTACCCAGCTAGAGCCGAAATTGAAAAGCTTTCTGTGCGTGACAGCAGATAGCGCATTGGCGCAGGCCCACAAAGTGGATGCCCAAATTGCAGCAGGCGAGGAAATTGGGCTGTTGGCCGGTATCCCGATCGCCGTTAAGGACAATATGTGCACCGAGGGCATTCCCACAACCTGTGGATCTCGGATTTTGGAAAATTTTGTGCCTCCCTACGATGCAACTGTTGTCTCCAAACTCCACGCAGCCGGTGCTGTGATTGTGGGTAAGGCGAATATGGACGAGTTTGCAATGGGGAGCTCGACGGAAACTTCTGCGTACCAAGTTACCGCCAATCCTTGGGACTTGGAGCGCGTGCCCGGAGGATCTTCTGGCGGTTCTGCCGCGGCGGTAGCTGGCGGAGAATGCGTCGTGAGCTTGGGTTCGGATACTGGGGGTTCGATCCGTCAACCTGCTGCTTTTTGTGGCTTGGTGGGGATGAAACCGACCTATGGTTTGGTTTCTCGCTACGGTCTGGTGGCCTATGCTTCTTCTCTCGATCAAATCGGGCCCTTTGGCCGGACTGTTGAGGATGCGGCGATTTTGTTGGGGGCCGTCGCGGGTTATGATCCGAGAGATTCCACGAGTCTGAATGTCCCAATTCCTGACTACGCCCAAGCTTTGAGACCCAGTTTGCGACCGAAGGGTCAGATTAGAATTGGTGTAATTAAAGAAACTTTTGGCGTCGGGTTGGACTCTGGTGTTAAAGATGCTGTGACTAAGGCGATCGAAAAATTTCAACAATTGGGAGCAGAAATTCAAGTCATTTCTTGTCCCCGATTCCGCTACGGTTTGCCCACTTACTACATTATTGCTCCCTCGGAAGCTTCGGCGAATTTGGCGAGATATGATGGAGTCAAGTATGGTTTCCGATCGCCCGATCCCGATAATCTGTTGGATATGTATGCCAAAACTCGCTCTCAAGGGTTCGGCGCGGAAGTTAAACGCCGGATTGCGATCGGCACTTATGTGTTGTCGGCTGGATATTACGACGCCTATTATCTCAAAGCTCAAAAAGTTCGGACTTTGATTAAAGAAGACTTTGAAAAGGCTTTTTCTCAAGTTGATGTTTTGGTCTGTCCCACTGCTCCGACTACGGCTTTTAAGGCAGGCGAAAAATTTAACGACCCCCTGAGTATGTATTTGTCAGATTTGATGACTATTCCGGTGAATCTTGCTGGTTTGCCAGCTTTGAGTTTGCCCTGCGGATTTGATGATCAAGGACTGCCAGTGGGCATACAACTGATTGGTAATGTTTTGCAAGAATCTCGGTTGTTTCAAGTGGCTCATGCTTACGAACAGTCTACCAATTGGCACTTGCATCGCCCGAAATTGGATTAATTTTTGAAAGTCGGCGGAACGGGGCGACGGAAGTTAGTAATAGATCTTGGCTAATGGTCTAAATTAATCATTTACGACCGTTAGCTTTTAAGCGATATCTAATTTCCCCCCGTGCCTATTTTCTATGAACAAGTTTTTGGTATTTCTTTTGTCTAAACCGCTAATAACTTTTGGGATGGTTTTGGCGATCGCTTATTCTGGTGCTTGTCTATTTCTATTGGCAGCGCAAGGTAAGTTTATCTTTTTTCCGGCGCGGGCGATCGCAACTACGCCAGATGATTTTCAGTTGAAATATCAAGATGTTTGGCTGCCAATTCCAGCTAAAACAGGGGCGGTGGAAAGTGTGCACGGGTGGTGGATTCCTGCCTCGGAAAAACCCGGCAAATTTCGGGGCGAAGTCAGAGAAGCAGTTTCGGTTCCTTTGAGTTTGGGAGAATCAAAAGAGGCAATTCCGGTTTCTCCACTTAACAAGGAGAAGTTAGGGCGGGTAGTTTTGTACCTGCACGGTAATGGTTCAAATGTGGGAGCAAATGTCGAACACGCTAATAGATTTCATCGCTTAGGTTTGTCGGTGTTTCTGATCGATTATCGCGGTTACGGAAAAAGCCAGGGCGATTTTCCCAGTGAATCTAGGGTTTATGAGGATGTTGAACAGGCTTGGGATTATTTGGTGAAACAGCGCGGGATTCACCCAAATCAAATTTATATCTATGGTCATTCTTTGGGAGGGGCAATTGCGATCGATCTGGCAGTGCGCCACCCGGAGGCCGCGGGGTTAATTGTGGAGGGTTCTTTTACTTCGGTACTGGCAATGGTGGATTTCCAAAAACCGCTATTTAGGGTGTTTCCGATAAATTATTTGCTGACGCAGCGGTTTGATTCTCTATCAAAGGTCGATCGGCTACAAATGCCCGTGCTATTTATTCACGGGACTGCTGACAGTGTAGTTCCAGCCCAAATGAGCAAAAAACTGTTTGATGCAGCACCAGAGCCCAAACAGCTTTACATGGTTCCTGATGGAGGACACAATAATTCGGCACAAATCGGCGGTGTAGAATATCTGCGGGTAGTGAGCAAATTTCTAGGTACTTCCAAGTAGAGAAAAGCAGTTGTATAGCAAGAAACCGGGCTTCTGAGTTGAGTTTGTAGTAGTTAATGACGCATGGGGGCGAGAAACCGGGTTTCCACGAGTTTTGGTTTGGGTAACGAGAAATCTGCGAAGAAACCCGGTTTCTGGGTTCGCTAGTGATCGCCCAGAAGCAAAAAGGAAGTTATCGCGATCGTACCGCTTAATTGAACCTTAAAACATTCAGCCACCAGTCCTTGATGGGACGGCAATAATTGCAGTAATTGTTCGAGCTAATCGGTTGTTGTTTGTTAACTTCACAACCTCGCCGAGATATTTTGCGGTTCGGCATCCGGGCGCCGCATAAATTAGCATCTGTAAGATTAGCTTTGTTCAATCTCGCATCGCTCAAATCTGCCCCTCTGAGGTCTGCACCGCTGAAATTTGCACCGCTTAAATCAGCTTCTTTGATATCTGCACCGATGAGATTTGCACCAGTAAAATCGGCATTTCTCAGGTCTGTTCGACTTAGTTTCGCTGCTCTCAAATTACTACATTTTAAGTTAGCCAACTGAAGGGATGCGTCGATCAGAGAACTCTCGCTGAGGTTGGCATTTTCTAAGTTGGCTCCCCTGATGTCGGCCCTGCTCATGTCGGCTTTGCTGAGGTCGGCGTAGGCCAAAAAGGCATTTTTCATGTTGGCGTTGTTTAAATTAGCTTCCATTAAATCCGCCGCCGTCAAGTCGGCATCAACTAAGTCGGCCCTGCTGAGAGTGGCGCGGCTCAACGAAGCCCCAAACAAATCTGCACCGCTCAAGGAAGCCCCAAATAAGTCGCATCCGGGACATTCTCTTGTTGCTATCAGCCGCCTGAGTAGAGACATATTTTGGGCTGGTAAGGGAACTGCTGCGCAAAATGGGAGTAGCAGTATCGCTGCGGCCAGAATTGTCAGTTTAATTTTGGTCATAAGGTGTTGCGCATTTAAATTGTATATTTCAATTACTTATTCCGTACTTTTGACATCCTCCCCCTCTCTCCTTCTCCCCTTCTCCCCTTCTCTCCCTCGAACATAACAGACTGGACTTACGCAGGGGCTAAAAACCTGGTTTTCTTGTTAATTCTTCGCTGTCAAACCCAATATTTTTAGCAGAAACCGGGTTGTTGGCGCAAGTCCTAGTCTAGTGCATTGATACGCCTCGACGGTGTAAGATTTGTCGGCGATCGCATTTGCGGATATTACTTACACCTTTAGGATGAGAGCAAACACCTCAAAGCAGTTTTGCAGGTGATGGGCGAGTCGCCGTTTGCAGGCGCTGAATGCCTTGTATTTTCGAGCTTTTGACTGCTGGGGTAAATGGCTGGCTCCGGCAGTGGCTCGGTAATTTGTACCCGATGTAGTTGGATTTTGCTGCGGAGGGCGATCGTTCTCCGTACAGGCGATCGATAAATAAGCCAATTGGCTTAGACTCTTAAGACATATTGCTGATGCGATGCCTTCTATAAAAAAGATAAGATTGTGGTGCGATCGCCAAAATAATACTGAGTAAGCACGTATAAAAGACTACAGCTTTGCTCGGCGGGTGTTAAATGTGGTAACAACTAATACTTTTAGACAGGGAAAACAAATGTTGAACAGCATAGACGAACTAGCAGAAGGCGGCAGAGGGATCAAACTCATGTGGCAGATTGCAGACGCGCTGAGTTACACCCGGACTCCCGATGGTCGAAATTGTTTGTCTGTGAGCAAAATTTACAAAGTAGAAGGTCGCAATTGCTCCAAACAAACAAAAAAGGCTACCCCTTTAGATGGGTTAATGAATTTGTTAAAAAATAAGTGGGATTGGCAAGATGACATTGAGCAGGAAGAAGAACTGAATGAAAGTTCTGTTAAACAGATCAGCTTGCAAGTTAACACGGATATGAATTCTTTAACTAAAGTTTTGGACTGGTTTGAGCAGTTGCAAGATTTATCGATTTCCAATGAGGTTTGGTTCCAGTTTCAGTTAGCTTTAGCGGAAGGTTTCACTAATGCTGTTCGCCACGCTCACACAAATCTGCCAGTAGAAACTCCTATTCAACTGAAAATTACGGTATTGAACGGACGCTTGGAACTCAAAGTTTGGGATTGTGGCCCGCGTTTTGATTTTGATGCTAAGCTCAAGGAAATTATCGCAGCAGATAGAAAACCCGGCTTAGATTTAGAGGTTTTGAGCGAGCCTTGCTTGATGCCTCCCAGCAGACAGATAACTTTGGAAATGTCTCAGTTTCTGATAGCTGGGTAGAGGAATAATTGACAGACTGGAGCAGTTGAAAATGTGTTATGCTAACAACGGTGTTAGAGGAAAAGTTACGGGTTGTGTCTCCGCGTGGGTTAGGTTTTTTTAAGACTAGCGACCTGCTGCGGAGGAAGTTAAAAGCTATGGACTTGGGTGAGTCTCTAGCGGTTCGATAAAAATGGGTTAATTTGTCAAATTAGACATAAAAAATTCAAAGTAAAAGCTTAAAAATTATTCACATTAATTTTTGTTTTTTTAATTTATCATGATATCTGGTCGCTCACCAATTACTAATGATTTCCAAAGAAAGTTTATTTGTGCTATCCCTATTTCCCTACTTGGGATTTCTCTGGTTTTTGACTAAATCTGGAAAAACACCCCGTTTAGCTCTGATGGGATTTTACGGCACTTTGGTTTTTGTGGCTGTGACTATTCCTGCCGCAATTTACGCAAAAGTTGTCTACAATGAGTCTCTAGCAAATGTCGATTGGCTGCACGGTTCTGCGGAACTATTTTTGACACTTGCCAATATTTTAGTAGTTTTAGGTTTTCGGGAAGCGGTGATTAAGGCTAAAGAATCTTCACAAAATAGTGGTGAGGATCAAGATTGTGTTGTAGACGCGGGAGAATAGCGGTAGTTAAGCTGTTGTGGTATTGGAATTTAATTTTTGGGGCGGCGTCGAAGCCCACCCCACAAGAGATTAAAAGAAAGATGATTTTGAAAATTAGATGCACGTCGGCTTAGTTTGGCGGGCGTTTGTTTAGTTGGGCGAGATAGTTGAGATACTGGGAAATGCGATCGACATCCGCGTCAAGTAAACGACTGGCCCAAGAATGTATGTTAAGTTGCGATCGCACTTCTCGAAATATTGCAGCATCCCCGCGACTGTCGAGAGGGAAAACCCAAGCATCAAATCCCGCCGACTTGAGACGGCTAACAGCGCCCTCGCCATCTTGTATCCACAACTGACGGTTGATGCGAAGCGGTTGACAGGAATATTCACCGACAACGATTCCCCCGACAGAAACGCTAGCATCCTCTCCACGATTGGAAAGTTCTTGCAAAATAGCTTTGAGGGAATTGAGATTTTTCGTATCTTGCACCTGCGGCGGTGTAAGCTTGACAATGACCATTTCTAGAACTTGCACTGGTTTTGTCGATCGGGCAAAGTTGACCGGTTCCGCCGCCAAATAATTTTGTCTTTCCGGTTGCGCCACCCAAGAATTTTGTGTTTGGGATGGCGCCGCCCAAGAATTTTGTATTTCCGGTTGGGCTACCTCAATTTCCTCTGTAACCTCTGGTTTTTCTACAGGCTTTGCAGTATCTACAATTATCTGAATTTCCTCGCCATCTTTCTCTATTTTCCCACCAATTAGCAAAATCGCATTTTCTACAATGTAAGGTTTGAGTTGTTCGTAAGCCTTGGGAAACACAACAGCTTTGATTTGATGTGTCAAATCTTCTAATTGCAAAATTGCCATCGCGTCGCCTTTTTTCGTCACTACCAGTTTGATAGCATTGAGCATGACAATAACCGATACTTTACCCTTTTTATCGGCTAACTGTGCCAGAGTCACAACATCTGGATCTTGATTAGATTGCAGCAAAAACTTCAGGGGATGTTCTGATACATAAAAACCAAGCAATTCTTTTTCTAAACGCAATTTTTCCTGTGTATCAAAATTTTTGACAGTCTTTGATTTTGGTGCAGACTCAAATTTATTCACCGACTTGTCAAAGCTATTCCCACCTAACAAGTCAAACAGATTACCTTGACCACTTTCTCGATCTTTCTTGCGGTCTTGGGCCCATTTCATCACCCCTTCGAGGTCGTTTACCAATTGCTGGCGGTTGGGATCGATTTTGTCAAAAGCACCACACTGAATCAAGGCTTCTAGGGCGCGGCGGTTGACAGAATGTAGATTTACGCGATCGCACAAATCCGGCAGTGACTTAAAATTACCCCCTTCTTTGCGCGCCTCCAAAATATTTTCAATAGCCCCCTCACCCACATTTTTAACCGCCGAAATCCCAAACAAAATTTTATGTTTTTCGGCCTTTGTCATCTCTATAGGAAGCGGCGTAAAAGTAAGTTCAGAGCCATTAATATCAGGTGGCTCAACGTCAATTTTCAGCTTGAGACAATTAGCAATATATCTCTGTACCTTCTCCTGGTCGCCTCTGTTAGCAGTCAGAAGTGCAGCCATGTATTCTACCGGAAAATTGGCCTTTAAATAAGCAGTTTGATAAGTGATATAGGCATAGGCCATTGAATGGGATTTATTAAAACAGTTAGATGCCACCAGACTATTTTCTAGTGTAAAATTATGATTTCGTTCAACCCCAATATCATATACTTCTTGAGTTCCTAGTGATTTTCGACTAATAATTTTAACCATGTTTGTAACTCCTGAGAATATCTTCAATTTTAGTTTTTTTTCGTTGCAGCCCCAATCTGGGATACTGATAAACAAAATCATAGAACGCTTGTATATTTTTTCGACTAAATATTCTCCAGTAATAAACTTTTTTGAATTGATGTTCTTGTACAGAACCCATTCCTAAGTGCCTTGCTAGTTCGCAGGCAAATTCAAAGGAACCGACGATGCAGACTAAACCGCCACTTCTACCTTTGTTTGCATAAGCACAACCGTCACCGTCAAAGTAGCCTAACACATAAGATGCTAAATATTGTGAGTTAGGGAAATAAGTAACTCCTGAAAAAGTCCTTCCTGGTATTATGCCGTAGGCGTGTAAAGAGCTTGCCAGTTTTTCAGAAGAAAAATTTATTCGGTAGTGAGGAGCATAATTTTGAGGCTGAACAACTCTAATCTCACCAGAATATTGTAGCTCTACGCTGAGCATTTCTGTGAGTTCTTTGTCAATAGATTCAAAAGCTACATAATTAGTGTGAGTAGCGCAGCCATCAGCAGCTATCAATCCTAATAAATAGGCTTTAGCTTGAGAGTCAATTACATCAAAATAGCTTTCATTTAAAGTATAGCGGTTTCGCCGCTTAGTATTAATGTCAGCTTCTTTTAAAACTCTTGAAACCGCTCTTTCGCTCACACCAAGGTAGTTAGGAATTTCTCGATACTCCATACCATGATTAAAAGCAGAAATGATTTGTTGCTTGTGTTCGGATTTTAGTTTTCTATAGTCGAGATACATTTTATATATCTGAGCTAGAGTTGATTTGTTTTAATTCTAATCCTTTTTCAAAGATTTCGTCAATGGGCAGCATTTGGCCGTCAGCAGTCATAAATTTGTGATCTTTTGTGGCGCGAATTGTCGAGCCATCTTCCAGACAATACTCAAAGACCTCCTGCTGCCCCCGGCGATGCCACTGTGCAATTGAC
This sequence comes from Lyngbya sp. CCAP 1446/10, assembly GCF_026130175.1. Classification (GTDB taxonomy): domain Bacteria; phylum Cyanobacteriota; class Cyanobacteriia; order Cyanobacteriales; family Microcoleaceae; genus Microcoleus. Next base: position 15,269 of record NZ_JAIGNI010000149.1, on the reverse strand, counting down.
TGTGTATAAATATGACCATTACTATCAACACTATAAACAGTACATTCAATTTCTTCCTCAACGATTTTGCCAATAGCCATCGGCCCATATTCCACAGTCAATATCTTCGTGTCATAGCTCAAGCAATATTCTGCGAATTGTAGCATTTGCCCGAACAACTCTTCGGCAATTCTTTGAGTGACACCATTCTTAGTTGCCCCATCAATAAATGTTTCCTTTTGCTTCTGCATTTCATCAGCCTTCTTCTTGCCCATTGCACGACGCAGCAAGTCAGCTTGACCTAAAGAATAGCCCGCCAAATCTTGAGCCATCCGCATAATTTGCTCTTGGAAACAAAGCGTTCCATAGGTCTCTTTTAAAATTGGTTCTAACAGCGGATGGTCATATTTAACCACTTCTCTACCGTGTTTGCGATCGATGAATTGTGGAATCAAACCAGCATCCAGCGGGCCGGGACGATAAAGCGCCAGAATAGAAGAAATATCATCCAGACAGGAAGGTTTAATTTTTTTTACTACATCCAGCATCCCAGAAGATTCTAGCTGAAAAATACCTTCTAAATCTCCTTTTTCTAATAGTTGATAAGTCTTTTCTACATCTTCAGGCAACTTTTTGATTCGAGTAAATGTCTCTTGAGCTCTGCGTTCTATGTCAGAAGGTAAAGCTTCGGCATCGATAGTTTTATTTTGCGTGTGCTTAACATACTCGACTGTTTTTTGGAGAGTTGTTAAATTTTTAAGTCCCAGAAAATCCATCTTCAGCAACCCCAAAAATTCCAAATCTTCCATGAAATATTGGGTAATCACTGCACCATTGTCATTCTTTTGTAATGGTACAATTTCATCAAGGGGTTGGGAAGAAATCACCACACCGGCGGCATGAACGCCATAGGTTTTGTTAGTTCCTTCAATGCGAATTGCCATGTCAATCCACTGACGCACTGGAACTTCGGTGCCAGTTTCTGCATTGATACAAATTGTATTTTCGTAGTTATCTTTAAATTCCTGTGCCGGTGTTCCATTGGAAATCATCACTTTGAGTTTTTCCGGTTTCCCCCGCGACACGGGAATCATTTTTGCCATTTCGTCGGCTTTTTTGTAGGGAATACCTAAAACTCTGGCAACATCTTTCAAGACAGCTTTTGATGTCATTCTGTTGAAAGTAATAATTTGTGCTACGCGGTCTGTACCATATTTTTCCGTAACATATTTAATCATATCGTCGCGTCTTTCTATGCAAAAATCACTATCGATATCTGGCATAGATTTACGTTCGGGATTTAGAAATCTCTCGAATAGCAATCCGTGGTGTACGGGGTCTATGTTGGTAATGTTGAGGACGTAAGCAACTAAAGAACCTGCCGCAGAACCACGTCCTGGCCCGACAGGAATATTGTTGTCTCTAGCATATTTCATGTAGTCCCAAACCACTAAAAAATATTCAGAGAAACCCATCTGCTGAATCATTTTTAGCTCATATTCTAGTCTTTGTTTGTAGACTGGGGGGATTTCGTTTCTGGTACGGCTTTTTAGGCGTTCTAATAGTCCTAACCAAGATATTTCTTCTACATAGGTATCGGCGGTATGTTCTGGGGGAATTGGAATTGTGGGAATCCGAGCTTCACCTGTTAGCTCGTATCTTGATACTTTGTTTGCTACTTCTAGGGTAGTTTCGATCGCCTCTTTGATGGTTTCGTCGTCCAAATGGTCTCGAAACAGTTGCGCCATCTCGTCAGCGGACTTAAGATATTCAGTACCGCTGTAGCGCATCCGCTTATCTTCTTCAATCAGTTTGTTGGTGTTGATACAAAGCAAAGCATCGTGGGCTTCTACGTCGTTGCAAGAAATATAGTGAGAATCGTTAGTGGCGATTATTTTTATATTGAATTCGCGGGCAATTTTGACTATTTCCACATTCACCATCCGGTCTTCTTGGGAACCGTGGTCTTGAATTTCTATATAGTAGTCATCCCCAAATACTTCTTTATACCATTTGGCAACTTCGCGGGCTTCATCTAGCTTGTTTTGCAGAATCATTTGGGGAACTTCGCCACCCAAACAAGCGCTGGTGACAATTAAACCTTCGGAGTATTGTTTTAGTAGGTCTTTGTTGATACAGGGGCGGGCAAAAATACCTCGTTCTGGCATTCCCTTTAAGTGGGAAATTGTGGTGAGTTTGACGAGGTTTTTATAGCCTTGGGTATTTTTTGCTAAGACAACTTGATGGTATTTTCTTCTACCTCGAACTTTGACTTCGATGTCGCCGTTGACGACATACATTTCATTGCCAATTATGGGCTTGATATTTTTATTTCGGCAAACTTTGATGAGTTCGATCGCACCATACATCACTCCGTGGTCTGTAAGGGCGATCGCGGGCATCCCCAATTCCACCGCCCGATCGGCGAGCGGCTGTAGCTGAGAAGCGCCATCTAGGAGGCTGTAATCGCTGTGAATGTGCAAACCAACGAAGGACATGGCGATTTGAGATTTTAGCTTTTAGTTTTTAGACTTTAGATTGTACACGATTGCCGTTGAAAAAGATAAATTGATTTTTTATTTTACAGCACCCTCAACGTACAAAAAAAGGTTTTTTGAACGAGAAATATAGGTTTTGATGCTATATTTTAGATCAAAAACCAGAGTTTTACCGCAGGTACAACATCTCACAGAAGAAGTCGGTAATCTAATAGCTAATTCGGTTAATTTGCTTACAAATTTGCTTGCTCCAAATAACCTTCCAAATCTTTAACGCGCTGTTGTGTCACTTTTGCTTTGCAAGAAATGTAGACAGAAGGAGCTAAAGTACCGCCTTCAAAGTGTCCTGCTGAATAATTACAAGTTTGATCTCTAAATTTTACCCAAGTACGCTGTGCCGTAGTCAATCTCTGCTTTTGTTTGCTGTTGATTATTGGCAGAATTTGCTGATATAATTGATTGAGTTTGGTGTCTGCTGCTTTAAACTCCTGAGTCGAACATAAAGTCATATCAACCGTGGTTTGAGGGCTTTTACAGTTTGGCTGTTGGGCGATTTGCAGTCGGTTGTTGCTGGCTTGGCTGGGAAGCAAAAATCCGGCTGCTAGCAAAAGTGAACTTGTTGTAAATGTTGCCCAAAAAGTGCTATTTTTCATTGATTTGACACCTCTTTTAATCTTGAATTTTTTCTGGTGGTTGAGCCGATCGCCAAATCAACCAAGCCGCCGCCCACAGAGTAAAATTGCCGATGAGAGTCATCGCCGCTTGCAGGGTAACGATCCATTCAAGGGCTGGGGAGTTGTCAAAATAGTGCCAAGTACAAGCACACATGGCGCTGACTAGGGCGGGCAGCATTCCGGCGGAAAGGGCCCACCAAGCTCGGTTTTGAGTGACTTCGCCGTAAGTCCAAATCAACCAGATGGCGGCAATCCACTCGACGACGCTAGAGATGTGAATAATCCAGGTGGGAATTGACAAAGCGTGCATTTTTTGTATTCTAAAATAACAGAGAACGGGGAAGATAAAATATGTATTTATTTGTTTAAGGCTGTTGACTGTTAACTGTTGACTGTTAACTGTTAAAATATTTTACGAATCGACCGCAACAATTAGATATTGTAATACTTAGATTCCCCATTATAAACCAAGAGTAGAAATGCGAGCAATTTTGTGCGGCTATTACGGTAAAGGCAACGGTGGCGACGAGGCGCTGTTGGCATCGCTACTGCAAATGTTACCAGATGGGGTGACGCCGATCGTCCTGTCTGGCAATCCTGTCGAGACAAATCAGCGGTATGGGGTAGCTGCGCGCGATCGTATGAATGCGTTTCAAGTCCTCGAAGCACTCCGCACCTCCGACGCGCTAATCTGGGGAGGCGGCAGTTTAATCCAAGACGCTACCAGCATGATCAGCCCTTTCTATTATGGGGGTTTAATGGGACTAGCGCAACAAATGGGCTTAAAAACAGTTGCTTGGGCCCAGGGAATTGGGCCTTTAAATCGAGAGATTACCCGCAAATTATCTCAGCGGTGTTTTGCTGGATGCACCGCCGTCAGCGTGCGGGATAAAGGCTCAGCTACCTTACTTACAGATTGGCAAATTCCGTTCACTTTAGCACCAGATCCCGTGTGGGCTTTAGAAAATTCCCCTGTATCCGGTTTATGGGATTTACCAGCGCCCAGAGTTGCAGTTTGTTTGCGTTCCCATCCTACGTTAACTCCGGCCAGATTGTCAATTTTAACTCAAGCTTTAGTTGACTTTCAAAAAGCAACCAGAGCCTTAATTTTACTGATACCTTTTCAAGCATCTCGCGACTTAGAAATTGCGAAGCATTTGTACGAAGCCCTGCCGAAACGAAGTGAGATACTTAGTTTAGACGATCCGAGAAAATTGAAAGGACTATTCCGGGGAGTCGAAATGGCGATCGGGATGCGCTACCATAGTTTAATTATGGCAGCTTCGGAAGAATGCCGCTGCTTTGCTCTCAGCTACGATCCCAAAGTTAGTCAATTGATGGACGAGTTAGAAATGCCGGGGTACTTATTATCAGAATTGCCCGAAGATCCTTATTTAATCAGCAAAACCTGGATCGAACACTACGCCAACGGCGACGCATTATCGCAGGAAAGGATAAAATTTATAGTAGGGCGATCGCTCTTCCATCGGGAAGTATTGCAAACCGCACTCCAACAATCCTAGTAAGAGGTAAAATACCATGACAGTCAGTACAACCGACTTAAAAATTACCTGGCAAAAATTGCCCGCCGACTTCATTTTAGACGAGGAACCTGTGGAAAATATTGACCAACCTCTCCTAGCTGTGGCCTTGCGAGAAATATTAGAAATTGCAGGCTTCATAGTAGCAGGAATACTAATTGCCCCCAATATGGCGATCTGCGCGACATTAAACAACCAGCTAGTTGTCAAAGCTCCAGACTGGTTTTATGCCCGCAACGTACAGCCATTTCCTAATCAAGAAATTCGCCGTAGTTATACTCCTAATTTAGAAGGAGAAATTCCAGATATAGTGATGGAATTTGTGTCGGCTACTGCCAATGATGAATATTCTAATAAAAGAACTTATCCACCGGGAAAATGGTTTTTTTACGAACAAGTATTGCGAGTCCCAATCTATGCAATTTTTGAACCTGGGACAGGATTTTTAGAAATATATCAGTTGGATTCAGGAGAAAGGTATCAGGCACAACAACCCGATGCAAATGGCCGTTATTGGATCGCTGAAGTTGGGTTATTTCTGGGTGTTTGGCTGGGAACAAAAGCCGAAAGAACCGGATATTGGTTGCGCTGGTGGGATGAGAGCGGACAGATGTTATTGTGGGGAGCAGAGATGGTGGAAAGGGAAAGGCAAGAAATAGCCCTTGTTCAACAAGAAATGGCCCTTGTTCAACAAGAAATAGCCCTTGTTCAACAAGAAGCTGAACAAGAAAGAGGACGATCGCAAAGATTAGCCGCACAATTAAGAGCAGCAGGGATTGAACCAGAAGCTTGATACAATAATTAGAAATAAAAAATCATAACACTGCGATTTTTTATTTCTCAATTCATCTGCGTTAATCCGCGTTAATCCGCCGACATCAGCGATTAAAAATTATATTCAGGAGACATCAAAATTGGGAAGAGTTAGAGTTCGGGAACACGTAAATCCCCTATCCATGAGATATAGAACATCCGCCACTGCGCCGGATTGGACTAAAATCTATGCTAATTTAAATTTACCACTACATTTAGATATCGGCTGCGGCAGAGGAAGGTTTTTGTGGCACATGGCGCAAATCCAAACAGATTGGAATTTTCTCGGATTAGAAATTCGAGAACCTCTGGTAGATGAGGCGAATGTTTGGCGGGACGAAAAAGGGTTGACAAATCTCCACTATTTGTTTTGCAATGCTAATAGTTCCCTGAAACCAATTTTAGAAACTTTGCCCGCTGGTATTTTGCAGCGAGTCAGCATTCAATTTCCCGATCCGTGGTTCAAGAAAAAGCACCACAAGCGGCGGGTAGTACAGCAGGAATTAGTCAGCGAGTTGGCTACTTATCTGGCTGTTGGCGGTGAAGTGTTTATTCAATCGGATATTGAGGAAGTAGAAGTCGAAATGTGCGATCGCTTTTCATCTCATCCCAGTTTTCAGCGTCAAAATAGCGGGGAATGGCTAGCAGAAAATCCCCTGACTGTTGCTACTGAAAGAGAAATTGCTACTCTCAAACGAGGCGAACCAGTTTATCGAGCACTGTATCACAAATAATGCTATCTTATCTCATCGCTAAGTAATCTACTCTATGAAAATCGTAAGGTGCGCACTGCGCACCCTACAAAGTAGAATCTGTGGGTAAATCCTATTAAACCCAAGACGGCAGCCACATTCTAATTTTCCATTCCATTTGCGACAAAGGCAGTCCCAAATAGATAGGCATCCAGAAAATAAAAGCACCCAAAACCAGAAAGATTATTGTTACTCCCATACCTCGAAGGCGAGTTTGAGGGCTGTGCAGCCACCTATCAACCCACCAAGCAAGTGCTAAGGCTCCAAACACAGAACAGCCCATATAATGATACAAAAATACGCAGCGACTCACCTTCACCCAAGGCAGCAAATTAGCAGCCCAATTAACTATCAAATATAACAACATCCACATTTGGGCCGTTGGTGGAAACAAAATCGGCTGCTGCTGTTCGAGGCTGTCAACAGAGGCCACTTTGCGCGTTTGGAACCACACGACAATTCGGTGAATTAAAACTCCTGCTACTAAGATTAAAGCTAAAGTGGAAAACCACCAAAGGAAAGGATTTCCCATCGCGTGAACGTCAAAAATTGTCTCAGTTGCACCGCTGGGTAAAGGTGGCAAAACCGGATCTGGTTGTGCATTGTTGCTAGCAGTTTTGTAGAAGTAAACTATGGGGCGGAGCATCAAAGGCCAACTGTACCACGCGGAACAGTAAGGATGCACACTAGGGCCACTTTTAATGCGTTCGTGATAAGTCAAAATTTCCGTTTGCATCTGCCAGAAATTGGGAGTTGGATTGAGATGCAGGTGAGGAATCCAGCAGATGCTGTAAACTAAAAGAGGAATTACAGCTAGACTCCAGCATACTTCAACAAAAGTTAGCTCAGTCAATTTTTGTACTGGACTTTCGGGCGGAAGGAGAGCAGAATTCACCTCGCGGATTGGTTCTTCATTTCCTCTCTTTGCCTGAATTAAACGCACGGCCCAAGCGCAGATTAAAATGAGATAAGCCCCCAACAAAAACCACAATCCGTTCCATTTGATAGCAGCAGATGCACCGAATCCTATCCCAGCTAATACTAGCCAAAGCAAGCGCTTTTTGCCTTCAGCTTCTACGGTTTTAAGAATAAATAATTGACCAAGTATTCCGAATAAAACTAGATAAATGTTATTGAGTGCGTAGCGAGATTCAACTAAAAATAAACCGTCGCAGGCGATAAATAAAGCAGCAAGAAAAGCAAAGGTGCGGCGGCGAAGGAGCTGATAGGCGAAGGCTCCGACAACTAGCGGGATAAAGGAACCTGTGAGAGCATTAATCCAGCGGTAGTCCCAAGGTGAAAGAATTGAGCCTGCTAGGCTGTTGACGGCGGTTTTCCCGAAAGGCAGATGAGTGCCGATCGCAATCCCGATCGCAATTATGTATTGACTAAGCGGCGGGTGAGCGTTGAAAAAAGGAGTTCTGGTGAGATAATCGTTGGCAAATTTGGCGTAATAAACCTCGTCAAATACGAAAGTGTTAAATCGCTCCAGTTCCCAAAAGCGCAGAGTTAAGGACACAAGGAAAATGCCGAGCATTCCTAGATAAAAAATCACAATTGATTTGTGGGATTGTTTTTTGTTCGCTTGCATAAAGTGCACCGGAATATCGTAGATTTGAGAGCCTGAATTTTAAAATACTGAGTTGAGAATAGCGTAAAAATTACCAACTTGCTAAAAATATTTTTTTACTTTTCTACTGCCATTCTCTCCATTGCCTTTGAATATCTTCTAGTTCAAAAGAGTTGCGTCTTCCGGTACTCGTATTACTCACTTTTCATCTCACAGTTAACTTCTTCATAAAGTTCCTCAATTGAATTTGAAACCCGATCGCCCTTTCACGAAAACCAACCTAACATCATACCAAAAAAAAGCGGCTCTACTTCCGCAGAACCGCCGTAACAGAGGATGAAAAATCAAAACTTAACGGACTGCACCTTCAACAGAAGGCGATTCGATCGTCTTCATGAAGTACAGTTTCACCAACTGCCAGCCGTTGGACAAATACAGAGGCAATTTTTGGAACAATTGCAAGAATTTCGGAGTTTCAGAAGCGACAATTGCGGTCAATTGCTGATTGTTTTTGAGGCAAATATCCAGCCGTTCATAAAATTCTGGATTGTTCACGTCTAGCATCACGGGGAAGACGCGACCTGCGGTTTCGTTGGTTTTTTTGATCACTTCAATGTCGTATTCGCGAGCATCGAGTCCGAGCGATCGATAAAAACCACCGCGCTGGATATCATTGAGATACATTGTCGCGAATACCGACAGCAAGAAGAAACGGCACCAAAGCTTAGCGCGCCAATCGTTCAGCATTTGAGGCTGAGCTCTCATCACCGCATCAAAGAAATCTCCGTGGCGGTTTTCATCCTGGCACCAATTTTCAAAGAATCGGAAAATCGGATAAATCTGGTCTTCAGGATGCGCTTTCAAGTGCTGATAAATCGTGATGTAGCGCCAATAACCGATTTTTTCGGATAAGTAAGTGGCGTAGAAAATAAACTTCGGCTTAAAGAATGTGTAACTGCGGCTCTTTGTCAAGAAACCCAAATCCAGGGACAAACCAAAGTCCGACAGCGCTTTGTTGAGGAATCCGGCGTGTCGCGCTTCATCGCGGGACATCAGCAAGAAACCTTCGGCGAGTACCGGATTTTTGTCTTTGAGCTTGCGTGCTAATTCTTTGTAGAGCAAGAAGCCAGAAAACTCAGCGGTGCAAGAGCGTTCGAGGAATTCAATGAATAACTTGCGCTTTTCGCCGTCGATGTGTTCCCAAGATTGATCGAACTCGGCATCGCGCACGAAGTGGGTTTTGTTGTAGTCAACGCGGAACTCTTTGATGATTGCTTCGAGTTCGGCTTCGTTGATGGAGATGTCCATTTTGGCCATCTCGTCAAAGTCTGTTGTGTAAAATCTCGGCGTGAGAATAGTTTCTTTGGCTGGGGTTTTCGCTTCTTGCTGTTCTGCAAAAGCTGGTTTTTTGAGGGAATCTACCATATTTTTATTGGATTTTTTGCTTATAATTGCTCGCTCGTTTGAGGTATCGGAAGGGGCGATCGCCCTTTTATCTCCTACCAGCGCTGTGCGGCGCACTTTTGCGCTTTGTGTGGCATTCAGGTAAAAGCTGCTGAAATATTCCACGCCCTCCAGTGTACCAAGTTTTCGACCCTGAAAATATTTTGCTGGCGTTAAGAATTGCTACGCACAATTACTTACGGGCATGGGGCATGGGGCATGGGGCATGGGGCATTGGTAGTAAGCTGTTTTGCATCCCAATTGTGTATGGTGATTGAGGGGGAGAGAGGGAGAGGGGGAGAGGGGAGAAGATTTTTGATCGATCGTCGAAATATACAATTTAAATGCACAACAGCTTAAATAACCAATAACTTCGGACAATGCACAAAGATCTGCTGGTGTCAAACTGTTCAAACACCAGATAGAAAGTACAAAATGTATAAAGGGACTCCAATTCTTAGAATAACCAGACAGGACGGTCATAAAATGAGCAATTTAGGTGTTAGTTACCTGTTATGGGCTGCTTGTTTTTTCGGCCCCTTCGGACTCCACCGTCTCTACAACGGCAAGATTGGCACGGGTTTGCTGTGGCTGTGTACCTTTGGCTTGTTTGGGTTCGGGCAATTGTTTGACTTGCTGCTGCTACCGAACATGGTGGACGAACACAATGCTAGTCTCAGGGGCAAACTCGGCGTATCTCCCCAAGGTATACCGCTATCTCCGATCGGCGGGGCGATCGCCTCGACATACCCCAAGCAAACCCCCGAACAGTTAGGGATTAAACTCCTGAAGGCAGCTTATACAAAAAATGCCAGATTATCTGTAACCCAAGGGGTGATGGCAACGGGCGCTACTTTTGCCGAAGTGGAAGAGGCTTTCACAGCAATGCTCAAAACGGGTTATCTCAGTATCGAGAACGATCCAGTAACTGGCGTTGTGATGTATTACTTTCACGAACTTTAACCAGTAGAGATCTACGGTGTACACACAAGTCCTAAAAACTTGGCTCTGTCTGACACAATCCTGAGTAGGCAAAGTTTTTAGACGATCGATTTATTTATCAATAGTTTTACCTTATTGATAATAATTAACGGAAAATCAAGGATTAAAAAAATAAACTTCCGTTTTTTTCCGTCATTTGATTTCCAACTAGACTTGTGTGCACACCGTAGCTCTTGCTTGCGGATGCTGAATATTGAGCCGACATCGAGATTGATGTCAAGATTGGAAGAACCATCTATGGGGTCGTAGAGCAGACTGTAGCGTCCGATCGGACAATTTTCGGGAATGTAGTAGGGTTTTTCCATTTCCTCGGAAGCCAAGCGGCAGACAAGTCCGCTTTGCTGGAATACCGAGATAAACACTTCATTAGCATAGATATCAATCTTTTTGACGGATTCTCCCTGCACGTTCACAGCCCCTGTAAACCCTAAAGCATCTGCCATTAACCCGGCTCTAAGTCGGCGCGCGATCAGCTTAGCAGCCAACCCGATGCGATTCATCAGAGTGCTGAGATCCTGAGCATCTGCTGAAAAGCTGTGGAGTTGCTGGAGTACGTGACGGGATAGGGTTGTGCAATCGCGGTCTAAGGCTTGCACCTGCTCGGTCGGGCCCAGACGGGTTTCCCCTGTTGGCGCGTTTACCATGATTTTGATGTTCTCCCTGTCTTGCGGCTCGCTAGTTGGGGATTTTCAGGTGCTTGGCGTTTGCCCCTCGATCGGCTTTTAGGTCGATCGTCCCTATCTTCTATCTTAGGAAGGGTTTTGCTAAAGGGGATGGAACTTTATGTGAATTTTAGATCCCATCGAAAATTGAGGAGTGCGATCGATTGTTTGGTCTGCTGCGTGTATTCCCGATGCCTAATTTTTTATTTAACGCAGAGGGCGCAGAGGGCCGAGAGGGCGCTTGCACAAAAGCGATCGTCCTGTTTGCGATTCGAGATAGTCAAATAAGATTAATAATTGACAACTCAAAGCCTGAAATTACGATCTAACCCGCTCTGTTACAAGTGCTTATTGGAATTGACTACGGCAAAATCTGTCAACCGCAAATTTTTGCTAAAGGTGATATGACACTCTAAAATTCTGGGTAAGCTATCCGTAGGAATACGGTCATTGAAATTTAAGCACATATACATAGTCATTCATTGACTTTTCTATTGAATTGTTTGAATTTTACTCAAACGCTCAATTTTTATTGAATATTTTCTCAAAACTTGGGTTGTAAAAACCCAAATAAAAAATGTTTGTTGGTACTCATCAACTCAGGATAATGCTATGGATATTGTTCAACAAATTCCCCATAACTTAGTCAAACACTATCAGATTAAAAATCTCCTCGGAGAAGGCGGTAGTAGCACAACTTATGAAGCCATTGACCTCAAAACAAACCAGCGAGTCGCACTCAAAGCTTTGTCTTTACAAAAGATGAATGACTGGAAAGTCCTGGAACTATTTGAACGAGAAGCCAATGTTTTATCAAAATTGAATCATCCGGGAATTCCGCGTTATTTGGATTATTTTTATGTCGATACTCCCGATAACCGTTGTTTTTATATAGTACAAGAACTGGCACAAGGGCAATCTATAGCAAGTTTAGTCGAAAATGGCTGGCACGCTCGTGAAGCGGAAATTCGACGCATTGCAACACAAATTTTGGAGATTTTAGTTTATCTCCATTCACAGACACCACCTGTGATCCACCGGGATATTAAACCAGCAAATATTGTTTTAAAATCGCCCATTAATTCCCAGAAACAAAAACATTTGACAGTCTGTTTAGTAGATTTTGGAGCAGTGCAAAACACTTATTACAATACTTTAATGCGAGGAAGTACCGTAGTTGGAACCTATGGTTATATGGCTCCAGAACAATTTCTCGGACAAGCCGTACCTGCAACAGATTTATATGGTTTAGGAGCGACGTTGTTGTATTTACTAACCCACCGTTCCCCCACCGAATTACCAACAAATATACTAGATATAGATGTTTGCTCTCAAATTAATATTTCTTCAGCATTTGCCGATTGGTTAAAAAAAATGATAGCGCCAGATTTAGAAAACCGCTTTGAATCGGCAAAAAAAGCGCTTGAATTGCTTCGCAATCCTCGAATAGTTAGCGTTAAGTCTAATCGATCGACGCAATGGAAAAAACGCCTCACAATAGGAATTGCTGCTGTTGTTACTGTTGCTGTTTTCAATCACTTTAAATATCCCATCCTCAGCCGGATTGGATTTACCCCCGATGCAGTTTTCCAGGCTGTTCAACAGGGAGATAGTAACACTGTTAGGCATTATCTGGATCTTGGTATTAGTGCTAATACCAGGGTAAATAACCAGAATTTACTACACTTGGCTGCCTCAAAAGAGGTGGCAGAATTGTTAATTGCCAAGGGTGCAGATGTCAACGCTAAGGATAGATATGGCTTTACACCGTTACACTTTGCTGCTGCATTCGATCGCATAGAAGTGGCACAAATGCTAATTGCTCAAGGTGCAGATATTAACGCCCAGAGAGAACATCATTTAGATAGGTGGACTCCTACATGGGGTTGGGGTCTATATATCAAAATGTTTTTACGTGGCAATAGTAGGGCTGCAACTCCTCTGTTCTTTGCGGAATCGCCTGAAATGGCTAAGTTCCTGATTGCTAAAGGCGCAAACGTCAATGCTAAAAACAATAAAGGTATGACTCCTCTGCATACGACGCAATCAAAGGCAATCGCAAAGATACTACTCGCTGCGGGCACAAAAATTAACATCAAAGAAGAAAATGCCCGAAATGGCAAGAGTATAGCCTTATTACATAACGCAGCAAAAATAGGTTTTAAGGAGTTGGTACAACAGCTAATTAAAGACGGTGCAAATGTTGCGATTCGGGATAGTCAAAAAAGAACTCCACTGCACTATGCAACCACAAAAGAAGTTGCTGCTTTGCTAATGCTGAATATCGATGCTAGGGACCAATCTGGAAATACTCCGTTATACCTAGCTGTTCAAGATAATCGCCCAAAAATGGTATCTTTTTTAATTGCTAATGGGGCGCAAGTCAATATTAAAAATAATTCTGGATGGACTCCTCTAGATATTGCTGTCTTCAAGAATATGCAGAATATCAATCAACTGCCGACGTTAGAGCCTGGTGCAGAAATTAATATCCAGGATAATCACAGAAAAACTCCACGGAATATCGCGGTAGAAATGAGCCTCCGCGATACAGTGGCGCTGCTGATTAGTAAAAACCCAGATGTTAATAGTGAAGACAAATATGGCAGCACTTTACTACATATCGCTGTGAGTTTCAAACTTAAGGATGTAGCCAAACAACTCATTGCGAAAGGTGCATTCGTTAATGCCAAAGATATCTTGATTGAAACTCCACTGCATCTTGCTGTTGCTCAAGGAACTCAAGATATCGCTGAACTGCTAATTGCTAATGGCGCAAGGGTTAACGCTAGAAATAAGAATGGTCAAACTCCATTGTATCGAGCGATCGCGATCGGACACAATGATATTGCTGCACTGCTAATTAACAACGGTGCAGATGTCAATAACATAGATGGATCTGACACAACTCCACTGCACAAAGCCGCACATTATGGCACGGTAGAAATCTTAAAATTGCTGATTGCTAAAGGTGCAGAAATTAATATCCAGGATAATCACAGAACAACCCCCCTGCATCTTGCTGTCGATCGAGGATCTCAAGATATCGCTGAACTGCTAATTGCTAAAGGTGCAAGGGTTAACGCTAGAAATGACGCTGGTCAAACTCCATTGGATCGAGCGATCGCGATCGGACACAATGATATTGCTGCACTGCTCATTAAAAACGGTGCAGATGTCAATAACAGAGATATATGTGACACAACTCCACTGCATAAAGCCGCACATTATGGCACGGTAGAAATCTTAAAATTGCTACTTGCTAAAGGTGCAAAAATTAACACTACCAACTGCCATGGCGAGACGCCGCTAAAGATAGCAGAAACAAACTCTAACCCCGACCGAGAAGTAGCAGCCAAAATACTCAAATCTCGCGGCGCAACCTACTAATTATCCAAAATAACCCCACGCATAAAAATATGGAAACACTAGAACAATCGGAAAAAATCATTGCTGAAAGATATCGCATTATCGGCAAATTAGGACAGGGTGGAGTTGGAATCACCTATGCTGCTGTAGATTTAAACAGCAATCAAAAAGTTGCACTCAAAGCTTTATCCCTGCGCCTGACAACTGAATGGAAGAAAATCGAGTTATTTGAACGAGAAGCAAAAACTTTATCTGGATTGAATCATCCGGGAATTCCTCGCTACATTGACTACTTTCAAGTTGATACTTCCCAAGATCGTTGTTTTTATATCGCCCAACAACTCGCACCGGGAAAATCTCTCGCACAGTTGATAGAAAATGGCTGGAAACCAAATGAATCGCAAGTTCGTCATATCGCCTATCAATTGCTAGAAATTCTAGCTTATCTGCAATCGCTGTTACCTGCTGCGATCCACCGAGATATTAAACCTCAAAATATTATTATCCAAAAAAATGGGCGAGTCTTTCTAGTTGATTTTGGTGCAGTTCAAAACACTTACCATCATACTATTACTGGAGGCAGTACCGTTGTCGGAACCTACGGTTACATGGCACCAGAACAATTCAGAGGAAAAGCTGTATTATCAACAGATTTGTATGGATTAGGAACAACGCTGCTTTTCTTGTTAACCCAGAAATTTCCATCGGATTTACCCAGACACAAGCTGAAGGTAAAATTCCGCAATAGCGTTTCTATTTCTACAGAGTTTGCCGACTGGTTAGAGAAGATAATTGAACCCGCAATTGAAGATAGATTTCATTCAGCAAAAGATGCTTTATCCGCGCTGCGGGGTGAACAGCCAAGCGGGATTAATCCCGACAAAATGTTTAAGCGATCACCCCAATCCCGAATTACTTTAATTGACGCTAAACGGTGGTTATTCATCAATATATACCCCGCTCGTT